>CAVPCE010000125.1:0-61390 GCA_963702295.1 uncultured Acidobacteriaceae bacterium | reverse complement strand
AAGATCTGTCACGGTGCATCTCACGCTGTTTGATTCATAGGAGATTAGGATCTTTTCAATGGAATCAGCAAAGACCAAAAGTTTATCCGACATGACCTCTATGAAACTTGCTTTAGATATTCTGTTGACGACATGTTCAAGATCGAGGACTAATCTACAACATCCGATGAGGGATGCAAGATTGAGACTGTTGACAAAAGCGAGTTGTTCAAGAGGGGATTTAAACATGCTCGATAAGATTCTGGTTCTTTAAGAAGGAAACAGGCCATTGTGGAGGCAATTAGAGGGACTTCCGAGGTTCCCTGAAGGAGCGCCCTTTCTACAAGAATCTTGATATTCGTTAATAAATATTCATGTGGAAAAGCTCGTGTGAAGCCATTCAAGGATCAAGACATAATCACGACTCTCATCCGTGAGATCCAATTCAAATGTCAAAAGATGCAGCGTACTTGCCACTTCAGAAAATCCTAAGGCGTTCGTATCTGCCAATCTTATGAAGGCTTGCAAAAGGATCCATCGGAAGAGTCTGCGAGCCTTTGGATTGTGAAAACCACTGTTGAGGGCCAAGGCTTCCAGATTCTTGAGATCATCCCCGTCCAGACACTGGAAATCCTTCAATGCCCATCAATGGTCTGAGCAGGAACAAGAAGGGCACTGCTCCCACTGCATTCGCTGACAATTGTTTCAAATAAAACCTGATGCACTCGAGCCTTTTCATCTCCTCTCTGTAAAGGAATCAATGAAATTCTTGTAAAATGTTGCAACTTTGTCCCCAAATCCAGAATGAATTTGAATGGCTTCAATGGCAGTGTATAAAAAGGAGTTACTCAAGATGCTCAACAGAGTGTCCAAAAAGGAAACCTAGTGATGTCCTTAGTATCTGGCGATTCTTTGACATTCAATTCTATGATGGCATTCAAGACTACTTTTCTCACTGAAATCGGCTGGATTTGCAAATGCCCTCTTCATGATGCACTCCCACCATGGTATTCCCAACCATACATCATTGTCGGGTCGTAAAAGTGTTTCCAATAATGGTAACACGGGTTCAATAAGATGAACTTGTGTTTCTTGAACTGTTTCATAGAGTAAACAAAAGTTGTACCACAAGGCATACCATTTGTTGACATCATCCCAACATAATAAACGAGCTGGATCGTCTCTTCTCAAGAGGTTGGCTGTTCCCTTGATGCTTGCTAAATCGAATGGTTGCTTTAAGAACAAAGAAAGCCTCCTTTCCGTTTCCAAGCTATCGTTACTCAAACCATCCAGAATTGCTTCAGCGAAGGATTCTTGTTTACGGATATCAAAGTTCAGACCTTCAAACATATCCTTATCAATACCGTCTTTTGTTTTCCATGGCATAAATAATTGAACCATTCTTGGCAGTACACCGAATACACCCTCCACTCTATCATCCTCAAGCGCATATTCCAGCAATTTCCAAATCCTCTCAAGTAAATCAGGATATTCCATGTACTTACTTTTAAAGTTCATAATTAGTATAGGAAGAGTAGTCTTTGAAATTTCATCAAAAGTCCTCGGTCCCATCCAAGGGAGGAATTATAGCCACAAGGATGCAAACTTGCCACAACATTGATAGTGTTGATTCTCTAATGGCATTCTCGAGTTGTTCCGCATCTGCCTTGAATGGGAGTGTTTGTGTCTTGAGATTGAATTGATTGATGTACTCTTTCTGAGATTGTGAGGATAGCTTGTCAATCAAGTATTGACAATGTGCATCCAGAATGTCTTGTGGGAGTGTTTCATCTTGTTGGCATCACTGACAAATTATGAGGTGGAATGCCCCAGTCCCTCGAATATTGGGAATGTTGATGAACTAGTGGCGTACAAAAGTGCTGGTTTGGAAGGGGCAGAACACTGACAAAGGGTCATCTCAACAAGGGAAAGGCAAACACTGATAGATGTAATTTCACAAATTTATTTGGTATTGAACGCGGGCTTACAACCACTTCCAAAGGGTCCAGGTAATTGGGGCAAGGGGAGGAATGTGCATCCTTTTTTGCCTGTTCAAGCACCTTTCTCTCCATCTCCCCATCAATGATCTTATCGGGGAGTGGTAATAAAACGTGGTAGAGATCAGGAAAGACTTGTTTAAATGCTTCCACCAATTTCTCCCTATTCTCCACCAAACGAACGGTATCTGCAGAGGGAATGGCAGCAATGTCATCATTATCGGCATGCGATTTTTTGCGCTTTCGATTGGCACGGAGTCTGCGTTGAAAGGCGGCATCAATTTGTTTGTCAATTTCGAGTAGCAAGGAATAGAATTCTTGTGCAGCAAGTTGTTTACGAATGCAAGCAGCTAGTTTGCGCTTCCTCCAATAATTGACATAGATATGATCACGGAGGGCAACTTGACATGCTCTCATTTCTGCACAAATCGGATCATCCTCTTGCATGTCATGAGTGGACATGTCCTTCAATCCCAGTTCATGTAGTTGTTTACTGATCCTTTCATTCAAATGAATTCTGTCATGAGAGTTTGCAGAGCATTCGGTTTCAGTGTCTGGAAGGGAAGAGCTTTCACTACCAGTGCTAGCTATGCCAGTCGGTACATTCTGATCAATCAACATTGACAAGATCCTGTTGGGTAGACTGGGTAATGGATCTGGAGGCGGACATCAAATCCTCCACACTCCTTCCTTTTGCTTGTACTATGAATCCATACAACTCCCTCCACTGGGTCTCATATCTCCTTCCCAATGGTGGTATGATAAAGGCAGTCGCATCAACAGGCATCGTTGGATCATCCAAGTACTTGATATCTGCCTCATCGATGGGTTTGAAGAAGGCCTCTACGTAGTTCCAAAATGTAGTGATGGGAACTTGATTAGGTATACGTGGCTTGGTCGTATCCGTCG
Source organism: uncultured Acidobacteriaceae bacterium (assembly GCA_963702295.1). Taxonomy (GTDB): domain Bacteria; phylum Acidobacteriota; class Terriglobia; order Terriglobales; family Acidobacteriaceae; genus Palsa-343. The sequence goes on along the minus strand of CAVPCE010000125.1, from coordinate 58,505 downwards.
CTGCAGTTTTATGGGCACTGTTGGACTTGCCAGTACTTCGAGAACGAGCTTGAGGAGAATCACGTAAGCTGCTACTTGATCTCTTGTTCTTACATCATTGCTCAGTTTCAATTTATCCTTTTTTCCTCTTCCTCATGATCCTCAGGTGCCTCACTCACTTCATCCTCTTCAAGATCGGGTATGGATGACGTTGGAAACAAATCTTCGTACCCATTCACTCCAAATGCCTCATAAACCCTTTCACAAATATCCAAAGGAGCTCTATTCAGTTCATCCCTTAAGTTAGATTTTACTTCAGAACGAGGCACTGGGACGGCTTTCTGATTTTTAAGATCAAATATATTTAATATTTGTTTGCAATCAGGATAATCGTCAATGGTGGTGTGATGAGAAGGAACAGCATCCTTGGTCAGTCTTAACACCAGTTTCGCCTTTTCTTGCATCCCTCTTCCTATCGTACACAATAACGTGAAAAACATAAAGGACGCATTAATTTCACGATGCTCAGTAGAAAAATGAAATAAAAGACTAATAAAGACAATGAGGACCGCCCTTGTCAATCCACTCCTCATCTTATTCATCACGCAAAAATCATTGTAACACAGGTTCTTAGAAGACAGATGACAGGCTCTAGACCACAAAGCGCACCCCCAACCACACCCACTCCAAGCCTTCCACCAGAATTTGATTATGAAGCATATTTTGCTACTAATATAGAGTATTTAATCATTTCATGCCTTATTTTATTTCATAGTTATGTTTCATTGAAACAGCATGAGGTGGTGATCAAACAACAAATAGCACAAGCAGAGGAAGATATAAGAGCTTTGAGGGCGTTGAAAGAACAAGCCAATGCAAATCCTACAACATTTATCAAAAATCTCAAGGTAAATTTATCCTTCTTTGATTAGTTTAGTCCCGAAATTACAAACACTCATCCCAATTCCCCTTGATTGATGTTGGAAAGTACAAGAAGAAGGCAAGTAGAAGGACTACTACACCGTATGGTCAAAACCTGGACTACCTCCTACGCAGACTTGCCACCATACAAGAACAACCGACTCAACTAAAACCTTTGTACACTGCCTTGGATCCTTTACCCGAAGTTACAGCCATTAGAGCACAATTTGCAGAAATCCTTGGATCAGATTATCAAACTTTGATGAACAAGAATGGTGTTGCTGAGATAGATGTCATGAGTGATGTGGCAAGTAGAGTTGCATCACCTGCTCCTTTGTTGTCATACAAGACTAGTACACGTGCACCCAGTAATGTCAACCATCCACACAACAGCAGAACATCACTCCAGACTTACCTGCCACTTATCGTACCAAATGGACACATTCTGAAAAGAGAAAATTTGAACAACTAATGATAAAGTATAAGGATGAACCTGTTGCTCAAAGAAAGTATGAAAAGATTGCAGCTGCTTTGGGTACAAGAACAGTCAATCAAGTTTTGAGTAGATTCAACAAGCTTACTACAAAGGTCAGTGTAAGGGAACGGACAAAGGATGTTCAGAGGATAGATGAATTGCTGGATAAATGGAATGCAGATGCAGACAAAACTAGGTGAAAAGGCCAAGAAATCAAGTGAATATATGAGACTGCAAACTCATGGCACAACAATTGATTCGTGCACGTCACATCCTTCATACCGGTGAGTCGCATTGCAATTCATTGGGGAGAGACTGTGCACTTGTTGCCAATCCTCACCGATCATTGGGACTCGATGGCAATGCTTGACTTGTCCTGAACAACCATCTGTTTGTGATGAAGTCCAGTTGCAAAGAAAAGCATGGATCCCATCAACTGGTCAAACTTGATGTTTCTGCTGATGCTGGTGAGGCACCCAAGGCAGTTGGGATGTGGAAGCATAGCCTGAACAATACGACGACGACGAATTTGCCTATCTCGACCCATCCCGCATTAGCAGAATCTTGTTTGAATTGTAAATAAAGTGAACATTTTTAACAGAAAAGCGTTTTTTAAACCTTCAAAACAACCTACTTTTAACCAATGCCCACACCTCCACCTGTTCCACCTCAAACTCTTCTCCTGAGGCTAAGCATGGATTGTCATAGGTGACAACTGGTCTCGAACTCCCTTTCCCCATCCGTTCCTCCAACCACAATCCAAATACACCCTCCCTAAAATACACACATGTGTGTAATAAAGATAGATAAAACCACTTTTAGCTTACGAAACACCTGCTGCCAAGTAAGATAGATTCACTCATCAAATAATACGGATTCTTTCCTGTTGCTCCATGCTTCTCTATCATCCCGCTCCTTTCTCCTTTCAGTAAGCTCTCCACAAGAAGCACTCCCCCGTTCCATAATGTCCATTTTGTACATGAAATGATTCGAGTGGACCAGACACCAAACACGCTCCCTTCTCATCCCTGACTGCGAGTATGCAAGGACTAGTCTTGATACTTTTTGTTTCGTTGGAATAGTGTGCTAAGTGAGTATCCATCCCTACGACTACTGTAAATCAATTTCCAATCTTGACATATGCGACACCTTGCAGGCATGGCAGCTTGTAAAGATTGAAATGACGTGTTTGTTTAATACACGCTCCTCTGAAGGAATTGTTGGTGATAATTCATCAATCAAGCGAACTTCTTCCGTCTCCGGATCATAGTTCGATTGTGGAATTTAACTGGAGGATCGCTTTGGGTGGAATGGCAGAGTGACGGGCACTTTTCCTATTTATCACACTACCATGTAAAGGCTCTTCACTCACAGCCTCTGGGTCATAAGATTCTCTAATGGGTCTAGTCACCACTGACAATTGACAAAAACGAAAAGGTAAATTTAAGGATGATAGTCAAGTTATTGGTACCTTGTAACCAATTGTAAATTTCGAGAGGAGCAGAAATTAGACGGGAATATAAACTGGTCTCAGTGTGGTGCTTTCTTCATCATCACTGTCTTTTGGGATTGGGGACTGTTGTCGCTCATTTTGTGAGGATTTGATTTTTGACTTTTGTTAACTGCAATCCAATTTAATGTTACAAGGGGTTGACAGAAGTCGGATGTGACTGATAGACCAAAACTAGTCACCTTCCCAATAGTGTTCAATCCGATCTGCAAAAAGTGACTTGATCCACATACCAATAAGACAATTTTATTTGTGATAATGTCCTCCCAAGTGTTGCATTCTCTTGACTGCTGCAACCCGTTGTCGGTGTGATTCTGAACCAGTTCTGGATTGGCTTCCTGCTTCAACATTACTTGCCTTCTCCTCAGCATCACTACCATAACCACTCAACCTGATCCCATACTCTTCCTCCAAATACAATCTAACATCCTTCACTGAAACACTCGGCCGCTCCTCAGATTAGCCAAATGTGCAGCACCCTTTGCCATATCCTCCACAAATTCATCAGCTATTCTAGACAAAATTTGGATAATGGAAGGATCTATTTTTTCGGAAGGACCTCCTATGAGAGTGGACAAAAGGTCATTGATTTGGTCTAGGGAGAGCATGGGCTGAGCAATGGCATTCTGGATTTGTTGATGATGTTGAGAGGCTTGAGCACTTGTTTGTGGTTGATGATAAAAAGCTTGTTGAGAGGAGGATGTTTGACTAGAAGGATTTAGTGCAGGAAAGTGTGGTGTAGTGGATTGGTGGGAGGTGGTCCATATATATTGGTATTGTAGATATTTGTACTTGGGTATTGAGGTGATGTATTTTGTTGTTGTCCTACTAGTTATTTGAGTGTAAATGTTTTGAGGAGTGAGTTGGTGGCAAGTCTTGATATGATCGTTTGTGTGGGCTTCTTCTGCCATCCATTCAGTGAGTGAACCTACAAAAGAAAAGTGAAACTCGATCAAGGGTAGGGACTGGCTGGGGTCCATGATATGCACTTTTCCCCCGACAACCAATTTATGTCAAACGATGGGAAGCCATCGGTGTCACCAGAAACTTGTCTGAACTTTGTCAGATTCAAAATGTTATTGGCAAACTCAAGATCGACTCATGATGACAGAATAATCCAAGCAATAAATCAATTACCCAATACTTTAAACTGCGCCGAATTAGTCAAGAATCAAAGAAAAATACAAGCACAACGAGTATGTGACATTGAGTTTTGCATTCAAGTACACTACAAGCTGAAAAGAGATAAACTAAGTGAAGGCAACAATGGCAAGATGTAGAATGCTTGAAAAAGAAATTGGATTATTGAAGAGTGAATTGGTGGTAGAATCTATTATGAGGGATAGGACTGAGGAGGTGATAAACACAAAATGCACTCCGTTGTAGTATGTATAATACATTCCAGATGATCGAACATTCTAGTTTTGTTCTCCTGTTTTAGTAGTCTTGTGATTAGTCTTGTTTCACATACTCCACAAACAAGTTACCAATGTCGAATCACACTCTGCACATTTATTTTACCTGTTCACTGATTGCTGAGTAAAACAAGCTTTCCATACCTGGGCACAGAGTTGCTAGACCCGAATACGACAACAGCGGACTTGGACGCTGTCAAAACCCTTGCCTTCGTAGAGATCAAGTCGATACAACTCTTGGCCTCGCTAATTAGCAGTCTTTGGTAAAACGGACAATATCTTGGCAATCATCAATTTTGTCAACAAGTGTTTGTACCATCCAACGGGCCCACAATATCTCTTCATCACGTTTGCAATGGATGTTACACTCTTGACATTTTATTGTCACAGAGGCTGACTCGTGATGCTCTTTTTCCAGTTCAGTTAGCTGTTTAGATTAGGTCTTCCCATTTGATATACACTGAATTAATTAGCTCTAGTTTTGTTCACGGGGAAGCGGGTAATCTCCCATCTGCATGCTGGGCACAACACAAAATTAATTGTAAATGTTTTATTAGTTAGTTTAGTCCTTAACGTGAGTCTTTGTAATTCGACTTGGAATGTAGTTGTCTGATGACAAAAGTAACCCGCAAAACCCTCTCACTCGTTCCTCTCGCTCACCTCATCCGTGCCCACAAAACTGCTGACAATATATCCAATTTCTTCAGTTGCTGTTGAAGCGCCCGTGATCTCGTCGATAATTCTTTTGGCAGTTCCGGCTCTTTTCCCAAAGTAGTGCCTGTAGACTGCATACGAACTGATAATATCAGCAATTACTTTAATTATCCCAAGACCTGCAATCTCCTCGAAGGTTTCCTTGGCAATCTTGACTCTCCAATAGGGACGATTGAACCTTGTTTCTCCAGGTTCGGCTGTGCACAATGCTTCTTCAATAGCAGCACGGAAATCGACGCTCTGACCCGCATAATCAGTCCTCTTCTGGAGTTCTTGCAGATCACCTTGGTCAGCTTCTACCAATAGTTGCTCAAAAATTGGGTTATGCGCATTATCGTGTCCAGACAGAATCAGCCCATCGGCATAGGTTCGAGGTGGGATAAATATATGGTCATAAAATTGTTGTGTCCAAGTTTCAATGTGGTATTGAGCTCCTGACTTGAATGCCATTTGGATTCCAGCCTGATTTAGTCTCTTGCTCAAGAATTCATGGCCTTCCAATGCATCTAGCAAAGGATAAAAGTACTTAGTATGTTGGCTGAGGAATAGCCAATGGACGCCCACCATAACAACATCTTCTTGACTTTGCGCTGTTGGCATCTTCTTGAGAATAACAATAAATTTATGAGGCGAGAACATTGGATTAGATTGTGATGCCCTGTTCTGCAAGACGTCAAAAGAGAAACCGATTCTATGTCGAATGTGTTCTCTGGTTTATAATGGTTTTCGGTAAAGTGCCATGAGTGTGAACCCGGTTACAAGTTCGGTTTGCTTGATAAAATCGGCAATAAAGTCAGGATCCTCTTTATCAATCACATAATCTATTCCTTTTTCACAAAGTGCTTCGTCTTGTTTGCACAACTCTTTAGCAGTCGCAAAATCACCTTCATCAATAGCCTTATATAGTTCGGATTCACTAGAAGTGCTTGCAGTGATACATTTTATAAAGATAGTCAAAAGAGTAGCAGTACTTAATAGCTTCATGATAGAAAATAGTTGGTGATAGATTAAGGAGGTGTTAGGAGGTGTCGAAACAAAATTCGTGTTTTAACCCCTGCACCCAGGGTGACAGTTCTTAATGCATGCTGAGGGAGGATTAGTAGATCCTGGGATCTATCTAATTTTTTAAAAATTAACAACACTCCCGGGTTCGGCATAAAATATTTCATCACTTTGTTTCTCCAAATGCTCAAGTTTGCCATCATTGCCGTCCTATCTTTGCCATCCATCCGTGCAGCACTCTCACGTAAAGAGATGGCATCCGCTTTGATCGCTGCTGAGGACACGGGACCCTCGAGAAGACCTTTAAGAAATTGGAAAAGAGCAATATGACTTCGATCTTGTCCTGTGCACTAGCTGATCTAGCAAAAGTTCAAGCTCACATGCCTAAAGTTGTCACTTGCCTTAGAGTGGCACATGACCCATTCCCAGAAGACAAGATGTGTGTGAACTACCTTGTGCATAGAACTTTATTCGTAATATCCAATAGTACTGATACCGAGTCATTTACAAATGTGATTACTTCCTTCAAGCCTAGTGATGTCAAACCTCTTGCATCTATTCGTTATAGGACCCTTTGGAGAAAAGATGCCGTGGATGTCTTGAAAAGTGTCATGAAGAAATCTCCTGAATTGATAACTGATGATCTACCAAGCTGGATAGCATCTCATGGACTTGATCGAAATTCTACTCCTATAAACCTGCCCTTGAAGAAGCCTTTAAATATTTGACTTCTTTCGCAACGGAAAGTGTGCTTGAGAAGGCTCTGTCTATTGTCAAGAGAAACGAGCACTATAAGGTAGGTATGGGATTCTCATGAGTTATGTGTTGCAAGTCCCAGTACCATTTTCCTCAGGATCTCGCTGATCGAATCGAAGCTCTTTTGAAACTTGTGAAGGCTAGAAATGCACTTATGAAAGAAGTTTAGCATTCTTGCCAAAGGTACTAATTGATTTGATGTTGGAGTACACTACTTGTGACATCCCGCCCAACCGCTCTAATTCCAGTCCCCAATGTCTTATCTCATAAACACACTAATATCGTCACATTCACGAACTAACTAAATTCTAATAAATAATCATTTAATACACTCTTTGGAGTCAAGTCAGATCACAAACTGTCTATCAATAGCCATCTCTGAACTTGACACAATTGATCCAGTTTTGGTGCACAACAGCAAGTATGACTATCCTGAGTCCTGTGAATGATCCTCTGATGATTGTATGAACTAACATTCAGGTTCAAATTTAAAATGATGCTGTCCTGATTGGTTTCCACAAAAAAGCATGACAGGGGTACTCCATAATCTCTTTCCAGGACACTTCAAATGACTACTACTCGTACTCGTGAAGGTGAAGAGTCGCCGTTTCCTGGAGAAGTCTTTCCCACATCCTACACTTTGCTTTACTGTTCAATAACAGACTGTCCATCAGAAACACCATTCCTCCATGCTATATCTCTAGTAGAGCACCTTCTTGACTCTCACAACATAATCATCCATAAATCAGAGACCGTTTTACCTTTCCTCGATAGATACCTTGAAGAAAAGCAACCACTCATCGTAGGCTGTGCACTAGGTGGAGAAGGAGATGAAGCGGATTGGACGCTAAGAGAAGTCTTGCAACAGGAAAGACTAAAGCAAATGCTACAAACACAAGCCCGTGAACGAGCTCACTCACATCGTCAATCACGTACTTGTCTTTTCTGCCCATTTCGTTGTGCTGACAAATATGATCTCTTTAAACACATGTTCCAGGAGCATTCCTTCAACATCGGTCAACTAGATAATCTTGTCATGGTTGATGATTTCTTGGGTCAACTTGAATCAACGATGCACTCCAATCAGTGCATTTATTGTGGAAAAGAGTTTCCCAGTAATGGATTACTGAAAAAGCATATGAGAAGCAAGTCACATTACAAAATACAGAGTGGAGATCGCAAGTACGACAAATATTACTTGGTTAATTATGTACAAGCTGGGAAGACTTGGGAGATGTTACCCAAGGATGATGAGTTGGAAAAAAATGAAGCAGTTATTAAAGAAGATGAAACTTGGAGTGATTTATCGGATTTGATCGATAGACCGACGATGTGTTTGTTTTGTCAGATGGTGTCAAGTTCTTCAGCAGAATGTTTAGATCACATGAAAGTAGAACACGAGTTTGATTTTAGAAAAGTTCAAAAGGGACAACGATTGGACTTTTACCATTCCGTCCAGTTAATCAATTATTTGAGGCATCAAAGGAGTGAGTTGACGTGTCCTGGGTGTTTCATTTCTTTTGAAAATGATGATTTGGTAGTGGAACATCTTCATTCATCCACATGCATTAAAAGTGCTGTAGACAATAGAGATCGTTGGTCGTTAGTCGAGTATTACATTCCCATCTACGAGGATGATCCACTCTTGGAGATAATTGATGATATCAGCGTCAGTGACCAAGAACCAGAACAATCAAGTAGTTTTGAATAAACTAGTCACTCTTCTCACGTTCACTTGTATGGCATTGACCACCGGTGCTTGTTGTTAGTTTTGGCGGGAAACAGTTTTGATTTTGGCGCAAATTTCTTTGACCGCTCCTGGCATTACCCACCCCTTGTAATCGACTGTCCAATCCAATTATCTCGTGCCATCCATCGAGTAATTTGAATCCTTTTCTAAAATTGACGAACTATTTCATCCACTTGTTCGCTTTTCCCACTCACAGCACATTTCAAACATAAAAGCTTGTTAACTACATACTACCACAATAATAATGAATCGATCGGGATTGGCAGCTGCACAGGTGCCGGAAAAGGTCGTAAACCTGGTTCGGCCAAAACAACTCCTTCAAAGACAACTCCCGCGGGTAAACGTGTTAGTACTGGAGGCAAGGCAACAGCAAAGGTTCCTCGTAAGGAATTGGAAAGAGCGACTTTGGCTACAGGCAAACGTCCATCTGTCGGTGGAAGTACAAAAGATTATCATATATTCCATTTTTATTATTTGTTTAGAAGCACTTGGTGCAGCAACAGGACAAACACCAAAGTCCCGTCGTTATCGCCCAGGAACTGTTGCTCTCCGTGAAATCCGTCACTTTCAAAAGACTACCGATTTGTTGATCAGGAAGTTACCATTTGCGCGCCTTGTACCAAAATAATTTCACTTGCTTATTCTGCTCCTCCTCCTCCCTACCATATAGGTCCGTGAAGTTGCAACAGACTTTATCTCGCATGAGTTTGCAGAGGGTGTTGGATTGAGATGGCAATCACAAGCCATTCTTGCCTTACAAGAGGCAGCGGAAGCGTTCCTTGTGCATCTTTTTGAAGACGCGTAAGTCAAGTCGTTGTTTATTATTACATGATCATCCTTTCTTTCTTTAGGAATCTTTGTGCCATTCATGCGAAACGTGTCACTATTATGCAGAGGGATATCCAGCTAGCTCGTCGCATTCGTGGACCTTATGGTGGTGTCACGCTTTACTAACCTAACCCTCCTCTCATGTGTCTTGTTTTGTTTACTTGATTTGGCTGATTAATAAAACATTTTTACTACTCATATGACATGTATGCATGATTCTGGTATCCAAAGTACCAACCGATGCTTAAAATAGTCCTTGCAATTCATCCAGTGGGTGGATTAGGTTTGGATCCAGGAAAGTACTTTTCCCAGTAAGGAAGCTCTCGAGGCACTCCGATATTAGGCACCAATGCACCACTAAAATATTTGTCCCCAACCCACCACAACCCACAAAATGTTCCTACAAATGCTACCAAGGCACTTATCATATAACCAAATGTAAAATCTTGCTCCACATCCATATTCCATAATGAAAGTGCCTCCATTTCTTCTGGCATGACCTCCCCAAAGTTACGCCTGTTGTTACGATCATCCCAAGGTGCGTAAGGATCACGCAATTGATAGGTAGTGCTGTAGTCAGCTTCGTGGGGGTAGGGTCCTATTTCACGAGAGTCATTGTCAGCGAATGGTGGAGGCCAGAAGAAGGATTGTTCAGCGTGGAGGCGATATTTGATGACTGGTTCCATTCCCTCCTTGATCTGATGATAAGGATCATCGACTGGTCTGTCAGCATATGTATAAGAGCTATTGACATGATCAATTTGTGCAATAGAAGCTTGATCATCTTTCTCTGTAATCAATGTGGAATCTGCTTTGCTTACTGGCTTTGTCAACTCATCTCCCTTACTCTTGGTACTGTAGAAATGCAAATTGATGAGTGGCAAATTGAACGATCTTGCTCTAACTTTTAAAATTGTTTTGATTGCAAACATTGTAGTACATCAATCAAAATTGACACTATTGATGATTAAATGTTATTTGAAGCCTCCTTGTCCGTTCTTGTCCAAACCCAAGGATAATTGTAAATGTCATTTTATTATTCGGTGCTATGGAGACGATGCTATCAAAAGTACACTCATCCACATTTGTTCGTGAGGACAGTCATTTTGTCTGATGGATCTGCACAACAAATCATTCCGCTCCGCAAGCGACGCCCCGGCGCCGCCAACCGCGAAAGCGATCTGCTCGGGCTCCTCTACCTCGACAGCCGCCTGAAAGCCGGCCGCCTTACCGGGATCGACAACGACCTCCTGCGCACCATCGCTACCGACGCTGCCGCCCTCATTGACAATGCACAGCTCACCCTCGCCGAAGAGCGCGAGCGCCATTACCGCCAGGAGATGTCCATTGCCGCCGATATTCAGCGCGGCCTGATGAGCGTCCAGCCGCCCACCCTCTCCTGGGCTTCGGTTGCCGCGCGCTCCGTCCCCTGCCGCGAGGTCGGAGGCGACTTCTTCGACATCGTCGAAGACGGCGAAGCTCTCTCCGTCGTCCTCGCCGACATCTCCGGCAAAGGAATTTCCGCCGCCATCCTGGGCGCCACACTCCAGGGCCTCATCTACTCGCTGCTCGTCTCGCGCCAGCCCCTGGCGTCGATCGCCGACGTTGTCAACCGCTACATCTGCAGCAAGAAGGTCGAAAAGTACGCCACCATGGCCGTCCTCCGCCTTACCCCCCAGGGTCGGCTCGACTACATCAACTGCGGCCATGTCCCGCCCTTCCTCTACGCAAACGGTGCTTCCCGACTGCCCGAATCAAACCTTCCGGTTGGCCTCATCGAAGGCGCGCCCTTCTCTTCCGGATCGCTCCAGCTCCAGCCCGGCTCCCGCATCTTGATTGTCACCGACGGTGTTACAGAATCTGCCGACGCCGCCGGTGACTTCTATGGAGAAGAGCGCCTCATTGCGCCTGAACTGGAAAAAACCAGCCTCGACGATATCTTTTCCAGCGTCGAAAAATTTTCCGGCTCCCTCGCCGCCGACGACGACTGCACCGTCGTCGATCTTCGCTACATGGGATAAGCAGGCGACGGCCGCCGCGCTTTCCCCTTGCCATTGGTCCCCAAACGCCGTAGTCTCGCTGTCACCCCCTCCCCAGTTCCAAACCTGCCCCCCAGGAGAATCTCCGTGAAAGCCACGCTTTCGGTCCTCGCTCTTTTTGCCGCCGCCTCCATGACCGCCTTTGCTGCACCACCGACCCCACCTCCCATAGGGCAGGTCGGCGTTTCCCAGAAATGCGCCACGGTCGGTGACCCTGAAAATCTCTGCCAGTGGGACGCGGCTCCAGGCACCCGCGGCCGCAAGTGCATCATCGATGTCGAGCACATGAGCCGCAAGCGCGCCTGCCACTATGAGGCCTCCATGAGCTCGGACATGATGGACCACAAGCCCATGTGCATCTCGGCGGGCCTGGCTGAGCACATCGTCTTCCGCTCCAGCAATGGCCGCATGTATCGCGTCCGCCGCCTCGTCCCCATCAACAAAACCAATGCTCAGGGGCAAGCCTGCCCCGCACACCCCTTCCGCCGCGAGTTCCATGAGGAAGATTTCAACTTCGGTAACTCGTACGACACCCAGGAGGCGAAGTCTCAGTCGGTCGGCTGCTTCTACAAGCTGGAAGTCCAGTTCATGACCGTCGACCCCAATTCCCCCATCGCCAACCACGACCCGCAGCACCGCCATCTGGAGTGCCGCGACCCTCACCTGGGCGTCACTCCTTAGCCGGTACCAGCCCTTATTTCCTCCGCGCCCGCCCTCACCCGGCGGGCGCCGGACTCTGAGCCGTCAAATTTTTCAGATCCGGCGCGCTCCCGATGTCCGCCTTCGAGTAGCCATGGGCCAGAGCCTTCTGCGCCCACGTGCGCGCCGTCGCCGCGTCTCCATTCCTGGCATACACCCGCGCCGCGTAGTAGTTCACCTCGGCGTCCTCAGGCGCATGCTGAAGAGCCCCGTTCAGATATTTCACTGCAGCGTCTTTTGAGCCCAGCGCCGCCGACCCATACGCCGCCACCATCAGCGCATCCAGATCCTGGGGGTTCACCTTCAGTCGCGCCTCGCTCAACGTCAGCGCCTCGCGATAATGCGCTGCCGCCTTCGTCCCATTTCCGCTCCAGGCATACGCATCCGCCAAATCTGCCTCAATCGCAAATGAGTGCGGCTTCAGAGCTGCTGCCTTTTCCAGCGCTGCCGCCGCTGGTCCAAATTGCTGTTGGTGCAGATACACCTGGCCCAGGTCCATGTAGGCCTCGGCATGCGGACGCTCCGCGATCGCCTTCTCCAGGATCCTCGCAGCCGCATCGAACTGCCCCTCCAGGAAATACGCCACGCCCAGCCGCCGCGCCAGGAAGCTGTTTTCCGGAAACTTCGCAACCCCTTCCTCAAACACGCTCGCTGCCTGTGCGTAATCGGCGCGCCGCAGGAGAAAATTCGCCAATGCAAAGTAATTCGCCCAGTAGTAGGGCCGCGCCTGGATCGCTTCCCGATAAACCTTCTCCGCTTCCTTCGGTTGCTCGAGCTCCTCATCGGTCCGCGCCAGCCCGTTCAGTGCCGTGTCGCTTTGTGGATCGAGTCGCAATGCCTGCTGAAACTCGCCCTGCGCCTGCTTCGCCTGTCCCGTCCCATCGTCGATGGTTCCCTGGCAAATCTGCGCTTCGGCCACCTGGGCGTTCAGGGTTACCGCCTTTTCGCAGCCCGCCCGCGCCAGCGCAATCTCTCCTTCGTTGTTGCTCACCAGATACTCCGCCCAGTGCGCCTCCCCAAGGCCCGCATAGGCGCTGGCGAATGTTGGATCGGCGCGCGTTGCCTCTGCGAAGCTGGCCTCTGCCTTCTTCAGGTTGTCCGCAATCTGATAGTCCCGCAGATAACCCACGCCTCGCAGATACGCGTCGTAAGCTGCCGGCACAGTCGTCCGCTCCGTTGCCGGTGCCGTCGGCCTCGCGGAAATGCTCAGCATCTGCAACACCCCCGCGACGACATCGTCCTCAAGCTTGAATGGATCGTCCGGCGTGCTTGTCACAAAGCCGGGCGGTCCCGATACCTTCCCCGTCGCGCCTACCAACTCGTACGTGATCCGCACCCGGTTCCGGAACTGCTGATAGCTCCCATCGATCACCAGATCGGCTCCCAGCTCCTTGTGCGCCTCATCCGGGCTCGTCAACCCGTGCGCCCGCACCTCGCTCGCCGCCAGCACATCGATGCGGTCCGCCGGAGCCACCCGCGCCAGGCTCGACGTGATCGCCTCTCGCAGTCCTTCGCTGTAAGCGTTCATGCCCGCTGCATCGCCTGCGGAGCCAATGACCCGGAACGGCAGCACCGCCAGCAGCCGCGTTTTCGCTGTGGCCACGGCGCTCGGCGCCACGGGCAGCGGCTTTTCCCGGAAATGCCGCTCCATCGCCCACAGGGCCGCCGCAATCGCCACAATCGTAACAGCAGCCATCACAAATACAGCGATCGGCCTTTTTCCCGCATTGGCGCCTGCCGGAACATTCCCCGCCTGAAGAGCCCGTATATCCACCAGAAGGTCTCGCACCGTCGCGTAGCGCCGCTCCGGCTGCTTCATCAGCGCCTTTTGCAGGACCCGCTGCAATCCCTCCGGCAATCCCCGGCTCTTCAGATTCAGAGCCGACGGTTCTGCCGCCAGGGTCTTCTGCACGCTGTCCGCCAGCGTCTTTCCCTTAAACGGAGCCGTCCCTCCCGCCATCTCATACAGCACGACGCCCAGGGCGAAAATATCCGACTGCTCCGTCGGCTCCGACTCGCGCAGCACCTCGGGCGCCATGTAGCCCGGCGTGCCAGCAAAGGCATGCCCCGCGCCGGCCAGGCTTACTGTCTCGCCCCTGCCGTCTGGCGATGCCATCATCCGCGCCAGGCCAAAGTCGAGCACCTTCACGAAGCCCTGCTCTGTGACCAGAATGTTTTCCGGCTTGATGTCACAATGCAGGATGCCGGCCGCGTGCGCCGCTTCCAGCCCCTCAGCCATCTGCACCGCGAGAGAAAATACCGCTCTGCGCTTAGCGGCGTTACGATCTCCGCCCGCAGATCGTGCCCCCCCACATACTCCATTGCCAGCAGCCACTCGCCCTGGTGCTGGCAAATGTCATACACCTGCGCAATGTGGGGGCTATTGATTGCCGTCGCGCGCTTGGCTTCCGTCAGCAGATGGCCGGCCCGCGCTGCCTGCGCTGATTCTCCCGGTCCCGCGGTGGCCGTTCCCTTCAGTCGCTTCAGCACCAGTTTGCGGCGCAGCACAGTATCTTCGGCGAGCCAGGCTTCGCCCATCCCGCCTGCGCCCAGCCGGCGCTTCACCACATAGCGATCGGCAATCGTCTCTTCCGGCGCCAGGCCGCCCGCGGCAATCGATGCTTCACCTGCACCGTCGCCCGAGCGCCCGCCTGCATTCTCCCCTGCCGCCACAGCCGTGGAATCCTCTTCTGCTCAGCGATGGTGGCCGCGCAAGCGTGCCGAGCCGGAATTCATCTCGGGTAGCTCACGGACCATCTCGCAATTGGCCTGATACTACACCAGACACGCGCGTCCCTCTGCGTCAGTGTGATCGTCGGAAGGCGGTGTTCTTCTCGATCTCCAGGCTCTCCGCGCGAGCCAATCCGGACAGCGAGCGTTGATCCTGGCTGGACCCTCGTCATTTACACTGTGACTGCCTGCACCCGTCGCGAATGCGGATACTCCACGTCATCGGTAGCCTGTCGCCCGCAGATGGTGGCCCTCCGGAAGCTGTCCGACAGTTGGCCCGCGCGTACTCGAAAATCGGCGTCGACGTCGAAGTGCTCTGCCAGGATCCGCCTGACGCGCCATTCCTGAAGAGCCTTACCTTTCCGGTCCACGCGCTTGGCCAGCGCTGGCTCGGCCGCTTCGGCCTCTCTCCTCGTCTCTGGCGCTGGCTCCATCGCAATGCCGCCCGCTTCGACGGCATCGTCATGAACGGCCTATGGATCTTTCCCGATATCGCCGTCCGTTCCGCCGGCCGACGCGCCGGCGTGCCCTATGCCGTCTTCCCTCATGGTTCCCTGGATCTCCTGGTTCAACAAGAAGTACCCTCTCAAGCACCTGAAGAAGCTTTTGTACTGGCCCCTCCAGTACCCGGTTCTGCGCGATGCGCGCGCCGTCCTCTTCACCACTGCGACCGAGCGCGATCTCGCCGCCACCAGCTTTCGCCCCCACCGCTGGAATGGCATTCCCGTGGCCTATGGCATAAGCCAACCCACAGGTGACCCCGCCGCTCAGATCCAGGCCTTCCACGCGAAATTTCCCGAACTCGCCGGGCGCCGTTATCTACTCTTTATGTCCCGGTTGCACGAAAAGAAAGGCTGCGATCTTCTAGTCGGGGCCTTTGGCCGCCTCGCGGCGAACTTTCCTGACGTGGATCTCGTGATCGCCGGCCCCGACCAGGTCCGGCTTCAAGGCAAATTGCAAGAGGTGGCGGCCCGCAACGGAATAGACACACGCGTCCACTGGCCCGGGATGTTATCCGGCGACCTCAAATGGGGAGCTCTGCGGAGCGCCGAGGCGTTTGTCCTCCCCTCGCATCAGGAAAACTTCGGGATCGCGGTCGTCGAATCTCTCGCTGCTGGGCGCCCCGTTCTGATCAGCAACCAGGTCAATATCTGGCCCGATATCCAGACCGACGGCGCAGGCCTCGTCGACGACGACACCCTCGAGGGCACCGAGCGCCTCCTTCGCCGCTGGCTCGAACTGCCCTCAGCCGAACGTGAAGCGATCGCCGCCCACGCTTTCCCCTGCTTTTCAAAACGCTATTCGATGGAACGCGCGGCCGCCTCCATCAAAGCCCTGCTTTCCGAGTCGGAGAGGCTAAACCGTAGACCGTAAACCGTAAACCTATCGCTTGTCCTGGAGCATCTCCAGCAGCCGGTCAAACTCCTCCAGCTTGGCGTACTCGATAATGATCCGGCCCCGCCCCTTGCGATCCTCCACCCGAACCTTCATGCCCAGCGATCGCTGTAACTGCTCCTGTACCTCGCGAACATTCGGATCCTGTAGTTTCTCCTTTTGTTCGCTATCTGGCTTCTTCTTTGATTCTGGATTGAGGATTCCCTGGATATAGCTCTCGGCCTGCCGCACGCTCATCGACAGCGACACCATCTTCTGCGCAGCCTTCAAAATTGAGGCCGGATCCTCCAGTGGCAGAAGTGCTCGCGCGTGGCCGAAGCTCAAGGTCCCGCCCTCCACCTGTGCCTGCACCTCAGAAGGCAGTCGCAGCAGCCGCAGAAAGTTGGACACCGAAGCGCGATCTTTGCCCGTCCGCCGGGCCATCTGCTCCTGAGTTAATTGGAACTCCCGTGCCAACCGCTCGTACGCCCGCGCCTGCTCAATGGGGTTCAGATCCGTGCGCTGCAGGTTTTCGACGATGGTCATCTCCATCGCCTGTTCGTCCGAAGCATGCCGCACAATGGCGGGCACGGTCTCCTTACCCGCCCGCTGCGATGCGAGCCAGCGCCGCTCGCCGGCAATCAGCTGAAAGCGTCCCCCCGCGACCGGCCGCACCACAATCGGCTGCACCACACCCGTCTCGGCAATCGACGCCGCCAACTCTCCCAGTTGAACTTCGTCGAATCGCGTCCGCGTCTGGTATGGACTGCGGTCGATCTCCCCCACAGGGATTTCCTTCGCCTTTCCACCTTCGTCCGCCGGTGTCGGAGGAGCCGTCTCGGCCACCGCCTGCACTCGCGGCAGCAACGACTCCAGTCCCTTCCCCAAGGCTCTCCGCTTGGGTGCTTCCGTCATTGTTTGCATCCTCGACGCCTCACTTCTCTCACCTCACGCCCAAAGCAGAAATGTTCCACGTGGAACAGAATGGCCAGGGGTGCTGCGATTTCAGGGCTCTTCTGACCCTTAAACCGTAGCCCGTAACTCATGGCTTACCCGTACGGCCAGAACTTTACCTTCACTTCGCCTCTTGCCGCCCGGGCTTCCTTTCGCTCTTTCGCTGCTGGACTCTCAATTCCGTTCCGCTGTAGGAGCTCGTCTGCCAGCTCCCGGTAGCTTTCCGCTCCGCGCGATCGCGAATCGTAGAGCAACACCGGCTTACCATAGCTGGGCGCCTCCGCCAGTCGAACATTCCTGGGAATCACCGTCTTCAGCAGCTTGTCCCTAAAGAACTCCCGCAGATTGTCCGTCACCTGCTGCGCCAGATTGGTTCGGTCGTCGTACATCGTCAGCAGCACACCCTCAATTTCGAGGCTGGGATTGAACGCCTCCCGTACCCGCTGCAACGTGTGCATCAACTCGCTGAGGCCCTCCAATGCGAAATATTCCGCCTGCATAGGCACCAGCAGCCGGTCCGCAGCCACCAGCGCGTTCAAAGTAAGCAGGTCGAGCGCCGGGGGGCAGTCCAGCAACACATAATCATAGCTATCCTTAATCTTATCAATGGCTTCCCGCAATCGAAAAGCTCGACGCTCCATCTGAATCAGCTCAACATTGGCTCCGGTCAGGTTCTTGTGGGAAGGCACCAGTTGCAGGGTTTCAATCTCTGTCTTCAGAGCGACTTCCGCAACCGTCGCTTCGCCCATCAGGACGTCATACGACGAGCGCCGCTCCGCATCCCGCGCCACTCCAAAGCCGCCGCTCGAGTTTGCCTGCGGATCGCAGTCAACCAGCAGAACTTTCAAACGTTCCAGTGCGAGTGCGGCCGATAGATTGATGGCGGTGGTTGTCTTACCCACCCCACCCTTCTGATTGACGACGGCGAGAACTCTCCCCATGACCTCCCAAGCGTACCGGGCACGAGTCCCCGCCGCAACGGCACCTCGGCTGTGCACAACCGGGGGTCATTTGTGGAATCTCGCCGAAGGGCTGTGGCGCTGACGCAGGCAATCCCTTGGTTTCAAGGCAGATCCCCGCCGTCATGGATTGTTACAGTGCTGTTGCTGCAAAAAGCACCCGGTGGAAAAAGAGGGACAGATCTACCGGAAATTTCCCTCTTATTGCGACCTAAAAAAAAGGCGGGACTCCTCCCAACGCCCGATGTTCCACGTGGAACGTGGCTTCTCACTTCCTAATTGACCGTACCTACTTTTCAATCCACAATGATGCGGCTCAAGGGCGAGAGGTTGATGATGCCAAATACCGTAGGCTTGATACTGCTGTTTTCGGTGGTCTTCTTCGCGTCTATCCTTTGGGCCACTCGGGCAAAGGGTTCACGGGTGCCGCCGGATCTGATCCAGGGATCGCCTCGCCCTCTCGTTGCCCGGAAAGAACTGAGCGAATTTCTGGTGACGGCAACTGCCGGTGCCTTCCTTGTCGGCCTCGCGGGTACCGTCCCAATCGACCTGGGCTTCTGGATCGACCCGGCTTTCAAAAGAACGTCTCCCGACGGCCTCAGACAGCCGTGGCTCGTCCTGATCCTGAAATATGGCTATGCCACCTGGCTCACGGTCTATTCTTCCTGTCCACGTTCAGCGTCAAGCATGCCAAGCTAACGGAGGGGGCGACATGGGGTATCTTCATCATTCTTTTTGATTTCCTGCAGTCATTTTCGGCTCTGGCAACCATCTTCTACCTCGGTTTTGTGAACCCATCCGCGGCCCGGGACAGCCGGCATGGCTTCATCGTGGCGAACTTCGCGATCTTTGTTATCTGCTTTTTCTCCTGGCTCATCTTTGCCTATTCCTCCTCTGACGGAAAGTGGAACGGATCTTATTTGGGCAAGATGTCAAAACTCAACACCCTTCGCTGGTCAGGTATGCTGTTTTCGCTGCTCGGTTTGGGTTTTGCAGTCTGCGGCCAGCCTGCCCAGGAAGGTTCGGCTGCCTTTTATGCGCTTTGGTCGACCTTTGTATGCCTGCTCGCCGTCCTCGTCACCTACGGCTGGATGGTCTGTTATTGCTCTGCAAAGTTCATGGTGGAATCCTGGTCCCAATCATCCCAAAAAACCAAGTGAGCCGGAATCAACCGACCCAAAACTCCAATGTTCCACGTGGAACATCGGTCCAATCCAACTTAAGATCCTCCGTTTGTTGCCGATTTCTCTCCTGAGCCAGCACTGTTGCCGAGAGGAATTGCTTATGCCCGCATCCACCGTTCGAGTCCAGGTCACCAATCAGGAAACGGTCATTCCTGATGGCGTCTTCATCTATTCGCGCACCGATCTCAAAGGCCGCATCACTGAAGCCAATCCTGCCTTTGCCCAGATCAGCGGCTATCCCGTGGAAGCGATGCTGGGCAAGCCTCACAATCTTGTGCGCCATCCCGATATGCCCCGCGAGGCCTTTGCCGATCTGTGGCGCAACCTGCAGAGAGGGCGTCCGTGGCAGGCGATCGTCAAAAATCGCCGCAGCGACGGCGGCTTCTACTGGGTGCTTGCCAATGCCTCTCCTGTCCGGGAGAACGGTAAGATCGTCGGCTACCAGTCCATCCGTTTCAAACCAACGCGGGAACAGATTTATGCCGCCGAGGAAGCTTACCGGCGGATTCGCGAAGGCGATCGGAGTCTCGCGATTGTTGACGGGCGAGCTGTCTCCCCCCGCGCGCGCCGGATGGAGGCCGCCTTCGGATGGACCACTCAGTTACGCCTCGGCATGATCCTCGCGCTCATCGCCGCTATTACCGGGAGCGCCGCCATCCTCAATGGCGCCGCACATCCCGTCCTGCGGCCGCTCGCGCTGTCGGCTTTCGGATTGAGTGCTCTTTTCGCTTTCTCCGGCTTCTTCCTGGTCGATCGCCGCATCCATCGTGAACTGAAAGCCACCGTTGATTATCTTGAAAGCGTTCTTACTTCCGGTAACCTTAAGACACGATTTGACTTAGGTCGTGACGACGGTCTCGGTCCCATCGCCCGGCACCTCTCGTTATTCATTAGCTGGGTCGAAGCCACAGTCCTGTCCATCGGCGATGCGGTCACCGCCGTTCAGAGCGGAACCGAAAACGTCCTCAAAGGGGTTCTTGAGATTGAGAAAGCAGCCCAGTCGCAAAGCGCCGCCAGCGCCTCGGTAGCCGCCGCTGCTGCCGAGCTCGATCTCACCATTCGCGAAGTTTCCGGGCACCTGCAGACCACCGAGACCACCGTCGGTGAAACCGGCCGCCAGGCTACAGCCGGCGCTGGGGTTTCCGAGCGTGCCGCCGCGCAGATTCAGGATCTTGCCCAGGCCATTCGCAATGCCGCCAGCGAAGTCGAAGCCCTCGGTGCGACCTCAGCGGAGGTTGGCCAGATTGCCGGCGTCATCCGCGAGATTGCCGACCAGACTAATCTGCTCGCCCTGAATGCCTCCATTGAGGCGGCGAGGGCCGGAACGGCGGGCCGCGGCTTTGCAGTCGTCGCCACCGAAGTCCGGAACCTTGCCGACCGCACCATGAAGGCCACCGGCAACATCGACTCCCTCATCATCAAGATCAAAGGCGACAGCGATCGAGCCATCGGCGGCATGCGGCACGGAGCCGCACAGGTCGCCGATGGCGTCACCCTGGTGCAGAACGCGCGCGACACCCTCAACGGTATCAATGCCCTCATGAGCGAGGCCGTCCGCCGCGTCACAGAAATCGCCAACTCTTCCACTCAGCAGACCGAGGCCATGAACGAGATCACCCGCAACATCACCCAGGTCGCCGCCATGACCGAGCAGAACGAAGCTACCGTCCGCCGCACAACCCAGCAGATGCAGGTCCTCGCTCCTCTGGTCGACCGCGTCCAGAAGGCCATCCTGCAATACCGGGTGTAGTGCAAGGGTTCTTAATAGTAACCGATATTGTTACGAATGAGTCCGACGGAATCCCGCGTTTCAGTAATTCCAGGGGGCGCTCTGCTCCGGCACAGCGCCCTCCGCGAAGAGGGCGACTGGTTCCACAAATACGCCTCCAGCGAAGGCAAGACCTTCCACGACCAGCCCGACAATGTCACCAACGCTCGCAACCTGACTCAAAACCCGCAGGGTGTCGGAAGCAAAACGATTACCGCAATCGATCTCACTCGGCGCGCGCTCTCGTTCCGAGGTGGCAATCCCCCACGCCCGTGCCATCCGCCCGCCCCTATCGTGGGATATCCCCCCTCTGGTCCCCGCAGTAACCTCCTCTCATCCGCAACATGTTGACCGCACCACAAACCGCGGTCCGGGACGAGACCCGCCTTCCATCCTCCCGGACCGCGCCCTCCTCCGCAGCGGCCCGCGCCTTCAACGGCGTCTTCCGGCTGCCCACCGTCTTTGCCACTCTGCTCGTTACCCTGCTCGCGTATCTAACCGTCTCCGGCGGCAAAACCATCCACGCCATCGCCGATCCTGACATCTGGTGGCATCTCCGCGACGCCGCCTTGCTCGTCCGCTCCGGCCATTTCATCCGTGCCGACATGCTCACCTTTACCGTGGCCGGCAAGCCCTGGATCAATTTTGAGTGGCTCGCCGAATTGCCCTATTACGCGGCTTATCAGGCCTTGGGCGACGTCGGCCTCTACCTCGTTCTCATCGCTGTCGCCGCCGCCATCCTCGTCGGCACTTACTATCTCGCCTGCCTGCGCGCCGGCAACTGGCAAGCCCGCCTTCTTCCGGGATTCTTCGCGCTCCTCCTGTCTTCGGTCTCCCTGGGTCCGCGCACTCTGCTCTTCGGATGGCTCCTCCTCGTCCTCGAGCTCGCTATCCTCTGGAACTACGAACGCGGCCGCGATTCTACCTGGGCTCTACCGCCGCTCTTCCTTCTCTGGATCAACACCCACGGCTCCTGGTTCATCGGCTTTGTCCTCTTCGCTGTTTGGCTCGCCTGCGGCCTGTTCCAGTTCGACACAGCCCAGCTCACCGCTCGCCGATTTACGCCGCCGCAGCTGCGCCGCCTCCTCGCCATCGGGGCCGCCCTCTTTTGCGCTGCTCTTCGTCAATCCTTATGGATGGCGGCTGGTCGCCTATCCCCTCGACGTGGCCTACGGCCAGAAGCTCAACATCGACTACGTCGCTGAATGGGCCAGCCTCGACTTCCACTCCGCCCGCGGCAAGATTGTCCTCGCCACCTTCCTCCTGCTGATTGTTCTCCAGCTGATCCGACCGCGCCGGTGGACCCTTCAGGACCTCGGCTTCGCCATCATCGGGCTCTATGGAGCCGTCACCTACGTCCGCTTCACCTTCCTCGCCGGCATTTTGGTTACCCCGCTCCTTGCCGCCTCGCTCGCGCCCTTTTTCAAGCCCTATAACGAGGATGGCGATCCCCGCCGCGCCAACGCCCTGTCGGTGGCGGTGCTCCTGGGTGCCCTTGTTTACCTTTTCCCCACGGCGCACAAGCTCCACGCCGGCATCGTCGAGAGCTATCCGGAAAAGGCGCTGCCGTACATCCGCTCTCTCGTCCCGGCTTCCCGGACCCCCGGCCAGCGTGTGATGGTCAGCTATGACTGGGCCGGCTATTGCGAGTGGCAGGTCCCGGAGATGCCGCAGTTCATGGACAGCCGCGTCGACATCTTCACCCACCTCGGCGTCTTCGCCGATTACATTCAGGCCATCAAAATCCGCGATCCCTTCGCCACGTTCGACAAGTACGGCATCCGTACCGTCGTCCTCGACAAGCAGACCGACGACTCCCTGATCTACCTGCTGGCCCACGCTCCCGGCTGGCACAAAACGTACGACGACGGATTAGCGATCGCCTTCCAGCGGTAAAGGAATCCTCTCCTCTAAATCCCGGTCGCAGTATCCAGCCCGGGCTCGACGGGCATGTGAAGCATTTCACGGCAAATGCTTAATATACAACGCATAAGTACGATCACACCACTATATGCGTGCTATATTGAGCATCAAATGAATCTGACTTCCATCGCGGAAGAGATTGCCATCAGGCGAAAAGCGTTGCGCTTGAGCCAGGCAGGGCTCGCCAAGAAAGCCGGGGTCAGCCGGTCCACCATTGACGGGCTGGAAAACGGGCGGCTGGGGGAACTGGGCTACGCCAAAGTCAATAACATTCTCGCTGCCCTTGGACTGGAACTCAGTCTGCGGGAAGCGCGTGCTGCCCGTCCCACCCTCGAAGACCTGATGGAAGAGGAAAAGAATGATCAGGATCTGGACCGACGCGTCTGAGGCGGGACTGCTGGACCGCCGGGGCGCGCGCGGCAGCACTTTTTCTCTATCAGCCTGAAACCTCTCCCGGCCGCGCTGTGTCGGTGACCATGCCCGTGCGTCTGCCTTCCTGGGATCTGACCTATGGACTGCCCCCCATCTTTGAGATGAACCTGCCCGAAGGCGTCATGCGGGAACGCCTCCGCCTGGCCTTCGTCAAAGCGACCGGTAGTTTCGACGAATCGACCTGCTCACCATCATCGGCCGCTCCCAGATTGGTCGCATTCGCTGTACCGGCGAGAAGGAGCCGCTCAGCGAGGACGTGCCTTTTCAGTCGGTGGAGGAGATTCTGGGGAAGAGCCGCGGAAGCGATCTGTTTCGTTATCTTCTCGAGAAGTTCGCCACCTTCTCCGGCATCAGCGGCGTGCAGCCCAAGATCCTCGTGCGCGATGAGGGAGCCTCCGTCACGCTCAGCCACTCGAAGTCCGGACTTTCGGAACGTTATCGAGGCGCGACTCACATTGTGAAGTTCTGGGACCCGAATGAGTTCCCACAGCTCGCGGCGAACGAATACTTCTGCCTCCGGGCCGCGGAACGATGCGGGCTCGAAGTTCCGCGCTATCGTCTGGCCGAGGACGCGCTGGCGCTGGTCATCGATCGTTTCGACCTCCGCCCGGATGGCACCTGCCGCGGGTTCGAGGATTTCTGCGTGCTCAACGCTCGCCGCACCGAAGAGAAATATCGAGGCAGCTACGAAACCTCGGTCATGAAGCGCTTCGCCCAGTTTGCGAATTCCCGCGAGGTCGGCGCGGATCTGGAGCGGCTTTTCACCCTGATCGTGCTCAACTGCGCTCTGCGCAACGGGGATGCCCACCTGAAGAACTTCGGCATCGTTTATGACGATGTCAACGGAGAGGCGCGACTCGCTCCCGTTTATGACCTTGTCACCACATCGGTCTATCTGCCCAGCGACAGCATGGCGCTGACGCTGAATGGTTCCACTCAATGGCCGAGCGCGAAAGAGTTGCAACGCCTCGGCGAGACGCGCCTGGGAGCTTCTCCCTCACGGGTGCGCGCCATTCTGGAACGCACCGCCGAGGCGCTGGCTGCCACCTCTGCCGACGTGCTCGACCACGCAAAACAGCATCCGGATTTCGCCGGAACCGCGTATCGCATGCTGCAAGAGTGGGGAAAGGGTGTCGCCCTTTCGATCCAGCCAGCCTGAGCCGAATGTTCTTCTAACCCTGCAGAATCAGCGACATCACTGAGCGAGCCGTCAAAACCGTAGCTCGTATTTCCTGCCGCTACGGTGTGGCAATCTGCTCGTATTCCTGCCCCGAGGCACCGGGCAGCAGCACCCATAGGGTATAGATTGCCAGAGCTGTCCCGGTGATGGGCCGGATCAGCGTGAGGAACGCGGTGACAATGGCCAACGCCCGCGCCCAGGGATACCGACGCAGCAGAGCGTATCCGGCCACCAAACTCAGGATCGCCCGTCCAGCCAGAATGATCGTGATCATGGGAATGAACCAGGGCATGTGCTCAAACGGGAAGGCATAGAAGCCATCAAACTCGTGGCCAAACGGAACCCCCCGGAACATCCCCGCCAGGAAGGGCGCGACCATCATCCAGTGCAGCAGTGTCCATCCGGCGTAGACAATCCACAGAATGCCCAGCGTATGCACGTGCCGATGCACGCGGCTCCAGATCCAGGGCGGCGGCGGCGCGGTGGGAATGGCTGTGGCCTGGCGCCCGCAGCGGGGACAATTGGGCTGGTAGGGATCCATCGGCTGGCCACAAGCGCTGCAATACATAAGGGCACCTCCACAGCGGACACTCAGGAGTACGCAACCGGGCACCGTCCGGTTCCGGACATCGTACGCGAAACGCCCTTACGGCGGTCCTCCAGGATAATCTGGTTCTTCGGGAGAATGCATGTCCTGGTTTCGGCGGGAAGATAACAGGATCGAGTCGGGAGCGAATCGGGTGCGCACCGAGGGACTTTGGACCAAGTGCGACGGTTGCGGCCAGACACTGTGGAAGGCTGAGCTCGATGCCAACCTCCAGGTCTGCCCCCGCTGCGGAAGACACGGCCGTATCCGTGCTAAGGAACGTATCGAGAGCCTCCTCGAACCGGGGTTTGAGCTGGTCGACGGCGAGCTCAAGTCCACCGATCCGCTGGAGTTCGTTGACCTGAGGCCCTACAAGGGCCGGTTGAAGAAGGCCCGGGCCGACACAGGTCTGAACGACGCCATCGTGAACGCGCAGGGCTTGCTCGGTCCCCACCGCGTCGTTCTCAGCGTTATGGAGTACAGCTTCATCGGCGGCAGCATGGGCTCGGTAGTCGGCGAGACCATCGCCCGCGCCGTTGACCGGGCTCACGATCAGCGGCAGCCGCTGATCACCGTGGCGGCCTCGGGCGGCGCCCGCATGATGGAAGGCATCGTCAGCCTGATGCAGCTGGCCAAGGTTTCGACAGCTCTCACCCGTCTCGACGAGGCTCGGGTTCCGTTTATCTCGGTCCTGACCGACCCGACGACCGGCGGAGTCACCGCCAGCTTCGCGATGCTGGGTGACCTGAATATCGCTGAGCCCGGCGCCCTCATTGGTTTCGCCGGTCCCCGCGTCATCGAGCAGACGATCCGACAGAAGCTGCCCGAGGGCTTTCAGCGCTCGGAGTTTTTGCTCCAGCACGGCTTCCTCGACGCGATTGTCTCCCGGAATGAGATGAAGTCGTACCTCATCCGCGCGCTGGATTTCCTGCAGCTCCCAAGCGCAGCCTAGCTGAGAGCGGGCCGTACAATAACGCCATGGATTTCCCTGTTACCCGGATGCGCCGCCTGCGGCGGACGGAATCGCTGCGTGCCCTGGTGCGCGAGACGCATCTCGAGCCCGGAGCGCTGATTCTGCCCCTGTTCATTACTCCGGGAGAGGGAATCCGTAAGGAAATCGGCTCTATGCCAGGCGTCTTTAACCTCTCGGTCGATGAGGTCGTGAAGGAAGCGGAGAAGGCGGCGTCGCTCGGCATCGGCGGCCTGCTGCTCTTTGGCCTGCCGGAATCGAAAGACGAGGAGGCAATGGGCGCCTGGGATTGTGACGGCATAGTGCAGCGCGGCCTGCGAGCGCTGAAGCAGTCGAGTGCCGGCAAAAAGCTGGTGCTCATGGCCGATGTTTGCCTGTGCGAGTACACCTCGCATGGACACTGCGGCATCGTGAAGCAGGAGGGTGACGACTACGAGATCGAGAACGACTCGACGCTCGAATTGCTGGCCCGGACCAGCCTTTCGCTGGCGCGCGCGGGCGCCGATATCGTCGCGCCGAGCGACATGATGGACGGCCGCGTCGCGGCGATCCGGGATGCGCTGGACGAGGAGGGGCTGGAGCAGACGCCGATCCTTTCCTATGCGGCGAAATTTGCCTCGGCGTTCTACGGGCCGTTCCGTGAGGCGGCCGATTCAACGCCGCAGTTCGGCGACCGGCGCAGCTACCAGATGGACGGCGCCAACGCCCGCGAAGCGATGCGCGAGATCGAACTGGACCTGAGTGAAGGCGCGGACATGATCCTGATGAAGCCGGCCATGCCGTATCTCGACGTGATTCGCGCGGCGCGTGAGCGCTTCGACGTGCCGATTGGGGCGTACCAGGTTTCCGGCGAGTACTCGATGCTGCAGGCGGCCTTCGCCAGGGGCTGGCTGGAGCCGAAGCGGGCGATGCTGGAATCGCTCGTGGCCATCCGCCGCGCCGGCGCGGGCTTTATCGTGACGTATTTCGCTCAGGAAGCGGCGAAGGCACTCTCTTAGGCGCGATCCAGTTCTGCGAACAACTCGCTGAGAACCACGCGGATCGGCGTGCCGGGGATTTCAAGGACGCCGGTTTCCGGCTCCTGGAAACCACGACGCGAGCATACATAGCCCTTGCGCAGTTCAGGATCAACCACCCAGACATTCTCCGTGCCAAGGGAAAAGTAGTCCTCGACGCGTTCGCGAATCCGGCTCATCCGGTCCTCCGGAGACAGGATCTCGATGCAAACCAGCGGAGACTGGCTGATGATCGGCTCCCTTGGCGCTGTTCGCCGAATGACACAGACATCGGGGATTCGGTAACGATTGCTGCCAACCCGCACCCGCTGCTCGGGGAGCGCCAGACATTGCCATTCTGCCATGTGGTTAAGGAACAGCTGTACCAGCAAGCCCTGGATGTACGCATGATCGAACGTGCCCAAATGTCTCTCCTCAATTCTGCCGTTCACGAAATCGCAGTCCGGGCGAAAGCTGGTGGACAGGTATTCTTCCACCGAAATACGGACAGGCTGAGGAATCGCGCTCACGGATGTAGTATCGCGCAGTCGGGACACCCGGGCTAGCCCAAAGATCGTGCCTGGAATCCCAGGGTCATCCCACTGCATCTTCCACTCCGGAGCCCTGCGTACAATAAAGAGTTTGGGGCTGGGCGTGCTGTTCTCGGTGCTGCGCGCGTCTCAACGAAAACCCACATCAGGAAACGGAGCCCTCCTTGGCAGAGACGATTTATGACGTGGCAATTCTGGGCGGCGGACCGGCCGGCTACACGGCGGCCATTCGCGCCGGGCAGTACGGCCTGAAGGTCGCGCTGATCGACAAATCTGAGAAGCTGGGCGGCACCTGCCTGCACGTGGGCTGCATCCCCACCAAGTCGCTGCTCTTCAATGCCGAGGTCTACGACTACCTGAAGCACGCGAAAGAATATGGCATTGAAGGCCTGGGCGAGGGCAAAGTGAACTGGCAGGCGGTGCTGGACCGGAAGAACCAGATCATCGCCAAGCACACCAAGGGCCTCGACTTCCTGATGCGGAAGAACAAGGTCACGGTGGTGCAGGGATGGGGCAAGCTGACCGGCCCGGCAAAAAACGGGGTGCTGACGCTTTCCGTCGAAGGCGGCAAGGGGCCTTCGACCGTGCAGGCGAAGAACGTGATGCTGGCGACCGGCTCCGACGCGAAGCTGCTGCCGGGTCTCACAGCGGACGACACCATCCTGACCAATGTAGAGATTCTGTCGCTGAAACAGATACCCAAGTCGCTCGCGATTATCGGCGCGGGCGCGGTCGGCGTGGAGTTCGGATCGATCTTCCGCAGCTTTGGATCGGAGATCAGCATTATCGAGTTCCTGCCGCGCGTGGTGCCCGCTGAAGACGAGGACATCAGCAAGGAGCTGGCGCGGACATTTAAGAAGCGCGGCATCGACATCAACGTGGGCGCCAAGGTCGAGAAGGTGGAGAAGACGAAGACCGGCGCAAAGGTGACGTTTACGGCGTCCGACGGCAAGAAGGTGGAGAAGGAAGCGGAGAAGGTTCTGGTTGCGGTGGGACGCGCGCCGCGGACAGAGAACATCGGGCTGGAAACGACGAAGATCAAGCCGGAGCGCGGCTTCATCAAAGTGAACGAGTGGATGCAGACCGACGAGCCGGGCATTTATGCCATCGGCGACATCGTCGCGGGGCTTCCGCAACTGGCGCATACTGGCGCGATGGCCGGCATGGTGGTGGCGGCGAAGATTGCGGGCAAATATGCGCGGCCGATTCGGCGCGAGCGGGTTCCGGCGTGCACCTACACCGAGCCGCAGATCGGCAGCGTGGGCCTGACCGAAGCGGCGGCGAAGGAGAAGGGCTACTCGGTGAAGGTGGGCAAGTTCCCCTTTTCGGCCAATTCGAAGGCGTCGATAGTGAATTCGCACGATGGCTTCATCAAGGTGGTCGCCGATGCGAAACATGGCGAAATTCTCGGTGTGCACATCATCGGTCCGCAGGCGACGGAGCTGGTGGCCGAAGCGGTGACCGCCCTGGAGCTGGAAGCGACGGTCGAGGAGATGATGTTCACGATCCACGCGCATCCCACGCTGGCCGAAGCGATGCTGGACGGGTTCGGGAGCGTTGAGGGGATGGCGATTAACGTTTAGAGCAAGGAGATCACGATGCAATACCGAGTCGAACTCATATCCTCCGACGAAGGGTTTGCAGTGAGCTGTCCGGATCTTCCCGGTTGTTGGTCGCAGGGAAAAACCGAAGAGGAGGCGCTCGAGAACATCAAGTCGGCGATCGCTGACTACCTCGCTGCCGTCGATGAGCTGAATCAGCGCAAACAGACTCGCTACGTTGAAGTTGCAGCATCCTGATGGGCAAGCTTCCTGGCGTCAATCACCTTCAGGCTGTCCGTGCGCTGGAGCGCGCAGGTTTTGAAGTGATCCGGCAAAGTGGGCATATCGTGATGTCAGATGGTCGCAGGACGGTGACGATTCCGCGCCACAATCCAGTCAACGCATTCACGATGTTCGGCATCGTTCGCGATGCAGGATTGACAGTCGAACAATTCCGAGAGCTTCTGTGAGATGATTCTCAGCCTTCTTAGCCTCGGGCGTGTTTCCTACGGCGACGGCCTGGATCTGCAGCGCCGGCTGGTCGAGGCGCGGCACGAAGGCCGCATCGGCAATACTCTGGTACTGCTGGAGCATCCGCCGGTGCTGACGCTGGGACGGAATGCGAGCCGCGCGAACATTCTCGCCAGCGATGAGTTCCTGGCGTATCGCGGTGTGGAGATCCACGAGATCAACCGCGGCGGCGACGTGACTTATCACGGACCGGGGCAGCTGGTCGGCTATCCCATCTTCGATCTGCGCAGTTTTACACCGCGGTTAGGCGCGGTGGAGTATGTGCGGCAGATCGAGGAGGCGCTGATTCGAGCGTGCGGCGACTTCAACGTGCCAGCGACGCGCGTGAAGGGAAGAACCGGTGTCTGGACGCCTGCGGCGGGCAGTCTTTTGGAGAAGAAGATTGGAGCGATTGGCGTCCACATCGCTCGCGGGATTACCTCGCATGGGTTTGCGCTGAACGTCAGCACCGATCTCCGGGACTTCGATCTCATCGTGCCGTGCGGAATCAGCGATCGCGCCGTCGCCAGCCTGGAAATGGAGGCCGATCCGGCGCCGTCGATGGAAGCGGTGCGGAATGCGGTGGCGCGGCAGTTTGGGCGCGTCTTCGGGCACCAGGTGCTGGCTGTCGGGTCGCTCGACGAACTGCTGGCATCGAAGCCAGTGACGGCGTCGACAGCG
The DNA here is from genome assembly GCA_963702295.1 of uncultured Acidobacteriaceae bacterium. Taxonomy (GTDB): domain Bacteria; phylum Acidobacteriota; class Terriglobia; order Terriglobales; family Acidobacteriaceae; genus Palsa-343. Next base: position 28,079 of record CAVPCE010000125.1, on the reverse strand, counting down.
CTCGGCTGAGTCCAGCGCGGCAATTTATAATCGATCTTTGCGCCGAATCGTCTCATTCGATTCACCTTCAGCCATCCGGAATTGTCGCAACGCGGAGAGTAATCCATGCCAACCGAAGTCCTGATGCCCCAGATGGGCGAGTCGATTTTTGAGGGCACAATCACAAAGTGGCTCAAGAAGCCCGGCGACACGGTGCAGCGCGACGAGCCGCTGTTTGAAATCTCCACCGACAAGGTGGACGCGGAGATTCCGTCGCCCGCGGCCGGCGTGCTCTCGGAGATCAAGGCGGCAGAAGGCTCGACCGTCCAGGTGAACACAGTCGTCGCGCTGATCGGCGACGGGGCAGGCGCGGCGTCGAGCGCTCCGGCGGCGAAGGCAGCATCGACACCTGCGGCGACTCCTGCTCCAGCCAAAGCCGAGGAGAAGAAGGCCGCTGCCCCTCCAGTGGAGACGAAGCCTGTGCCTGCGGCGCACGAACAGCCGGCTGTCGGTTCGGCTCCTGCTTCGGGGTCAGGCCAGGACGTGATCATGCCACAGATGGGCGAGTCGATCTTTGAGGGCACGATCACGAAGTGGCTCAAGAACGTCGGCGACACGGTCCAGCGCGACGAGCCGCTGTTTGAAATCTCCACTGATAAGGTGGACGCCGAGATTCCGTCGCCAGCGGCCGGTGTGCTGTCGGAGATCAAGGTTCCGGCCGGACAGACGGTCCAGATCAACACCATCGTGGCGGTGATTGGTGGAACGGGCACTGCGCGTCCGGCGAGCGCTCCTGAGAAGGCTGCGCCCGCAGGAACTCCGGCTGCGGCTCCTGCGGCGGTGAGCGCTCCGGCTCCCGAAGCTGAGCCGGCTTCTGCAGAGGCGGAGCATGTGCGCTCGTCGCCGCTGGTGCGGAAGATCGCGCGCGAGAACAACGTGAACCTTGGCGCGATCACTGGCACGGGCGCCGGCGGACGCGTCACCAAGGAAGACATTCTCGGCTACATCGAGAAGGGCCCGTCAGCAGCTCCAGCGCGTCCAGCAGCGGCGGCAGCCGCAGCTTCTGCGCCGGGCAAGCCCGCAGCACCTGCTCCGGCGGCTCCGATGCCGGGTGAACTGGTGCCCATGACGCGCATGCGGTCGATCATCGCGCAGCGCATGGTCGAGTCGAAGCACACCAGTCCGCACGTGCATACGGTCTTCAAGATCGACTTCACGCGCATCGTCAAGATCCGCGAGAAGGAGAAGAGCAAGTACGAGCAGCGCAACGGCGTGAAGCTGACCTACATGCCGTTCATTGCGACGGCCATCATCGCCAACCTGCGCAAGATGCCGATCGTGAACGCCTCCATGGAAGGCGACGCGATCCGCTACCACAAGAACATCAACCTCGGCATCGCAGTCGCCCTTGAATGGGGGCTGATCGTGCCGGTGATCAAGCAGGCCGAGGAGAAGAACTTCCTCGGCATCGCGCGCGCCATCGCCGATCTGGCCGAGCGAGCACGCGGCAAAAAGCTGAAGCCGGACGAAGTCGGGTCGGGCACGTTCACGATCACCAACCCCGGCATCTTCGGCGAGCAGTTCGGCATGCCCATCATTAATCAGCCGGAGTCGGCGATTCTGGGCGTTGGCGGACTGTTCAAGGAGCCGGCTGTGGTCACCGGTGCTGACGGAACCGACTCCATTGCCATCCGCAGCTTCCTGCATCTGACTCTGGGCTTCGATCACCGGATCATCGACGGCGCCGATGCCGGCAAGTTCATGGCCGAGGTGAAGAAGTACCTCGAGAACTGGGACGGCGACATCGGCTAAGGACTCGCCCCTTCGCTCCGCTCAGGGCAGGCTGGCGGCCGCGCTTCGCGCAAAGGCGAGAGGGAGGGGGTAGCCCCCTCCCTCTTTGGTATGTGGCATCTCTTTCAGTCGATTCGACCTTTAGACAGTCCCTTCTGGTATGTGGCATTCTCCTCATTTCATTGGGGTTGGTAGGTACCGGAATGGGTATTCCAAAGCCGGCTTTTCAGCGACACAGGGGATAAAGCCCTGGTTTTCCCTGGAGCGGATCGGCACTACTGAAGTCATGCCCTGATACAAATTCACCCAGGATCTGAGTTCTCACAGCCGCTTCTGGGCTTCGAGGACTCGCTCGACAGCTTGCTGCGGCGTGGATCCGACGGCTGAGAGGTGGCCCATCTTGCGGCCTTTTCTGGGCTGATGTTTTTCGTACAAATGCACGCGGACGCCGGGGACGGCTAAGCCCCGTCAAGCGCGGGGCGTGGTCGAGCCAGAGGTCGCCGAGAAGGTTGGCGATGGCGGCCGGCTGCACGACGCTGGTTCGCCGAGGGGCAGGTCGCAGACGGCGCGTACGCACTGCTCGAACTGGCTGGTGACGCAGGCGCGCTCGCTGGCGTGGTAGCTGTTGTGCGGGCGCGGAGCGAGTTCGTTGACCAGCAGATCGCCGGATTTGGTGAGGAACATTTCAACGGCGAGCAGGCCTTCGAGGGTGAACTGGTCGGCGATGGAGCAGGCTAACTTCTGCGCACGGGCTTCGATCTCCGGCGAGACGAGCGAGGGAATCACGCTCCAGGCGAGGATCTGGTTCTCGTGGTGATTGGTCGCCGAGGGGAAGCTTTTTGTTTCGCCGCGGGGCGAGCGCGCGACCATGACGGAAATTTCCAGTTCGAGGTCGAGGGCCTGCTCGATGACACAGGGCTTCTGGCCGAGGAGACGCCAGGCGTCCTGCGGTGTTGTTGGCTCGCCGAAGCCGAGCTTGACCTGGCTGCGTCCGTCATACCCGCCCTGCGCGGCCTTCACAAAGCAGCGGCCACCGAGGGCCGGAGCGGCATCGATCATGTCCTGCTCGGAGCGCACGGCGCGCCAGGGGCCGAGGGGAAATCCGTGTCTGCGCGAGCCACTCCTTTTGCAGGATGCGGTCCTGGATGATGCGGAGGAGCGCGGCTGAGGGACGCACGGGCGCGAGTTCGCGGCGGCTTCGAGGGCGGCGAGGGAGACCTGCTCGATCTCGAGGGTGACGACGTCGGAGCCGCGGGCGAGATTGGCGGCGGCCTGGGCGTCGTCCCAGTTGCCCTCAAAGCAGGCGTCGACGACGAAGCGCGCGGGGCAGGAGGGATCGGGATCCATGACCTGCACGCGGTAGCCGAAGGAGCGGGCGGCCATGGCGACCATGCGGCCGAGCTGTCCACCGCCGAGGATGCCAAGCGTCGAGCCGGGGAGAATCGGAGTCATCGAGAGAAAAACCTCAGGGGCTGAAGCCCCGCTTATTTGGACCTTGCGGCACGGCTGGGTCGTGCCCTTTCAAAGTTCTGCGTAAGTCTTTTAGGCGAGCGGGTCCAACCCTCCAAAGAAAATTTCTACGTTTTTCGTGCAGCCGATCATTGGCACGGTGGTTTTACGAAACCTGAAACCTCCGTAACCCGATTTACTGCTTGTGTCGGGCGTTATCGACAGGCGACTCCACCACGATGACTCGATTTCTCCATCAGTTCCTCTCCGAAATAGGCAATCAGATCTCTCCCATCGTACCGCAGGCCTCATTCAATCGCAATCACGCTGAGATGGCTCTTCTTGGTTTCCGTTTCTCTGACTGCAAAAATGTCTATCGCACCCATCTCTCCCCCAATTCTTCAATCACGCAGAAGTAGTCCTCACGCAGCCCAATTTTGGCACTTCTCGTTCCCACCAATCGGTAAGAAGGCAAGTTCGATCATCGCCACCATAGCGTACAGCTTCCAGTCAGCCAAGCTCTCATTGCGATGAATCCTTACGAGTTCCAGCACAGCAGCATACGCATGCGTCGCCAACGTCTCCCTGGTGATGAGGTCTTCCCAAAGTCTCTTCCAACGGACACGATATCTTTGCCAACTCTCAATCTTCTCAGCACGGACATCAATCGAAGGAAATATCCTAGCCGCCCGTCAGGTGACCCCAACGGTCATCGTCAAAACTGAGCATCAAGCCGAATCTGACCATATCCAAAACCGCCCTATTGGAAGCCGCGGGCGTCGTCGCCGATTTCAGGAACGTTTCGGTCTGTCAGTACGGAGCCGTTCGTTGCCAAGATTTCTGCGTTTTTGTGCGGGCCAACACTGCCAATTGTGGCAATCTTGGCAATCTGGGAATTGAAATTCAGCAAGTTGCGTGTTTTCAATGTGGTCTTCGGTCGTGCCCTGATCCGGACCCGCCCGATTGTTACTTCAGCCGAAGGCGATTCTCTGAGCAAGCTCCCGAGCCGAAGTGTAGAAGACTTCGTTCGGGCAGGCCCTGAACGAGGACTTCTTTGGTACGCGCTTCGCGCCAGTTGCGGAGTCGCTCGCGGAGGTCCGGGCTCGGTGGTGGCGAGGATCTCGACGGCGAGCAGGCCGGCGTTGGCGGCGCCGGGCTTTCCGATCGCCAGCGTTCCGACGGGGACGCCTTTGGGCATTTGCACGATGGACAGCAGCGAGTCGATGCCCTGAGCGCGGTCGCCGGGATGGGCACGCCGAGCACCGGCACCAGTGTTTTGGAGGCGACCATGCCGGGGAGATGCGCCGCGCGCCGCTCCCGCAATGATGACGCGGAGCCCGCGGCTTTCGGCGGTGAGAAGCAAACTCGAACAATAAATCCGGCGTGCGGTGGGCGGAAACGACCTTCGCTTCGTACGGGACCTGGAACTCGCGGAGGATTTCGACGGCCGGTGCGAGGGTTTCGTAGTCGCTTTTGGAGCCCATGATGACGGCGACGAGGGGTTTCTCTTTCATCAGAAGACGATTTTACCGTGTCTGTTCACAGGGATGGTCAGTCAGACTGGCATTGATCAGGCAGGAACTTGGCCCGCGATGAGTGCAGTCGACAGATCCGTTTGCAGTGCAGCTTTATACTGATGACAGCCGGTGGTGTGCGTGCAAGGCCGCCCGGCACTGCGAGGCTTACCGGTATGGGTACCGCTCAGATTCCACCTACTGTTGATAAGGGCGGTTCGATCACTTCTCCGGCAGGGAGGGGCGCGTCGAAGGTTCGCCGCTCGTCCGTGAATGGCCGGTTCCATATGGACGAGAGCAGTGAATCTCTCCTGACTGGCATTGCGAGGGCAACTCGCAAGCCTGGCATCAAGAGAGCGGACGTTTTCCGGCGTGGTTCCGGCAGGAAGATTTATGCGTATTCGGTCATGCCATCGGATACGAGCAAGATCGTACGCGAGGATGCCGCCGGGGCGAAGACAGTCGGGAAGCTCGTGAATGGGCGGTTCGTGGCTCTGAAAACGAAGACCGCCTAGTGGCCGGCAATCGTCAAAGCAGGCCCCCGGATACAGCCAGGCTGCTGCAATCTGTAGCGACCAGGAAGCCGCTGGCCATCGTCCTGGCGGGACATAACGGATCAGGCAAATCCACTCTCTGGTACGGGAAGCTTGCCGATCAATTGCGAATCCCCCTCGTCAACGCAGACCGCCTCACGCTTTCGATGCTGCCTGAGCCGGCTGGAAATCCAGCGGTCCTGGCTTCCTGGGCAGCGAAGTTGCGTGACAGCGATGAACGTTGGCAACGGCTGCGCAGGCTGCTGTTCGCTCTGTCGTCAAGGCGGTCATCGAAGAAAAGCTGCCATTCGCGTACGAAACGGTCTTCTCCTATCTGGCGCAACAGCCCGATGGATCATGGAGATCGAAAGCGGACGAGATTAGAAAATTTCAGGCCGCCGGATATTTTGTTGCACTCCTGTTTGTCGGACTGGCGAATGCGGATCTGTCGATTCTGCGTGTAGCAACGCGACGAGCACAGGGCGGACACGCTGTTCCCGAGGATAAGTTGATCACCCGGTTTCCGCGCACACAACAGGCCATCCAAGTGGCAGCCCCGATGGCAGATCTCACTCTCATGTTCGACAACAGCCGGAGTCCGGAAGACGCATTCACCATGGTCAGAGCTCAGGCGAAAACATCGATACTGTATGACTGCCGTTTCGCGAAAAGCAGCGCCGACAAGAATCTCATTGCGACGGCTGAAACGTGGCTGTCGGTCGTCGCTCCTCTGCAGCGCGACAGGGATTAGCTGAAAGAGTTCTGGCGGCCCGGTTGACGATGTCCGTGGACTGCAAATGCGCTGTTCTCACTTCCTTCTTAAGTAGTCGATTAGAAACTGGATGAAGGTGAGGAGCGCGCCGAAGGCGATGGCGACGCCGCGCACGTTCTGGAAGCGCTCCTCATGGTGGGCGACGCGGTCTTCGAGGTTGCCGATGCGGCCCGCGTTGCCGTCGCCGACGAGCACGGTCATCTGGTTTTTGAGGACGGAGAGGTCGGCGAGGACCTGGGCTTCAAAGTCAGTCATATCGAGAGATTCCTGTTGATGAAAGTCGGGATGAGCCGAGTAGCCGGTGGCCTGGCGCCAGTAGCGCGAAGCGGGCTCAGCTACCGGTTACGGGCTCTGGCTTTGGACTACGTTGTCAGCGGCAGGTTGACGAAGACGGCGCTGGAGAATCGGCTGTAGTTGGGCGGCGTGGAAGCGTCGTACATGCGGATGTAGTAGCGCTCCATCGCGGCCTGGCGCGGGATGGTGAAATTCGCCACGGGTGAGCGCAGGACGAGGTCGGGACCGGGACCGGGGGTAAAGCTATAGTCGCTGCGGCGTACCTCGAATCCTCCGCCGGTGGGTGGGGTGATGCCGGCGCTGATCTGGATCTGGCTGCCGGTGATCGACGGAACGGTGAGGCCGTTGAGGCTGGCCAGAGGCGCGGCTGTCTCCGGCTCAAGCGGGAGCCATGCATCGGCGGGAACGCTGGCCGAGGTCTGAATCGAGAGGCTGTCGGCCCAGTCGTTTGCGAAACTGATGGTGTATTTCGCGAGAGAGGGAGCGGTGGGGGAGAGATCAACCTCGACCGTGCGGACGACGAGGTTGGCAGTGATGCCGGCGGAGTTGGAGGCAATGGCGAGCACGTCGCCGGGCCAGATGTCGCCCTGCTGTTCTGGATTCCACGCAGTGTATTTGCCGGACCAGGCGGCGGCGCGGCTGGTGGAGAGCGCCAGGATGGCCTGTGCGGCGTTTTCGCAGTCGGCGGAGCTGCGCGGCGGGGGATTTGTAACAGTGCCGGTCCAGACCGCGGTACCGGGGAGCTTGCCGCCCTGGCTCTCCGCGGAAATGCTGGCTGTGCTGGCGAGGCGCGCGACGGAGCGCCGGCTGGTGCGGTAGGAGACGGAGATGAGCTCGCCTGACTGCGGCGTGCTGGCTGGGTAGAAGCGCAGCCTGCCGGTGCTCTCGACGGTGCAGTCTGCGCCCTGCGCGGTTGTCCCGATACGGCGAATGATCGCGCTGCCATTGGGCGGAGTGCTCACGACCCAGCTGGGCGGGAGATGCTCAACGGTGACGCTGCCGATGCTGCAGTCCAAAAAGGATGCGTTGAGCGGGGCGTAAACGCACCACGGACTGGGTGGGCCGCCGAAGGGGCCGGCATAGAGAATGACGGGCGTACCGGCGACGCCATTGGTGGTGTCCTGCACTTCAAAGACAAAGGAGCCGGTGGCAGGCAGCAGATCGCCGCCAAAGCGCTCGAATCCACTGACGGCGCCGGTGATGTAATACGACTGCAGGATGCGCTGGACCTCATTTGAGTAAAAACGTAACCGCAGTGTGTACAAATGTCCCGCGACTGCGGCGAATGTGCTTCCGGCGACGGCGCCATTGAGGATGGGAGCAATGGTGGCCGCGCCGCCGGACTGGCCGATCTGGAAACCAGCCAGGCAGCCGGCAAGCCCGGTTTCTCCGCCGAAGTAAAGGCCGTTGAGGATGCCTGAGGTCTGCTGGCCAAACTGTACGGCATTCGTTTCGAGAAGCAGGCCGCCGCCCATCTCCGCGGTAGAAAAGGTGGAGATGACGGTATTGCCGAGGATGCCGTTGCCGCCGGCGCAGGTGAGGCCGCTGGCGGTGAGCGTTACGGCCGAGCCGGGATCGTCGACGATCCACAGTTGCGGGTTGAGGATGGAACCCTGGAAGGTGTCGGTGAAGGTCTTCGTCCTGGAGGCCGGCAGCTTCCACGGTTCGCAGGCGAGTTCGAAAAGAACAGTAGTGCCGTCGCCCTGGAAGAACTCGGTGACGTAGGCGGCAGGCTCTTCTTGGCCGCAGACGGTGACGTCGTTGGCGAGGGCTTTGGTAGTGGCGATCTGCAGGTTGCTGAGCGCCAGGGTGCCGGCGGATTCGCTCAGGGCATGAGTGACGGTGCCAATCGGGCTCAGCGAGAGCATGCTGTTCTGCAGCAGATAGGCATTGCGCGAGGCGGCGGCCAGGGCGGCGACATTTTCAGACCAGGTGCGGCTGCTGAGCGGCTGGAATTCGGAGACGGTCATGCTGGCCAGGGAGAGCGCGGTGGTGATGCCCAGGACTTCCGAACGAGTGAGCATGGCCTCGACGGCGCTGCCGGCGGTGGCGCCGCAAACGGCACCGCTTTGCGCAATGGGCTGGCGGTCGAGCAGCATCTCGTCGCCGAGCGCCGTGACGAAGAGCGGGTAGACGGCACCGGTTGTGTCCTGGCCGGCGAGCACGAGCGCGGGTTCGGCGGCGATGTAGCCGGTGAAGAGCAGAAGGCCCTGATCGTCCGATACGGTGATACGGGCGTTGCGCGCGGGCGTGGCAAGGGGCGACGTGGGCAGCAGCGTGCATTCGCAGGTGACCGGCTGGTTGAGCCGCCGCAGGATGCGGAAGGGGCGACCGGCGACGATGGAGCTGGTGTAGTCGACCGCGCCGTTTCCGTCGTAGTTATCGATGGTGAGTTTCAAATCGGCCTCCGGGTTCAGACGAGCGTCAGGGCGCTGGGCAAAAAGCTGCGGAAACAGACGACCGGCTCGCCATCATTGGCGTCGGCAACGGGCAGCGCGCGGAATGAAGCGCTGAGGGCGATGCGTTCGAGAGGCGAGGCGAGCGCGGTTGATTCCTCGGCGGGGCCGGCGATGGATTGCAGCCGCGGGTAGTGGTAGAGGATGCGCTCGCCCTGCTGGCCGTCGATGACGAAGAGCGCGGACCACTCCTGGAAGAAGCTACCACCCTCGCGATCGACGAATCCGGAGAGCGGTTGGACGCGCATGCCGGCTGCGGGCACGCCGGCAATGAGAGGCTGGGCGAGCTGCAGCCCTGGGTTGGATCCGGTGGAGACGGAGGCAACGCGAGCGACATTGAAGGTGACGCGCCGGATGGTGTCGGCATCGCTGTTCAGCCGACGTCGCACTCTGCACGTAGGCGGCATAGACACCGCTGCCGACGTAGCCGGTCTGGTTGGCGTAATCAACGTCAACGGCGACGAGCGAGCCGGCTGAAAATGTCGCAGCATCGGTGGCAGAAAGCGCGAGGAAGGTGGCCGTGGAACCCGTGGCGAGGCTTACGGGAGAAATGGCTTTTGAGCCGGAGCCGCTGGGTGTGCCGCCGGCAGCGGGCACGAGCAGATTCATGTGTTGCGACCCTGCGGCGAGAGCCATGGAGAGCTTGGTCCAGGCCTTAAAGCGGAACGAAAGCGTGGCATCGACGGTGGCGCGTACCTGCATCTGCGTGGTGCCGGGCGTGCCGGTGACGAGATCGCCGAATTTGCTGGCGGATTTGCGGGTAAAGTTCTCGATCCAGCCAAGAGAGATCCACGGAGCGGGCGGCGCGTCGACGGCAAAGCGGCCGTTCACCGAGGGATCGAAGAGGGTCGGCGCCTTATGGACACGGTCGACCGGAGCGAAATACGCGCGCACGGAGCGCCCGATGGGCGGCAGCGGCGGCAATGTTGTGATTGTGCTCATGACTCGCTGGGCTCCTGAAAAGCGAATACGGTAACTTTGGCGACGCGGCTGAGGCGGTCGTGATCGCTGACGGCCGGGCTGAACTCCGGCTCGGACCAGAAGACCTGGGTGCTCATGGCGACAGCCGGACTCTGCGTGTAGTTCATCTTTTGTGCCGTGTACGGATACAAAAGCTGGAGCAGCTCGTAGTCCATCCTTTCGAGAGAGCGGCCGCGGTCGAGGCCGGCGTTGGTCTGAGTGCCGGCCGTGATGTAGTGGATCTCGCAGGTCATCTGCGTGAGGATGGCGGGCAGATGCAGATCGGCAGCGAGGCCAGTCCAGCGCAGGGTGAAGGCGTCGAGCGGCGGCTGCGCGGTGAAGGGCTCGGCGTCCTCAACGAGGATGCCGGGGCGTGTGACGGAGCGCAGGGTCATGGTGCGGGCCGGGTTGACGGTAGCCAGCCGGTTGCGCAGGGTCAGGTAGAACGTGTCTTTTGCATTCTGCATAGAAGATTCCTTTTTTTCCGCTAGCAGTAGCCGGTAGCGAGGAGCCGGGACAGGGCTGGTGTGGCATGCCGCCTGTTCCGCTACATGGCCCATTCGCCAGTGGCTTCCTGTAACAGCAGCCGGTACAGATAGGCTGTTCCCTGGCTCTCAGAAGAGGAAACGGCCTCGATGAAGAAGAGCTTTCCGGAGACGACGACGCCGGTGGCCTGAGTGAATAGGGCCTGGGCGGAGCTGAGCTTCAGCTGCGCGACCTGGGAGGCGACGGCATCGGCGCTGATGAGCAGTTCGTACTTCGGGAGCTGGCCATCCTGCAGCGTGGCGCGGGCTTTGCGAAAGACCGCCGGCGACAGCGGCAGAGAAAGAAGGCCGGGAGGTTCGAGTCCAATCTGGCCGGTGTCGGAAGAGTCCCCGGGGAAGGGCGGCATCTGCAGGCAGGCTGTCGTTCCACCCGAGGCGCGCAGCAGGGCGGTGGCAACGCGCTGGGCGAGGCCGCATGGGTTCTGTGTGCTGAGGTCGGCCATGGCGTCAGCCCATCCTTACCGAGACCCAGGGTCGCAGCAGCGTCTGGACGGTATCGTCCACCAGGGAGTTCGAGAAGTACTGCAGCCACATGGTGTCGATCTTGGCGGTTTTCACGTTGAGGCCGGGCGTGGCCTGGGCATTCTTCACGATTTGCGCGCAGGCGACCTTGACCGCATCGGGAAGAGTGGCGAATCCGGCGGTGTAAGTGACCATGGCCTCGTTGTAGGGCAGCCCGAGGATGCTGAGCGGGAAGATCAGCTCGCCGGTATCGGCGACGAAGTCGATCGTGGAGGGATCGAGCGTGGTCCACGCGCCGGGCAGCGAGAAGGCCCACAGGACCTCTTCCTGGAGCGGATAGGCGATTTCACCCCGCCGCGGCCGCGCATAGCGCGCCTGGATTGTTACAAATGGCGAACTGGCCGGAGCCACCGCCACGAGCGGCAGATGGCTGAGGCGCACGGTCTGCGAGCCTTCCACCATGCGCAGGCGCTCGGTGTACTGCATGGGGTTCAGGGTGGAACGGCGGCAGTGCGCGTCGATGAGGGACGACGCGGCGCTGACCCAGTCGTCGGTGACGTCGGCGGGCAGGCCGTAGGTCTGGTATTCGGTGGGCTGCAGATAGCAGGACATTGTCTTCTCCTGGAGCAAAACAGTGGATAGCTGAGAGGCGGTCAGCCGAGGAGCGGTTAGCGAAAAGCCGGTCAGCAATGAAGCGGTCAGCGGTAAAGGGGCCAGCGAAGGCGGAGGGACGGTCAGCAGGGGCAGGTTTGCCCGCTGCTGACCGTCGTATTGCTAATTGCTCGCTGATCGGCCTTTCGCTGACCACTTCTCCGCTGCCTCGCGTCTACCGGTCGACGAGAACCTGATAGTGTGCGTAGCTGGCACCCTTGACGACCGGCGCGCCGAACTTCACCACCACATGCTGCGAGGCCAGAGAGCCGGGCGTGCCGAGCTGGAATACGCGCGGATTGGGATCGCTGAGCCAGTGGTACTCAATCAGGTCTTCCGTGACGATATAGGCCGGCAGTACCGCATTGCCGGATCCAGGCGTCCCGGTGTAAGCCAGGGACCACTCCGGAATGAGCGGCAGCTCGCCGGCCTGGGTGGTGAGCATCTTCACGGTAAAGCCGGCGGCGATCTCCTTCGTGTTGAGGACCACGTTGAACTCGGACTTCATTTCGCGGTCGATCAGATCGAGCAGCACCGGGTTCGCGTAGATGGCCGTGGGCCGCACCGCGTAGCTGGTGTTTGCCACCATCTGCGCGATGGTCGACTTCAGCCCGTCGGTAATGCAGGCGGTAGTGGCGATGGTGGTGGTGTTGCCGCCCGCCGCGATCTGGGCGGCGGCGCCGAAGTACTGCATCGTGGTTGGCGTGCTCAGCGAGGTGTCATTGCCGTTCCACAGCGCCACATCGTGCGCCAGCATGACGCCGTCGATGGTGTCCACCAGGTCCTTCGCCTGCAGATAGGCGAATTGCTTCTGCTGCGAGCCCAGTTCCATGTCGAACAGGTTGTAGTTCAGCTGCGCGACGATGGCCTTGAGCGGCACGCTGCGCTCGACGCGGGTGGGCGTGACCACAGGCGCCACGATGTTCCGCGGATCGACGAAACCGGCGGTGGCGGGGTTGGGGATCGCTGTCTGCTCGAAATAGCGCGACGGGTGGCCGGTAGCCGGGACCTGCTTGATGCGCTGGCCAAACATGTTGCGGCGGCGGACGATGTCAACGATCTCGGTCTGGTAGAGCGGCACTTCGATGGCGCCGGGCCCGATGTAGTCCGCAGCGGAATGGATGTCGAGGAAATTGGCGGTCATGATGTCCTTTCAGTTAGCGATGAAACGGTTAGCGATCGAGCGTCCAGGAAGCGGCCAGCGATAGAGCGGTTAGCGGAAACCCGGTTAGCGATCAAAAGGGCCAGCACAGTCAGGCCAGCCTTCGCTGACCGTTCCTCCGCTGACCGCCTTTTTTGCTGATCGGTTTTTCGTTGACCGGAGTTTCGCTGCCTCAGCCCACCACTCCGGCGCGCAGTAACTGCGCCTTGACGGCGAGGCGCTGTTCGAGGCTCAGGCCGTTCAGCGCGGTGTCAAGAGCGCCGGCCTCCAGCGACTCAAGGCTGGCGATGCCCTGCCGGGACAGAAACTGCAGGGTCGCGGCAGGGACAGTTTTGCGCGCGGATGCGGGCTCGGTGCGGGCTTCCGCTCGCGACTGCGCCTCGGCGTGAGAATCGATCTGGGCGCGGAGCTCGGCGATCTGCTGTTCGGCAGCCTGGAGCTTCTGCTCCAGCTCCGCTTCGCGGCCGGAGGGCGGCGGGTTTCGACGGCGGCCACCAGACGGCCTACGTCGCCGGTGCGCTCCTCCATCAGAGCCACGGTGCGTTCCAGCAGAGCGGCCGCGGCTTCGAGCCTTGTTTCCAGGCGTTGCAGGCCCTCGGTCATCGTGTCCATTCCTTCGCCCGTTGGTGAGTCCATGTTGATTCCTTTCTTCGATCGGTCGTCCGCAAGGCCTGGCCTTCGCGGGGGTGTGAGGTTGCGTGCGCCGCAAAGCTGCGGCAGCGTGAAGCCGCAAGCTCGAACGAGGTATTGCGGTAGGCGGCTTTCTCCCGCAGCAGGATGGCAGCGCCGGTGAAGGTGGCGCGGGTCAGCGTCCAGACCTCCTGGCGCATGTCCTCCACGTGCGCGTCGGCCAGCTCCCAGGACATGCCCATGGAGCCGGCGGCAGTCTGGCGCATCTGCCGCTCCACGTCGGGAAAGTCCTTGGCGAAGAGATAGCCGGCGACGAGAAGGCGCGAGCCTTCCACGTCAGCCTCGGTGATGATGCCGCACTTGCGGCGGGCATCGTGGCCGTCCCACGAGGGGACGTAATCGACGGCCATCCCCAGCAGAGAGGGCAGGCCGGCGAGCGCCGCGGCGCGCGTCAGTATCACGCGATGGCCGCGGGCGCCGGACGGCGGTTTGGTGCTTGGCTCGTCCACCCGGGTGAGCACGCCCTGAAAAGGCGCGCGATTGGGATGGCCGGCCACTTCCGGCAGATGAACTGCCATGGCTTCCAGTCTCATGGGTTCTCCCGTGGTCCCTGATTTGTAGTCGTGATGGTGACGTGTTCCTCCTTGTGAGCGGCGGTCGCGAGTCCGGCGGTGGGCAGCGGACCGAGGCCGCGCATGGCGCGCACCTCGTCCACGGTGAGCACGCCCGCGGCCAGCAGCGCCGTCTGCATCTGCACCTCCTGCATCTCGTCGGTGGCATCGAGATCGTTGAAGACAAATTCGAATTCGCGGCCAGCCGAGGCGCTTGGCGAACAGATCTCTGGTCAGGTGCTCGGCGATCAGCCGGGCCAGCGGGATGATTGCGGAGTGAAAGGCCTCATCCAGCATCTCGGCAGCGGTGGAGCGGTTCACGTCCTGCTCAAGGCCCAGCAGCATGGGCGGCAGCGCGAAGGCGTTGGCCACCATGCGGATGAGGAATTCCTGCCAGCTGAGCCGCAAATCCGCGTCGGTGCCGGCGGCAAAGCGCAGCACCTCCGGCTTCTGCTCGGTGCTGAGCAGCGGCACGCGGCCCGTGCCTTCGATCTCGTCCTGCCACCAGCGGATGAGGCGCTCGTGCTGCGCCGGTGTGGCCTCGTTGATCCACAGCGCATACTGCACCACCGCGTTGCTGGCCAGTTTTCCGGCGAAGCGATGGGCGCTGAGGAAGGCGTTGACGGTCTCGAAGGCGACTTCCAGCGCCCCCAGCCCGAAAGGCGTGTAGCTGCGCGGATTCATGCGCACGTAAATGAGCTGGTTATCCTGGAGCTGGATGACGGAGTCAGGCCCGGCGAGATTCGTGGCCTGCGCAAAGCGCACCGACTCCGGCTGGCCGTCCCACCGGGGGTTGATGCGGATGGTGGCGCCATCCACCGGCCAGAGTTCGAAGGGGCGGGCTGGGTCGCCGGTCAGCTCCATCTCGACAGCGCCGAAGCCGCCGACCAGCACGTCTTCAATCGCCTGCTCGATCAGGGTGCGGAAGGAGTCCGAAGCATTCGGGAACTCCAGCGACCGGCGCAGAATCTTCGCGCGTTCGGCCGCATCCGCGACCTGGGCGGGTGTGTGATCGCGCTTGAGCCGCACCTGCCAGTCCATGCTGGCGACCCGGTCTTTAATGAGATTGATGGCGCGCCGCACCACCGGTGTCTCCGCGAACCTGCGCAGATTGGCCGGGGTGGGTTTGGGCAGCGCCTTGCCCGGGAAGGCATAGGGGGCGAGAACCGCCGGCAGCGCCATGGTTTTGCGCTGCGCCGAATCCTCCCCGGAACCTGCCTGAGTGCGCCATGCGCCGCCCAGCCGCGCCAGCGCGTGTTTCCATTGCTCTTTGATCGTCACGTCTCCTCCGCTTCCTGGTTGCAAACAAAAAGGCATGGCGGGTAGCCATGCCTCGTGGATAATGCCTGGTTCAGTGCTTACACGCGCAGTTCCCTCCGGGCGGTTTCCGCCACGCGCTCGAGGTCGTTCACGGTGAGGACGCGAATCTGCTGCGCCTCCATGGTCTCGACGCCGAAGCGATATTGCGCGACGAAGTCGTCGTCGGCGGATACGTCACCGTTGCTGTTGCGGATCGGGTTCAACGACCGCGGTCAGCTCCAGCTCGGCGTTCTCCACCCGCGCCACGCCGGCCCTCAGCAACGGCGCGCTGAAGGCGAGGACCTTGGCCAGCTCGCTGTCGGTGGTCAGCGAGACGGCGTGGAACATGCGGACGACGCCGTTGGGCCGGTAGCCGCAGTCGATCTTCAGCGAGTCGCCGGGCCGGGTGTAGTCGGCGGCCGGGATGCGGCGGCGCAGCAGATCCCATACCCGGGCCTGCTCGAAATGCGTGCGCAGGCTGCGCACGATCGCGGCGCGACCGCTCAGGGCCTGGCGCGACCTTCTCCCGGCGGGGCTCTACGTACAGGCGCATCAGATGATCCATATCCGCGGCCAGATTCTCCGCCAGGAACGCTTTGGGCGCCGTGATCTGGATCAGATGCGAGAACGAATCCTCGATGGTCTTCATCAGCGACGGCCGGTCGGTGTACGTCTCGAGCAGCCGCCCCGCGCATTTCTGTTTCCATCGCCTCCAGCATGTCGGTGTCGGCGTCGGGATCGACACACCGGACGCGCGCCCAGTCCTTCGTAAATCGGATCTGAGAGGCGGATCCAGCCGCTTCGCGGAGCAGAACGCCGATGTTGACGAACTCGTTCTTCACCGGGTCGGGCACGTAGCGCACCAGGGAGAACTCGCAGGGAAGAGGGTCGTTCATTGGATTCCCCCCTGTACGTTATCGGTCCAGTCCGGCGCGAGGAAGCGGCGGCCGGCGGTGGAGGCGGGCCGGCGGTCCCAGTTTGGAAAGGGCTGGCGGGAGGAGTCCCGGAAAGAGGTGATCAGCGGGCGCACTTCTGCGCGGCGCTCGATCAGCTTTTCAATGAGACGCTCCAGCACCTCCACGTCGCCCTCGTACCATTCCGGGGGCACGCCTTCCACAATGCCCCAGACGTGCTCCGGCGCCAGCTCTTCGATGCGGGTGAGCCAGGGCTCGAAGTTCTCCCAGCCGGTGACCTCGCTGTAAACGAGGTTCCGGGCGTAGACGCCGCGCAGAGGCGCATCGATGAAGCGCCACTCCCCGGCATTGAAGCAGAAGCCCTGATCGATAAACGCGGCGGTGTAGCGCTTCTCCCGGCCTTTGCGATGGAAGAGCGCCTGACGTCCGTTGGCGTTGCAGGTCCACTTATCGAGCGCGAGCGCTCCGGCGAACTCAGACAGGTTGCGCACCTCGGCCAGCTGCGGCTCGGGAAGGTAGTCGGCAACGTGGCCGGGCATCAGGCCCCCAAGCAGCTGCGAGCCGAATTGCAGGCCGGGATGGCAGGGCTCGCGCCGGGAGCCGAGATCCATCTCCAGCTCGGGCGTGCGCTCGATGAGCCACGGAGAGACTTCGACGACGTCGCAGGCAGGCACGGTGAGCCCGATGAGAGCAGCCAGCCGCGTGGCGAGCAGCTCATTGGGCAGGACGCGCAGGTGCTGGGGGTTGTTCTGGAACTTCACCACCCAGGCATTGCCGTCCTCGCCGAGCATGAGATGGCTCTGTGCGCCTCCGCGCATCTTCCGAATTTGCTGGATCGCTCGTACCGCCACGGTTCCCCCAATCCTACTGCAGAGTCTTACCCGTCAGCCGTTCCTGCCGCGCCGCCAGCGCGATGGCCATGGCCATGACGCAGTCGTCGTGCTCGCCCGCCCGTGCTTCAAGCCGCCCGTTGGCCACGCGGACGAAATTCCGGCACTCGCGCAGCAGCCGCTCGCTCATAAACAGGTGCGGCGTCTCCGCCAGCGCCGCATGCAGCATGGCGAGGATATCCGGGCGCGAGACGCTCGTGGTCAGCCAGCCCGGCTTCCCGCGCTGCTCATACAGGGGCTGGTAGTTGCGGGTTGCCAGCAGAGCCAGGACCGCTGCGCCGTGGTTATTACGCTCAATCACCAGCGTCGCGTCGTTATAGGCGTGCGCCAGCTTTTCGACCTCGGGAACCAGAAGGGTCGGGGTCAGCTGCATCCGAAGTTCCGCACACTGCAGACCGCTCTTCAGCTCAATTACCTGAGCGACGGCAAAGTCGCCGTCGGCGCCCCCGCCGGCGGGATCGACCGCGACCAGATACTCCACACCCGCCTGCGGCACCAGCCAGGTCTGGATTGCGCCATTCAGGCTGGTCTCGGTGGGAGCGGGGATTTCCCGCAGCCGCTCATCGATGCCGGGCGCGTGGAAGTAGCAGGAGCCGCTGGCCAGAAAGCAGCTCTCCGGATCCTCCGCGTATTCCTGCTGGGCGAGTCCGCGGAAGTTCGCATGGATCTGCCGCCGGTAGGCAATCTGGCCAAGCGAGAGGCTATGGTCTTTGACCAGCCCCCGTTCTTCTTCCGACAGCGACGATTCCGGAACAGGAGTCGAGGTGTACGCCTCCTCCATCCACCAGGGAAAGAAGTGGCGCGCCGTGCCGGTTGCTTCCGCGTCCTGCCACTGCTGCCAGAAACATCCTGCAGAACCCATGGGCGTCGATTCCATCGCGAGTTCGCCGGCGGGCGAGAGAGTGGCCAGCAGGCCGTACAGCGTCTCCGCCGGATCGCCCGGCCAGCGCGCCAGCTCCGTACAGTGAAGGTTGCTGATGGTGAGGCCGCGGCCGGCGTTGCGGTCACCCGCGGTCTCGATCAGGTATTCGCTGTCGATGGCGGGAAACGCGATCCGCCGCGACGAGCGCTTCGTGTTCTTCAGCACCGGGCTCTCGGACCACTCCGTCGGCAGCTGCGCCAGGAAGCGGTGCACGATGCGGAAGAGGGCCTCCGCGGTTTCCTGAGTGTGCGCCACCTGGACCGTCACCGTCCCGGGGTGGATGAGGGTCTTCAGGAAAAACTGACCCGCGATCCAGGTGGTCACGCCCATTTGTCTGGCCTTCAGCACGATGTTCTTCCGTCTCCGCTGGATTTGATACTGTTGTTGTGCCTTGTTAGCGGTCAGGGGAATACAGGTCCCCAGCCGGTTGCGAATGCGGAGAACCTTCTCCGTAAGAGCGCGCGCCAGCTCCGGGCCGGCGTCAAGATACTGCGCGCCCAAACGGACAAGATCCTCCTGGGTTCCGTGGCCCAGGTCGATTTTCATGGCGTCAGTAGGCGTACCAGTTGTAGTCGGGGGCGCACACCAGGGTGCGCTTGCCCGGCGCACTGATGGCCAGGGTCTGGGCGGCGACGCCGTTGTAGTTGATGTTCTGCGAACTGACGGTCTGCAGCGTCACCGCGTTCGAAGACGTGTCGGACTTGATGATGGTGAACTCCAACCCGGTCGGCGCAGCCTTGTCCGGCAGAGCTGTGTAGCAACTGGGCAGGGTGATCGTCTGCGCGCCGCCGGCAGCGTTGGCGATCACGTTCTTGTTGGCGGCGGTCAAAGAGAGCGTCGATGACGTGTTGATGATCGTGCTCAGCGCCAGGCCTCCGCTGGACCGGATGGTTCCCTGATACGTGACATTGAAGAAGGGATTCACGCCGGAGAAGTGGGCCTGGAAGGCATCGCCCTGATAACCGGTGTACATCTGCACGGCATAGGCTGGATAGCTCGCCGCCGAAGCGACAGGCGTCGACCATACGCGCGGCACAGCGCCGGTAGGATCGTTGATGTTCGAACCGCCGCTGGAGTAGCCGGTTACGTTGGCATCTTCAAGGGCCTGGTAGTAATTGCCGCAGCCGGTGAGGTGATGCACGCTCGCGTACGTGGGCGGGTTGCCGGAGGCACCGGCGTAGGTGATCCAGTTGACTCCGGCTGCCATCTCCAGGCAATCGACATCGGCAATGAGCAGATTATTTGTAACTGCCGGTGCGACATAAGCCAGATTGGCCGCGGGGAAGCTGGTCAGGTCGGGCCACTGGACATGGCCTCCGTGAATCTCCACACCGTTGGCGCCGATGTAGAAGCCGGCGACGGCGGGGCTGTCCACATAAGTGTCGGTCCACACGCTGCCGGAGCCGCCCGTGTCATAAATCACGTAGCTGGTGGCATAGGAAGCATTCGCTGCCGTCGCCGAGGATGCGTTGTTGGCGCATGGAGCCGTCGTGCAGGTGTAGGGGAATCCGAAGCCGTGCACCAGGTAGCCGGTATTACCCGAGCCTTCGTTGTAAACCGCGGCAGTCTGCGCATTCCTCACCAGGATGTTGTCGAGATGGCTGTCGATCGCGGTCTTCTCAAGGTGGATCCCATACGCGGGGCGATTGGCCGGGGTGAAGGCGGCGCTGCTGTAACTGACCGTAACGTTGCGCAGCAGGAAGTTCGCCTGGTGTCCGGAGGCTGTGTTCTCTTCGCCGAGCAGGATGCCTTCCGCGGTGGTGTCGTTGACCGTGACGTTATCGATCAATACGCCCCGGAACCACTGCATCTCGAATCCATGCGTGGCATAGCCGCCGGCCAGCAGGTTGAGATCCTTGAACGTGCAGCCCTGCGCCTGGGTGGTATTGCCGAGATAGAAGACGTCGCCGCCGAGAGACGCGGAGAGCGTCAGGGTGGTCGCTGGCTGGGAGCTGTCGGCGTTCACGGTCGTGCCTCCGGAGCCCAGCAGGCTCACGCAGGCACCGTTGCTCGGTTCGTTGAGAGTGGCAGTGACCGGGAACGTTCCCGGTCCCAGCCGCACCGTCTGGTTATGCCCGGTAGTGTTCGCCTGGGCAAGCGCTGCGTTCCATGCGGCGTTCAGCGTGGTGTAGGTGGTTCCGTCGACGGTGACTTCGCCGTTGATGATGGCGCCAGTGACCGAGCTCTGGCCGTGGATGGCGCCGGCCACGGTGAGATTACCGGAACCGTCGAAACGCGACGTAGCGCCGTTGCAGGAAACCGAGAGGCCGGGGTTCGAAGAACCAGCAAGGTTCACCGTGCAGGCCGGATTCGTACCCGCGGTGCTGGTGGCGCCCGCCGTCCACGTCCAGCTCGCGGTGGACGGGTTGTAGCCAAGGACGTCCTCGGCGGTGTTGGAGTTGTTCGGATTTTGCGCGTTCAGCATACTGTAGGTCTGATTCCACGTGGCGCAGTTTCCCCCACACTGCACGACTACCGCGCCTGTAGCGTTCTGGTTGCTGAACGGAGGAGTCCGCAGCGTGATGCCGTCTCGAAATGCGCCGGTAAAAACGAACCCATACGGCGTGCCCATTTGGCCGCGGCCGATCGTGTAAGGCGCGGCATAAGGATTGTTCTGATAAAGGCTGAGATCCTGCAGGTTGGTTACCCAGAATGTGTAGTCGTTCGTGCCCAGTACCCGCTCAGGTTGGTCATGTACTGGTTATGAAATCCCTGGTTCCAGGCATTGGAGTTGTAATCGATGCCGTCCATCTTGTAGTTGAAGTAATGTCCACCTGCAGTACGTCTCCCGAATTGGAGGTTCCATTCCACGGTCGTCACCAGGGCGGAGGCGTCCATCTTTCCGGTTGCCGCGTTGTAGTTTTGCAGGCTCTCCGCCATCGGATAGATGTGGTAGGGATTGCTGGGCACTACGGAGACGCTGGGCGTGCCGGAGATGCCGGCGCCACCATTGGTCACCGCGCAGCTGTCAAGGGCGCCGGAGGCGATGTAACTGACGTAGATGGCGGGGGCTGTGGTGTAGGTGATGCCTGAAATACCACTGCGGAGGATCGTATCCTCCGTTGAAGTATCCCGATCCGCCGCTGACGGTGCAGGAGGATCGAGACGACTCCGCCGCTACGGTGACGCTCGGCAATGCCACCGGAGCCCATGGCCAGGTACGCTCGGCTCGGTTACGCCACCTACCGCCCTTCCGCGAACAACAGGAGTATTTCCGCTGAATTGCTGACGATGGGGTACACGACGATGAACCAGGCTCCCTGGAGTTACGCCTGAATCGGCTCCCGTGCCCATGCCGATGTAGTCGGCGGCGCAGACATCGTCGGCATCCATCTTGAAGCGTAGCCGGTCGACCCCCCCTGGACATGGTGCTGCCGCTCGGCCATCGGGTAATCGACGCGATCGAGCACGAGGTGCGTGCCATCCGGGACGGAGGTGATGTGGAAGCAGTCCCACTTGTAGTCCTGCGCTCCAAAGCCACATGCATTTCCAGCCGTGAATCCCGTGGAAGAGGTAACAGAAACCGTTACGTTTGTTTGCGGGAAAGTGTTTGTGGGTGTCGGGCTGCCGACCACCGCCGTTGTCGTGGTGGATGCGCTGGTCGTGCCGAAGGTCGAATCCCAGTTAGTTCCGCTGCCGGTCACCGTGTTGCTGGTATAGCCGATCCCGGCGATATAGCCCGTGGAGTAGCCCTGGGTGAGATCGGTCACCTCCCGTTCTTCCCGAAAGATCGAGGCGATCCGAGCGTCTGCGTGCCGCTGGCCGTGCAGGTCACGCCGCATGTCGGCCCTCGGGAGAGGGTCACCTGCGTGACATTGCCCGTTTCTCCGGCGCGGATGCGAAGCGGCTCTGTTCCTTCATTCTGGCCGAGAGACGTTCCCACACCATAGTCGTTAATCAGAATTCCGGTCGTGTCGTTGGGCGAACCGCTGCTGACATTGTCGAGAATGCCCTGGGTGCCCGCGGGAGAGCCGCTCCCCGCACTGACTGACAGACCGTGACCGTGGATTCGCTGCCGTTCCCAGTATTGTCGAGAAATCGTAAGCGCCCATCCACTGGGTATTGCGGATGACTGCCGCGCTGTTATGGCGGCGAGCTGCCCGTGCCCATGGTGATTGCATTCTGGGCAATCCCCCACGGGGCCATGTTGTTGCGCTGGCTCGTTTCATAAGGAAGTCCCTGGTTACAGGTCAGTTCCGGAACGGCATAGCGGTGGTCGATCACACAACCCAGCGGGTCGGAGGTCTTCGGCCCCGTGATGTTGTACTGCAATAACGGAGCCGAGAACCCGCCCCAGGGCAGAGCTTGGTCTGAGCATAGAGAGCTGGAGCCAGCACTTCGCAGGCGTAGTTGTAAGTCAGGCAGTCCGTGAGGGACATGGCAATGCCGTTGTTACTGCCGGCACCCGACTGCTGCTGATCGGCGTAGAGCCGACCTTCAAACTGTTTTGCGTAAAGGTTCGGCACCGTCAGCGGTCCGCTCAGCGTGCCACGGCCAGCGGGAACTGCGCCCCGCCAGCTGATCCGCGTAGTGTTTGGTACAGCCTGGCCGCGGCAGTGGGATCCGTGCTCAGCGTGAGCGGCCCGCTCAGCGTGCCGCCGGCCGGGGCAGCCACGATCCGTTGAGTGAGGCGATGGCGCTTTGACGTACGCCTGAGAAACCGGCTGGACCGCCATCGTGGACGGCTGAAGCTGGGCGCGCACCGAGGCAATGGCCGCAGAGCCTGACGATGGGACCACCCAATATTCCGGAGTCACCGTGCCGTCACTCAGGTGATAGACAGCCGTGTAGTAATTGCCGTTGGGCAGCGATCCCGCGTTGGGCGTCAGATTGACGCTGACAAAGCCATCCGCACCAATTGTGGCACTGGTGTTGCCGGCGGCGATCGCCTGGTCTGCGGCGTAGTGAAGGCGGGCCAGCTCATCAGCAGCGCCGCTGGCCGGGGTTCCGTCGGCGCGGTACACCGCGCCCTGCACCGTGGTCGTCGTGATTTGCGCGGTCAGTCGCAGGGGGAGCATCGCGGCAAAGGCAACCATGCCAAAAGCCGCAGCCAGGGTCCACGCGCGGCGACCTGTCTGTCTGGCGCAATCTCTGTTCCGCATAACCTCATTCTGTACCGGCGAATACCCGGTAGGCTCGGCGGGATTCTGCACGGGCGTCCCGGCCGGAGAAAGCAAAAGGGCACCCGGGGGCGCCCCTCTTTTTTCTGTTTTTACCCTATAAATTCGAATAGCAAGTTGAAGCGGTCTACTGCCAGGTTTCCCCGGCGATTTTGGCTTGTGTCTTTTTCTTGCCGCCTCATGACTTTGGTTATGCCCGACCCCCCCTTGACAAGTTTTCCACATCGCGATCAAAAACTCATACTCCCGGAAAAGTTCGTGAAACGCTCCAGTGCCGCGCGATAAACACGGTGAATCGTTCGCTCGCTTTCCCCGGTCAAACGCGCCGCCTCCGGAGGGGTGTACTCCTCCAGTGCGATGTGGGCGACACGACCGAGAGAAGGGGTTGAGCCCCGGATGGATTTCTCCACATCGAACAGGGAGATGACTGCACCTCGAAGCTGGGAATGCGACGGCCGCTGACCCGTCCGCGAAAGACCGCGTCGCCGAGGAAGCATGGAGCGCGGCCCACCTGCATGGATGTCTCGCAGGTAACTGTGCAGAACCCTCAGCGCCGCTCGCCGGCTCTCGATCGGCCCCCGACGACCCTTAGTTGCGGGGTTGGCCGGGCTGGCTCGGCCACCGGCGAATGCTGCAGGAAGTACGACAGGAACGGCCACGCACGCGCTGATGCCAGCCTCGATTTCCGGTGCAGCGTCTTCTGAGGCCGCGGCGCACACCGCGCCTTCACCGTTGCGACAGGGAATGGCTGCCAGCCTTGTGCACAGCTCGGACAGTAGATCTCCGGGCTCTCCTGAGCGCGGAACCGAAGCGAGCCCCACCCCTCACACACTTTGAGAAAGATCGCAGGTACCTCGTGAGGCCTCCAGAGTCGGAAACTCGCGCCGCCCCCGATAAGGGCGAGGCTGGAGTTGGGGGAGGAAAAGCTCTGCCTAGTCGATCCAATTCGGCATTGGCCCTTGTTGGAATCGTGTGGGAAACCGCGCAGACCTGCATCTGAGCCTCGTCCACGACGTACTGCCTCGGACCGGAACCCGGCCATCGCGAGCGAAATCTATGTCTGACTGGCGAAAGTAGTCCGACACTAAATCGATCGGGACCCCTACAATCACCGCTGGGGAGTTTCCTATGTCGTCGCGGACCTGAGGACCGCAGTGTCTTTCTGCTTTCCGGGAATCTCTTGTTTCGTATTTCTTCCTGCAAAACCTGAGGTAATGGGTCTTCTGCTCATCGCAAAATCGCGAAGATGAACTTCCACGAGTTGCACGAGCGCCTGCGGCTAGACGTGCGCGCATCGACGAGGCATCCCCAGCAGTGCTCCTGCTCGCCAGCCGGACAGGTCTGGGCCACGCCCGATCTCGAACTTCCTGCACCGCCGCCGCCGGGCTGACATGACGGCGCTGGATCGGATTCTGGAAGCGCACGCGCTCAGCGTGGAAGACTGGCGGGAAGCGGATCTTCGTCACCGTCTCGCGCGCGGGGAGAGCACGCCGGAGGCACGGGAAACGGTTCCCATTGTCGCGTCCACATCGCCATGACGCTCCGCATATCCCTCCCCACGCGCGTCTCGGCGACTGCCGTTACCCAGCATTCGCTTGCAAACTTTCCCCCCGGCGAGCCGTGGGGCCGTCCAGTTGGGGACCGCTTTGTGGGGCGTGCGCGTGACCGCCGCGCAGGCGCTCCCGATGGATACCGGTCTCTAATCGCACCGGTACCGCTACGTGGTGCTCGACCGCCATTACAAACTCGCTGGCCGATCGCAGAACCGTCCCACCCCAGACCTGTATGGCATCCGCATCGGCGCGGCAGTGGTCTTTCGGCACGCGGTGTTCGAAGCCGGCCGGCTGGTTCTGCGTCCGCGCGCGCTGGAATCGCCGCTGGATGTGATCGAATCTAGGCGCCTCACGAGTCGCCCTGCAGGGACCTGCTGGTAGAGGTCAGGTCACTGCCTGTGCCTTTCGGAGGTGTGAGCCGAACCTGCAGGACAGCTCGGGAGGGCTTTGATAGACATCGGGCCAGAGGAGTTTGTTGAAATGCGCCGAAGGATAACGGCGAGGCGCAGCAGAATTTATATCGTTCGGCTATTTTGAGGTCGACGGCCTCGGCGATTTGCGGAGCCATAACCCTGTTTCATCAAGCTCTTAGAGAGGTGCTTTCCAATGGATCAGGTTCCCCTGCCGGTAACGGCGCCGAGCGATCGAAGACATCGCGCTCGATTTGCTGAAGTTTGTCTCCGCCACCGCGGGCGTCGGCCGGACCACGTCCTCCACCGGATTCGTGGCCGGAGGCGCGCAAAAACCCGAGGATCAGGTGGCGCACCTGCTGGAGCTTTACGGCCGTTGCCTGCGAGCGGTCGAAGGAAAGCCCGCGTAAGTCCTTTTGAACGCTGAATCTCATCTCGGGATCCTTGTCTGCGGCGCCGGCGTTTTCGGGCGGAATCATTTGCGCGTTTATCGCTCGCTGGAAGGCGATGGATCTGCGGTGCGCGTGACTGCGATCGTCGAGCCGGATTTAGTCCGGGCCGCTGCTGCCGCCGCCGAATGGGGAGTCCCCGTCTTCTCATCCGTAGCGGAATGCCTCGCGGCGCGGACGCGCGGCGAAATTGCCTGCGGCGCCGCGTCGATCTGCACCCCAACCTCATCGCACGCGGAGGTGGCTGAGGCCCTGCTGACGGCCGGGCTGGACGTGCTGGTCGAAAAGCCAATCGCCGCCACCGCGGACGAAGCCGGGCGTCTCGTCGATCAGGCAGCCCGGCAGAAGCGCATCCTGCAAGCGGGCCATCTGGAGCGGTTCGATCCGGCCGTGATGGCCGCAGAATCAATTCTCAACCACCCCATGTTCTTTGAGGCGCACCGCCTAGGCGTTTTCAGCCCACGCTCGCTCGATGTGGATGTTGTCCTGGACCTGATGATCCTGGATGCTGCGGGCGCGAATTCACTGGAAAATAGCCGAAGGGGCGCAGGTCGAGGCCAATCAGACGCTGTTCGAGGTTCAGGGGCGGCCGCTCGCTCCTCACCGGCGAGCGCACGGCGCTCAATTTCCTGCAGCTGCTCTCCGGCACCGCCACGGCGGCGCATGCGTTTACGCGGAGCGCTCGAAGGCACGCGCCTGCCGCCTGCTCGACACCCGCAAAACCATCCCCGGGCTGCGATCGGCGCAGAAATACGCCGTCCGGGTGGCGGCGGTCACAATCACCGCATGGGACTGTTCGACGGAATTCTCGATCAAGGAAAACCACATCATGGCGGCGGGCTCGATCGCGCGCGCCGTGGCCGCGGCGAAGTCATCGGCGGACCGAAGTCGCCGTGGAGGTCGAGGTGGAGAGCCTCGACGAGTTGGAGCAGGCGATCGCCGCCGGCGCCGACATCGCCATGCTCGATGACTTCTCGCTCGAGGACATGTCGGAAGCCGTGGCCGTCAACGCGAGGCCGCGCGACCGCTGTAAGCTCGAGGCCTCGGGCGGAGTGACCCTGAGACCATCCGGGAAATCGCCGAAACCGGCGTCGATTACATCTCCGTCGGCAGCATCACCAAGCACGTGCGCGCGATCGACCTGTCCATGCGCTTGACTGGCAGCCCTAGGGCCGCCGGACTCAGGTGCTGGCGGCCTTGAGGACGCGTTGGGGCTGGGAGACCCCGTAGCCCTGGGCGTAGTCGACCCCGAGGCTGCTGAGCATCTTGATGATTTCGGCGTTTTCCGCAAACTCGGCGATGGTCTGCTTGCCGGTGAGATGCCCGATCTCGTTGATCGAGCGCACCATCTCGCGATCGATGGGATCGTGCAGGATCTCCTTGACGAAACTGCCGTCGATCTTCAGGTAGTCGACCGGGAAGTGCTTGAGGTAGCCGAATGAGGACAGGCCGGTGCCGAATCGTCGAGCGCGAACTTGCAGCCCAGTTCCTTCAGCGCCTGAATGAAGCGGTTCGCCTGCGAGAAGCTTGCGACCGCCGCGGTCTCGGTGATCTCGAAGCAGATCTTGGTGGCATCCAGGCCGCTGCGGTGGAACTGATCGATCACGTAGGGCAGGAACTTGTCATCGCCCAGACTCTGGCCCGAGAGATTGATCGAGCACATGCAGAGCTTCTCGCGCTCGTCGGCCTCCGAGACCAGCCAGCGGAAGGCGTTCTCGATGACCCACCGGTCGATGCTGGGCGTGATGCCGTAACGCTCCGCGGCCGTGATGAAGTTGTCCGGCGCGACGATCTTGCCGGTCTCATCGCGCATGCGCAGCAGCAGTTCGTAGTGGGCGCCCGTCCTCGGCGTTTTGCAGGGGCAGGATGGTCTGCCTGAACAGCTCGAAGCGGCCTTCCTCCAGCGCATTGTTGATGCGCGCCGCCCACTGCATTTCGCGGCGCCGGCGATCAGGTCGATGTCGTTCTCTTCGAAGCTGTGCACGCGGTTGCGGCCCGCTCTCCTTGGCCGCCTGGCAGGCGCTGTCCGCGGCCGACAGCACCGATGCGACATCGGCGTTCTCGGCTGAAATCGGCACCACGCCGATGCTCGCCCCGAGGCGGAACGTGCGCTCTTCCCAGGTGAACTTGAAGTTGCGCACGCCTCGCGCAGCGACTCGGCAGTGCGCATCGCCTCATCCAGCGAGCAGCTCTCCAGGAGGATCGCCGATTCTCGCCGCCGAGCGCGCGAGGGTATCGCGCCAGCGCACCTTCGATTTGAGGAGCGCGCCTACCTGCCCGAGCGGCGCGTCGCCCGGCGCTGTGGCCGCAGGTGTCGTTGACGATCTTGAACTGGTCCAAGATCCAGGCAGCACAGGGCATAGGAGGTCTCGCGCGCCTTGGCGCTCTTCAGGGCCCGCTCCATGCGATTCTCGAATTCGCGCCGGTTGACGAGCCCGGTGAGCACGTCGTGGCTCGCGTGATAGCACAGGCGGCGGTTCAGCTCGCGCGCCTCGCTCACATCGTGGAACACGAGCACGCCGCCCGAGACGGCGCCGTGATCCGTCGCGGATGGGCGATGCGGTGCTCTCGACGTAGATCTCGTTGCCGTCGCGCCGGATGAGCAGCATCGGGCGCACCGACTTGATGGAGCGCGCGTGCGGCGAATCGCCACCGCGAGCGGGTTCTCCAACGGCTCGCAGGTCTCCTCGTGGAACGCCCGGAAGATCTCCTC
>CAVPCE010000124.1:0-12740 GCA_963702295.1 uncultured Acidobacteriaceae bacterium | reverse complement strand
ACGGCGGGCCGTATCCTGCGACGGGGCACCCGGGATTTACGGCGGTGGGGGATTCCGACCTCGATTGCGCGCTTCACGTTTCTGCAGTGCTACGACAATGTGCGGGAGGATCGGCTGCCGGTGTTTCTGCGGGGCGAGTGACGCCGTAACCGATTTGGTCCGGCGAGCGCGGTTGTTGCGCGATCCGGCACCGCTGTCCTTTAGAAAAGAAGGATGAGCACGGTACGCGCGATGCCGGGGGCTGGGTGAGCCGCAGTGCGATCCGCGCGGTCCGAATGGGCGGGGTTTGTGCCGGTGGTGTGCGCTGGAGGTTCCGCGAGGAAGGTACACGTTCTGCTCCGCATATTGCGTGCATGAGTGGAAGCTGCGGACCCAGCCGGGCTATTTGCGCGAGCAGGTCTTCCTGCGGGATCGGGGGATTTGCGCCTCATGCGGTGCGGACACTGCGGCAGCATTAGGGCAATTGCGGCGGTCGCGTGGGGCGAATCGGGCGGCTTTGCTGGCGCAATGGAAGCCGGGACGACGCCGGCGCGGCAGTCTGTGGGACGCGGATCACATCACCCCGGTGATCGAAGGCGGCGGGGAATGCGACCTGGAGAATATCCGGACACTCTGCCTGCGCTGCCATCGAGCGGCCACAGCGGCGCTGCGGGAGCGGATGCGGGCGCAGAAGAGCAACGGAAAAGCGTAACCGTTCGGGCAGGAATGCGTTTCGAGACGGTTTATAGGGTATAGTGTTTCACGCTTATACACGACACGTTTCCCGCAGTTCAAATCACAGCCACGAAGAGGTTCGACTCGTATGCGGTTGCCGATCGCTGCTGTCTGTCTGTTTGCCGTTACCACTTACGCCGCGGATATGGGACAGAGCCTGCGCGGCTACACACCGCAGGATTCCGCGACCGAGATCAGCTGGGAACAGAAGTTCCGGGCGATTCCGGAACCCGACCGCATTAAGGACAACATGCAGCGGCTGAGCGCGCGGCCGCATCATGTGGGCTCGCCCTACGACAAGGACAACGCGGAATGGCTGGTGGCGCAGCTGAAGTCGTATGGACTGGACGCGCAGATCGAGGAATTCAGCGCGCTGTTTCCGACGCCGAAGTCGCGGTTGCTGGAGCTGGAAGGGCCGACGCCGTTCAAGGCCACGCTGCAGGAGCCGCCGGTCAGCGTGGATCCGACGTCGAGCCAGACGAACGAACAGCTGCCGACGTACAACGCCTATTCGCGGGATGGCGATGTGACGGCGCCGCTGGTGTATGTGAACTACGGCCGGCCGGAAGACTACGACGTGCTCGATCGCATGGGCGTATCGGTGAAGGGCGCGATCGTGATTGCGCGCTATGGGATGAGCTGGCGCGGAATTAAGCCGAAGGTGGCGGCGGAGCATGGAGCGGTGGGCTGCATCATTTACTCCGATCCGCGGGACGATGGGTATTTCCAGGGCGACACCTATCCGGAAGGGCCGATGCGTCCGCCGGAGGGCGCGCAGCGGGGCAGCGTGATGGATATGCCGGTGTATCCGGGGGATCCGCAGACGCCGGGTGTGGGAGCGAAGCCGGGCGTGAAGCTGATTCCGCTGGACAAGGTGCAGACCATCACGAAGATTCCGGTGCTGCCTATTTCGTATGCGGATGCGACGCCTTTTCTGAAGGCTCTGGGTGGGGAGACGGTTCCGGAAGCCTGGCGCGGGGCGCTGCCACTGACGTATCACGTGGGTCCGAGCAAGGCTGAGGCGCATTTGGCGCTGGCGTTCAACTGGGATCGCAAGCCGCTGTATGACGTGACTGCGAGAATCCCGGGCGCGAAGTATCCCGACCAGTGGGTGATTCGCGGGAACCATCATGACGCGTGGGTGAACGGAGCCGAGGATCCAATTTCCGGCGCGGCGCCGGAGATGGAGGAGGCGCGGGCGCTGGGCGAGCTGCTGAAGCAGGGATGGAAGCCGGACCGGACAATTATCTATTGCTTCTGGGATGGTGAGGAGCCGGCGCTGCTGGGCTCTACGGAGTGGGCGGAGTATCACGCGGATGAGTTGAAGCAGCATGCCGTCCTGTACATCAACTCCGACGGCAACGGGCGCGGGTATTTCCGGGCGGGCGGGTCGCACTCGCTGGAGAACTTTGTCAACGATGTGGCGAAGGACATCCAGGATCCGGAAACGGGCATGTCGGTGTGGAAGCGCGTGCGGCTGGTGGATATCTCTCGCGCAAACGGTGAGCGGCGCTCGGAGATTCGGTCACGGGCTGATCTGCGGATTCCGGCGCTGGGCTCGGGGAGCGATTACACCGTGTTCATCGATCATCTGGGCATCGCCAGCCTGAATCTGGGCTACGGCGGCGAGGATGAAGGCGGACAGTACCACTCCGTTTACGACGATTTCTACTACTACACGCATTTCATGGACACGACATTTCACTATGAGCGCGCGCTGGCGGAAACGGCGGGCACGATGGTGATGCGGATGGCCGATGCGGATGCTGCCCTTCCAGTTTTCCGATCTCGCGGACACGGTTCACATGTATGTGGGCGAACTGAAGAAGCTGGACGACCAGCAACGGAGCGAGGCGAAGGAGCGCGATCGCGAAATCAGGGAAGGCGTGTATAAGGCGCTCTACGATCCGAAGAAGCAGATGGTGCCGCCGCCGGTGGAGGAAGTTCCGCCATACCTGAACTTCGCGCCGCTGGATCAGGCGTTGGACGACCTGACCGACGCAGCGAAGGCCTTCGACGAGGCATTTGCGGCGGCGGGTGGTGTGGCGCCGGAGGGGCTGAATCCTGACCTGATTCGCAGCGGCGAGCGCTGCAGGACTCACGCGGATTGCCGAATCGGCCGTGGTTTGAGCATCTGCTCTATGCCCCCGGCTTCTACACGGGCTATGGCGTGAAGACGATTCCCGGAGTGCGGGAAGCGATCGAGCAGAAGGAATGGAAGGAAGCCGATGTGCAGATTGGGCGCGTCTCCGAGGCGCTGGAGCATGAGGCCGAACTGTTGAGGCAGGCTACGAAGCTGTTTCCGGCCAGCGGTGCAGGAGAAGAGAAGGCCGGACAGTAACTTTAACGAAGACGGAAAACAATAAGGAGATGGCCAGAATGCGTGTGTCTCGCTTCGCAGTGAGCGCGGTTGTGGGAGTGCTGTGTTTGCCGGCAGCGGCAATTGGCGCAGGATACGCCGGCGTCAGTCACGGTGGTGCATTGTCCGCAACTCTTCGACAGCGTGGCGGGAAAGATGCTGGGGCCGACGACGGTCGTGATTTCCGGCGACAAGTTCGAGAAGGTGGAGTCGGGAACGCAGAGCGTCGAGGGTGCGGCGGTGATTGATCTGGCCGGGGCGACATGCCTTCCCGGGCTGATCGACGATCACGTCCATCTGGATTCGCAGGTCGGAAAGAACACGTACATCGAGGCCTCCCATCTGAATTTCGCGGATGGTGTACTGCGTTCGACGCTGTATGCGCATCGGACGTTGATGGCCGGCTTCACAACGGTGCGCAACGTGGGGGATCACGATTACGACACGGTGGCTCTGCGGAATGAGATCAACGCCGGTTACGTGATCGGGCCGCGGATCTTTACGGCTGGGCCGGCGATCAGCACAACGGGTGGTCATGCGGACTGGACCAACGGCCTGAGCATGGATCTGCAGGGCGATCCCGGACCGCTGCAGTCGATCTTTAACGGCCCGGACCAGGCGCGGAAGGTGGTTCGGCTGCATTACAAGGAAGGCGCCGACCTCATCAAGGCGATGCCTTCCGGCGGTGTGATGGATTTGGGGACGAACGGCTCGGGTCCGCAGATGAGCGAGGACGAGATCAAGGCCTTGGTGGACACGGCGCACGACTATGGCATGAAGGTGGCTGTACACGCGCATGGCGCCGAGGCGATTCGGCGTTCGGTGATTGCCGGAGTGGACTCGGTGGAGCATGGCACCTTTATGGACGATCAGGACATCCAGCTGATGAAGGAGCACGGCACGTTCTATTGCCCAACGGTTTACACCGGGATCTTCGTTGCGGAGCAGGCGAAGAAGGGGCAGTATCCTCCGACGGTGGCGAAGAAGGCCATGGAGGTAGGGCCGCAGATCATTAAGACAGTGTCGCGGGCTTACAAGGGTGGCGTGAAGTTTGCTTATGGGACGGATGCCGGCGTGTATCCGCACGGGCAGAACTGGGAAGATTTCATCTATCTGGTGAAGGCCGGGCTGCCGCCCGCTTACACGCTGCAGATGGCGACGGTGAACGCGGCGGAGTTACTGGGCCATCAGGACGAGATTGGCAGCGTCACTCCGGGCAAGTATGCGGATATCGTCGCGGTTCCGGGCAATCCGCTGGACGACATCACGGTGATGGGCAAGGTCAACTTCGTGATGAAGGCCGGCGTCGTCTATAAGCGCGACGGCACGGAAGTTTTGCAGGAACCGACCGCGTTCTGACCGATTAGTGCAGCGTTACATTCAGGTCTGTACCGGTATAGTTCACTTCGCGAGCGGCCGAGGTTTCGTTCATGCCTGTGCCGCTTGCAGATCCGACCGCGACAACGCGAAATTCTCTCTCCGTCGCCATGCCGGGATACTTGCCCTGGCGCGTGCCGATGGTCAGGGTTGAAGTTGCGTCATCCCAGTGCAACGGAATGGTCGCGTACTCGCTCTTTTCGTAGTCATACGTGTCGCCCTCGTCCTCGTAGAGGGTAAAATTCGCGTCCGCGCCACGATAGATGCGCAGTTCCAGAGGAGCCTTCGCCGCCGCTGTCGCATACTCGACGGCAGGTCCGAGGGGAAGGATTGAACCAGCTTTTACGAATAGGGGCATGCGATCGAGCGGCGCCGGTGCGAGCAAAGTCTGGTCACCTCTGAGTTGTTCGCCGGTCCAGAAGTCGTACCATCCGGCGGCCGGGGGCAGATAGACCGGGCGGCTGGTGGCTCCTTCCTGCGTAACTGGATTCACGAGGACGGATGGCCCAAAGAGGTACTGGTCGCCGATCTCGCGGACCTTCTCGTTCGTCCGCCAATCCATGACCAGAGGGCGCATCAGCGTGTAGTCCTGGCTGGTCACGCGCCAGGCAAGCGAATAGATGTAGGGCAGGAGCCGGTAGCGGAACTTATCCCATGCGATGAGGGTGGGGATCTGCCGGCCGTAGGAGAAAATCTCGTTGGTGTCGTTGGCGCGATGGCCGTGCGTGCGGAAGATGGGGGAGAAGACGCCAAATTCAAACCATCGTGTGTAGAGTTCCTGGTAGGCAGGATCCCGGGTGTCTCGCTCCCAGGGCCAGCCGTAACCGGCAATATCCGTCGTCCAATACGGGATGCCGGACAGCTGAAAGTTCAGACCGGCCGCGATCTGTTTTCTAAACGTAGGGAACGTGCCCAACACGTCGCCGGACCAGATGGTCGTGGCATAGCGCTGCTGTCCGGCAAAGGCGGAGCGGGTCAGGATGAAAACTCGTTTGCGATCGGTGGTGGCGCGCCAGTGGTCATACACTCCGCCGGTGTGCATGAGCGGAAAGAGATTCGTATAGCGGGCGCCATTGCCGATGGAGAGGTGGTAATGGTCGAGGGTGGCGTCGCTGTATCCGCCACAGCATTCGGGCTCGGAGCTGTCGAGCCAGAAGCCGTCCCATCCCTGGGTAAACATTTTGCCGACCAGCAGTTTCCAGTACATATCTCGAGCGGCGGGGTTGGTAGCGTCATAGTCGTCGGTTCCAGGGATGAGCAGGTTGTGGGCCTTGAGTTGCGCATAGGTATTCGATTTCGGATCGAGGACGGCCCAGACGGAGATGATGGCGTGCACATGCTCCTGGTGGAGCTGCTGCAGAGCGCCGGGAACGTCGGGGTGGGGCTGGAGATACGACTCGGTAAATTCGGGATCGCCCTGATGCTTCCACCAGAACCAGTCCTGAACGATCAGGTCGAGAGGCACATGCTGGGAGCGATATTCGGCGGCAACATCGAGAAGATCTTTTGCGGATCTGTAGCGATCTTTGGACTGGACGAAGCCATAGGCCCATTCGCCAAAGAGAGGTGCGTGGCCCGTCAAGTCGCGATATTTGTGGATGATCTGGTCGAATTCGGGTCCGTAGATGAAGTAAAAGTCGACCGCGTCGGCGGCCTCCGCGCTTAGCTTGAGTTCCGACGGGAAGCGGTTATCGAACCAGGAGTGAGAAGCTGTATTCCAGAGAATGCCGTAGCCGTTGGTGGAGAGCAGCAGAGGAACGGCAACATCGGTATTGGCCTGGGCAAGTTCGACGACGCTGCCGCGGTAGTTAAAGACGCCGCTCTGGTGCTGGCCCAGGCCATAGAAGCCCTCGGTAGGTGCCGGCTGGAAGCGCTCGCTGACGTGATAGAGCTGCTCGCCGTTGATGGTGTCGGGGACATACTCGCGGGGGCGACGCGTTGAATCGAAGAGAAGGACATTCCCGGCGTTGTCGCTGAAAAACAACTGGCCGGTGTCCCGGTGGATATCCAGCTGCAGCCGGGATGTGCGGAGGATCGCCTGTTTATCATTTTGCGAAAATTCAAAAGGGGACAACGTGCAGGGGCGAATGATCCAGGGCGTGGCGGCAGAAGCCGAGTGCGGATTGCCGGGGCCGGCGACGATGTGAAGAACATCCGGACCGCAGACGCTGACATAGAGGGTTTCGGCGCCGTTATGCATCACGAGCCCGGCAGCGTTCTTCTCGAACGCAATGGCGGCAGACTGCGGGAACGCGGCAGAGGCCATTCCAAGGACGAGGGGTATCGATCCCATCGCGCGCAGAATTGTGGACGTCATGCCCACTATTCTCAGGCAGGAGGTTAGTAAAGTCTCCCTGGGGGCGTAAGAGAAATGCCCGGAACGATAACGGGGTGACGCCGGTCTCGCCGCCGGTCATCCGCGACGAAACTGATTACCACTGCATCCGGGGTTTTCTGTGATCGGGGACGTTAGTCTGCGAGCTTGAAGATGCGGATCTGCACGAGCTTGCTGATGGTGAGCTTGCCTAGGCCACGCGAACTCATGCGCTGAATGAAGTCGGGCGTGACTTTGAAGATGCGCATCTGGACCAGCTCATCCGCGGAGGGTTCATAGCCGAGGGCGCGATATTGCCGCACTTCGTCGGGATTGACTCCCTGGACTTTGAAGGCGATCAGCTTGCCGGCGGCCAGATGCGGATAGCCCAGGCTGGCCATCTCGCGGATGTAAGACGCGTCCACTTTGAAGATGCGCAGGGCGATGATGTTGCCGGAATCCATGTCGGAGATGCCTTCGGCCTGAAGCGAGCGAATCCAGGATGTCTCAATATGGAAGAGCGTGTAAGCTTCGAGCTTGCGGGAATCGAATTCGTCGAAGCCCATCTGGCGCATCTGGG
This sequence comes from uncultured Acidobacteriaceae bacterium, assembly GCA_963702295.1. Classification (GTDB taxonomy): domain Bacteria; phylum Acidobacteriota; class Terriglobia; order Terriglobales; family Acidobacteriaceae; genus Palsa-343. The sequence goes on along the minus strand of CAVPCE010000124.1, from coordinate 5,396 downwards.
CAACGAATGCCGGATTTGGCACGAAGGTGGAATCACCGGAGAGCGTGAGGTCGTGCACGGTGCCGGAGCAGGTCAGCTTGCCGGCTTCCGCGGAGATGACCGCGTCCAGGTGAGCGCCTTCCCGCTGCAAATCGGAGAGAGTGAACCCGGAGAAATCGCTGAGCGGCATCGAATCGCTGTCGTGGTTGTGACAGTTATGGCCGTCGTCGCCACACTCGCCTTCTTCGAGTTCGAAGCGGACCTGACCATCTTTCATGCCGGGAGCAATGCTGCAGCGGCCGTGCAGGGAGGGAAACTGATCCTGCGCGCTGCACAGAGTGGTGGCGGCTGTGGCCAGGAATGCAGAGAGAAGAAACGCCCGAACTTTCATTGCTGGTTCTCCTTTGCTGTGTCGGCGTCATCCAGAATCCCGGAGATGCGCAGCTTCACCAGTCTCTGAATGGTAAGAGGCGCAAAGCCGTGCTGACGGGCCGATGCGATGAAGGCCTGATCGATATGGAAGATCTTCATCTGCACCAGATCGTTCACGGTTGCGTCAGGAAACTCCGCGCGGACGCTCTTTGCGAAGTCGGGTGTGACGCCCTGGACGCGCAGTTCAACCAGCTTTTTCGCCGGGATGGCATCAAAGCCGGCGGCCTTCATGCCTGCAACGAATTCAGGAGAGACTTCAAAGATGCGGTAGGAGATCAGGTCCTGAAAGCTCGAAGCCTGGATGCCGCTGGCGTGCAGCTTGTCGGCCCACTCCGGTGTCACGCCCTGCACCTTCATGGCAATCAGCTGGTCCACGGTGGGCTTGCCATAGCCGAGTTTGGCCATGGCATTCGCGTATTCGGGCGTGATGTCCTGCACTTTCATCGCAATGTATTTATCGGGCGAGGCGTCGTAGCCGTCGTTGTGCATCTGCGCCATATATTCGGGCGTGATGCTCTGCACCTTCATGGCGATGAGGCGATCGGCGCTGAGCTGGCTGCCGACGGCCTTCGCCATTTCCGCCGCGTAGGCGGGGGTAATGTCCTGCACCTTCATCGCGATGTATTTGTTCGCGTCGACGTTATAGCCGGCGGCGCGCATTCGGGAGAGATAGTCGGGGGTGATGTCCTGGACTTTCATTGCGATCAGCTGGTTGGCCTCGACGTGGGAGCCAATCGCCTTCGCCATCTCAGACGCATATTCGGGCGTGATGCCCTGGACTTTCATGGCGATGTACTTGTCGATGTCCACGTCGTAGCCAGCTGCTTTCATCTGGTCGATGTAACTGGAGTGGGCGTCGGCGGGCTGCTCGGAATTCTGCTCGGGCTCGCTGGCGGCCTGCTGGGGGGGATTCGCCGGGACCGCGGCGCTGGGCTTCGGAGTCGGTTCCTGCACGGCCGCGGGCATGGCCCTGACGGCGCGCAGTACCGGGCTCATGGCTCTGCGAACGACAGGCGCGACCGAGTGCGCGACGGCCGGGACCGCACGGAAGCTGGCAAAGACCTTCGTGACCGGGCAGAGAAAGAGAAGCGCGCCCACCGCCATGGCGGCGAGGGAAACGGGACGGATCCGGGTCGAGCGCTCGTCCGACTCGCCGAGAATACGGAGGATGCGGGCCCGCAGCCCGGCGCGAGACTGGTGGCCGTCGAGAGCCATCGCCAGCCGCAACTGGCTCTTCCTCTCTTCTTCGAGCCGCAGCAGGGCCGCCGCATAGACGGCGGGATCCGCGCAGTACTCCATCGCCATGTCGTCACAACACAGCTCTCGTTCTTCGCGGACGCGGCGGCTGATCCACCAAACCGCGGGGTGGAAGAAGAACAGGGTTTCGACGACGGTCTGCAGCAGGTTCCAGAGATAATCGGAGCGGCGGATGTGCGCCAGCTCATGGGAGAGGACGACCTCGATCTGTTCCGGACTGAGACCGGTGAGCGCGGAGACCGGCAACAGAATCCACGGACGCAGCACGCCCGCGGTCAGGGGATTCATGATCCTTCGGGAGAGGCGGAGATCGACAAACCTGGGGATTCCCATATTGCGGCGAAGGACGTCGAGGCGCAGCCGCAGCGTGTGCGGGGCGGCTTCCATGGTGCGCCGGCTGATTCGCTGCACGAGCCACCAGCCACCCACGGCGCGCAGAGAGAGCAGTACAACGCCGGCCAGCCACAGGCCATCCAGCCAGGGCATCAGGTGCGCGGAGATGTAGCGATTGCTTTCGCGCAGGGGTGCGAGGACTGCACCTTGTGTGAGAGCCGGCTCAAACGTCTGAGCCGTGGAAACCGCAGTGTGGATCGCGCCGACCACATGGGTTGCGGTCATGTCGAGACTGGCTTCTTCCCAGGCGAGAGTGGCGAGCGCAACGACCGGCATGCTGAGCAATGCGGTCAGGGCCAGTCCATATCGGACGCTGGAACTGCGGCGTGCCAGGGCCGCATCCAGGATGCGATAGGCGAGGGCGATGAGGGTGCCTTCCCAGAGAAAATGAACCAGGGTCCAGCCCAGAGCTTCCCAGTGGTTTGTCATGGACGCTTCCTCTTCTTCTCGATGAGAGTACGGAGCTCTTCCAGGTCCTGATCGCCGACCGGCTCCATGGCCAGCGCATGCAGCGCCAGTTGCGCCGCTGAACCGGCAAAGAGGCGCTCGCTCATTTCGCGCAACAGCTGATTCTGTGTGGCCTGCTGGCTGGCTGCGGCGCGATAGATATGGGCTTTGGCGGTTTCCTCACGGTCGACCAGCCCCTTTTCCGTCATGATTTGCAGCAGCTTGAGCACCGAAGTATAGCCAATGTCGCGGCGGGTGTGGATCTCGTCATGCAGATCGCGAACCGTGGCAGGACCCTTCTCCCATAAGACGGCGAGCAGTTCCAGCTCGGCTTCAGTGGGGCGGGGCAGCAGATCGGGTCTTCGCTTCATGATCAGGACGGTATACGAAGCAATTCGTAGTTGTCAACGAAATTCTTCGTAGGTGTCGTTTTTTTGCTTCTCGACGTCACTTTTCAAGAGCCCGGCCTTCGCCGATACAATCAAGGCCGCTACTATTTATGGTTTGTCGGCCCCGTGAAAGGGCGATACCGCAAAAGGAGTGAGGCATGGCAAAGCAACACACGCTCTCCAGACGAGGCTTTCTGCGGGCCGCATCCCTCACAGCGGCGGCAACCATGACTGGCCGTGGTCTGTCCGGCGATTCAGCCTGGGGGGCGGAGTTACACGGAGTTGCTCCGCTGTCGGAATTCGGCTATGGCGACGTGCTGATGAGCAGCGAGGCGCACGAGAACCAGCTGCGGGAGACGCAGGCGGTACTGATGTCGCTGAGCGACGACAGTCTGCTGAAGCCGTTCCGGCAGATGTCGGGCATGCCGGCTCCTGGTGAGGACCTGGGCGGCTGGTACCACTACAATCCGGACTACGACAATCGCAAGGATTTCGACTCTGGCTTCGCACCGGGTTGCACGTACGGGCAGTGGGTGTCGGCGCTGGCGCGCGCTTATGCGATCACAGGCGACGAAGCGACGCGGCAGAAGGTGCTGCGACTGAATCGGCTCTACGCGCAGACGATCTCTGCCGACGTTTACACCCGGAATCGATTTCCGGCCTATACCTACGACAAGCTGGTACTGGGGCTGCTGGACTCTCACACGTGGGTGAAGGACCCGCAGGCGCTGGCGATTCTGGACCAGACGACGAACACTGCGCTGCCGCATCTGCCAGGACATGCCGTGGATCACGACGTGCGCTGGCGCATGGACAAGCCTGTCGACGACATATCGTGGAACTGGGACGAGTCGTACACCATGCCGGAAAACCTGTTTCTTGCGTATCAGCGCGGAGCCGGGCGCCGCTACTACGATCTCGCCCAGCAGTATCTGGATGACAAGACCTGGTTCGATCCGCTCTCAAGGAATGAGAACGTGCTGCACGGGCATCATGCCTACAGCTATGTGAATTCGCTGAGCTCGGCCATGATGGCGTGGATGGTGGCGGGAAGCGAAAAGCATTTGCAGGCCGCGAAAAACGCCTTTGCGATGCTGCAGCAGCAGAGCTATGCCACGGGCGGGTGGGGGCCGGATGAACAGCTGCGCGCACCGCAGAGCGACGACGTTTACGCCAGCCTGACCAATACGCACCACACCTTCGAGACGCCATGCGGTTCGTATGCGCACTTCAAGATCACTCGCTATCTGCTGCGGGTGACGGGCGATTCGCGATATGGCGACAGCATGGAGCGCATGATGTTCAACACTGTGCTCGGCGCCAAAACTCTCGAGGAGAACGGCCACGCGTTTTATTACTCAGACTACAACTACGATGCTTCCCGCGTGTACCACGCGGCGCGCTGGCCGTGCTGCTCGGGAACGCTGCCGCAGGTCGCGACCGACTACCGCATTAACGGCTACTTCCGTGGTCCGCAGGCGATCTACGTAAATCTTTATGTGCCATCTACGCTGCGTTGGACGGATGGCGGTGTTGCATTTTCGCTCACACAGGAGGGACAGTATCCGTTCGACGATCCGGTGACATTCACTCTGACCGCTTCGCGTCCCGCTGAACAAACTCTGCATTTTCGGATTCCGGAGTGGGCGGAGGGAGCGTCGATCTCGGTGAATGGAGCCCGGCAAAAGGGAGTGGCTGTTCCGGGGCGCTTCGCCGCGATTGAGCGCGAGTGGAAGAGCGGCGATCGCGTGGAACTGGATCTGCCGCTGCGGATGCGTCTGGAGCCGATCAATGAGCGGCATGCCGACACGGTGGCCCTGCTGCGTGGGCCGCTGGTTCTGATGGCCGTGAAGCGCGAGCAGGGGGATGCATTGCCTCGGATAACGCGGGAACAGCTTTTATCCGCGCGGCGGCTGAGCGAACGTCAGTGGCAGGTCGATGCGACCAACGGACCGGTGACCCTGATGCCCTTTACGTCGGTTGGCGACCAACCTTACTCGACTTACCTGCGACTGAGCTGAGATTGCCTCCGCCGGGACACCGTGCGCCGCATTCTGGTACACCATGGGGATGCGATTCTTCCTGGCGTGTGTCGTCCGGGTTGTGGCCGGACTCGTGCTGGTTGTCCTGTGCGCGGGTCTCCCTGCGCAGACAAACAGCGGCGCGTCACTCCGCGCGACCGAGGGCGAGGGAAGAACGGTCCTGCTGGATGCCTGGTACAACAGCCAGAGGCGGGAAAATGCCGCGGGTCAGTCCGAGCTTTTCCACTACAAGTGGGAAGACAAAGCCGACTCCGGTTTCTCTCTCTTCGGCCAGATCTTTCGCAGCTTTGGCGTCACGACGTCCACGATGAAATCGCGGCCGACGCTCGCGAAACTCAGCGGTGCGCAGTACTACATCATCGTTTCCCCGGACAATCCCGCGAAGAACCCGCATCCGCACTATATGAATGCCGAGGATGCTGAACCAATCGCCGCATGGGTGCGCTCGGGCGGCGTC
>CAVPCE010000123.1:0-18230 GCA_963702295.1 uncultured Acidobacteriaceae bacterium | reverse complement strand
TCGTCCGCGACCGGCCGGCAATCTCGTTGAGCACCGTGGCCACGCCGCCTCGCGTCGGATCGCGCATCACCCGCACGCCGCGCACTCCTGCATTTTCACCCGCGCCGGCGGCCTCGGCTGCGTCCAGCATCGCCGCAACCAGACTGTGCAACGCCGCGCAGTCGCTCTCGAGCGCGCTCTCAAACTCCAGTCCCTCGCGCTGCGACAGAATCGTAATCCCGTGATCGCCGATCGATCCGCTCAGCAGAATCTTGTCTCCCGGTCGCGCGCGATCCGCCGACAACTGCGTGTCCCGTTCCCACCACACCGATCCCCGTTGTGGTGATGAACACCTGATCGCCTTTCCCGCGATTCACAACCTTCGTATCGCCCGTGACCAGCTGCACGCCGGCGTTCTGCGCCGCCGCCGCCATCGAATCCACAACGCGCGTCAGATCCGCCGCCGCCAGCCCTTCTTCCAGGATGAATGCCGCCGAAAGGTAGAGCGGCTTCGCCCCGCCCACTGCCAGATCGTTCACCGTTCCGTTCACCGCCAGCGACCCGATGTCGCCGCCGGGAAAAAAGATTGGCGTCACCACAAACGAGTCCGTCGTGAACGCCAGCCGCGCGCCGCCGATTTCCAGCAGCGCCTGGTCGTCCATCTTTTCCAGCGTAGGATTTCTGAATCGCGCTACGAAGACCTTCTCGATCAGCTCCGCCGACAGCTTGCCGCCGCTGCCGTGCCCCATCACGATCTGCGGATGCTCAAAGATCGGCAGCGGACACGTTCCAAACGGCCCCACCGTCCCTGCGGCCTTTTCGCGCTCATCCACCTTGCCCGCACTCATCCCGAAATCCTCCGTGCTCTCCGTGTCCTCTGTGATGAAAGCCCTTTCCCGTTGCCGGAAGATCTTCCGCGCCGTGCTATTTCCCCAGGGTCACAAGATCCGCATCCTTCAAATGCCGCCCGTACGCGTAATACGCCGCGCACGCGCCCTCCGCCGACACCATTGTCGCGCCCAGCGGATACTGCGGCGTGCACTCGGTTCCAAACGCCGGACAGTCATGCGGTTTTTTGATCCCCTGCAGAATCTGCCCCGCGATACACACCGCCGGCTCCATCGTGTCGATCGCCTCCACGCTGAACCGCGTCTCCGCGTCGAATTCCCGAAACTCGTCCTTCAGCCCGAAGCCACTCTGCGGGATGGTCCCCACGCCCCGCCACTTGCGGTCCCGCACCTCGAACACCTTCGCCATCAGCTCCTGCGCGGGACCATTCCCGCCCCGCGCCAGCACCCGTGAATACTGGTTCTCGACCTCGGCGCGCCCCTGCTCCAGCTGCTCCACCAGCATCAGGACGCCTTCCAGAATGTCGAGCGGTTCAAAACCTGTAACAACAATGGGCACATGAAAGCGCTTCGCCAGCGGCTCATATTCGGCATAGCCCACCACTGCGCACACATGCCCCGGTCCCAGGAATCCCTGCACGCGATTCTGTAGCGAGCTCAGCACCGCCTCAATGGCCGGCGGCACCAGCACGTGCGACACCAGCAGCGACAGATTCGTCAGCCCCAAGTGCCGTGCCTGCCAGGCCAGCATGGCGTTGGCCGGAGCCGTGGTCTCAAATCCAATCGCAAAAAACACCACCTGCTTTTCCGGATTGGCCTTCGCAATCTTCATGCAGTCCAGCGGCGAATACACCACCCGCACATCGCCGCCTCTCGACTTGATGCTGAACAGATCCCCATCCGAGCCCGGCACCCGCAACATGTCGCCAAACGAGCAGAAGATCACCTCCGGCCGCCGCGCAATCGCATGCGCCTTGTCAATCATCTCCAGCGGCGTCACACACACCGGACACCCCGGCCCATGCACCAGTTCCACACCCTTCGGCAGCAGATGATCGATCCCGTTCTTCACAATCGAGTGCGTCTGCCCGCCGCAGACCTCCATGATCACCCAGGGCTTGGTCTGCGCTTTGTGAATCCGCTCCACCAGCCTGGCCGCAATATCGCCATCGCGATACTCATCGAGGTATTTCACGCGGCGCCTCCGCCGGACCCCTTAGCCTCGGTTACTTCAGGAATCTCAAGCTCCCCCAGCTGATCCAGCTCGGCCAGCGCCTCGTAGGTCCGCCGCGCCTCTTCTTCATCCACGCGGCTGATCGCAAACCCAACGTGCACCAGCACATAATCGCCCACCTGTGTCTCCGGAACGTAGTCCAGGCAGGCCTCCCGTGTGACCCCGCCAAACTGCACCCGGGCCATATGCATGCCCTCGTGCGTAAACACCTCTGCCACCTTGCCGGGAATCGCCAGACACATAAATTTGCTCCTGGATAGCAGTCAGTCCTGAGGCGGCCGATTGCCGTAGCCTTCGCCCGAACGCCTCATGATAGCCCTCTGCCGTTGGTCCCGGGGTGTGAGGAAGGTCACAGCGCGACCGCCTCAGTCTCTGCTCTCGTCGTACTGGCGAAACGCCCGAAATGCCAAACGGGGAAGCTAAATCGCCAAAAGTTGTATGGCCCGCCCCATTTGCGCCTCCGATCATCTTTGGATGGAGCGTCGCGGGGCCAGTCACACAGCCACCGCTATTCTGGTTCCGGCACTCGCTGCAGCCGTTGTCTGCGCGGTGCTGACGCAGGCCTATGCCCGCCTGGAACATACTCCGATTCAAGAGCTTCCATCCGTCTCGCCCCACACCGCCGTCCGTCTTCAAGGCGTCATCGTTGCGGTCGACTCCAAAAAATTCACGCTTCAGGATCCAACCGGAGCTTTGCCCATCTCTCTCGATGCCGCCCGCCTCGGCCTCCAACTCGGCGATACTCTCCTCGTGCGAGGCACACGCACCGATCCACCACCAGCGCCCGCCGTCACCGTCGTCTCCTCGCGCCGAACCAGTCTTCACGCAGTTCCACCGCCCTTGCCGCCGCCCGTCCCCGCGGTTGGCATCGTCGTTACCGGCATCCAGACGCATGACACTCGATGGGCCCTCATTCCCGCGTTCGCTCTTGTCTGGCTCTTCTTCCTCAACCGGCGTGTGCGCCTGCAGAAGTCCGCACTGAGCCACGCCTCTCTGGAATTGCGCGACGCCTCCGCTACCAGGACCGCTTTTCATCAGCTCTCCGCCGCTCTTGAGTCCTTCGCGCATCAGGGAGACTTCGACGCTGAGGTTCAGGCGCCGGCCCATCCCGACGTCGATTCGCTCAGTGCCGGTGTCAACAAGCTGGTTGCCGAGATTCAACGTCGCAACCGCGCCGGTCAGAACGCGGAACAGCGCCTGAAGGAAATGGCCCTGATCGACGAACTCACCGGCCTGCCGAATCGCCGCCTCCTCTCCGATCGTCTCTCCCAGTGCATCACCAAAGCTCAGCGTGACCACGCGCTGTTCGCTCTCCTGCACATCGATCTCGACGGGTTCAAGATCGTCAACGATAGTTTTGGCCACGATACCGGCGACGCTCTCCTCGGCAAAGTCGCCCAGCGCCTGAAGGGGCGCTACCGCCAGTCTGATACCCTCGCCCGTATCGGCGGCGACGAGTTCGCTCTCATTCTCGACGGCATCCAGGACCGCTGCGATGCCCAGCGCGCCGCCGAGCTTGCCCTCGATGCCTTCCGCGACCCCTTCGACGTCAACGGCCATGCCATTCACGTCACCGCCAGCGTCGGCATCAGCATCTTTCCGGATGCGCCGGAGTACGGTCAGCTGCTGCAACAGGCAGGCGTAGCCATGTATGCTGCCAAGCGCAACGGCAAGAGCCGCATCGTTCTTTACAGCGACGACCTCGGCAGCGCTGCCCGCGAGCGCCTCACCCTCGAAGGCGCCTTACAGCATGCCATCGCGCGCGGCGAAATTTCCCTCCAGTATCAACCGGAGTACGACCTCACCACGAACACCATCGGTCGCTTTGAAGCCCTCGCTCGCTGGACCCACCCCACCCTCGGCCGTATCGGTCCGGTCAGCTTCATCCCCGTCGCCGAAGAGAGCGGCCTCATCATCTCCCTTGGCGCCTACGTTCTCGAACGCGCCTGCACCGAAGCCCGCGCGTGGCAGAAAATCGTCGACCGCCCCATCCAGGTCGCGGTCAACGTATCCACCAAACAGTTCTCTCAGGATTCCTTCTTTGAAGAAGTGGCCGGCGTGCTCCATCGTACCGGCCTCCATCCCAGCCTTCTTCAGATAGAGATCACGGAGTCCGCCACCCTCGCCGGCATCGAACGCGCCACCGAGATGATGCGCCGCCTGCACCGCATCGGCGTCAGTGTCGCCGTCGACGACTTCGGCACCGGCTACTCCTGCCTGACCTACCTGCCCAAGCTGGCCTTCGACACGCTCAAGCTCGACCGCTCCTTCGTCAGCGGCCTGATGGTCCGCCGCGAAACCCGCTCCTTCGTCGAATCCATCATCACCATGGCCCACAACCTGAAAATGAAGGTGATTGTCGAAGGCGTCGAAACCAAGGAGCAGCTGCGCCTCATCCGCACTCTCGGCGCCGACCAGGCGCAGGGTCACTTCCTCGGCCAGCCCACCAGCGATCCCATCGCCCTGTTGCGCGAAGAAGTCAAACACCCGGTCCTCGGTGACGCGGGCTCGGCGCAGGATGCTTCTCAACGCAACCTCGAAGACATTCTGGCCCTAACCGACCCCCGCTCCTGATCGGTAAATGGCGGAGCGATTGATCGCTAACCGCCTCATCGCTGACAGCTTCTAAGCTGACCCCTTCACGGCTGTCCCTCCACGACGGGCAAGTCGATATAGCTCTCCGTGCCCGGCGCATGCCACACCCGCTGCGTCGCCTTCTGATAATCCCCCGGCTTCGCATCGAAAATATTCGGAACAAATTTCTGCGGATTGCGGTCGTACAGAGGGAACAGAGTCGACTGCACCTGCACCATGATCCGGTGCCCCGGCTGGAAGACGTGATCCACCATGGGCAGCCCCAAACTGATACAGCAGCGGCTTGTCCGGCGTGATCGCTTCAGGATGCTCGAAGCTCGTCCGATAGCGCCCGCGGAAAATATCCAGCGCAATCGCCAGCTCGTACCCGCCCATCTCTCGTCGTTCGGCATCGTCGCCGGATATACGTCGATCAGCTTCACCGCCCAGTCGCTGTCCGTGCCACTGGTCGAAGCCATCAGGTGAACGATGGGCGCCCCGCCACCCGCACCGGCTCCGTCAGCACCGGCGTCTCCCAGGTCAGCACGTCGGGCCGGCCATCCACAAAGCGCTGGTCGTGAACCAGCCAGGTCGTCCACTCGTCGTGGGCTCCCGAATAGGGCCGCGGATAGATAGGGAACTGGCTTTGCCGGATCGGACACATACTCGTCATACTGCGCCGCGTCGGCTACTGGTTTCGAAACGACAGCCCGTGATCCGCCTCAAGATACAGCGGCTGCGACTTGCTCTCGCAGCCCCTGTCGCAGCTCAGCGGCCACTTCTGCAGCCGGTCCCAGTGGTTCTCACCGGTGTTGTAAATCAGCACCGGCGGCGTATCGGCCCGGGAGCCCCATCTTTCAGATATTGATTGAAAAACGGCAACAGCACTTGCGTCTTGAACTGCTGTACCGTATTCCCGTCCCACTTTAAAGGACCCAGCGACCATCCCTCGCCGTTCACCTGGCTGTGCCGCCACGGGCCGATCACCAGGTAGTTCATGTCGTCGTGGGTGTCCTTTGGTTCACTGCGGCATACGCGTGGTTCCCGCCCCACATGTCCTCCTGATCCCACAATCCCTGCAGCCACATGGTGGGCACCTTCAGCGGGACCTTCGCCATCAATCGGTCCAGCGCCTGCTCCTGCCAGAACGAGTCGTACGCCGGATGCTCCTCATCTTCTTCCAGAAAGGCAGCTGGTCCAGTCCACCGTAGCGCGCAAAATCGCCCGCCGATCCCGCTCGAGGAAGTTCGTGTACTCGTCGTAATGCAGCGCGGAATCGTCTCCCCGCGCCGCGAGCCTGGTCTGCCCGGCAATGTAGTCCAGGTTGAACTGCCGAAACGCGCCGTAGTGGAACCAGTCGTCGCCCATCCATCCGTCCACCATCGGGCTCTCCGGCGCGGCCACCTTCAGCGCCGGGTGCGGATCGAGCAGCGCCATCACCACTGTGAAGCCCTCATACGACGACCCGAGCATCCCGACCTTTCCATTCGACTCCGGCACGTTTTTCACCAGCCAGTCGATCGTGTCCCAGGCGTCCTTCGTGTCGTTCGGCCCGTTGGGATTCAGCGGCCCGTCGGCGGAGGCGTCATCACATAGTCGCCTTCCGATCCATACTTGCCGCGCACGTCCTGCCACACGCGGATGTACCCCGCCTTCACGAAGACATCATCGCCCTCTGGCTCAGCATCCAGCATGGACGGTGATTCCTCCCGCTCCGCGCGCCCTGCCGCGTTGTACGGCGTCCGCGTCAGCAGCATGGGCGCATTCTGCGCGCCCTTCGGAATCACGATCACGGTGTACAGCTTCACCCCGTCCCGCATGGGCAGCATGACCACCTTCTTCGTGTAGTCGAAATCATTCTGCGGTGGAGTGAAGTGCGGCGGAATATCCGGCGTCATCGGCGCCGTCTGCGCGAACCCGGCAGCCGACGTGAAGGAAAGCAGGGCAACAGCAGCGAACGAAAAACAGCCACGGCGAACGTTCATCGGACACTCCGCAAAATGTGAGGATTCCAGAGGGGCTTTTAGTTGAAACACAAAGATAGCAGGCACGGCGCTCTGGAATGCGCGCGTCAACCAGATTGACACATCGACTACTGGCGCGATGCGATGTCTGTCGACATCCCCACGGCACTCAAAAGGAAAAACAGATATGTCATCCTGAGCGAAGCCGCAAAATCGTTGCGCGCGCTTTTGCGCGCAACAAACAAATTCAGATGCGAGTCGAATGGACCTGCATTTCCCTCGAAGGGGTTTCGTTGTTTTGTATCGCGGATCGACTTGTTGTGCCGACAGACTGCGGGTATGAGCCTGCGCAAAGCGGCGTCGGCCTCCGGCGGGGCAGAGAAAGGACCGCGGCTTCTCTGTGTCCTCTGTGCTCTCTGTGGTGAGCGTCCTAACCTATCAGCCCGCCCACCACTTCGGCTGCGCTCTTCAGCGCCGCATCCAGCGGCTCGCGTCCTTCCCGCCCGCCTCCGCCAGATCGGGCCGCCCGCCGCCCTTGCCGCCAACCTTCTCCGCCAGCTCCCCGACAATCTTTCCCGCCTGCACCTTGCCCGTCAGGTCCTTCGTCACGCCGACAATCAGCGACACCTTGCCGTCCTCCTGCGCGCCGCCCAGCACCACCACGCCCGATCCCAGCTTGCCGCGCAGCTGATCCACCAGCGTCGCGCATCTGCCCGCGATCGAGCGCATCCACCCGCTGCGCCAGCACCTTGATGCCCTTTACCTCCACAGCCTGATCCGCAGCGCCCGCAGCCGCGCGACGCCGCCGACTTCATCCGCACCTGCGTCCAGCTCGCGCCGCAGCTTCTTCATCTCCTCTTCCTGCGCGGCACATCTTCGCTGCCGCAGCGCATCCGCCGGCGTTCAGCATCTCGCCGCCGACCATCTGCCCCGCCACCTTCGCCACCTCAGAATCCCGCCGGAACACATCCAGCGCGCCCAGTCCCCGTCACCGCCTCCACGCGCCGCACGCCGCTCGACACCGAGCCCTCGCCCACCAGCTTCACCAGCGCCGATCTCGCCCGTCGCCGCCGTATGCGTTCCGCCGCACAGCTCCGTCGAGAAATCCCCAATCTTCACCACGCGCACGCGCTCGCCATACTTCTCGCCGAACAGCGCCATCGCGCCCAGCTCATTCACCGCCACATCGATCGGCACATCCACCAGCGTCTCCACCTTCGTGTTGCCCAGCACCTGCGTGTTGACGATGTCCTCAATCTCCTGCAGCTCCTCCTCGGCCACGCCCGCAAAGTGCGAGAAATCAAACCGCAGCCGCGTCGCATCGTTCAGCGAACCCGCCTGCTTCACATGCGTGCCCAGCACCTCGCGCAGCGCCGCATGCAGCAGATGCGTCCCCGTATGGTTCCGCATCGTCGCATGCCGGATACTCGCATCGACCACCGTATCCACCCGATCGCCGACCGCTATCGTCTGCGCCGCCTTCACCTTGTGCGCAAACACGCCCTGCACCGGCTTCGTGCATCCGCTCACATCGGCAACCACACTGTTGTGATCGTCGCGACATACAGCCAGCCCACATCGCCGACCTGCCCGCCCGAGTCCGCATAGAAGCTCGTCGCATCCAGCACGACCTCGCCCGCCTCGCCCGCGCTTCAGCTCCGGCACACCCAGCCATCCTTCACCAGCGCCAGCACCTCGGCCCCATCCACCCGCAGCTGCCGATACCCCTCAAACTCCGTCTTCGGCAGCTCGCGATACACCGGCGCTCGCCGACTTCTGCGACCCACCCTTCCACGAAGCCCGCGCCCGCGCCTGCTCCTCCTCTTTGCGCCGTCTCGAACCCTTCGCAGATCGAACTCAATCCCGCATCCCGCGCCGCATCCACCATGAAATCCAGCGGCATGCCGAAGGTCTCATACAGATGAAACGCCGCGCGCCCATCCAGCTTCGCGCCAGCGTCTCATCGCCTCATTCAGCCGCTCCGCAGCCCGAGCTCCAACACCCGCGCAAACTGCCCCTCCTCCGCCAGCACCACCTTCGCTCACGCGCTCCGCCGTCTCCTTCAGCTCCGGATATGCCACCGCATCTCATCCCGCACCGCGAACACCATCTCGTGCATAAACGGCTTCTCCTGCCCCAGCAGCCGTCCATGCCGAATCCCGCGCCGCAAAATCTTCCGCAGCACATACCCGCGTCCCTCATTCGACGGCATGCACCCCATCCGAAATCAGAAACGTCGCAGCCCGCGCATGGTCCGCAATAATCCGCAAGACTGGCACGCATCCCGCTCAGTCGCTCTCTGTGCTGCCTGTGCGCCTGTAGCCCCGGCGTAAGCTCACTGCGCCCGCCGTAATCAGCGGCATAAACAAATCCGTCTCGAAATTCGACAGCCACCCCCTGCAGCACCGCCGCCACCCGCTCCAGCCCCATCCCCGTATCGATCGAAGGCTTCGGCAGCGGCGTCAGCTCTCCCATCGCGCGCTCCGGTCGAACTGCATGAACACCAGGTTCCAGATCTCGACATACCGCTGCTCGTCCTCGCCGAAACGGCTTGTCCACGCCCGGCGTCTCCGCGGCCTCCATCCCATGTCGTAAAAAATCTCCGAGCAAGGCCCGCACGGCCCCGTATCACCCATCTGCCAGAAGTTGTCCTTCTGCCGACATCCCGAAGATGCGCTCCTTCGGCACGCCTGCTCCAGCCAGTACTTCTCCGCCTCTTCATCACGCGGAACCCCGTCGTCGCCCTCGAAGATCGTCACGTACAGCCGTCGCTTCGGATCGATCCCGCACCACTCCGGCGAAGTCAGCAGCTCCCACGCATACGCAATCGCGTCCTTCTTGAAGTAGTCGCCGAAGGTGAAGTTCCCCAGCATCTCGAAGAACGTGTGGTGCCGCCGCGTGAACCCGACATTCTCCAGATCGTTATGCTTGCCGCCCGCGCGCACGCACTTCTGCGAGGTCGTCGCGCGCGAATAGTCGCGCTTCTCCGCCCCAGAAACACGTCCTTGAACTGATTCATCCCCGCATTGGTGAACAGCAGCGTGGGATCGTTGGCCGGCACCAGCGAAGACGAGTGCACCCGGCGGTGCCCCTTCGCCTCAAAAAAATGCAGGAACGCCTCGCGGATCGCCGCGCCCGTCCACTGCTTTGCATTTGTAGGCATACACCCTGAGTTTACCGGAGCAAGCCCATCCACTCGGCGCCGCCCTGCCGCGACTGGCCACCGGCACTGGCTACTGGCCACGGGCTACCGGCCGCCCCGCCCAGCTCTGTGTCCTCTGTGGTGATCGGTTCCCTTACTCGCCCGCTCCCTGCATCACCATGGGACCCGTTGGCCCCGGCATGCCGCCCAACGGCTCTTCGGTCACTGCGAACGCCTTGGCTTCCATGCCGACCGGCACGTGCATCATCATCGGCTCGTTCCACTCCCCGTTGAAGACGCGCAGGCTCATCGGCTTGCCCTTCATCGGCACCAGCCACAGCTGATAGCTCTTCTTTGTCGGAGCCGCGGGCAGCCATCCTGCGCAGGTCACCATGCCCATCTTCGCGTTGTACAAAACGCCCACGCGCCCATCCGGCATGCCCGGCATCGGCTTCAGCCCCACCCGCACCGTTCCCGGCATGCCCAGCAGATTCTCCGTCTCCGTCGCTGTCCGCGCAATCTCAAGCGAATGCGTCTGCGCCTGGGCCAGCTGACCCTCGACCGCGTGCAGCCGCTGCACGTCCCGCACATCCTGCACGCCCATCCATGCCGCCACCGCAGCAAAGAAGACGGTCGCCAACGCCAGCGCCGGCGTCAGCCAGCCCCATCCCGCCCGGTCTCCCCAGCTCGCGATCCCGCCCGCCCGCGTTTCCGCCCGGCCGCCCCGCTTTTCCCACGGGACCCCGCCCGCCACTTCCGCCCGCAACCGCCGCATCAGCCGTTCCTTCACTCTGGGCCCCGGCGTCTCCGGCTCCGCCGCCAGCCCCAGCAGCGCCACGCGCTCCCGCGCCGATGCCAGGTCCTGCGCGCACGCCGCGCACGCGCGCACGTGGCTTTCGTAGGCCTGCTTCTCCTCCCCGTCCAGCGCTCCCAGCGCGTACAGGTCAGGATCTTCCGGGTTGGCGTGTCGTCCGTTCATTGCAAATGTTGCTTCAGTGACAGCATTGCGGCGCGCACTCTTGACTTCACCGTACCCAGCGGCGCGCCCGTCCGCTCGGCAATTTCTGTCTGGGTCATCCCTTCAAAATATGCAAGCTCCAGCGCCTCTCGCTGCTCTCCAGGCAGGCTTGCCATGGCCGTCCGCAGCCGTCCGGCCAGTTGCCGGCGCGCGGCTTCGTCTTCAATATTGTCCAGGGCCGGCGCGCTCTCCAGCAGAAAACCATCCGGATCGTCGGCCATTACGTGCCGGTTCCCCCGGCGCAGGCGCGAGATCGCCCGGTTGCGCGCCATCACCATCAGCCACGCCGTCATGGAGCCCCGGTTCGCGTCGAAGCGCGCCGCCGTCCGCCACAATTGCAGGAAAAGATCCTGCAGCACTTCTTCGGCCGCGTGCGTGTCCTTCAGAATCCGCACCAGCAGGCCGTACAGCATGCCGCCATATCGGTCGTAGAGCGCCGCCAGCGCGGTCTCATCGCCCGCCATCATCTGCTCCACCAGCGCCGCATCCGGCGTCTGCTGTTGGGGCGCCGTCACCGCGCCTCGCCTTGACCACAGCAGTAGTACGCACCTGGAGGCCCCTCTGGATTGCCGCCCTGACCCCGCAGCGCCCCATCTGCCCCCCGGTTTCCGGGCTCTCGATTGTCCCTGCCGACCCCGGAACCCATTCACCTTCTCCGTGCCGCCGATTGTAACCGCCCGGCTATCGCTCGCACCAGCGTACCTGCTAAACTCGCCCGGCCTCACTCCGGTCGCGGCAGCAATCGGCCGTGCGAGAGATATACGAACATGAGATTGGCTCGGCACAGGGAGAAGATCAGAACACGGAGAAGAGACGATGAAACGAGAGACCGCCCTTGCCTTCCTGGCATCGCTGGCTTTTGGCTGGGCATCACTCGCAGTGAATGCGGCAGCTGCATCCCCGCCCCCTGGCCTGTATTTAGCCAGTTGCACGGTCGGACAGCAGAAGCTCCCCGCGCGTTGCGGTACTTTCACGGAATACGAGGATCGCGCCGCGGCCTCCGGGCGCACTGTGGCGATTCCCCTGGTCGTGATTCCTGCAGCCCACCCCATGCATCGGGCAATCTTCTGGAATCCCGGCGGCCCGGGTGCCTCCGCGGTCGACTCCGCCGGCGATATTGCCGATCACTCTTCCTGGTTCATCAAGCTGCACGATCGCTACGACCTCGTGCTCGCCAACAACCGCGGAGTCGGCGGACCCCATGCGCAACAGTGTGACCTTTCCCCGCCTGCTCACCCTGAATCCTGGTTTTTGCAGCTCTGGCCCGATGCGTTGCTAAAAATCTGCCGCCGGCGGCTTGCTGCAGCCGCAAACCTCAGTCTCTATACCTCATCCATCGGTGCCGACGACCTCGATGACATCCGCTCCGCGCTTGGATATCCCAAAATTGTGCTGGATGGCGATTCTTATGGTTCTTATTTCTTTCTCGTCTATTTGCGCCAGCATCCCGACCACGTGGAAAGCGCAATCCTCGAGGGAGTGGCTCCGCCGGAGATTCTGAAGCTTCCTCTGGAAGATGCAGCCGGCGTGGAGCTCGCCATGGAGCGGCTGGTGGTCGCCTGCCGGCAGGACGCTTCCTGTGAAGCGCATTTTCCCAGGTTCGAAGAGCACTTCGCGGCCGTTGTCCATCGCTTCGATGCCGGCCCTGTCAGGATCCGTATCGAAAACTCCGCTACCGGCCAGCCTCAGGAGGTCCCGCTTTCAAAAGAAGTCTTCGCCGAGCGACTTCGGCAGGCTCTCTATAGCGCGGGTCCGGCCGCCTACGTTCCCTACATCATCGAGCAAGCATGGCGGGGAGATGACGTGCCCCTCGGTCACCTGATCGAGGCGGTAACTCAGGGGATGGCGACCGCGGTGGAAATGGGGCTGAACCTGTCGGTGACCTGCGCCGAAGACATTCCGTTTATCACCGAGCAGGAGGTCCGCCATACCAGTGCGGGGTCGTTCGAGGGGGACCTTCGCGTTCGCGCCCAGCAGCGCGCCTGCAAAATCTGGAATGTCAAGCCGGTTCCTGCCGCTTTCAATCAGCCGGTGCGCAGCAATGCACCGGTCTTAATGATCTCCGGTACCAATGATCCGGCCACGCCTCCGGATTACGCGACCCGTGAACTTCGCTATCTCCCGAATGGGAAGCAGATCCTCGTGAAAGGTCTGTCTCATGGAGATGAAACCGCCTGCATCGATAGCCTGAAGGTCGAGTTCGTGCTGGCGGGCACGGCGCGCGGTCTGAACGGAACGTCCTGCTCCGCTTCGTTTCACCGGCCGCCCTTCGCCACGTCGATGGCCGGCTTCTCGGAGATCTTCTAAGCGATCGCCATCCGACTCCCTGCTGTGTGCGTGCCCTTTCGTTGCGGCCTCTGCCAGTCAACTGGCGGGCCCGGCAAAGAGAATCAAATTGCCGTCAGGATCTTTCACGACGAAGGTTTTTGCCTGCCACGGTTCGTTCCTCAGCGACTGAGCCACAGGCACGCCCGCGCCCTGATACGCCACGAAGAGCTGCCGATCTCGTCCGCGCTGGCCAGCGTGATTGAGGCCGACAGCAGTCCCTCCCGTTCCCGGATGTCCTGGGCAAAGAAAGATTCATCCATCCAGCGCAGCGCCAGATGGGCATGGTCGCGGCTTACCTGTCCGTAGAACGGCGGATCGCCATACACAAAGTCGATGGTGAATCCCATCTTCGTGGTGAAGAACTCGGTGGATGCCTGCAGATCGCGCACGTATAGGTGCGCGGCTACAGAAGTAAGAATCGGCTGAGAGTGGCTATGCGTCGGGGACATGGCGTTCGAATCTCCTGTTCTCAGCGCCTGCCATCCTGCAAAGCCCTCTCTGCGCGCAACCAGTTCCTGCGCATCCGCCAGCTGGAATTCTGCCGCCAGGATCTCCGGATCGGAGAGAGGCCGGAACCGCGGCAGTGTTCCCGGATGATGGCAGCGACCGGATAATACCGCTCGCGGTGCCATCGCAGAACCTGCTTGGCTTGCTTTCTGAGGTTTTCAAGATTCGGCATCGGCGCAAAAAAGAATCACGTTTCGTAGGTGGGCGTTGCCCTTTCGATGGCACCGATGCGTCCTGCTACGCGACTCCAGATTGTCCGGCAAAGGCCGGTTTGTCAATGCAGGAATCGCCTCCGCCCACCCTCAGCACC
This sequence comes from uncultured Acidobacteriaceae bacterium, assembly GCA_963702295.1. Taxonomy (GTDB): domain Bacteria; phylum Acidobacteriota; class Terriglobia; order Terriglobales; family Acidobacteriaceae; genus Palsa-343. The sequence continues at coordinate 4,326 of CAVPCE010000123.1, read as the reverse complement.
TGATCAGAGCGCTGTTCGACCGCCTTGGGCTCAGGAGGCACGGGCGAAGATTTCTTCGCCCGTGCCACGAGGTCGGTCGCAAATTTTCCGCCCGACTCTTGACATATTCCTAAATAGGAATATATATTTTCCCTATGACGCGACAGGCTCACCCCACCGACGTATTCACCGCCATCGCGGAGCCCAGGCGGCGCGAGGTCATCGCCGTGCTGTCTGACGGTCAGGAGTATGCCGTCAACCAGATCGTCGTTCGCATGGAAGTGGCCCAGCCCGCCGTCTCCAAACACCTCGGCGCGCTCCGCAAGGCCGGCGTGGTCACGATGGTCAAGCGGGGAAAGCACCGCATGTACCGCCTCAATCCTGAGGGCCTGAAACCCGTGCACGACTGGGTGAAGGTCTTCGAGCGCTACTGGACCCACCAGGTCGACCAAATCAAACAGCGAGCCGAGCGCAAGGCGCTGGAACGCCTCATTCGCCTCGACGATGACTCAAGCCAAAAGAAGGAGGAGTAATGGCAGCCACTGTAAAAGGAAGGCGTATTGCAGGCCTTCGAGATCGTCAAGGAAGAGGAGATCGCGGCCCCCATCGAGATCGTCTTCGAGACCATCCTCGAACAGATGGGACCGTTGAACTCCACTCCCGAAAAGTCGATGCCGATGGTGCTGGAAGCATGGCCTGGCGGCCGCTGGTATCGCGACCTCGGCAACAACACCGGACATTTCTGGGGCACCGTGCAGGCCATCAAGTCACCATCGCTGCTCGAAATTTCCGGGCCGCTCTTTATGTCCAACCCCGCCGTCTCCAACCTCCAATATCGCCTCACGGAAGAAAACGGCGTTACGCGCATGCACTTCCTGCATCGCGCGATGGGCTGGGTCGGCGAGCAGGAGCGCGGCGTGGACGCGGGCTGGAACCAGTTGATCGGACCGTATCCGCACAGCCGCCGCGGAGCGGGAAGGAGTAGCCATGTGTCCCTTCTGCGCTGGCCGACCGCGGTATGGATTGCGGCGGGCGCTGTCTCGACGGGCGGCGTTTCCGCACTCGCTGTAACGAAGTCTGGAACAGAAAAGCGCGCGAGCGCGAACAGGGAGGAAGTCATGACGCATAGACAATGAGCAGATCGCAGCGATGAAGAAGCCTCCGGTCGTGTCGCGCGGAGGAATGGCAGAAGGCGTGGCAGGAGATGCTGGTCAAAGAGAAAAGCTTACCCGCGCCCGCGACGCTCTGGCGGCCGCGCGCCGGCGGATGCCGTGGCTCGCGGTCGAGAAGCAGTACGCCTTCGAAGGTCCGCAGCGGGAAGGTCTCGCTGCTCGATCTCTTCGAAGGCCGGCGGCAGCTCGTGCTCTATCGCGCCTTCTACGATCCAAATGTCTACGGCTGGCCCGACCACGCCTGCGTCGGCTGCTCGCTCGGCGCGGACCAGGTCTCGCACCTCTCGCACCTGCACGCGCGGGATACCACCCTGGCCTATGCCTCCCGCGGTCGCAGGAAAACCTCGCCCGTCTCAAGCAGCGCATGGGTTGGGAGAAGATCCCCTGGTACACCATCACCGATGACTTCGACAAAGACTTCGGCGTCGACCAGTGGCACGGGCATAACGTCTTCTTCCGCGACGAGAACGACAAGATCTTCCGCACGTACTTCATCAACAACCGCGGCGATGAAGCCATGGGCACCGTGTGGAACTACCTGGACGTCACGCCGTTGGACGGCAGGAAGAATGGGAGGATTTGCCCGAGGGCTACCCCAGGCCCGCGCTATAAGTGGTGGCGCTGGCATGACGCCTATGGCGACGAAGATGCCGGGCTGGACAAGATGATCGATAAGAACATGGAGACGCTGAAACTCTAACCTCACAGCTTCAGGCCGAGGAGAATCGGTAGCGTCAATCGCATTGTCGCTGCCGACCCTGCCAACCATCGCCCACGCAAAAATTCCAAAGTCACCCTATTGCAACTGCGCGGCGAGTCTTTTCATGGCTGCATTTCGCGAACAACTTCGCCCGTCTCTCCACTGTGCAAAGCGATCTCTGCAGCCATCGCGCGACCAAGAATTCCCTGATCGATATTGCCAAAAGGGCCAGGCACGAGTTTCCCAGCCAGCCGGCCCAGGCCGGCGTATGAGCGTTGCCGACAATGATGCCCGGGCGAAAGATGGCGAGGCGGGTAAAACCGATGCCCCTAAATTGTCTTCCTTCATGCCCATGACGCGGGTATAGCGAAGCCGGCTGCGGGCTGAGCTTCCTGCGGCGGAAAGCAGGCAGAACTGCGCGATTCCGCCGCTTGATGGCATCCCTGCGCAAAGGCGCCGACCACGCCGAGCCCAGCCGTTTCAATTCTTCTTCGCTCCATCGCATCGATCCGGAACCGACACCCACAGCTCACCGCGCTACTGCCTGCAACTTCGCGGGCAACGCCGACTGCGTCCGGCGAAATCGACAGCGGCGGTATCCAGGACGACGTTGCGTACCCGCTGATGCGGAGCAACGGGCTTTCTGGTGACCATCACGACTTCCCGGCATTCCGGAAGTGCTAACAGTTCGGCGACGGCCGCGCACCGACTTGCCCGGTACCCCCAGGATCATTGCGGCGAAACTCTGCTTCATCGACAGAACCTTTCCCTGGGATGAATTGCGACAACCCCGCGCGCATCGAGATTGCCGCCGACACGGTTCAGACCGGCTTTAGCAATGGAGTATCGTCAGGCTTCGGGAAGGTCCGATGCAAGGGCAACGATCGCCATGGGTCGTTGTGTTCGATAGCCACGCTCAACCCGCTATCGCCCCCGGTACCCCACCTGCTACACTCGTCCGACCCCACAACCGGCCCCCTCGTCGGTTCTCAAAATCACACCCGGAAACCCCGCCGGACAGGAGAAAGCTATGGCCCATTCCACGGCCACCGCCACCCACGCGCAGGTCACCCCCGAGCGCATCATGCAGATGGCCTGGGGTTATGCCGCGCCCCTCATCCTCGAAGCCGCCATCCGGAACCGCGTCTTCGACGTCCTCGACAGCGGCCCGCAAAACATCTGGGAGGTCCAGAAAGCAACCGGCGCCTCCGCCCGCGGCCTCACCGCCATCATGGACGCCCTCGTCGGCCTCAACTTCCTTGCCAAAGACGAGCAGGGCCGCTTCTCCCTCACCCCCGAAAGCGATCTCTTCCTCGTCAGCACCAAACCCTCCTTCCAGGGCGGCTTGATCAAGCACTGCAGCGAGCACCTCATCCCTCGCTGGCTGCAGATCAACGAAGTCGTCGCCACCGGCAAGCCCGTCTCCCCGGTCAATCAGGAATCCTCCGGCGGTGAGTTCTTCCACAACTTCGTCCTCGACATCTTCCCCATGAGCTACCCCTCGGCGCAGGCCCTGGCTGCCGCCATGGACTACGGTCCGGGTGGATCGCCGCTCCGCGTCCTCGATCTCGCCGCCGGTTCCGGCGTCTGGGGCATCGCCCAAGCGCAGTCGTCGCCGCGCGTTCAGGTCACCGCCGTCGACTGGCCGGAAGTCATTCCTCTAACGAAGAAGACGGTTGCAAAGTTCGGACTGAATGACCGCTGGTCGTATGTCGAAGGCGATCTCCACGATGCCGACTTCGGCTCCGGTCATCATGTCGCCACCCTCGGCCACATCCTCCACAGCGAAGGCGAGCGCCGCAGTCGCGAGCTTTTGGCAAAGACCTTGAAAGCCCTTGCCACCGGAGGCACCATCGCCATCGCCGAGTTCCTCGTCAACAAAGAGCGCACCGGCCCCATCCAGGGCCTCTTCTTTGCCGTCAACATGATCGTCAACACCCAGGAAGGCAATACCTGGTCCTTTGAGGAAATCGGCGCCTGGCTCGAAGAAACGGGCTTTAAAAATGTCCGAACTCTGCCGGCCCCCGGACCCTCGCCCTTGATCCTCGCCACCAAACCATAACCATCGAACGATTCTCGAACCGTCGAACGAGGCCGGGTGCCCACAGCCTGGCCTGAGCAAACTGCGGGCGAGTCGAACGGCTCGCCTTGCGCAGTTCGGGGCGGCACAGTGGGAAAGCCCACACCTGAATTGGTAGGTTTTGTATCAGGGCACGACTTCAGTCATGCCGAAACCAGCGATAAAAGTGTGGGCTTCAGCCCCTGAGGCCACTCCCTGACCGATTCCGCCGTTTTGAACTTCCGTATTGCCGACCTTCCGCTCATCCCTCAACTTGAAGTTGTCATCCCGAAGCCTCGCGCTTTGGGGCCCCGTCGCTTGAGCGGTGGGGCAGGCGGAGCGAGGGACCTGTTTCACCCAACGAGGCCCGAAATGTCCGTATCGCCGGCCATCCGCCCAGAACCTGTCGATGAGCG
>CAVPCE010000122.1:0-45806 GCA_963702295.1 uncultured Acidobacteriaceae bacterium | reverse complement strand
GGTACCGGGAGCAGTACGCTACCGCGGTGCCCTGATATCCCGAGGGCTAATCTTCGGAACCCGGTCTGGCGTTTCTGCGTACACTAAGACGAGGTTCACTCCGGATCAGTGATGTCCCCTGCCACGTCCCCGGGACGAAAGGGAACCCGCTCCTATGCTCTTCAGCGAAGCCATCAAGGTAGCGCTCCAGTCGCTCTGGGCGAACAAGATGCGTACCGTGCTCACGACTATCGGCGTCGTGATCAGCGTCGCCTCGCTCATCGCGGTCATCACCCTTGGCAATGGCGCCAAGATGTTCGTGGTGAAGAAGATCGCCAATCAGGGATCCGATGTGATGACGCTGCAGCGCATCAATCCGGTCATCTTCACCGGAGAAGAATATCTCCGGGAAAACAAGCGCAAGAACATCACCTACGAAGATTTCGAATATCTCGAGCGAAGCTGCACCCGGTGCCTGATGATTGGAGCAGAGCTTTCCTCGTCCGGCAAAGTGGTCAATGGGAAGCAGTCCACGACGAACACCGACATCAATGGCTGGACCGCCAACATGGGCGAATTGAAAACCTCAACGTCGTGGAAGGCCGCGCGAGCTGACGCCCATGGACGACGATACCGGGGCTCACAATGTGATCGTCGGCTACGACATCGTCGATAACCTGCTGCCGAACCGCAACCCGATTGGTCAGGACCTGCGCGTCGATGGAGAGGTGTACACCGTGGTGGGCGTGGGTGAGCGCAAGGGCGAGGTCTTCGGACAGAGCGAAGACAACTACGTGGATATGCCGCTGAGCACCTACCTCCACACCCATGGTGAGCACGAAAGTCTCAACATCTCCGCTAAGGCAGGAATGGCTCCCGGAGCCCTCGACAACCTCATTGATGAGGTCCGCGCCCTCATGCGTGCGCGCCGCCACGATCTTCCCGGGCGGAAAACAGCTTCGCCATCCTTACCAACGAAACCTTTATCGGGCTCTTTAACCAGCTCACCAGCATGTTTGCCGCGGTGATCCTGGGAATCGCCTCCATCTCGCTCGTAGTCGGCGGCGTGGTCATCATGAACATCATGCTGGTCTCCGTCAGCGAGCGGACCCGGGAAATCGGTATCCGCAAGGCTCTGGGGGCGAAACAGCAGGACGTCATGCTCCAGTTCCTGATTGAGTCCGCCGCCATGGCGCTGCTGGGCGGCTTCTTCGGTGTCGTTGTCGGTGTCGGAGTGGCCAAGGGTGTCACCCTGGCCGTCAGTTTCCCCTCCGCCGTCCCCATTTGGGCGGTTTTCCTCGGACTCTTCGTCGCTCTCTCTGTGGGCATCTTTTTCGGTGTTTACCCGGCGCGCAGGGCCGCCCGCCTCGATCCCATCGTTGCCCTGCGTGCGGAGCTCTAAATTATGGCACTCAGCGATTCCCGTGAATCCGTTCGCATGGCCCTCGATACGCTGCGGACCAACAAGCTCCGCTCCGGCCTTACCATCCTCGGTATCGTAATCGGTGTGGCGACGGTCATCGCCATATCTTCGGTCATCAACGGCGTGAACAATCGCGTTCAGGACATTGCCAGCCAGTTCGGCACCAATGTGCTTTGGCTCTTTCGCTGGAACTTCATCGGCATTCGCCCCACCGCCGAGATGCTGGCGCGCAAGCAGTTCACCCTTGACGACGCCAAGGCCATCGAATCTCTGCCCCATGTCACTGCCGTCAATGCGGGGCGGCAGTTCTCCAACTGGCAACTCGGCGTTGGTTATGTGGCCGTCCAGTACAAGGACAAAAAAGTTCAGAACACCACGCTGGAGGGCGACCTGCCCACCTTTGCCACGGTGAACGACGTTGAGCTCCAGGAGGGCCGCCCGTTTACTGAGGACGAGGAGTTTCGGCGTGCCGACGTCGTCATCCTCGGGCACGACACCGCTGACAAACTATTCGACCGTCAGGATCCAATCGGCAAGGAAGTCATGATCGACGGCGACGTCTTCACCGTCATCGGAGTCCTGGACAGTTCAAGCAGCTATTCGGGGGCGGCAGCAATCCCAACGACAACAAAGCCGTCTTCCCGATGAGTACCTTCCACAAGATTCATCCAGAAATTTTGGATACCATCATTTCCGTCAAGTACGACAACGCGAAGAATAAGTCACTGGTTACCGAGGAAGTGCGGATGCTCATGCGCGAGCGCCGCCGGGTCCGCGTCGAAAAGGATGATGACTTCGCCATCTTTGGACCCGACAATATCCTCGATCTATGGGCGCAGATCACCGCGGGGCTGGTTGTCTTCATGTTTGCCGTCTCCAGCGTGGGCCTGCTGGTGGGCGGAGTCGGCGTCATGAACATCATGCTGGTCTCCGTTACCGAGCGCACCCGCGAGATCGGCGTCCGCAAAGCCATTGGCGCCACCAAACGAAACGTCCTCATTCAGTTCACCGTCGAGGCCATAACCCTGTGCGCCCTGGGCGGCGTCATCGGCATCGTGCTGGGCACCATCATCACGCTGATTGTCCGGTACGGCGTCTCATTTCCGGCTTCAATGTCCACCTTCTGGACCGTAACCGGCTTTATCGTCTCCTGCGGCATCGGGCTGGCCTTCGGCATCTATCCGGCCTGGAAAGCCGCCACCCTCGATCCCATCGAGGCGCTGCGGTACGAATGATTCCAGGGTGTTTGCTGACAGCTGCTTAGCTGGCCGGTCCTTTGCTGACCCCTCTTCCGGCCTGCGGCCTATCGGCTTGCCGCCTGCTGTATCATAGGAATACCCGGCGGCCCCGGCCGCAACGGTGTCCTATGCCCAGAAGTTTCAATCGCGCCATCCTCGCCCTCAGCATTGCCATCATCGTCGTTGTGCTCTTCGGGGGCTTCGGTCCCGCCGGCGTCAGCGCCACTCAGAGTGACGGCGCCTACCGCCAGATGGGCGTTTACGAAGAAGTGTTGCACAAGATTCAGACGGACTATGTCACCCAGCCCAACATCCAGAACGTGACGACGGGCGCACTGCACGGTCTGCTCGAGTCCCTGGACGCCGACTCCAGTTATCTCACTCCCTCCGAATTCGCCACCTACCAGGCCCACGAGCACGAGGGCGTGGCTCAGGTAGGGATAGACGTCTCCAAGCGTTATGGCTACGGCAGTGTCGTCACGGTTGTCCCCGGCAGCCCCGCGGATAAAGAACACATCGCCGACGGCGATCTGATCGAGTCCATCGGCGGCCAGTCCACGCGCGAAATGTCCGTCGCTATGATTCGCCTGCTTCTCGAAGGCAAGCCCGGCAGTACCGTGACCTTCGATCTGGTGCGTCCGCGCAAGCCCGATCCTGACTCGATCACCCTCACCCGAACCGCTGTCGATCTTCCGCCGCTTGCCGAGCAGCAGTACGAGAATTCCAGCATCCTCTACCTCAAGCCGGTTGTGCTCACCCGGGAGCGCGTCGACGAGGTCATCGCCCGCCTGTACGCGATGGGCAAGAACAGTAACAAGAAAGTGCTCCTTGACCTCCGCGATGTGGCCGAAGGCGACCCGCAACAGGGCATCCGTCTCGCCAACGCGTTTCTGCAGTCCGGAACGATCTCCATGCTGCAGGGCCAGACCGTCCCCACCCAGACCTTCACAGCTGACTCCTCGAAGTTCGTCACCGGCGCTCCATTGGTCGTGCTGGTGAACCATGGTACCGCGGGAGCCGCCGAGTTGGTCGCCGGAGCCATCCTCGACAACAAGCGCGGCGATGTTGTCGGCGATCGAACTTTTGGCGAGGGCGCGCAGGAGAAGACCTTTACTCTCCCCGATGGTTCCGCCCTGCTGCTGACCGTCGCTAAGTACGAATCGCCCTCCGGTAAGAAGATCGAAGATGTCGCCGTCACCCCTAATGTTCCCGTGGCCGCGCAACCGATTTTCGATGATGATGAGAACGCTCCGCAGGCAGCTCGTACCGACGATCAGCTCAACAAGGCGCTGGAGATTCTCAAGCAGAAGAGCGCGTAGCACCGCCGGGAACGATCGGGCGGAAGAACGCCTGGCACACTGGCAGCGCGGCGGCGAAGGAGCGGATTTCTCGCGTGCGCCATAATCCGTTGGATCTCTCCAGCCCCCCCAGGCAGCACGACGCTTCGGACAACCTCTTCCGCTCATACCGCAGCGAGGACGACGAAGAGGATGGCTTTCGCCCCGGTTCCGGCCATCGCAAAATCGCCGGCAGTCTCGCTCTCGCGTTTCTCATTCTGGTAGCCGCCGCCGCCGGCTCTCTCGCCGGATTGGTGCTGGTCTATTCCGTCGATTTGCCTCAGATCGCGGAGCTCGAGCACTACCGCCCCAGTACCACGACCGAACTTTACGACGTCCACGGGCGCAGCTTCGGCTCCTTCGCTCTGGAGCGCCGCGTCGTCATTAACTACAACGACTTCGCTCCCGTTCTCCGTCAGGCAGTCATCTCCACCGAAGACCGCGACTTCGAGAGCCACTGGGGTGTGAATCTCTTCCGGGTGGCAGGCGCCGCTTGGCACGATCTCTTCTCCAAAGGCCGTGCGCAGGGAGCCTCCACGCTCACCATGCAGCTGGCCCGTAACCTTTTCCTCTCCAACGAACGCACCGCGTCCCGCAAGCTTCAGGAAGTCTTCCTCTCGCTGCAGATCGAGCACTCCTTTACCAAAGAGCAGATCTTCACGCTCTACGGCAACCAAATCTACCTTGGCAGCGGAGTCTATGGCTTCGAAGCGGGCGCCGAATACTACTTTTCCAAACACGCCAGCCAGCTCACTCTGCCGGAGGCCGCCCTGCTCGCCGGCCTGCCTAAAGGTCCCGTTGAGTTCTCACCCATTCTCAGTCCCGAACGCGCCTTCCGCCGTCGTAATGTCGTCATCGATGCCATGCTTGAGGACGGCAAAATCACCGCGGCTCAGGCCGAATCCGCCCGTTCCGCGCCGCTCGGCCTCCACATTGAATCCCCGCCCAACAGCGTCGCTCCGTGGTTCGTCGAGGAAGTCCGCCGCGAGCTTGAACGCCGTTTCGGTACGGAGCAGCTCCACGCCGCTGGCCTGAGGATCGATACGACTCTCGATCTCGATCTGCAGAAGGCCGCCAACGACGCCGTTCTCGATGGCCTGGCCGCCTATGAGCGCCGACAGGGTTGGCGCGGTCATCTCCTCAACGTTGTCGCCGGCGGACTTGCGATGGACACCTTCAAACATCCGGACTGGTCCATTCCGCCTGCCTCCGGGACCTACATGCACGCCCTGGTCACCGGTATTCTGCCCTACCAGGCCACCGCGAAAATCGGCGACCGTCAGCTGATTCTCACTGCCGAAGACTGGGCCTGGACTGGCTTCCATACCGCCGACCAGTTCCTGCACATTGGCGACCTGATCTACGTAAAGATCACTGGGGATGAAGGAGGGCTGCTGCGCGGTACCCTGGAAGAAGACACCGGAGTCCAGGCGGCGCTCTTCGCCATCGACAACACTACTGGCAATGTCCTCGCTCTGGTCGGCGGTCGTGACTTCAATCTCTCGCAGTTCGATCGCGCCACCCAGGCAGAACGCCAGACGGGTTCTTCCTTCAAGCCCTACGTCTACACCACCGCGGTTCAGGACGGAATGACTCCGCAGGACACCATCGTCGACAGACCCGTGTCCTTTGGCAATTACGTGCCACACAATTACGACAACAAGTTCAAGGGCCGCATCTCTCTCCTGGAGGCGTTTGCCGACTCGCGCAACATTCCCGCCCTCGAGATCGCCGATCGGGTCGGCATCCGCAACGTCATCGCCACAGCGCATCGCTTCGGTGTTACGACGAACATTCCTGCTTATCTCCCCATCGCCCTCGGATCGGCCGAGGTCACCCTCGAGCAGCAGGTCGACGCCTACTCGGTTTTTCCCAACGATGGCATCCGCATCGCCCCTCGCCTTGTCAGGCGCGTTGTCAGCGCCGACGGGGTCCCGCTCTATGAAGCCTCTCCTGACGTCAGTGAAGTCATCAGCCAGAAAGTTGCCCGTACCATGATGGTGTTCTTCCAGGGCGTCACCAGCGAAGGCACCGCTGCCCGCCTGCGCGAGCTGAACCATCCGCTCGGCGGCAAGACAGGCACCACCAATGACTTCACCGATGCCTGGTTCATCGGGTTCTCCCCATCTGTGACTTGTGGCGTCTGGGTCGGCTACGACGACCGGCAATCTCTCGGCGACAAGCAGACCGGCGCCGCTGTGGCTCTGCCGCTCTGGACGAGCTTCATGAAGACCGCTATCGCCGCCACGCCGAATGAGAGCTTCCCTGGGGAAGCGCCGCGGCCCGGCCTTTCGCCCCTGCGGCAGACCGCAGCACTCGGCGTGCGCTAGCTGGCCCGGTTCGCTCGAATGCAGCGTCCAGTGGATCCGCGTACGTCCGCCTCCGTTGCTGGCGATGATCGAGCCGGAGCGCCGGCACGCTACCCTGGCATGAGGTTTTATCGCGCCGGCATCGGCTTGGGTGCGATCACCGTCCAGGCGACGCCGAATTGGTCGCGCAGCATCCCAAATCGATTGGCAAAAAACGTCTCCTGCAACGGCATGTAGACCTGTCCTCCCTCCGAGAGCAGACCGTAGACTCGCTCTGCCTCCGTCGCGCTCTCGACTGAGAAATACAAATACGAGCTTCGAATGGGTTGAAATCTTTCCGCGGGCACATCGTTGCCGATCAGTTCGGTGCCGCCGAGCCTTATCCGAGCGTGGATGATTGCATCCGGCGCCCCCCCGCCAGGGTCCGAAGCCGGCGAATCTTTCTGCCGCACCATCGCCGTGACGGCTCCGTTCAAATGCTTCGCGTAGAAAGCAAACGCTTCCTCGCAGTTTCCGCCAAAGTTCAACTGCACATACAGTTCTGACATCAGGCCTCCTGCCCATTCAGATTCGCGCCGGCATCGCTCCCCGACCCGCCGCACTTCGGAAATACTCTCGCGCCCGCTGCACATCCCGCCCAATCTGCGCCCGTAGCGCATCCGGAGAAGGGAAGCGCCGCTCCTCGCGAAGGCGCATCAGAAAGCACACCTCCACCGGCGTTGTCTCTGTCATGTCCACCGGCGGCGGCCCGTCCAGCAGGTGAGACTCCACCGCATATCCCGCTCCATCAAACGTCGGGCGCACGCCCGCGTTCGTGACCGCATCCAGCACTGGCGCCCCGCGCCTTCCCCCAGTCGTACCCGCGTCACGTAAACGCCATGGGGCGGCAGCAACTCGCTGTACGGCTGCCAGATTGATCGTAGGCGTCGTCAGCTCCGACCCGACTCCTCGTCCGCGCGCCGCTGTCGATACCACAGAAAATACCCGCCCAGCAGCGCCCGGCCATGCCCAACTGTCCCGTAGCAATCCGCCGGCGTATCTCGCTGCTCGATACCGGCACGCCCCGCACCCGCAGCGGCCCATGCGAGACCACGCCAAATCCCAGCTCCCGTCCCAGCTCACGCAGCTCCGCAATCCCCGCCGCGGCATCGTGGCCGAACCGGAACGTGTCGCCCTCATGCACCTCCACCACGCGGAGCGCTCCACACAAGACGCCTTCAGCAAACTCGCGCGCCGACTGCATCGAAAACTCGCGCATGAACGGCAGCACCACTGTGGCGTCCAGACCGTTCTCCGCCAGCAAACGCAGCCGCTGCGGGATCGGCGTAATCAGCTTCGGGGCCCGCTCCGGGTGCAGCACCGCCATCGGGTGCGGATCGAACGTCACCGCGATCGCCAGGGTACCCAATCCGCGCGCCCGCTCCAGCACTCGCGGATCACCTCCAGGTGTCCGCGATGCACTCCGTCGAAATTTCCAATGGCAGCCACCGTCGGCGTCATCGGCACGGGCAGCTCCTGGAGCGAGCGATAGATCTTCATAGCTCGAAGGGGATCCGCAACCCGTCATAGCTCAATCGCACGCCGGCAGGGAAGCTCTTTTCGGTTTCCTCGTGGTCCACCTCATGCGACATATGTGTGAACCAGGCGCGGCGCGGCGCCATACGCTCTACCCACCCCAGTGACTCGGTGATCGTTGCATGGCTCGGATGCGGCTGGGGACGCAGCGCATCCAGAATCACCACCTCCAGCCCCTCCAGCAGCGGAAGGCTCGCCTCCGGTATCCGGCTCATGTCGGTCAGATAGGCTGCCGACCCAAACCGAAATCCCGCTACCTCCTGTTCGCCATGCATCAACGGGATTCGCTGGAACCGCGCCCCGTCGATTTCTGCCGTCTCGGTTCCCGCGAGCCGGCGCAGTTCCACTCGCGCTCGCATTGGATACGTCGCATCCGCCGAAAAAGTGTATTCGAAAATCCGCCGCAGAATCGTGGCCGTCGGCTCATCCGCGTAAAGCGGCAGGAACCCGGGCTTATGCCGGAAGCTCAGCGGCCGCAGATCGTCGAGGCCTAAGAATGTGATCCGCATGCGCGTGGGTGTAGAGCACCGCATCCACCTGCCGGATGCCTTCCCGCAGCGCCTGCTCGCGGAAATCCGGTCCTGTGTCGACGACGACCGTGTGTTCCGTTCCACCGTTCACCCACACCACTGCAATCGAGGGCCGGGTCCTGCGGTTCCGCGGATCCGTCGAAGTGCACACCGCACACCCGCATCCCAGCGTTGGGACGCCCATCGAGGTCCCGCTGCCGAGGACGATAATCTCCGCTTTCATCCGTTGTGGATCTACTTCTTCTTCCCGTCCGCCGGGCGCTGCGCCGACGCGGCAATGGCGTTCGTGATTTCCAGGAACATCATCCGCAGCTCAAACAGTACGTTTTGCAGCGTTGCCTCTTCCTTCTGCGTCAGATTACCCCTGGTCTTCTCCTGCAGCAGCGCCAGCATGTCGATGCTTTGCCGCGCGCCCAATATATCCACCCGCGCCTTCTGCCCCGGTTCGGTTCCCGCGCCCATCGCAAGCATTGCCGAGACGTAGAACGACTGGATAATGTGCTCGAAGCTGATTGTTCCCGTCTCGCCCATCCCTGGATTCGCCTGCCGCAGCATGTCATCGATTTGCCGCGACGATGCCTGATACGCAGCATCCTGCTCGGCGCTCTCCTGAGCCGTGAACTGGGAGCTCCGTTCTTCCGGCTTTGGAAGGCAGCCGCCTCCCGGTTCTCTCGGAGACGGCATCGTCACCACCTTTTCCGAAGCAGGCGGTGGGGCTACTGGTTTTTCCGGCGCGGATTCCACCGGCTCGCTCACCGGCGCGTCTTCGCGCAGTTCGCCGTCCAGCGTAAACTTCCGCCGGTCGGTCACCGTAAACGTGAGTTGCTTCTCATCCATAAAGAACAGCACTCCCCTTGCGGGTCAAAAAGTCGCAGGAACCGGCGGCGCCGTCAGCGGCACCGCAGTCCCTCCGTCATACCGTATCGGCTCCGCGCCGGACTCGCTGCGCTCCAGCGCCTCCGTCCGTGCGATACCCAAAGCCAGGGTCTTCGACCACCCTGGCAGTTCAATCTTCGCCACGCTGGTCAGCTCGCCTGCCGCAGCCTCGCCGGATCGCAGCTCAACCTTTGTTCCCGGCCCAATCGCCGGTGCCTCTCCCTGCAGCTCGAACTGCCGCAGCGCACGATGCAGCGTCGCTCGGGCGCGAATCCGCTCCACCGTCTCCTGCCCGATATAGCAGCCCTTCGTGAAGTTGAGCGCCCGCTGCAGGTTCGTCTCCTGGGGCAATTGCTTGTCGCTGAAATCCACGTCAAAGGCCGGCACGCCCTCCAGCACTCGGAGCTTCTCCAGCGCTTCCGTGCCGCATGCGGTTGCTCCCCCGGCCAGCAGGGCCTTCCAGACCGTCAGCGCCTCGCCTTCCGATACCTGAAGCTCCCAGCGTGGCGCCACCGGCCCATACCCGGCGACCACTGTACCTCCACCCCAGCCCGTGCGTCGCTGGAAGTACCCGGCGCCGGTGGCGTCGTTCCCAGCTCTCGAGAATCGCGGCCGCTTGCGGTTCTGCGATGCCCAGACGGTCCGCGATGCGTCTAACTCCTGGAGCTGCACGTCGTCCATAATGATGAAGCGGCGCAGGTGAGTCAGCAGACGTTCCACCTGCGACCGATCTGTCTCCAGTTCCAGATGATATTGAGCGCATCGCCGTCGCCCTGGATGCGTCCCTGAGCGTGAGAACCAGCGTGTAGCCTCTGCCCGGGTCGACCTCACGGTCTGGGTAATCATCCCGTTCAGCCATCCACGCGATCTTTGCCCGTAGCGCGCAGAAAGGTGCGGTAACCCAGGTCGATACCCCCGCTGACCGCACCAGCGCCTCGAACTCGGCGGACCGCCCGCAACGGACTGCCGTATGCGCTCCCCGATGGACCTCCAGTTCGACACTCTGACGCGTTTACGGCGCAGTTGGGCAGCCAGTACAGTCTCCAGAACGGCGGTTTCAGGGATTGGGACGCAGTATGCAGAACTCGTTACAGTCTCGCCAAAACAGCCTCCGTCACGGGCGTTTCGCCGAAAATTCAAAAGGACAAGGAATGTATTGAAACTGAGCATTTGGCTCGGGCGATCGCCCTCGGGAGCCGCCGCCCAAACCACTCCGCAGTCTCCGACCCAGGCCGCCTCCGGCCCAGCAATCCTTGAGCCGCCCCTCGAACCCCCTCGGCAGGCTCAACCAGCCCAAACCGCAGATCCACATCACGCTCCACCGCTCTTTGCCTCCGTCAGATCCTCCAGTTTGCCTCCGATGACCCAAAGCTCCCCATCAAACACCAGATCAGCCGCGCCTGACCACCCGCGAGCAGGTCGAAAAGTACCTCCTCGACAAAATGAAGGACGACAAGGACGCGAAACGCGGGCAACGTTCCGAGATCGTCCTGAAGATATTTGCCTCATCAACCGCCGACTTTCACCTCCAATCCTTCCTCGTCAAGCTCCTCGACGAGCAAATTGCCGCTTACTACGACAGCAAAACCAAAACCGTGAACCTGCTCGACTGGATTGCCCCCGAAACCCAGAAGCCGGTCCTCGCCCACGAGCTCACCCACGCCCTCCAGGACCAGCGCGTCAATCTGGACAAGTGGCAGAACCAGACCAGCGACGACATCCCCACACCTACGCCGACGATCGCAAACACGTCGCCACCGACGACGATGACACCGCCCGTGAGGCCGTTCTCGAAGGTCAGGCCATGGCCGTCTTTGTCGACTACAGCCTCGCGCCTGTCCACAAGAGTCTCCGTGCCGCTCCCGCTCTCATTGAGACCTCCTCGACAACATGTCCGACGATGGCGACTCGCCGTGCTCGAGCGCGCCCCCTGCTTCTGCAGGAATCGCTGCTCTTCCCCTACAAGGAAGGCCTGAAGTTCGAGGCCACTCTGCTGACCGACTCCAAAGATCCCAAAGCCGCCTATGCCGACGTGCTCGACAATCCTCCCGACACCAGCTACCAGATCATGAATCCCCGCGCCTACGAGAATCACGCGAAGGTCCCGCTGCTCAATATGCCCGACGTTCACCCCATCATCGACGCCCAATACAATCCCTACGACATCGGCGTCATGGGTGAACTCGATGTCCGCATTCTCGCCGACCTCTTCGGCGGCAGTCAGCTCTCCACCGAACTCACACCTGCCTGGGACGGCGGCGTCTATTATGCCGCGCAAAAGGAAGGACGACCGGATAAGGACTCTACCTCATCCGTAGCTCTCCTGTACCTTTCGCAGTGGAAAACGCCGGCGGCCGTCGCCGACTTCGCCAAAATGTACGCCGACGAGCTGCCAGTAAGAAGTATTCCAGCGTCCAGCGCGACACTGCCGACGAAACCAGTCCCGACGAGCAGATTTACAAGACGAACGAAGGCCCGGTTCTTCATCGTCACCAGCGGCAACGACGTTTTTGTGAGTGAGAGCTTTGACCTCAACACCGCGCGCAAACTGCAGTTGCTTATGTTGGGAGCGCAGCAGCAGAGCGGCGGACAGATCGCTTCATCCATGACCGCCAGACCCGCACTCAACTCGGACCTGGCCGGCAATGTTGTGCGTTTCATGGCCCGCTGCGGACTCATGAAGGCCGCTCTGCCTGGCAGTGGCGCCCATTTATACTGATTCCTTGCGCTGATCCACAAAACCCACACGCACGGAGTACCTTTTGCAACAGGCAGAGATTGGAATCATCGGGGGCAGCGGGCTCTATTCCATGCCCGGCCTCACCGGCGTTCATGAGGAGCATGTTTCCACCCCCTTCGGCGATCCCAGCGACGCGTTTGTCCTCGGTCACCTCGAAGGCCACAAAGTCGCTTTTCTAGCCCGCCACGGACGCGGCCACCGCCTTCTGCCTTCCGAGCTGAACTTCCGCGCCAACCTCTACGCCTTCAAAAAGCTCGGCGTCACGCGCATCCTCTCCATGTCTGCCGTCGGTTCTCTCAAAGAGGAGCACAAGCCCGGCGACTTCCTCGTCCCCGACCAGTTCATCGACCGCACCACCCATCGCATCTCCACCTTCTTTGGCGAAGGCATCGTCGCGCACGTCGCCTTTGGCGATCCCGTCTGTACCACAGTCGCCGAGACCATCACCGCCGCCTGCAAGGCCGAAGCCGTCACCGTTAAATCCGGCGGCACCTACGTCTGCATGGAAGGTCCGCAGTTCTCTACTCGCGCCGAGTCGAACCTTTACCGCAGCTGGGGTGCGGACGTCATCGGTATGACCAACCTGCAGGAAGCGAAGCTCGCCCGCGAAGCGGAAATCTGTTACGCCACCGCCGCCATGGTCACTGATTACGACTGCTGGCATCCCGGTCACGATGACGTTACTGTCGATCAGATTGTGGCTGTCCTCAACCAGAACGCAGCCAACGCCTGCCGCGTCATCAAGTCCGCGGTCGCCGCCATGCCGTCGGAGCGTAAATGCGGATGTGCCTCCGCCCTGCAGTACGCGATCCTCACCGCTCATGACGCCATCCCCGCAGCCACCCGCGACAAGCTGGATCTCCTGATTGGCAAGTACCTGAAGAAGTAACGAACACATTCTCCGAGGAACTCACCGCATGGCTATTCTTGTTGTCGGCAGCGTCGCCTTTGACGCCATTGAAACCCCTTCCGGTCGCCGCGACCGCTGCCTTGGCGGAGCCGCCACGTATTTCTCTCTTGCCGCCAGCTACTTCACTGACATCCGCATCATCGGCGTTGTCGGCGAAGACTTCGGCCCCGAAGAGGAGTCCGTCCTTACCCGCCGCAACATCGATACTCGGGGTATCGAGCACGTTCCGGGCAAGAGCTTCTTCTGGAGCGGCTCCTATATGCAAAATCTCAACGAGGCGCAAACGCTCAATACCGAGCTCAACGTCTTCCAGAGCTTCTCCCCCAAAATTCCCGACGCGTATAAAGACAGTGAGTACCTGTTCCTCGCCAATATCGATCCTGTTCTCCAGGCCGACGTCCGCAGCAAAATGCCGAAGGTGAAGATGGTCTGCGGCGACACCATGAATTACTGGATCAAGGACCACGCCGCCAACCTTGCCCGCGTCCTGAAAGGCCTCGACGCCCTTCTCATCAACGACACCGAAGCAAAGATGCTCGCGGGGGACAACAATCTCGTCCGTGCGGCGCGCAAGATCCTCGACATGGGCCCCCAAGCCCTAGTCGTCAAGCACGGCGAGTATGGAGCCACCGCGTTCTTTGGCAAAAACTCCTTTGGCGATGGATCCGCCGTCAGCGTGCCCTTCCGCGCTCCCGCTCTGCCTCTCGACGAGGTCGTTGATCCCACCGGCGCCGGCGACTCCTTCGCCGGAGGCTTCTTTGGATACATTGCCTCCCGCCCCGCGCTCACGCCTGCCGTCTTCCGCCGCGCCATGTTCTACGGCGGCGTTATGGGCTCGTTCGCGGTTGAGCGCTTCGGCACCGAACGCCTGCAGCATCTCGACCGCAAGGAAATCGAGGATCGCTTTGCGCTCTTCCGCCGGCTCTCGCACCTCGACTAGCCGCGATCGACGTGATCTTTCTTGTTAAGCGCGCCTGACATTACGCGAGCCTCTGCGACAATATTTTCGTGTGCAAATGATGTGTCATCCTGAGCGAAGCTTCCGAATTCGTTGCGCCGCCTTTGGCGCAACACCAATTCAGGCGCCAGTCGAATGGACCTGCATTTCTCCGTTTAATCGATTCGGATGCTCCCCGAGATGCAGCTGTCAAACCAGGAATTGGGTGAGAGATGGCGGCTCGAGATAATCGCCGTGGCGCGAAGAACGGAATCGTCGCGAGCCACCAAGCGCCCGTCGACCCCATTCGCTCTCTCCGCCACGAAACGATCTTTGCCGCCATGGTCGCCGCGCTGCTTTCCGTCCTGGCCTTCGGCTACTGCTTCCCGCGCAACCTCCTTCTCCTCTACGGAGACGCCGTAGCGCACCTGCATATCGCCCGCCGCATCCTCGACTCTCTTAACCCCGGGATCCGCCAGATCGGCTCCGTCTGGCTGCCGTTCCCGCACCTGCTCATGATGCCCTTCGCCGCCAGCATGGAATGGTGGCAGAACGGAATCGCGGGCGCCATTCCCTCCATGGCCTGCTACGTTCTCAGCGTCGCCGGCCTTTGGCGCCTCTCGCGGTATTGGCTCCGCCCCGCGGGAGCTGTCGTCGCTACTCTCTTCTTCGCCCTCAATCCCGGCCTGCTCTACATGCAGACAACCGCAATGAACGAACCGCTCTTCCTCTGCCAGATGATCTGGAGCGCACTCTTTCTTACGGCCTTTCTGCGTGGCCTTGGCAGCGCACATTCGCGCGGTTCGGATCCACAAGAAGCCCGCCTGGATGGCCCGGCCCCTGGGGAAGAGAATCATCGCGTATGCCGGGCGCGCCATTGCTGCCTGCGGTATCGTGCTTGTCACCGCCGTCTACACCCGCTACGATGCGTGGATCTTCGCCACCATCGCGTGGCTCATTGCCCTCCGCGCTATGGCTCGTCACCGTGCCTGGAAGTCCCGCGCCGGTGGCGCCTTCGTCCTCTTCACGGCAATGCTTGTCACTGCGCCCGTCCTCTGGTTCGCGTGGAACGCCCGCCAGTACGGCGACTGGCTCGACTTCATGCGTGGTCCCTACTCCGCCAAAGCCATCGAGTTACGCACCGCCACCCCCGGCGCACCCATGTATCCCGGCTGGCACAGCATCCCCGTCGCCGCCCTCTATTTCCTCAAGGCCGCCGAACTCGGTGTCGCCTCCGCTCGCTGGGCTAATCTCCTCTTCGCGCTCATCATCGCCGGCACCCTCCTGGCTATCCTCTTCTGGCGCAAACGCTGTCTCGCGCCGATGCTTCTCCTCTGGCTGCCTTTGCCGTTCTACGCGTACTCAATCGCGTACGGATCCGTTCCCATCTTCATTCCCCTCTGGTGGCCGCACTCCTTCTATAACACGCGCTACGGCATGGAAATGCTGCCCATCTTCGCTCTCTCTCTGGGCTTCCTGATCGCCTGGCTCATCGGCCGCGCCGAGAGTCGCTGGCCGCGCCACGCCCAACTCATCTTGCTGGCGGCCATTGTCCTCATCATGGCCGACACCGCCGCTCTCCTCCGCGCCACACCGCTGGTTCTCGGAGAAGCCATCGCCAACTCCCGCACCCGGATCCCCTTTGAAGCTGCCTATGCCCGCGCCCTCGATCAGCTTCCATCCGAAGGACCCATCCTCGTCTGGACGTCCGACCATATCGCTGCCTTCCAGCGCGCCGGCATTCCGCTGCGCCGCACCATCAACGAAACCGACTACTACCAGTGGAAGGCCGCCCTGTTCGCATCCCGCCCAGGCTGCGCGGTTTGTCATCGCCGCGGATCACGACGCCGTCGCCCAGTCCATCGCCGTCCACCCTCAAGGGCTCACTCTGCTTAACATCGTCTGCTCCAGCGACCAACCGTGTGTCCGTTTCTACCGCTCGGAGCTCTATTCATCGCGATGAATCCACTGCGCCTCCGGTGGTACGATCAGCCCGAGGTGATCCGCGTCTTCCCAATCGCTTTTACTCCGATCCCTTCGGAGGAAGAGTAATGCGTTTCGCCAAGGCCCACGCCTGTGGCAACGACTTCCTCATCGTCGAAGGCCCATGCGATGCCGCCCTCGCGAAGAAGCTCTGTGATCGCCACACCGGTATCGGCGCGGATGGCGTCGAATTCCTCGAACGCACCGGCCCGCGTCACGGCCGCATCCGCCTCGTCAATGCCGACGGCTCCCCCGCCGAGATCTCCGGTAACGGGACGCGGTGTGTTGCCGCGTTTCTCGCCCACGAAGAGCACGCCACCCCCGGCGACGTCGTCCTCCTCGACACCGATGCCGGCCCGCGCTCCTGCACCCTCACTGCCGCGGAAGGCAGCCATTATCAAATCGCAGCCGGGATGGGTGTCCCCGAAGTCGTCCCCGCACAGGTCACCCTTGCTGACAAGACGGTCGTCTACGGCATTCAGATCTCCATGGGTAATCCGCATTTCGTTCTCGTTGTCCATGATGAAAACTTCCGCGCCCACAATCGCGGCTGGACCGAGCTTGGTCGCGTGCTCGGCCCGCATGAAAAGTTCCCGCACCAGACCAACGTCGAATTCATGCGCATGATCAGCTCGACTGAAATCGACATTCGCATCTATGAGCGGGGTGTCGGTCCCACCAGCTCGTCCGGCACCGGCACCTGCGCCACCGCGGCCGCCGCCATCGCCCACTGCGGAGCAGGGTCCCCGCTTACCGTCCACGCCCCCGGGGGCGCCCAGCGCGTCGAGTGGTCCGGTCCTGGTACTGAGATGATCCTCACTGGCCCCGCCGACCTCGTCGCCGCCGGAGAGATCCTCCTTGCCTGATCACATACCCGCTACGAAAGTGGCATCCTTTTACATCCCCGGCCCGGTGACAATGGGATGGGCTTTCGCCCACGAGGAATTCCTGTGAAACCGCTCAAGCCTCGCGCCGTCGCTCCTGGCGCACGCATCGTCGTTCTCTCGCCCGCCAGCAGCGCCCGCCACGACCGCATCACCCACGGTGCCGAAGCCCTTCGCAGCCTCGGTTACGAGGCTGTCGCCTCCGCACATGCCTATGGCAAGCAGGCACCCTACTTCTCGGGTAGCACCGACGAGCGGCTCGCCGATCTTCATGCCGCCTTCGCCGACCCCGACGTTGCCGCCATCGTCGCCACCCGCGGCGGCTACGGCTCCAACTATCTGCTCGACGGCCTCGATCTCGACCTCATCCGCCAGCACCCCAAGCCCTTTTTTGCCTACAGCGACCACACCGCCATCCAGACCTGGCTGCTCGATCAAACCGGCCTCGTCTCCTTCTACGGCCCGATGGCCGCGGCTGATTTCGCCGTGGACAAGGGCGTCCACCTCGACAGCTTCCGCGCCGCCATCACCGGAGGCCTGGTCCGCGTCGGCGCTCCCCAGGGTCTGCGTACCCTCCGCCCCGGCTCCGCTCGCGGTACGCTCTATGGAGGCTGCCTCAGCCTTCTCACTGCCTCGCTCGGGACAAAGTATGCGCCCCAAACCGAGAACAAGCTGCTCTTCCTCGAAGACGTGGGCGCCAAACCCTACCAGGTCGACCGCATGCTCCGCCAAATGATCCTTGCCGGCAAGTTCGAGGGCGTCCGCGGCTTCATCTTCGGCGAAATGCTCGAGTGCGGCTCGCGTGGAGCCGACCCCGACCTCCTTCAGCAGGTCATCCTTCGCCTCCTCGAGCCGTTCAACGTTCCCATCGCCATCGGCCTCCGTTCGGGCCACGTCTCCGGCGGCAACGTCACCCTCCCTCTCGGTATCGATGCCGAGCTTTGTCTCGAAAGCGATCAGCCTCTGTTACATTCTCTGGAGCGTGCCGTCACCGTCTCCCGTCATGCCTGAGTCCAGACACATTCACCTCATCGGGATCTGCGGGACCGCGATGGCCTCGCTCGCCGGACTCCTCCAGCTCAAGGGCCACCATGTCACTGGCTCCGATCAGGCTGCCTACCCGCCCATGTCCGACCAGCTCCGCGCCCTCGGCATCTCCATCGCTGAGCCTTTTGCAGAAGCCAATCTGGAACCCACGCCCGATCTCGTCATCATCGGCAACGCCATCTCCCGCGGCAACGTCGAGATCGAAGCCGTCCTCGATCGCCGCCTTCCATTCACCTCGCTTGCCCAGGTTCTTCATGACGAGTTTGTGAGCGGCCACGAATCCCTCGTCGTCGCCGGTACCCACGGCAAGACCACCACCACCAGCATGCTGGCGTGGATCTACGAAGTCGCCGCGCGTCGCAATCCAACGCTCGCCCCGTCGTTCCTGATCGGGGGCGTCGCCGAAAACTTCGGCTCCAGCTTTCAGCTCCGCAACGGGCGCCCCTTCATTCTCGAAGGCGACGAGTACGACACCGCCTTCTTTGATAAGGGTCCGAAATTCATGCACTACTTTCCCGACGCGCTCATCCTTACGCACGTCGAGTTCGACCACGCCGACATCTACCGCGATCTCGACTCGGTTAAGACCGCCTTCAAACGCCTGGTCAATCTCGTCCCGCGACGGGGCCGCATCGTTGCCTTCGACGCAGCCCCTAACGTCTCCGAATGCGTTAGTCACGCCTTCTGTGCCGTCGAACGTTACGGATTCCAGTCCAATTCCACCTGGCGCGTCACAGATCTTCACTACGCCAACAACGCCAGTCACTGGCAGCTTCTCCGCAGCGGTGATCTGTTTGTCGAGCTCACTCTCCCCATGGCGGGCGAACACAACGCCCTCAACGCTACCGCTGCAGTCGCGCTTGCCGCGGGGCAGGGAATTACCCCCGACGCCATCGCCGAAGCTCTCCGCACCTTCCGCAGCGTGCGCCGACGCCTGGAGGTCCGCGCTGAAGTCAACGGCATCACCATCATCGATGACTTCGCGCACCACCCTACCGCGATCCGAGAGACCCTTCGCGCCCTTCGCTCGGCTTATCCAGGACGGCGCCTTTGGGCCGTCCTCGAGCCTCGCTCCAACACTCTGCGTCGGAATGTCTTTGAGCGCGAGCTGGTCGACAGTCTTTCTCTCGCCGACCACGTCATGCTCGCCGGCGTCTTCCATTCCGAGAAGATCCCCATCTCCGAGCGCCTTCACCCGGAAAATGTAGTTTCTGCGTTACAAAAGGCCGGCCATCCTGCCACTCTTCACCAAAATGCTGACGCCATTGTGACAAATCTCGTCCCGCAGCTCGCCTCCGGCGACGTTGTCGCCATCCTTTCCAACGGCGGCTTCGACGGCATTTACCAGAAGCTCCCCGCTGCCCTCGAAGCCCGCACATCGAGGAACTGACCGGAGGTCACGCCATTTTCTCCGCCATCATCCTCTTCTCCACGTGGATTCTTCTCGGCCTCCCGGTCGCTCTTATCGCGATCCCGTGGACCCTGCTCACCGGCAACATCGCCTTCCTCTACCGAACGGCCATGGTCGTCGTCCGCACCGGCCTCGGCGCGGCCGGCATCCGCGTCCATTGCGAGCAGCAAGCGCCCCTCGATCCCGCCCAGCACTACATCTTCCTCTCCAACCACGTCTCCAATCTCGACCCGCCGATCCTCTTCCCGCTCCTGCCCGGTCGGGTCTCCGTCTTCCTCAAACGCTCACTCATGCGAATCCCGATACTGGGCTATGGCATGAAGCTCGCCAGCTTCATCCCGGTCGATCGCGACGGAAGTACTGAGAGCGCGGTCGGGAGCATGCACACCGCCACCAGCGTTCTCCGCTCCGGCGTTCACATTTTGTCGTTCGTTGAAGGCACCCGTTCTCGCGATGGCCGTCTCCAGCTTTTCAAGAAAGGTCCGTTCTATCTGGCGATGCATGCCGGCGCACCTGTCGTCCCCGTTTCTATCAGCGGTACGGAGGCGATGATGCGGAAGGGAAGTCTGCGCATCTTCCCGGGAACTGCGCGGGTTGTCCTGCACGCACCGCTCAAGCCCCACGACTACCCCACCCGCGAGGCGTTGATGGATGCCGTCCGCGCGAGCATCGCCTCTGGTCTCCCCGACTGGATGCGCAATTAACCTCCTTGTTGTCCGGAGCTGCCCCGACAAATAGAGAGAGCGGGCTCGGAAGCCCGCTCTCTCTATCCCCTAAACCCTAAACCGCAACCCCTGTTCTTACTTCACCACCGCGTTATAGCCGTCCGCCAGCAGCTTCGTCCGCATTGCACTGGCCTCCCCGCGCGAAGCAAACGGCCCCAGTTGTACGTGCAGCAGCTGATCCTGCGGCTCGTTGCGAACCACCGCCGTGTAGCCGCGCTTCTTCAAAGCTTCGACCAGGATGTCTGCGTCCTGAGGCACGCTGATGGCCGCTACCTGCACCATGATCCCGCTCGGCGCCACCGTGGCTACCGCGGACTTCAGCACAGGAGTTGCCGTGCCCGGTGCAGCGCTCGGGAATCCCGCCGGCTTCACAGTCGCGGCCTCGGAGCTCGCTCCCGACCCTCTTGCCGGACTCGATCCCGCACCCGTTTCCGCTGTGTCCGTCGCTGGCTGCAAAGCCGGCGCGCCGCCGTCCTCCGGACTTTCACTGGCCGCCGATGTCTCCGGCGCAGACGTCAATGCCTGCTGCGGTGAAGGCTTGCTCAAACTCCCGTTGGGAGCCGAGGCAGGCGTGTCACTTGCCGGAGAAACAACCGCCGTTTTCGGCCGCTTCCCCGACCGACCGAATAGCCCAGCCCGAAGAAAATCGAGCAGATCAGCACCAACCCAAAGAAAATCCCCAGAAGCGATCGCGTGCCCAGCGTGATTTCGGCGCCGTCGCCTTCGTCATCGCGTCCCGCGCGCCCTCTCCGTCCCGGCGCTCGCCGGCCGCGGCCGGTTTCTTCGTCTTCTTCCGTCTCGAACAGATAGGCCATGGTTACGCCCCTCTTAGACCGTTGAACCCATTATTTCGGTTCCGGGTTCGCCGCGGGTGTTTTCGAAGCTCCAGGTGCCACCGCAGGTGTCTGCGGAGTTAATCCCCTCCCGAGAAGGGAAATCAGCTCCATCGGCAGCGGAAATACGATCGTCGTATTCTTCTCCACCCCGATATCGGTCAGCGTTTGCAGATACTTCAGCTGCAGCGTAACCGGCTGCTCTGCCAGCAGATCGGCAGCTTCAACCAGCTTCTGCGCCGCCATAAATTCGCCTTCCGCGTTGATGATCTTCGATCGCTTCTCGCGCTCCGCCTCGGCCTGCCGGGCCATCGCGCGCAGCATCGTGTCGGGCAGGTCCACCTGCTTCACCTCGACGCTCACCACCTTCACGCCCCACGGCTCCGTCCGCTGGTCGATGATGGTCTGGATCCGCTGGTTCAGCGCATCGCGGTGGGAGAGCAGTCCGTCGAGTTCCACCTCGCCCAGCACGCTGCGCAGCGTCGTCTGTGCAAACTGCGAGGTCTGATAGACGTAGTTCGAAACTTCAATCACTGCCCGCGCCGGATCCAGTACCCGCATCGTGATCACGGCATTGACCTTAATGGTCACGTTGTCCCGGGTGATCACGTCCTGCGGCGGCACTTCCATTACTTCCTGGCGCAGCGACACCCGCACCATCTGGTCCAGCGGCCGAAAGACCAAAATGATCCCGGGCCCTTTCGGCTGCGGCAGCGCACGGCCCAGGCGGAAGATCACGCCGCGCTCGTATTCACGAAGAATTTTGATGGAGTTCAGCAGGTACAGAACAATGATCGCGATGATGATTAGAACGGGATATCCCATGATCCGGGCCCCTTACGCCCGGCTGCGATTGTATCGCACTCAATCACGCCAAGGCCGCGCAAAATCAGGCTGAAACCCTTTGCGGTACCCTCTCCACCAGCAGCTTCAATCCCTCCACGCCGCGCACTCGCACGCTCTCGCCCACCGTTACTGGAGTATCCGCCCTCGCCACCCACAACTCGCCATGGACCAGGATCTGTCCCTGCGGCGCCAGCTCCTGCTGCGCCACGCCCACCGCACCTACCAGCGCTTCAGGCCCGATCATCACCTTGTTTTGTCTAGCTCGCCAGGCTATCCGGATGAGGAACGTCGTAATCAGCCCGAACGCAACGCCGGTCGCAATTGCGGTGGCCAGTTGCACCCGCATCTCCGGAATCGGCCCCGCCACCAGCGTCAGCGTGCCCAGAATCAGTGCAACCGTTCCCGCAATGGCCAGCACGCCATGGCTGGGAAACTTCGCCTCGAGCACCATCAGAATCAGTGCTCCCACCATCAGCGCCAGCGACGTGTATCGCACCGGCAGCAGATTCAGGCTGAACAGCGCCAGCAGCACCAGCAGCGTCCCCAATGCCCCGGGAATGATCGTGCCCGGCGTATTGAATTCCATGTAAATCAGCAGCGCTCCGGCCAGCAGGATCAGGACCGCGAGGTTCGGATCCATCAGCCGGTCCATGATTTCTTCACGAATCGTCGGCCCTACGCTCACCAGCGATGCGCCTTTTGTGTGCAGCGTCTGCTCCGCTCCGTTGAACCGCTTCACCACGCGCCCATCCACATCGGTCAGCAGCGTCGCCTCGTTCGGCGCAATCACGTCGATCAGGTGCAGTTGCTGCGCTTCCGCCGCCGTGTACGACTTCGAATGCGTCACTGCCTCCTGCGCCGCCGCCACGTCCCGCCCCCGAACTGACACGTACGACCGCAAAAAGGCCAGCGCGTCGTTCAGGATCTTCTCCTTCATCGTGTCGTCGATCTTCCCCATCTCGACGACGGGATGCGCCGCACCCGCCTCGGTCCCCGGCGCCATCGCCGCAATGTCCGCCGACTCCATGATGAAGAATCCCGCGGATCCAGCCCGCGCGCCCGCCGGCGCCACATACACAATCACCGGTACCGGCGACTCGAGAATGGCGCCCACCATCGCCCGCATGGAATCCAGCAGGCCGCCCGGCGTATCCATCTCCACCAGAATCGCCTGCGCATGCAACTGCGCCGCCTTGTCGATGCCCCGCTTGACGTAATCCTGGCTGATCGGCTGGATCGTGTCGTCCAGGTGCAGCACCACCACCTGATTCGTTTGTGCTGCCACCCGGACGGTGCACGGTCCCAGTACGCACAGTAAAAACAGCAGGATCAGCAGAAGCACGAACAGCGGCCCGTGATGCCTGTGCCCCAGATCTCCGTGCCCCACGTTCTGTGCCACGGCTCTCATGGTCCACTCCTTGCTAGCGCCAACCAGTGGCAGGCTACTGGCTGTCTTGCTTTCTCTGCACCGCCAGCTTCATGCCTTTGGCGTTCGCGTTCGCCGGATCCACCTTCAGCGCGGCATCCACATCCCCGGCCGCCGTCGCCAGCTGATTCGACTCCAGATCCAGCCGCGCCAGCACCAGGTACGCCGGCACATTCGGCTCGAGGCCAATGGAGGCCTCTGCCTCCTGCCGCGCCGCAGCCGCATCTCCGTCCCGCTCGCGCACCGCAGCCAGTCCGGCATGCGCCGGCGCTGAATGCGCATCCGCCTTTAGTGCCTCACGATACTCCCGTTCTGCCTCCAGAACCAGACCCTTTTGGAAGAACTGATCGCCGCTTTTTACCATCTCCGCTGCGCGTTCCGGCGCGGGCAGCGAGGCCAGACGCATCTGCTGCACCTGCTCCAGTTCGAACGCCGCCTGCCGGAAGCCCGCTTCGCTGTATCCGCGCTTGATCCGCGTCAGAGGTCCCTGTGTGTCTCCAATTGCATGGCCTGGATCGGGATTCGCCTGCGCCGGGCCCGGATCCTCCAGTTGCTTCTCCAGCCCCTGCGCTTCCGTGTCCCCGGGACGGAGCTGCACCGTCTGCTGCACTTCCTTCAGCGCCTCCGCCCGTTCGCCGCGATGCTGGAGCGCTACGGCCAGGTTGAAGTGGTAATCCGGATCCTTCGGGTCCGCCGCAATGGCCTGCTGGAAGAGCGCTGCCCCATCCTGGCCTCGACGCGTTGCCGCCACGCCCTGGTTGTTGACCACCTCCGGCAGAGGCAACCGCATGCTCACAAACGCAAATGCATCTTGTGCCTCGCGATAATTGCCCGTATAAAACAGCGCCAGCCCGCGATAGAAATCCGCTTCCAGAGCGTTCGCATTGTCCTTCGGCAGCGCTCCCAGCGTCGTCGCCGCCAGTTCGTATTCCTGGTCGGCGAAGTACGCTCGCCCGAGCGCCAGTCGCGCCGGGGTAAAGTTCTCGTCGAGCCGCACCGCCTCCTTCAGATGGGCGATCTGCTTGTCCGAGCTATCCTGCGTAAGTCCCTGAATGTAGTTCTCAAACGCCTCCGCGGGAACGCTCCGATCCGCCGCTTCAAACGTGCTCTCCTCAACGCCATAGGTGGGATCGATCTGCCGCGTCACCTGCCATGCCAGTCCGTTGATCGTCGGCAGCAGCTGCGTCATGTCGCCCTGCGCCTGGAGGGGGCTGTCCAGCCGCAGCCCTCCCACGTCCAGTACCTCGGCCGTCGCCTGGATCGCGTTGTTCGTGAGCGTGTAATGCCCAAACACCACGTAGTCCGCATCCAGAGTCTGTGCAATACGGATCGCCGTTGCCCGCGACGGTTCCAGCGTGAGCGGCAGCCCCAGGTGGTCGAAGGCATACAGCCGATCGCCTCGGCTAATGGTCAGAAACCCCGCTGAGTTCAGGCGCCGGTTCAGCACCTCGGGGAAGGCCTCGCCCACCCAGTCGAGGCTGGCCACTCCGCTTTTGTTTTCAAAGGGAAGCACCAGCAGCAGGCGTCCATGCCCCTGCGCCGGCTCCTCCGGCTTGGCCTCCGCCGGTTCCTGAGCCCGCGCCGCGCCCGCGAGGGCCAGCACCGCCAGCAGAAGAACCGCAGCCACTCCACGCAATCTCAAAAATGCCCGCATCCATCGCGATTATAGAAGCCCGTGCTGCGGCGATTGGCCCCGAAGGCAAGCTGAAGGAGGTCCGCCGCAGCGGCCGACCCAGATTCTGCCAAAGGCGGACGATACCCGGTTCCGAAAATTAAATTGTTTTCGAGTGTCACCCTTTAACTAAGTGCTGCCTGGTGTGGGAGTTGCACGCCTGCCAAGGGGTCTCTCGCCGCTATTTGATTCATTCCGGATCACTTGGCAGGAGGCTCCTCGCACTGCCTTCTTTCTGGCGAAGTCGTGCCGTGGAGAGCCCTTGTCGGAAACGGATTAGCGTTGTTCAAGGTGCCTCTTGTAAGAGAAAAGCCTCGCTTTTGGCGAGGCTTCTGTCGGAGCTATTTCTAACTATTGTCAGGATGCAGGACCCGCAGAGTCAGGGCAAGGGGAAAGTGGGGGCGAACAGTACGAAGGTAAGAGGGCCGCAGGTCCGGATCCCAAAACGGAGAGCGTTTCCAATTTGCCGGAAGAGGCGGGCCTCGGTAGCCCGCCCTTCGTCTGCGAGAAAAGTCAGCGGGAGCGGGTGTTAGCGAGCGCACGGAGGATGGTACGGGTGTTCCTGTTCATGACGTGGCGCAGGTACATCATGATAGCGAACATCACGACCAGGAAAAATACACCGACGCGCAGGAGTGAGTGCAGGAGGCCGCCCAGGGTTTCGGGCGGGAAAAAGTGAAGGTGCATCCAGATAAAGGCGCTGACGGCGAGCAGGACGAGTACGGCGATGATGATGCGGGACGAACGCTCGGATCTGTCGGCTGCGGCAAGGGCCTGCTGAACGAAGGCGATTTCCGCATTGGCGTTTTCGGAGCTGGGCTGCTGGTGTTCAGGACTCATGCTGGTTTCCTTTCCGAAGTGAGAAGTTTGCGCAGGGTGGTGACTCCATAGTTCAGGCGCGACTTGGCCGTGCCGATGGGAATTTCGAGGATGGCGGCACTTTCTTCGATGGAGAGGTCGTGCTGGTAATGGAGAAGCAGGACCGCGCGGCTGGCGGGCGAGACGCGGTCGAGGAGTGTCAGGAAAGCTTCGTCGGGTGGCTCGCCGAGATTGAAACCAGAGGCGGTAAGGGCCTCAGGCGGAGCGTCGTCAAGGGGCTGCCAGCGGCTGGCTTTTTTGAGATGGGAGAAGGCGATGCGCGAGGCAATACGGAACGTCCAGGGCCGGAAGACGGCGGGTTCGCGCAGGAAGGGGAGCTTGCGAAAGATCTGGAGTGAAGTTTCCTGCAGGATGTCGTCGGCGAGGGCGGCTCCGACCAGGCGAATGATGTAGCGGTACAACGGCGCATAGCTCTCACGGAGGAGCTGCTCAAGAGCGCCCCGGTCGCCGCTTTGGGCGAGAAGGACGAGAAGGGTTGCGTTGGGGGCGCGGACTCCTTCGCGTGAGGTGGGATGCGCATGTCTCAAAGAGGGCGTGGGGGAGAGAAAGTTCGGTTCGGGCGAAAATAATTATGGGCGCGAGAAGGATACGTGCCTGTGCCGACACCTGTACGGGCATCGGAGGCGATCCGACTCATTGCCGCCGACAATACCGACGTTCCCACTGCACGGTGTTTGTCGGACCCCGGGAACGCCCGGGGGGACCGGTCAAGAGCCGCCCGTAGGCTACGATGACGGAATGTCTGCTACGAGAGTGCGCGGGCCCGACACCGAATCCGCCGACAAAACCGTCAGAGCCTGTCCGGTGGAGCAGGCCATCCATGTCATTGGCGGCAAATGGAAGCTGCTGTTGCTGCGTGCTCTCCTTCTCAATGGCCCACAGGGATACAACGAGCTTCTCTCGGAGGTTTCTGGCATTAGTTCGAAGGAGCTCACTCGCAATCTTCGCGAGCTCGTCGCTTCTGGCCTGGTAATGAGGGGCGCGGGCCAGCCCGTTCGCACGGCGCCTTACGTGCTCACCCCGTCTGGCAAAGGGCTTATGCCCACGTTCAGGAGCCTGCTCGCATGGGGCCAGAAGACCTGGCACACGAAGTAAGGATTACGCACCATTCGGTGCGTTGACACCCTTATCTCCCGATAGGAAGATGAGGCTCCGGGAAGTGTCTGCCCAGATGCTTCTCTGAGCCTTCGAAGGAGCGTTCCTGTTATGCCTGCTGCCGCTGGAACCAAATCAAATCCCTGGACTTTAAAGACACCGCCAGGTTCTTCTGAATTCCAGGCCTACAAAGATCCCACCGCGAACCCACCAGCTCTGGTTGTTCAGGCAGGCAAAACAGAGCTTCGCTACGACTTACGGTGTCTGGAGGATCTTCAAAAGATGCTCAGGGACCACGGCGACTGGATGCTCCTCGGCAGCGCGGATGAGCAGAAGCCTGCGACAGAAGGGACTGTGGAAGCCTGGGCACGTTCTGCGACCAACCCAATTGGCGGTTGGTACGGCCTGAAGAAGGGACTGCGAGGCCGCTTTGCGATGTACGTTCCACCCGTTATGAAAGTGCTGGGGATGGCCGAAGTTGAAGAGAATCCCCGTAACAACCGCATGCGGGCCAAATAGATGCCTTGATCAGGAAACTGTCTGGTTTCCTGCAAGAATGCGATCGCGTCGCCGGTCACTCACCACAACCAACACGCAAACACAGTTGTTCCCCGCTCTGTTCCAGGGGAGGAACAGAGCAGGGAACTCGCCTGTCAGGACAGCCTGAAATCGGCTGTTACTTGGATTTGCCCAGGGCCTTGGCCGCGTCCAGATGCTGCTGCAGGACGGGCAATGCGGCCTGCGCGTACTGCTGGAGTGCAGGATTCTTCGCGTCCGTCGATTCCTTCTTGTAAACCGCGATTGCCTTCGTGTGTCCGGCAACCATCTCCTGAGCGAACTTCTTGTCGAAGGCCGCGCCCTTCAGTTTCTGGAAAGGATTGACCATCGCCTTGTTGTGGGCGGCATCAATCGCATCCGGAACCGTGAGGCTGGCCTGCTGGGCGGCGGTGTGCAGATCGCCGAAGTCCTTGGTGTGATCGGTGACCAGGGTCTGTCCGAAATCCTTCACTGCCTGGGAGTCGCCAACGTTCTGGGCCATCTGCCCCAGATTGGCTTCCACCATATCGGTTTGAGCGGCAAAGTCGACGAACTGCTGGTCGGTCATGCCCGCTCCCATTGCCTTCTTCTGACCCAAAGCGGGAAGGGCGCACAACGCGAGACAACAAACGGCTGAAAGAACACGTTTCATTGATTCTCCTCCAACGATTATTTGGATGCGCCCCACCCGTTTTCCGCCGTGCCATTCGTGACCAACCATCGCCTTCCGGAATTCCTGTTGACGGATTCCCCCGCCGAGCTATGCTTCTCCTGTCTGAAAGCAGGGCTCCCGATGCAAGCAATCGTGGCTCGGCAGTATGGTTCCCCTGACGTTCTTCGCCTGGAAACTCTCGACCGTCCGGCCCCGGCCCCGAATCAGGTGCTGCTGCGGGTTCGCGCTGCCTCGGTCAATCCTCTGGACTACCACCTGCTGCACGGCGCGCCCTTCATCCGGCTTTTCTCCGGCCTGGGCCGCCCCCGCACCGCTGTTCGCGGCGTGGATGTCGCCGGAGTGGTGGAGGCGACCGGACCTGAAGTGACCCGCTTTTACGCCGGTGACGCTGTCTTCGGCTCCTGCCCGGGCGCCTTTGCCGAATATGTCTGCACCGGCGAGTCCGCCGTGGTTGCCTGCCCGAAGGGCGTTCCCTATGAGCATGCCGCCGCCGTCCCCGTCGCCGGAATGACCGCGCTCCAGGGCCTGCGCGACAAGGGCCGCGTCCGCCCCGACCAGAAGGTCCTCATCCACGGAGCCTCAGGCGGTGTGGGCACCTTCGCCATTCAGATCGCCAAGATCCTCGGAGCCCACGTCACCGCCGTCACCAGCGCGGCCAATCTGGATTTCGTCCGCGCCCTCGGCGCCGACTGCGCACTGGACTATACCCAGGAAGACTTCACTCGCGGGGGTCGTCTCTACGACGTCATCTTCGACTGCTATACCAGCCACTCGCTCGCCGACCTGCGCCGCGCCCTCACGCCCCAGGGCATTTATGTTGGCGTGGGTGGACCTGCCAGCGGAATCCTGCCCTTTCTGGGTCGCCTGCTCGCCATTGTTGCGTTTTCGCCGTTTCGGAAGCGGAAGATGCTCTTCTTCATCGCGAAGATGAACTCCGCAGATCTCTCACTGCTCGGCGACTGGATGGCGTCCGGCCAGCTGACGCCGGTGGTCGACCGCCGCTACCCGCTGGCAAAGGTCCCGGAGGCGCTGCACTATCTTGAGACCCGGCAGGCACGGGGGAAAGTGGTCATCAGCTTCGACTCGGACACCGCGTAATTATCGGATCACCGTTGCCCGGATCAACGTGTCCAGCTTTGGATAATTCTCATCCAGCCAGGCGTTGCCGCCGTGGAACATCGCGTCCTGATGGCCGGCACGCATGCCGCCGCCCGAATGCTCGCCGTATCCTCCGTACAGTTTCTCCACCGTGCCCATGCCTGAGATTACTTGTCCGAACGGGGCAAAGCCGTTCTCGTGATCGTTCCTGGTATTGTCACCGGTATTGATATAGATCTCCGTGGAACGGGTGTTCGGCCCGGTATTCGCGAACGCTACAAACCCCGCGGTGTTGGGCTTGATCAGCGGATCGTCAGTGATCACGCGATCCCGCCAGCGCTCAGCCACCTGCGGGTCGCCGCTGATGCCG
Organism: uncultured Acidobacteriaceae bacterium; assembly: GCA_963702295.1. Taxonomy (GTDB): domain Bacteria; phylum Acidobacteriota; class Terriglobia; order Terriglobales; family Acidobacteriaceae; genus Palsa-343. The sequence goes on along the minus strand of CAVPCE010000122.1, from coordinate 16,473 downwards.
AACTGCACCCAGCGGCCCGGGACAACGCGGAAAAAGCGCGAGTCGTTGTAGTAGCCGTCGCGTACCAGCTCGTAAAAGCGATCGGCTGCATGCGGGGCCCAGTCGCGATGGGCCTCGATGACAAAGCTGCCCGCGGTCGTGTCGATCCGCACACGGTAAACCGCCGGAGCTTGGTGTCCCTGCGCGGCTGGGAACGCCATCAGAAGCGATACGAGCAAAGCAGAGATCATCGGCTCTCCTTAGACGCTCGACCAGGTTTTGTCCGGCGCGTGGCACAGGTTCTCGAGAGGGCAATCGATGCACCTCGGTTTGCGGGCTATGCAGATCTGCCGGCCGTGGTGGATCATCTCGTGGGAAAAGGCGATCCAGCGATCCCTTGGAATAATTCGCATCAGATCCTCTTCGACCTTCTTTGGATCTTCCGCACGGGTGAGCCCCAGCCGATGCGAGAGCCGGAGCACATGCGTGTCCACGACCACGCCCTCGGCCTTGCCGAACGCCACGCCGAGCACCACGTTGGCCGTCTTGCGCGCCACGCCGGGCAGCGGCAGCAGTTCGGCCATGGTCTCCGGCACGCGGCCGCCATACTGGCTCACGATCGCCTTCGCCGCTCCGGAGATCGACTTTGCCTTGTTGTGGAAGCCCGTGGAGCGAATCTCCTCTTCAATGGCCGGCAGGGAGGCCTGGGCAAAGGCCTGTGGCGTGGGGAATTTCCGAAACAGCTCCGGTGTCACCATGTTCACGCGCGCGTCGGTGCACTGCGCCGACAGGATGGTTGCCACCAACAGCTCCCATGGATTCCTGTGATGGAGTGCGCACTCCGCGTTGGGATACGCACCCGCGAGCCGGCGCAGCAACTCCGGTATTCGCTTTGGATCGAGCTCCAGCCCAGCATCTTTTCTGACTGCCTTCGCCTGGGCCGGTTTGCCCGCGGCAACCTTGCCTCGTGCCGTCGCTTTCTTCGCGGGAGCTTTGGCCGGGGGTTTCGCGCTGCGCCGCGCCGTTTTTTTGCCAGGTTTCTTCGTCGCTGTCTTCGTTGCCATGAGCGAAATTGTAGCGGCTTCACGCGTCCACGGATGGCTCTCCTTGACAGTCTGGGAGAGTCGAGGCATACTCTCCAAGATTGGCTAGGAGAACCCCATGCCCAACGATTCCGCCCTGGATCTGCTGCAGGGCACTCTCGACCTGCTGGTGCTGAAAGCAGTCTCCCTCGGGCCGCTGCACGGCTATGGAGTGCTGCTGCGCATTCAGCAGCTCTCGCGGGACCGGCTGGAGATCCATCAGGGCTCGCTCTATCCCGCGCTCTATCGGCTGGAGCATGAGGGCTGGATCGCCGGCGAGTGGGGGCAAAGCGAAAACAAACGCCGCGCGCGCTTCTACCGGCTCACCGCTGGGGACGTCGCCGGCTCGAGGCCGAAGAGAAAAAGTGGCATCAGTTTGCCGACGTTGTCGGAACCATCCTGAAGACCGTGCCGGAGGAGCTATGAGCCTGAGCAGCCGGATGCGCACCTGGGCGCGCGGCGTCTTCCGCCAGAAGGAGGTCGACGCGCAGGTCAACGAGGAGCTGCGTTTCCACATCGAGAGCTATGCCGACGACCTGATGCGCTCCGGGATGCCGCACGCCGAGGCGGAGCGTCGGGCGCGTGCGGAACTCGGCAGCGTGGCAGCGGCCCGGAGAATGCGCGCCAGGCCTGGGGAACGCGCGGCTTCGACGAATTACGCGGCGACATCCGCTATGCTCTGCGCACCCTGGCCCGGAGCCCCGGATTCACGGCCATTGCCGTGGGTTCGCCTGGCCCTGGGCATCGGCGCCAACACCGTGATCTTCACGACGGCGCAACACGCATTGCTGGATCGCCTCCCGTGCCGCACCCTGAGCAACTGCGGCTGCTGTGGAATACAGATAACGATGACGTGGCTCACAGCTTCTGGGGCTATTTCGGATGAGACCCCGGACGGATAAACGGGAGACGACGTCTTTCCCGTATCCGGTCTACGAACAAATGCGGAAGGAGAAGAACGCGCTGGTTGAATTGTGCGCCTTCAAGAACAGCTTTCGGATGACAGCGACGATCGATGGGCAGGCGGAGTCGGTGCAGTACCCAGATGGTCTCGGGCAACTTCTACGCGACGATGCAGGTGCAACCGGCTCTGGGGCGCGCCATCGAAGAACGCGACGACCGGCTCAGCCGGCAGCGGCCCGGTCATCCTGATCAGCAATGAATTCTGGACGAAGCGATTCGGCCGATCCCCGAGCGTGGTCGGGAAAACAGTCTTTCTCAATGGAACGTCGATGACCATCATCGGCGTGAATCCACCCGAGTTCACGGGCGCCTATGGAGCGCAGCGGTCGCCACAGGTGTTTCTGCCCTTCAGCATGCAGCCGATCGTCGCGCCATTCGGTTCGAAGTCGCTGCTGATCAATACCGAGCTCTGGTGGGTGATGATGATGGCCCGCGTGCACCCTGGCGTGACCACTGCCAGCACGCAGGCGCAGATGAATGCGGTTTTTCAGGCGGCGGTCCGAGCCGAAATTCCAGTGAAAGCGAACGCTAAAATGCCGACCTTGTTGCTGCATGATGGCAGCCGGGGACAGAACGGCAATGCAGAACTGTCGAAGCCGATCTACGTGCTTGTCGGGCTCGCCGGATTCGTGTTGCTGCTGGCCTGCGCAAACCTGGCGAATCTGCTTCTGGCGCGGAGCAGCGCGCGGCAAAGAGAGATGAGCGTCCGTTTGGCCATGGGTGCAGGACGGCGACGGATTCTGCGCCAGATGCTCACCGAGAGTCTGCTGCTTTCGACGATGGGCGGGGCGGCGGGGCTGCTGCTGGCGTATGGCGCCCGCAACGTCATTCCCCGGCTGCTGGCCGATCCCTGGGGACCGCCGGCCTTTAACGCGACCTTCGACTGGGGCATCTTTGCGTTCACCGCCGCGGTCTCCGTCGTCACAGGCCTGGTCTTCGGGCTGGCTCCCGCATGGCAGGCGACGCGGGTGAACGTGAGCGCGGGACTGAAGGAGGCAGCACAAACCACGACCCACCGTCGGCGAGGGTTGGGCGGCAAGGCGATTGTCGTCGTGCAGGTTGCGCTTTCCATGCTGCTCCTGATCGGGGCAGGCCTCTTCGTGCGGACACTCGTCAACCTCAATGGCGCCCGGTTAGGGTTTCGACCGGATGATCTGCTGTTGTTCGACATCAATCCGCCCGGAACGCGATATCCCGCTGGCAAAGATGTGGCGCTGCATCGGGTGCTGGAAGAAAAGTTGGCCAGCGTGCCGGGTGTGGAAGGGATCACGCTTTCCCAGAACCCGATGATCGCGGGAAGCATCTCCAATGGAGCGTTCACGCCCTCAGGCACGCCGAAAACGGCGAACCAACGGTATGCGGAGTACAACGCTGTGGGAGAACGCTTCTTCGCGACGATGGGCATTCCAATTGTCGAGGGGCGCGGCTTCAACGACGGCGACTCCGAGACCTCGAGAAAGGTAGCGGTCATCAATCGGACGCTGGCAGCGCAATTCTTTCCGAAGACTAATCCGCTGGGCCAGACCTTTCGCAGCGGCGAGATGAATCCCCAACTGGTCACGATTGTGGGCATCTGCGGCGACGCGCACTACGACCGCGTGCAGGATGCAATCGAGCCGACCTATTACATGCCGTATCGGCAGCATGGCGATCCCGAAGGCGGAATGGGAATGACCTATGAGATATCGACCCGGCTCAAGCAGGACGCCATCGTTCCCTCGCTGCGGGCGGCCGTGCAATCAGTAGACAGGAATCTCCCCCTGGCGGATGTGCGGACGCAAAAAGAGCAGATTGCGGCGACCATGCAGCAGGAACGCATCCTCGCCGATCTGACGGCAGGGTTCGGGCTGGTGGCTCTGCTGCTGGCGTCCATCGGAATCTACGGGATCATGGCCTACGCGGTGGCGCGGCGAACGAACGAGATCGGCATTCGCATGGCGCTGGGCGCACAGCCGGGACGCGTGCTGCGCAGCATGCTCGGCGAAGCCTCGTGGATGGTCGTGCTGGGAGCGGTGGTCGGGCCTGGCCGGCGCGCTGCGCTGGGGCGTCTCATCGCGAGCCTTCTGTATGGGCTTAAGGCGTGGGATCCGGCAACGCTCGCCGGCTCTGCGGCGTTTGATTTTTATCGCCCTCGGAGCCAGCTGGATTCCTGCGCGTCGCGCTGCTTCGGTCGATCCCATGCAGGCTCTGCGCCACGAGTAGCGGCTTTACTCGTAGCGCAGCGCTACCATCGGATCCACGCGGATCGCACGCCGGGAAGGGAAGAACGCCGCCAGCAGCGCTACGCTCAGCAGCAACAGCGAGACGCCGCCAAACGAGACCGCATCGAGGATAGGCACTCCATAGAGCAAGTGCCGCAAAAGCCAGGCGACGCCCGCGGCCAGCACCAGCCCGATGCCCAGTCCAAACACCACAGGTCGCGCGCTCTCCCGCAGGATCAGCAGCAGCACATTGCCTCTGCGGGCGCCCAGTGCCATGCGAATGCCTACCTCCCGCGTGCGCTGCACCACGATATAGCTCACGGTGCCGTAGATGCCGACTGTCACCAGCAGCAGGCCGAGGAGGCCGGTGGTCATCGCCACCGACGCGGCCAACGATGAGATGAGAAATGGCGGGGTCTGCCGCAACATGGTCTTCAGCGTCTGCGCCTGCGCGGCCAGATTCCGGTCAACCCCGGTTACGATCCCCGCCAGCGCATGGATCGTCGGCTTCGGGTCGGCGACCGTGCGGATCAGGATGGGATGCTCCGCCAGGTGATCAGGCGCCAGCGGCAGATAAGCCATTGCCGAGTCCGCGCCGTCGACCAGCACTCCTCGTGTATCGCGCGCCACTCCGATTACCCGCCACACCGGCCCATCCGGGACCTGTTGCTCCCGCTCCTGATAGAAGCCGTTCACTCCCAGGCGGAGTGTTCTTGCCCAGCGGATTCTGCCCCGGGAAAATCTGCCGCGCCGCCGACTCGCTCAGGACGATCAACGGCTCCGGCTGAGCGCTCTGCGCCATCATTCCACGGCCCTCCAGCAGGGGAATCCCGAGGGTCGCGAAGTACTTCGGCTCGACCCATTTGTAATACACGTAGGTCTTCACATTCTGCGGTGAAGGCGCCTCGCCATTGGTCGCAACGGCCACCCAGGCGGGAGCGCCGTCATCCGGCGCCCGACCCGATATCACATCCACCACCCCCGGCAGGGCCGCAATGCGCCCACGCAGCTCGCGCACCAGCACTGCCTCGTGCTCCGGCGTGTACTCCGGTGTTCCCGGAAAGGCCAGATCCAGGCTGATCGTGTGCCGGTCGTCATAGCCTGTATCCATCGAGGCCGCTCGGATCGCGCTGTGCACCATCAGACTCCCCGCAATCACCAGCACCGCCGACACCGCTACCTGGGTTTCGATGAGGGCGTGCCGTACCCGCCGCCCGCGCGCCGGAGATGTCGACGGGTTCGCCTTGATCGCCGATGCTACGGCTGAGCGCGAACTTTCCAGCGCCGGCGCCAGCCCAAACAGGAATCCCGTCGCCATCGATATCGCCGTCACAAACGCAAAGATGGAAAGATCCGGCGTCACGTGAAAAACGAACGTCCCGTACTGATCCGGAAACGCGTCGGCTATCAGCACTACCGAAGCCTGCAGCAGCGTCCAGCTGAAGCAGAAGGCTGCGACTCCTGCCAGAACCGCCAGCAGCGTGCTTTCGGTCAGCAACTGGCGAACGATCCGCGCCCGGCTCGCTCCCAGCGAAAAACGCATGCTCAGCTCGTTTTGCCGCGTCGCTGCCCGCGCCAGCTGCAGGCTCGCCACATTGGCGCACGCAACGACGAGAACCATTCCGACCGCGATCAAAACGAAAAGCATGGACAGCCGAAGTTCGCGGTTTTGCCAGATCGGGGAGGGGGAAGGGGGACCCCGGCCACACCAGCGCCGCGAGTTGCTGCGCGCGATTCGAATGCGGGTTATGGAACGCGCGCAGATGATCGGCCACTACGGTCATCTCCGATTCGGCCTCGCGCATCGTGCTCCCCGGCGCGAGGCGGGCATGCAAATGGCAGCACTCCTGCTCGCGGTCCGTGAGCAGGGTGCTTCCGTGATTCACCAGCGGCTCCAGGGGGAGGGGCAGCCATATCGCCGGGGCGGCAACGAACGTCCCCACAAAATTGTGTGGTGCAATTCCCATCACCGTGAACGCGGCGCCGTTCAGGCGCACCGTCTTGCCCAGAATCGCCGGGTCGCTCAGGAATCGGTGCTGCCAGAAATTCTCGCTGAGCACGACTGCCGGCGCCTCCTCCAGTTCCGACGCATCTTTGGCTTCGAAGAGCCTTCCCCGCAGCGCCGTCACCCCCAGCACGGAAAAGTAGTTCTCGCTCACCGCCAGGGTCATCGCCTTCTCGCTGGTGCCGATTGAAGGCAGCAGCCCCAGCTTGCCCATTAGCCATCCCGCACCGTCATCTGTGTGGATCTCGACGCCGCCGGGCGCGGTGAATGTCGGATACTGCGGCAGCGACACGGCAATCACTCCGCTAAACGCGTGCACCTGATCCCGGAATGCCTCATAGTCGGGATAGCTGAAAGTTGGATTCGTCGCACCGCTGTGCAGCACGACGGCCAGGTTCACCATCGACGCCGGGTCGCGTGCGTCCAGCTTTCGCGCGAAGAACGCCTTGTACGCAGTGAACGCGGCGGTGTTGACCCCGATCCCCAGCCCCAAGGCAAAGATCGCCGTCAGCGTAAAGCCCAGGTGTCGCTTCAGCATTCGGCTGCCGAAGCGAACATCCTGCCAGACGGTCTGCGGCAGCAGCAGCAGATCGGCTTCGCTCACTCGTTCTCGCCACACTGCCGGATTGCCAAATCGCAGCCGCGCGCGGCGCCGCGCCTCCGCCGGTTTCATCCCTTCCTCGATGTTTCGCTGTTCGCGCATCTGCAGATGAAAGTCCATTTCTTCATCCAGCTCCCGAGAGACGGCCTCCCCACGGAACAGCGAGCGGATTCGGCGGAACATCCCCATCTCAACCCCCTCACTCCCAGCGCAGCGCTTCCATCGGGTCCACCTTCGAGGCGCGCCAGGCGGGCACCAGCGTAGCCATCGCTCCCACTACGGCCAGCGATGCGATGGCGATGGCCAGCGCCAGCCATGCGGATGAGCGAGCTCCAACCAGCAGGCTCCGGGCTGCATGCGTTGCCATGACCGTCAGGAACAGACCGGGCGCCAGTCCCGCAGCCATCACGACGAGCGTTTGACGCAGCACCAGCCTCTGCACCTGCCCGCGCGTCGAGCCCAGCGCCATGCGCACACCGATCTCGCTTCGGCGCTGGCTCACGCGGTACGACATCACTCCATAGAAACCCAGCGCCGCCATCGCCAGGGTCAGCCCCGCCATCACGGTTGTCAGCCGGGCGAGCAACTTCTGCTGGGTCAGCCCATCGTCCAGTTCTGTTCCCAGGCTCGCCATGTCCGTCACCGGCAGCCGTGGATCGAAGGTGCGCAGCGCCTCCCGCACCTGTGCCGCGGCAGCGTCCGCCGGTCCTGCCGTTCGCACCTCAATCGAGTGGATCGGCGCCGGATTCTGATCCACGGAAAGATAAACGACAGGCGGAGCCGCCCACTGGGGTCCATCCACACGTGCGTCCGCCACTTCTCCTACCACCAGAAATTCGTGATCGTGCGGCGCTCTCTCATACCCGATCCAGTGCCCCAGCGGATTCTCATTCCCGAACAGCTTCCTTGCATACGCCTCATTCAGAATTGCGGTTTTCTCCGTGTCCGCTCGATCCGCATTGGAAAAGTCTCTGCCGCGCAGCAGCGGGATACCCAGCGCCCGAAAGTAGCCCGGGCCGATGTGATTTTCTTCTCCATGCGCGCCCGCATCGGGATTTCCAAATGCGTGCAGCGCCGTGTTCCAGCCGCAAAACGGAATCCGGCACATGGCCACCGCGGCCTCTCGCACCACGGGCAGCGCATCGAGTCGCTCCGTCAGCGTGCGATACAGCACAGGCAGATTCCTGTGCTCGTCCGCATAGCCGTGCACCAGGTCCACGTGGACCGACAACACGTGCTCCCGGTCCATCCCCGTATCCTGGCGGGTCAGATGAACCAGGGTCCGCGCAAAAGACGCCGCCATGGCCACCAGCAGCAGGGAAAAGCTCACCTGCATCGCCAGCATTGCGCTTGACCATCGCCGAGCCCCCGCGCTCTGCGCCGCCCCAGCCTGCATTCGCTTAGCCCTAATGGTTCCGGAGGCGCGCCCGCGCACCGAGTGCCACGCCGGCAACACGCTGAAGACGCACAGCGCGAGGATCATCAGGCCGCCCGCCAGCACCGGCACACGCGGCCCCGAGTACAGGTTCAGATCGAGCGGCCAGTCTCGGCTCGAAGCCCACCCCACCAGCACCACGCTCGCGATTCGTCCCGTTAGAACCGCCAGCACGCCACCGCCCAGCATCAGCAGCACGTCTTCGGTCAGGATGGGACGCAGTAGCCGCCAGCGCTCCGCGCCCAGCGCCATCCGCACGCTGAAGTCCCGCTGCCACGCGCTAAGCCTTGCGGCCTGCAGATTTGCCAGGTTCAGGCATCCGGCCAAAAACACTGCCCCCGCCAGCCCCATCAGCAGCGCGAGCGGCAGCCGCGAGTCGTCGCCGAGCGAACCTTCGCCGCTGCCATCTGGAATCAGCCTTACCCTCGGACTGCAGAATCGTCGCCCTGGCTTGCGGAGTGCGCGCCGCATCCGCCATCAGAGCCAGATCCGGCTGCAGCGCCGCCGTCCATCGCGCCGCATCCTCAGCCCTTTCCTTTACGGGAACCCGCGCCGTCACCCACAGCCAGAAGATCCCTGGCTGCTGCAGCCACGGATCGCTCAGGTGGATGCCGTGCCCCGGGCCCACGGAATCGAACCACGCTCCTGCGTTGCCGGATGACTCCGCCTCCAGCGGCAGCCAGAGATCTGGCGCGTATCCCGTCACCACCCCCAGGAAGCGCCTCTCTGTCACCCCAACAATCACCACCGGCATTCCATTCAGAACCGCATGCCGCCCCGCCATCTGCGTCGTGCCAAACTGCCGCAGCGCATATCCGTACCGCAGCACTACAGGCCATTCATCGGGATTTGGACGGCCGTCGCTCGCCTCCAGCAGCCTTCCCGACGCCGCCTGCACGCCCAGAACGCTGAAGAAGTTGTCGGACACGAGTTGAAAGCGCGCATCCTCTCCCGGCTGATTCGGCATTTGCAGCAGCCCCATCCCAAAGCCCGTCCGAGCGATCACCGGTGCCGCCGCGCCCGTGGCCTGGCGCAGCCGTTCGTACGCCGGATAAGAGATGAACCATTGCCCGTCAAAGGGCGACTGCACTGCCTGCAACGCCACCAACTCATCAGGGCGCGTAACCGGTAGCTGCGCGAAGACTACGGTATACAGGAGCCGGAAAACCGCCAGATTAGCCCCAATGCCCAGTCCCAGCGTCAGGACTACTGTCAGGCAGAATCCAGGCGATCTCCTGATCCGCCGCAGTGCGTAGCGGACGTCCCGCCATAATTCCTCCACTGCCAGCGCAATGTCGATGCCCATCGTCCGCTCTCGGACGGTGAGTGCGTTGCCGAAACGCAGTCTTGCACAACGGCGCGCTTCTTCAGGAGCCAGGCCCTCATCCACGTTCCGCTGCTCACGCATGTCCAGGTTGAACCGAAGCTCCTCGTCCAGCTCTCGCGTGAGTGCCTCTCGATGGAACAGGGCGCGAATGCGGCGCAGCCATGCCATATTTCAGGCCTTCCCGGTCGCGTAACTCAGCACCATGCCGACGGCGCCGGTGATCTTCTTCCAGTTCTCCCGCTTGGCGGCCAGCTGCTTTCGGCCCAGAGCGGTGAGTTGGTAATAGCGCGCGCGGCGGTTGTTTTCACTCAGACCCCAGGAGGCCCGAATCCAGCCTTCCTGTTCCATGCGGTGCAGAGCGGGATAAAGTGATCCCTCTTCCACCCGCAGAATGGCGTCGGAGACGCGCTCAATGTGCAGTGTGATTCCCCAACCGTGCATCGAGCCCATTTCAAGCGTCTGGAGTACGAGCAGATCGAGGGCTCCCTGCAGCGTGTCAGTTTTCTTTTTCATGCGATCCGCATTGACCTATAGATAACTATGGGAGAGCATGATCCCGCACAGGGATGGCTGTCAAGCTCAGGTCGTCATTCGGAGGAAATCGAGCAACGCTAATGTGGCGCCAGAAACCGGCCTGCGTGTTTAGCCGGATCGGCGACAGTCCGCGACGATCTGCAGGTACTTCCTGGCCGTCTCGGTTACCGTCTCCGGCTTGCCCTCGGCGATGGCTTTTGGATTCACCAGGTCGGTCCCAACACCGAGCGCCAGCGCTCCTGCCTTCAGGAAATCCGCAGCCGTATCAAGCGTGACGCCGCCGGTAGGTATGAGCTGGAGTTCGGGAAACGGCGCAAGCAGAGCCTTCAGGTAACTGGCGCCGCCGACCGCCGAGCAGGGAAAGATTTTTACGTAGTCCGCACCCGCGCGCCAGGCGGTGATCACTTCGGTCGGCGTCAGCGCGCCGGGAATCGAGACTTTGCCCAGAGCCTTCGTGCGGCCGACTACTTCAGGCTGAAAGCTGGGACTGACGACGAACTCTGCGCCTGCCGCGATCGTCTCCTGCACCTGGCCCACGTCGGTTACCGTACCCGAACCGAGCAGAAGCCGATCGCCGTACGTCTTCTTCAGCTCGCGCAGCAGCTCGACCGCACCCGGGACCGTCATCGTGACTTCCATGACGGTGATGCCGCCTGCGACCAGCGCCTCCACCAGCGCGCGGCCCTCTTTGGTCGAACGCGCTCGCAGCACCGGCACGATTCCAATGCGCTCGATCCACTGCATCGTTTTTGCTGACATGCTCACCTCGCGATCCTATCTCGCGATGCGGGCTGTTTCGCCTCGCATCACGCGCTCCACTTCGGCCAGCGTTGCCATACTCGTATCACCGGGCGTTGTCATGGCCAGTGCTCCATGCGCAACGCCGCAGCGCAGCGCCCATTCAATGGGTTTGCTCGCGAGAATCCCATAAATGAGTCCCGATGCGAAAGAGTCGCCGCCGCCAACGCGATCCAGGATCTCCACCTCGCGCTGCGGCACGTGAATGATCTCGTCCAGAACCAGCGCCATCGCGCCCCACGAATTCCGCGTCGCCGAGTGCGCGGTCCGCAGCGTCGTCGCAACCAGTTTCAGATTCGGATACGCAGCAGCCACCTCGCGCAGCATTGCCTGGTAACTGGCAATCGGCAGTTCGTGGAATGCCTCGGAAACGCCCTGGAGCGCAATGCCCAGCATGGCCGAGAAGTCCTCCTCGTTGCCAAGCAGCACATCGACTTTGCGCACCAGCTCGCGGTTGATCTCCTGCGCCCTGCCCTTGCCGCCGATGCTCTTCCACAGCGACTCGCGGTAGTTCAGGTCATAGGAGATCGGGGTTCCATGCCTCCGCGCAGCGTCCATGGCTTCCGACGCAACCGCAGGCGTCGTCTCCGACAACGCCGCGAAGATGCCGCCGGTGTGAAACCAGCGCGCGCCGTTCTCCGGGCCAAAGATGGCGTCCCAGTCCCAGTCGCCTGGCCGGCTTAGGGCAATCGCCGTGTTGCCGCGGTCCGAACAGCCGGTCGCCGCGCGCACGCCGAAGCCGCGCTCTGTGAAGTTGAGACCGTTGCGCGCGGTGCGTCCAACGCCATCGTAGGGAGCCCATCGCAACAGCGCCGGATCGACGCCGCCCTGCAGGATCATGTCCTCGACGAGCCGGCCAACCGGATTGTCGGCCAGCGCTGTCGCGATCGCCGTTCGCAGGCCAAAGCAGCGCCGCAGGCCGCGTGCCACGTTGTACTCGCCGCCGCCTTCCCACACCTGAAAATGCCGGGTGGTATGAATGCGGCCTTCCACGGGATCGAGGCGCAGCATCACCTCGCCGAGGCTCAGTTCGTCCCAGCGCGCCGGGCCTTGCTTCAAATGGATCGCTTCCATGCAACGATCGTCCACTCTTCGAGGATCGCCTGTCCCGTGTTGCAGGACATGCGTGGCAGTATCATGGCTGCTTGCAGTCAACCCTCACGCGGAGTCTTCAATGAAGGTCGGCGTCTTTACCCCGCTTCTTTCCCAAATGCCGTTGCCCGCCGTGCTGGCGAAACTGAAAGGCCTGCAGATCGATACGGTGGAGCTGGGCACCGGCAATTATCCCGGCGATCCGCATTGCAAGCTCTCCATGCTGGAGGATGCGAGCCGCGCTGAACGAATTCAAGCAGAAGCCTCGACGACAATGGCTTCTCCATCAGCGCGCTGAGCTGCCATGGAAATGCCCTGCATCCCGACGCGAGACGTCTCACACGAATCGCAGGAAGTCAACAAGAAGACCATCCTGCTGGCCGAGAAACTCGGCGTTCCGGTGGTCATCGACTTCTCCGGATGTCCGGGCGACAGCAACAATGCCAAGTTTCCCAACTGGGTGACCTGCCCCTGGCCTCCCGATTTCCTGGAATTGCTGGATTGGCAATGGGAGAAGAAAGTCATTCCTTACTGGACCAAGCACGCAAAATTTGCCGCCGATCACGGCGTGAAAATCGCCATCGAGATGCATCCCGGATTCGTCGTCTACAGTCCGGAGACGATGCTGAAGCTGCGCTCTATCGCCGGCCATCGGTCGGATGCAACTACGATCCCAGCCATATGTTCTGGCAGGGCATCGATCCCATCGCCGCGATTCGCGTACTGGGCGATTGCATCTTCCACGTCCACGCCAAGGACACGCAGATCTACGACCGCAACCTGCCGCTGACCGGCGTCCTCGATACCAAGAAGTACACCGACGAGCGCAACCGCGGGTGGATCTTCCGCACCTTCGGCTACGGCCACGGCGCCGAATGGTGGAGCGAATTCATTTCGACGCTTCGGATGTATGGCTACGACTATGTGCTTTCGGTGGAGCATGAGGATACCTGATCTCCCGCGAAGAAGGCCTGACCAAAGCCGCGGAATTTCCTCAACGGGATCGTGATTCGTGAGCAGCCGGTCGCTGCCGCGTGGTGGGTTTAGAACGTGAAAAGCAATCAATCAGAAAGTTGATGACGAAAACGCATGAGAACCGCCTGATGGGTACCGGATTTATGGGCCGTGCTCATCTCGAAGCGCTTCGCCGCATCGAATGCGATCGAGATCGCTGCTATCGCGGAACGCAACGAGCGGCCGCAGAGAAGCTGGCGTCGGCCTTTGGCGTATCTCGAAATTCGCCATCGAATTATCAAGATCCTTCGCTCGATCCGCGGCTATCGAGGCCGTCCACATTTGCACGCCGGAACGCGCAGCACTATCCCATGGCGAAAGCTGCGCTCGATAGCAGGGCAAGCATGTCCTCTGCGAAGAAGCCGCTGGCGGCTGAGCGCCCGACGAAGGCGAGGGAACTGGCTGTCCTTGCCGCACGCAAAAACCTTCGCAACTGCGTCTGTCGACAATCTTGCGCTATTACCCGATGGTCCAGCAGATGCGCGCCAGCTGTGTACGGCCGGCGGAGCTGGCGAGCATTCTCATCGTGCAGGGTACCTATCTGCAAGACTGGCTGCTCTATGAAACAGACTGGAACTGGCGCGTCCCATTCCGAAAGACGGGCGGCTGTCACGCTGCATGGCCGATGTTGGATCCCACTGGTTCGATATGGCCGAGCATGTGAGCGGCCTGCGCGTTCGTCTCAACCTGCGTGCGCCGACCTCCAGACGTTTCACACAACGCGGAAACAGCCACGCGGGCCCGGTCGAGACCTTTCGACAGATGGCCTGGCGCAGGAAGCGCTCGACACGCTCGCATCGATACCGAGGACTTCGGCACGGTCATCTTTCGCATGGCAGCGAGCGCGCGCGAGGCGACATATGGACCGCGAGCCAGGTTCTGCCGGGCGGAAGAACCGTCTCAGCATCGAGGTCAGCGGCACGGGGGCTGGTGTCGCCTGGGGCCAGGAGCGCCCCGACGAACTCTGGGATCGGACATCGCGATGGCCGCAACGGAATCATGATCAAGGACCCGTCGTTCGCTGGAGCCGGCGGCGCAGGGCTTTCGCCGATCTCCCGGCGGCCACAGCGAGGCGTACGACGATACGTTCAAGCAGGTCTTCCGCCGCTTCTATGCCTCTATCGCAATCCGGCAAATAGCCGCGGGACTATCCTCAGTTCGCCGGACGGGCTGCGGCAGCTGGTGATTCTGGGCGCGGAACTCGAGAGCCATCGCGCCGCAGCTGGATCGACGTGCCCGCCGACTGACCGACCCGCAGCCGCGCTGTTCAAAGGAGATCTTTCGCTTGCTGATTCTCGGCCGCAGGTAGTCGCCATCTTCGTCTACGGCATGACGGCTGCGATGCTGGGGACGCATCCTGCCCTGATTTGTCCGCCCGGTTTCTCCTCACGCCGCGGCACAACGGAACCATCGCGACCGCTCAGGCTCTGGGGTCCGACGTATCGCTTCACTGGGCGTCGGACCTCTGCTGGACGATGTCGGAAAGAAATTCGGCCTGCAGCCTCGGGCTGGTCTTCATCTCTGGCCTTGCTGGCGCTGCCGCGCGCACCGGCTTCCGCAGTGTTGTGTTCGCCGATGTTTCTGCTTGGCATCGGCGGGAGGGATCGTCACCACCGGCGCGCAATGCGCTCGATCCAGCGACGTGGGAGAAGCGCACCGCGCGGTGCGCGCTCGATCTGGTGAACATCTTCTTCGGCCTGGAGGACTGGCCACGCCGTTTATCTCGGCCAACATCTTACTCCCGCAACTGGGCTGCGTCTCTGCTCGCGGGTGGCGGGCGCTCACGCGTCGTCGCACTCGGCGTCCAGTATTGCCGCCCGCATGCCGCCGCCCACGGGCGCGGGACGCTTCATTCTCGCCGACGCAGGTCCGGTGCTCGGTCGCCCCCTTCTGTTCCTCCTGTGCCTGTTCATGTTTCTCTATATCGGGTGCGAGGTGGGCGTGTGGAACTGGCTGGTTCGTCACCTCATCGCGCAGGGCGTTCCGGAAAAGCATGCGCTGAACATCTGTCACCTGGGATTCGCCCTCGGGATTGCTGCTCGGCCGGGTTGCGGTGGCTGCCGGTTCTCATCCGCGTTCCCCCGGCTCAGGTGACGCTCGTGGCTTCTGTCGCAATGGCGGTCACAACATTCCTCATGCTGCGCATCCACAGAGTATCGGCGCTCGTGGATACTGGTGTTTCTCGCCGGACTTTCGATGGCTCCGGTCTTTCCCACCACCCTCGCCATCGTTGGCAATGCCTTCCCGCGCATGACCGGAACAGCCATCGGCATCGTGATCACCTGCGGATGGGCCGGGCTGGCGGTCTCGTCGCGCGTGATCGGAGCCATTGCCGGAGGAGATCCGCGGCGTCTGGGTAAAGCGCTGCTGGTCATCCCCGTCTCATTGGTGCTGATGATCGGGATCAACCTGGCAATCCTTGCTGCTCTGCGTTAGTGGTCGAAGGTCACGAGGGCAGCGCTGCCGGGCGGTAAATCGAAGACCTTGCTGCTCCATTGTGGACGGGCAGTTCTTCCTCGCGGCCAGCGTTCCATGCGCCGCTGGAACCCACCGGATTCATCCCCAGCGTGACATCGGTGGTGTCATCGAGCCGCGGCGCGACCAGACGCAGAGCGCGCGCCGGGTCGCTCCGCCGCCGCTGTCGACCGTCAGGTGTACGGCGCGATCAGCATCCTTGTTGAAGACGACTGCCTTTGCCATACTGCCGCCTTCCGCTGGCTCATTAGCGAGACCGTAGGCGGTTAGCAACGGCAACTGTTGCGTATCCAGTTTCGCGTCGATCAGATGGCCGCTTCCGGCCTGGGCGAAGAGCAGCATGCCGTAATAAATGGGACGAGCGAGGAAGCCATTCGGCACGGTTCCTGCAATCGGCGTGTACCAGCCGTACCCTCCGCCGATGGAAGTTGATGCCCGACACCGCCGGCCTTCGCCAACTGGTCATCAGGTCCGCACCCCAAAGCGACGAGGCAAACGTGTCGCTCACGCCCTGCTTGCCGCCTGATAGCACGAGTTGGTCTCTGCCAGACGAAACGGCAGACCCGACTCCAGCCTTTGTCTCCGTCATGCCCTGAAACTCCGCTTCGAGCTTTGGATCGGACCGCAGCAGGCGCTCGATGGTCATGGACGGATCGGTCGGCGGACCCTCGGCGTAGTAGTGCTGCGAGAGAAAACGCCACTTCATTTTGAACTGCTTCGCGAAGGGCACCAGCCACTCGTTGTTGAAGGCGGTGTCCGGACCGGCGAAGGCTGCGTTCGGCACCTTTTGCCGGATCACCTCGCAGAGTGCTGCCATTCCTGAGCGAACTCGGCATAGCCGTAGTTCGGTTTGCGAGCCCATTCCGCGAGAACAGGTCCGGCTCATTGCAAAGCTGAAATGCGATCAGCCGATCGTCGATGGCGTGCATGACGTAGGCAGCTTCAGCCGCCGCGGTGTCGGCGTCCT
>CAVPCE010000121.1:0-27731 GCA_963702295.1 uncultured Acidobacteriaceae bacterium | reverse complement strand
ACGCCGCTGGTGTTCCTTCGATTGCTGGAGGCATAACTCATCGTTACGCCGGCCGAGAAGTTGATGTCAGCAAGGTCGATGGATTGGGTCGTGCCAAATCCAGAAAATCCGACCCGTGAAACTCGGCGCCTGATCGAGGGCCAGTTGCCCCGTGGAATTCCCGATAAAGGCGACATTTTCGCTGCTCGCAGCTGCGATCACCATCTTGCCAGCGCCGCTGACATCGGTGACGCCGCCGCTGAGTGCGCCGGCGACATCGAGAGTGCCGCCATTCACCAATAGCTTGCCGGAATTCTTAACCGTACCGCCGATCGCCAGCGTTGTGCCGCTGTTGATTTCGACGGTCGAGCCAGAACTAATCGCTCCGCCGTTGAACGCATTGGTGCCGGCCACCGTTTCGATGAATGCGTTGCTGCCGGAGGTTTGCAGCGTCCCGCCTGAAATCGTAGCGTTGGAAAGGTCAACCTGGGCGCCAGAACCTGACGCCAGAATCAGGCCTGTCGAGGTATCCGTGATCACACCTTGGATCACTACCTGGTGTTGGTGCCGAGCGCCTCAATGGTCTTGGAATTGCTGACATTAACGTCGATGTCGAGACCGCCTGTCGAGGTCGCCTCCATGTTTCCCGAGTTCGTGACCGTATTGCTTCCGGTCCCGATCACCAGGGCCAAGCTGCCGTTGGCGTTGATCGTACCTTGATTGTTCAGAATTAGGTGGCCGTCGCCGATCGTGCCGCGCCGGGATATCGTGTCGCTGACATTGGTGAGGGTTGCGGCGGCGCCGTTGCTACCAATCACATTGCCGGTATTGTTCGACAATGTCACCTTGCCGCCGCCGGTCAGCGCTGTCGTGCCGATGACAGCCAAGTCAGCGCCATTACCGGCTGCGTTGAGCGCGATCGTCCCGGTATTATTGACCGTGCCGGTGATCAAAACCGAGGTGCCATTAGCGACAGAAAGAGTGCCCGACTCAGTTCCTGTAAACGGGATGACTGGATCAATCGCATTTGACACTGTGCTTGCGTTACCCGCGGCGTCGGTTGCTGTTGCGGTCAAAACCTGGAGCCGGCAGCCAATACGCCAGTGCTATAACTCCAAGCCCCGCTGCTATTTGCTGTCGTTGTGCCGAGGACCGTCTGTCCGTCGTGGACGGTGATGGTGTCATTGGCCTCGGCGCTCCCGTTTAAGGTAACGGTGTTGCCACTTACCGTATCGCTAGCAATAACGGGTCCGGCCGTGCGTGGTGTCGATCTGCGGTCCGCTCTGGCTCAGGCCGGCGAGCGAGAGATTGGCAGTATTGCCGGCACCGTCAGTGACGGTCGCCGATTTAGATTGACCGCGGTCGCCTGCAGCTCGGACGTATTCTGCCCGGTAGCGACGGTATAGCTGAAGGTCAGCGTGTTGGTCCCGGAACCGCTCCAAGTGTAGGTGGCAGTGCCGCCGTCATTAAGCGTTACTGTCGGCGTGCCGCCGGCCACTGTTACAACCTCGCTCATATTAAGCGTCAGCGTGCCGGTTTTGCCGCTATTAAGGTCTCCGGTTTATAGCGATTTCGTTATCGACGTGACGGCCGGGGTTCCGTTTGCCGCAAAGGTCGATGTCGCAATGTCATAGGTCCCATCGGCGAATGCGATGTAGGTTATACCGGTTAGCAAATCGAGCGTTGATACATTACCGTTTTCGACGACCAACAGAGACGCGCCAGATTGCTTGATCTGAAACTGCGAATAATCTCCGTTGTAATCGACAGTGTCGATTTCGCCGTTACCTTGGATGTCATTTCCTCCCGGGACGCCAACGGAATACGTATTGTTTCCCGACGTGAGATCGATCGTCGAATTACCGTTCCATTGATAACTCAAGTTGTTTATCAAAACACTTCCAGAGCCCCACCGGTTCTGCTCCGAACTCAACACCAGAGATATATTCCTGGCCGGTGATGATGCCGTTCCAGATAAGGCTCTTGAGAACGTCGGAAATGCTGATGGTGGCGGACAGCATGTCACTGGCCGGCATGACGGTTATATTTGTCCAGAAGTCACCGATCCCGTCGGTGTACCCGGGGGTTACGTACACCGTCGCATTCTGAAGTGTCGCGTCGTTAAGAACGTAGGCCTTTGCCGATGCCCTGCGGCGTCCAGTCGGTATGTGAGACACTTCAATCTTATTGCTGCGTCGCAGAGTTTCCATTCCGGGCCAGGTTAGCCACATATCGAAAATAGTATCGAACCCATTCGTGTTTCCTGAAATGGAAATCGAATAGTCAACAGACAGGTTTGTGAAATTTGCAACCTGGTCTATTGAACATCGGGTTCACGTAAAATGGCGTGGAGCCATATACAATTTCCGGATAAGCATAGACACCATAGCCCCCTGCCGTCATGGGGGGCTATGACCAGGAGATCAGTGTCCCGTCTGGAAACGTTGTATTGTCGATAGTGATGGACTGGGTATAGCCCACACCATTTACCAGCGAACCCGCCGCCCATGTGCTGTTATTCGCCGACCACACACCCGCGTAGTATTCGGCGCCGCTTGCGGATAAAACCGTTGCTGTTGTCATCAACTTAATCCCGAATATGGCCTTATTTGCCACTACCTGGGCGACCATAGAGGCAATCAACTTTTGATTGTTTTGCGCAGATCACTAGAATTGTACGAAATATCTCGAGACCCGTCGTGAGCGACACACCAACCTTCGCATCAATCCATGACTTGGGAAGGAGCAGACCTCGATGGTTCAGATTTTCAACTTTTCGCAGCCGCTGCTTGCGGATAATCGGCCTGGGCTCGGCTGATTTTAGCGGAATCGCGTAATGCCGTTGGATTATGAAGTGTCCTCAATCTTAAGGTGCCCTCGATGTCGAGGTGCACTTTTTCGTTCTCGGGACCCTCGCCCCGATGAACACGCCCGTCTTTTCTGTTCGAACGCCGGTTGTGACTATCGGAGCAGGGGATTCCCGATTATTAAGAACCAGCCGATTTTGATAGATTTCGAGAACAGCATAATTGATGAAAATCAGCTGATAGAAAAAGGTGGCCGCCCGAATGTTTCGCGAGACGATTCGGCCACGAACTGAAGCACAAATACAGCGATTTGCGTCTGGCAATAATCCCAATGCTGAAGCTTACTGTCGGCGCTTCATAGACTTGGTGAAAGCCACGGCAACGCGACCGCGCGTGCTTGTCTGTCGGCGGAGGTGCGGTCGGGAGCGGTACCGGCTGCATTCCGACTTCAGTCTCGCGCTGGTCGGTACCGATATCTATGTGTCGCCCTACACGGTGCTTGTGGCCGATGGCCATCGCCTTCCGTTTTGCGATGAGAGTTTCGAGGTGTTCTTATCCAAGCCGTTCTTGAGCATGTGCTTGATCCAGAAATTGTCGCTTGGGTTCCATCGCGTGCTAAAGCCCGACGGTATTGTCTACGCCCATACGCCATTTATGCAGCAGGTACATGAAGGCGCGTTCGACTTCACGCGATTTACGTTAAGCGGTCATCGGTGGCTATTTCGAAAATTCCACCATGATTTCTCTGGCATCGTCGCCTGCTGCACCGCACTGAACTGGTCCATTCGCTATTTTGTGAGAGCCCTAACTGGGAACGAGCGGATCGCGTGGTCTGCCGCGGTGGCCACCTTCTGGCTTCGCTATTTCGATAGACTTGCACGGAAGCGACAAAATGCCGATGCCGCCTGCGGGGTATTCTTTTTCGGTAGAAAGGCCGAGGCAGAAATCTCTCCGAAGAGCATGATAGATTTTTACAAGCAGCAGTCACTTTAGTCGCAACCACTCAAGGGCTGCCGCTGCTTGTCACACACTACAGCAGGTCAACACGCTGTTCCCTGAACAGAAAATATCGGAGCTCGCGACGGAAGGAACGAGAATGCGGCGATTTCTTTACACAGCCCTTCTTGTCATCAGTATCCCCTCTGCCGAAGCACGACTTTCGAACGTCAGCTACGATCTGCCGCTCACCTCGTTCACATTTTCTCCCGGGAGCCCATCGCATTATTCATCGCCATACATTCACTTTCTCGGAAATGATGGCGCGCAGTATTCGCAGCGGGTTGAACGGGGCGGTGTTTACTCGATCGTGGTTTCCGCCGGGATCGGGCCAAAGTCGATCGCCCCGGCGCCTAGGGCTTCCGCAAGGGCCGGTTCGATCCAGGGAAGCCGGCAGCGATTACGACTGGAATGCGATCGGACAGCATTCGATGGCGGACTAATCGGACCAGACTACCTTGATCCCGGCAACCACACCGGGCCTCCGGTGCTTGGAATGCTCGCTGGCAGGCACCACCACAAGCATTGATAGCGTCACCGTTGCTTTGACGTCAACGGAAGCACCGCCTCCCGAGCCGGCCGGCTCCAGAGATCCGAATGATCGAACCGTTGCGCAGTTATAACATTTGGAACAGAGCCATCGGCAGCGAAGGAATTGGAGTAAGAGGGACGACGCTGATACCCAGGCGATCGTTCACTCCGCGAACGGTGCAACGATAAGCTCGGCAAGGGGCTCATTCCCGGTATACGTTGCGCAGATGATGTTTACCCGATCGGCTACTTCCCATCATGGGCACAAGGTTGACGTGCTAATCCGTCGTGGGCTGGCAGAGTGGGTCAGGCCGAACTGCGATCCGTGCGCAGCTGGAATTGGCATTAGGCTCACGGATGCCGGCCGACAAGTTGTTATTGCCTGAGAAGTACGGCCCTTGACCGGACCACATCGACAGCGTGTACTCTAATCATGGACGTTGACGCATATCTCCCTTACCGCGCAGCCCGCAGAGCATGGAATTTGGCCGCGTTGCCAGACGCCACGGGTTGGTGCGGTGCGCTTTGGAGATTTGCAGAACGACGCCTATCAGCTCCCATTGGGGCTTTGATCGCGGCACTCCAATCGGCCGCTATTATGTCGAGGACTTTCTAGCAAAACATGCCGTGGACGTGCGGGTCGCGTTCTTGAGTTTGGCGACGCCACCTATACAAAGAAATACGGCGGTGACCGCGTGACTCAGAGCGATGCGATGAACGTCGACGCCAGTTTCCCCAACTCCACTTTCGTCCGCTGCCTGCCGTCGCCACATCTCTATAGTAGAAGGTGTTCGCATGCCCACCGCCGCCCAACGCGTCGCCGAACCCATCGTCGCCCGCCTCCGTGCAGCCGGCTATGAGGCGTATTTTGCCGGAGGCTGCGTACGCGACCTGCTCCTCGGCGTGCCCCCGAAGGACTTCGACGTCGCCACCAGCGCCCATCCCGACATCGTCCTCGAGCTCTTCCCCCGAACCTTCGCCGTTGGCGCCCACTTCGGCGTAGTGCTGGTCTGCGACGAGGAGGACGGTGCGGAAATAGTGACAGAGGTGGCGACGTTTCGCTCCGACGTCGCTTACCTGGACGGCCGTCACCCGACCGAAGTCCAATTTTCGACCAGCGCACGAGAAGACGTCCTCCGCCGCGACTTCACCATCAACGGCATGATGTTCGATCCCATCCTCCACGCCCAGACCTGCAACCTCACCTCGTCGGTATTGGACTATGTAGGCGGACAAGAGGATCTGCGTGACGGCATCATCCGCGCCATCGGCGAACCCGCGCGCCGCTTCGAGGAAGACAAGCTCCGCATGCTCCGCGCTATCCGCTTCGCCGCGCGCTTCGATTACGCCATCGAGCCCGCGACCGAGCGCGCGATCCGCCAGTTCGCGCCAGGCATCCATCAGGTCAGCCACGAGCGTGTCCGCGACGAGCTCACCCGCATGTTGACGGAAGGCCACGCCCGTCGCGCTTTTGAGCTGCTGGACTCCACCGGCCTCCTCCGCGAAGTTCTGCCTGAGGTCACAAAATTACACAACGTGACGCAGCCGCCCGAGTACCACCCGGAGGGCGATGTCTGGATCCACACTCTTCTCCTGCTGGAGAGGCTGCCCGCCGGCGCCTCGCCAACACTCGCCTGGGGCGCGCTGCTCCACGACATCGGCAAGCCGGCGACGTTCTCGCACAATCCGCCGGATCGCATCCGCTTCAACGGCCACGTCGAAGTCGGCGTGAAGATCGCGCACGAAATCCTCCGCCGCCTGCGTTTCTCCAACGACGATTGCGCCCAGATCCTCGCCCTGGTCGAAAATCACATGCGCTTTGGCGACGTGGAGAAGATGAAGGACTCGACCCTGAAACGCTTCTTCCGGCTGCCCAAATTCGACGAGCATCTCGCGCTCCATCGTCTGGACGTCCTGTCCAGCCACGGCGATCTCTCGCTTTACGATTTCGCCAGGCGGAGAAAGGGAAGAGCTGCCCGAGGAAGAAGTCCACCCCCAGCTGCTCGTGACGGGCCGTGATCTGATCAGTGCCGGTTACAAACCCGGCCCGCGGTTCAAAGAGATGCTCGCACTAGCCGAAGACGCGCAGTTGGAAGGCCGCATCCACACGACAGAAGAAGGCCTGGGTCTGATCCGGCGCGGTCTGGTCGATTAATTACTGACGTCTTCCTATGAGCCGAGCAGGTTGACTGATTCCCTGGTCGCCGCGGCTCGTAGCTCCGCGTCGAGGGAAGCGAGAGGCAGATCTTTGCGGAGTGCCAGCTCCAGATATGCAGCGTCGTAGACGGTCAGCTTGTGCCTGGTAGCGAGACGCAGCGTAGACTCCCATGCGTGGCGTTCAGTCTCTGGATCGGTCCGGATAGGGAGTTGTGCAAGGTCCTCCAGTGTGTCGTCGCGGAATCTGGCGGAGTGTCTGCCGCGCCGCACGCCCATCTCCAGCACGTTGGCCACTTCCAGCCGCCACAGCGAAGGCACCCACGCATGATTCGCCGCCACTTTTTCGAATACCCGCTGCACCGCGGGTGTGGTTTCGCCGCTTAGAATCCACGCTAATGTGACTGAACTGTCGACGATCACGCTCACGGTCGCCCCGCCTCGCGGTCGGACCGAACCTGCTTCCAGCTAAAGGCGCCGAGGCGCGCTTTTGCTGCCCGCGTGCGAATCCGCTCCATGGCGGCCGCGATTTGATCCCGGTCCGGGCGGTCCACGTTGGGCACCAGGCGGGCTACGGGCTTACCGTGGCGCGTGATCACGATCTCCTCCCCGCGCTCAACCTTGTCCAGCAGCGTGCCCAGCGTGTTCTTCGCGGCAAAAGCTCCAATTTCCTGCATCGGTTCTTTGTTCTTCCAGCTTAAGCTAGCTTAACATTGAATAGAGGTGGTCTTGTGCTGAACGTTCATACGTCAAACAATCCCCTGCAATTCTGCACGCCGTCGCCTTAATCCGTAGCGCCCTCCGCCCCCGTCGCCCCATGAAACAAATCTACCTGCTCCTTCGACGGCGGTCGCGTGACATAGCTCACCAGCACCAGCCCCAGCAGCGCGGCACCCAGAGCCGGGAAAATCGCGAAGTCCGATTCCGCCGCCCACACCGGCACGTGCGCCTGCACAAAAGCCGTATCCCAAAAGACCGTGATGAATGTTCCCGCTGCAATCGCGGTGGCCGCACCCGCCGCGTTCGCGCGCTTCCAGTAGAAGGCCGCCAGAATCACCGGCGTCAGCGCCGCCGCATAAATCGTGTAGGCGTAAATCGTCTTCTGCAGCACGCTCTGTGTGCCCAGTGCCTGGTAGAGCGCCCAGATGCCCAGCAGCACCACCATCAATCGCGATACCAGCAGGACGCGCTTGTTTGAGGCGTCCGGCGAAATGTATCGCACAAAGACGTCATTAATCAGATTCGTCGCGGGGGAGAACAGAAAGTTGTTCGCCGTGGACATGATCTTCGCAAATACCGCGCCCATCAGCAGCGCGCCCAGCCAGGCGGGCAGCCCATGCAGCGCCGAAAAGGCGATAATCTCTCGCGGCCGTTGCGCCACCTCGCCGTGCGGAAAGAGCACCGACCCCACCACGGCAATCGCCACAATCACTGTCTCCAGAATCACCGTTCCGATAATCCAGCCCACCACGGCAACGCGCGCGTCCTTCTCTGACTTTGCCGAGAAGAATTTCTGATACATCGCCTGGTTACCCAGCATCAGCAGCATCGTGGGAACCATCAGTTCCATCGCCTGCGTGAAGCTCAGGTCACCCAGCACCTCAAAGTGCGTCGCCGGCAGCGCGGCATGCACCGCGCCCCATCCACCTGCGTGATGAATCAGCACCGGCAGCGCAACGCACATGGTGATGGTCGCGAGCATGCCAATTACCACGTCCATGTAGGCCACGGACGCCATGCCGGCAATCGCCGTGAAGACGATCACGAATGCCGTGACGATGTATTTGCCCAGCGTAGCCGTGATGATCGTCGGAAAGACGAGGTGCAGGATGTCGCCGCCGCCGATGAGCTGATAGCTGGTAATCGCCGTGTAGGCAAACAGTATCGCTATCACGCCCAGCACTCGCGCCGTCTGGCTGTAGCGCGCCTCCAGCAGGTCGGGGATAGTGAACTGCGCAAATTTCCGCGCCCGCGGCGCGATGAAGTAGATCAGCAGCAGTCCCGCCCAGCCGCCGCCCGCCTGCCACAACGCCGCAAACCCGTGCTTGTAGGCGTTCTCCGCGCCCCCCAGCAGCGAACCTGAGCCGATCCACGACGACAGCAGCGTGAAGATCAGCACGAAGGCCGGCAGCGTGCGCCCGGCCACCAGATAATCGGCTTTGGTCTTCACCTTCGCCAGCCGGCTGATCGACACCACCAGCAGACTCAGAATGATCGCGCCGAGCACTCCGGCGTAGAGAGAGGACATCCGCCCTTCCTTATTCTTGGAGTGCTACGAGTGTACGGGACCGTCGTTTCGCTGTCAGTGCTGCTTTTTTGTTGCCGGTTTCTTCTTGCTCCCCGCTGCGCCTGGATGCGCCGTACGGCCATGAGCGCTGGAGCTCGATGCATGGTGGCCTCGCGAACGACGGTGACGATAGCTCACATGCGCCGGTTCCGCCACATACAGCGGATGCCCCGGTGTAACGACATTGCTGCGCAGATGATTCCACCGCCGCAGCTCCTGGACGGTCACCGCAAACTGGTCGGCGATCGTCACCAGAGTGTCGCCGCGCCGCGGCCTGTACAGCGTGTTGCGCAGCGAAGCCCGCTCGCTCACGGGCGCCAGAGGAATCACCAGCGAATCGCCCGGCGCCAGGTCAGCATCCGTCTCCAGCTGATTCACAAACGCCAGCTCCGACTCCTTCACATGCCAGGTCCGCGCCAGGCTGGCCAGCGTCTCGCCCTCTTTCACCGTCTGGAAGCGCCAGTAGCGTCGCTTGTCTATCGGGATCTCCGCAATTTCTTTTTCGTAAACGGACGAAGTCCCAGCCGGCAGGTGCAGCTCGAACGGCTCATCCGGCGGCGTGCTCATGCGCATCAGACTGGGATTCAGCCCCGCGATCTCCTGCACCGGCGCGTCCACAATGTCGGACACCAGCCGCAGATCCACGGCATAGTTCGTGGTCACTGTATCGGTCACCAGAGGCGGATCCGTCGTGATGTTCGCCAGCCCATATTGCTGTGGATTCTTCGCCATCAGCGTCACCGCCAGAAAGACCGGGACGTAATTCTTCGTCTCCTGCGGCAGGTTATTGCGCCGGTACAGCTCCCAGAAATCCGCATAGCCGGTGCGCTCCACGGCTTTCTGCACGTTGCCCGCGCCCCAGTCGTAGGCGGCCATCGCCAGATACCAGTCGCCCAGCTGGTCGTAGTCCTTCTTGATCTCCCGAGCGTACGCCTCGGTCGCCTTCACCGGATCGAAGCGCTCATCGTACCAGGCGTTGTGCTCCAGACCGTAGCTGTCCCATGGCATGAACTGCCACATGCCCGCCGCTCCCGAGCGTGCATTCACCGCCTCCGGCCGGAAACCCGACTCCGCGAAAGCCTGGTAAATCAGATCCTGCGGCAGTCCTTCCTTCTTCAGCACCGCTTCGATCATCGCCTTGTAGCGCCCCATCCGCTCCAGCGACGAGACGATCGTTCCGTGCCCCCTGGGATTATTTTCGAAGAAGTCGATGTAGCTCTCGACGTACTGATTCAGCACCAGCGGCAAATCCGACTGGGTCGTCTTCAATTCTGCTTCGGCCTTCGCCGCCACGATTGGATTCGCCGGCGTGGTGATGTTGCCGGCCACATCCGCCGGCGCCTGCTCCTGCTGCGTGCCGAACCCCGTCCCCTGCTGCAGCGCGTCCATCTCCAGCGTGTTCACCGCGTCCACAATGTGGTCGAACTCTTCTGAAAGCGCGGCGTTCCCCTTCAGATCGCAATGGCACTTCAGCAGCAGGTCCACGGCGTAATCGAAGTTCGCCCGCGCCGACTGCAGATGCCCCTGCTGGTAGTCGCTCAACCCGGCGTGGTACGCCTTCTCCACCGAGTCGATCAGCTGCCGGTCCTGCTCTGTCTCCTCTTGCGGCGCGGAAGCATGGGGCGCCTCGGCCTGCGCCGCCCTGGATGCAGCCGCTTGTCCCGCAGTGGCAGTTGCGGGTGCATTCGGCGTCTGAGCCTGGGTTATGGTGGGCGCCGTCGCCTGTTTAGGCGGCGCAGCCTGTTTCGCCGTCTGCTGCGGGCATCCGGCCAGCCCCGCGAGCGCGACAACGCACCCGGCCAGGAGAATTCGTTTCACTGCAATCAACATGAGTCAGAGGCTTTATTGTAGGTCCCGAACCGCTCTCCTGCCGATGGTAAACTGAGCATTCCGGCGAACTTCCTGCCCGCCCGTCAGGTCCCGCCCGCGTTTCCCATCGATGGACAGTCAGCACATCCGCAATTTCGCGATCATCGCGCACATCGATCACGGCAAATCCACGCTCTCCGACCGCCTGCTCGAGCTCACCGGCTCGCTCACCGCCCGCGAGATGCAGGCCCAGGTGCTCGACGCCATGGACCTCGAGCGCGAGCGCGGCATCACCATCAAGGCCCACTCCGTCCGCATGATGTACCCCGCGCAGGACGGCCAGATCTACCAGCTCAACCTCATCGATACCCCCGGCCACGTGGACTTCAGCTACGAAGTCTCCCG
This sequence comes from uncultured Acidobacteriaceae bacterium, assembly GCA_963702295.1. Lineage (GTDB taxonomy): Bacteria > Acidobacteriota > Terriglobia > Terriglobales > Acidobacteriaceae > Palsa-343. Next base: position 16,763 of record CAVPCE010000121.1, on the reverse strand, counting down.
CTCCCTGGCCTCCTGCGAAGGCGCTCTGCTCGTCGTCGACGCCTCCCAGGGCGTCGAGGCCCAGACCCTGGCCAACGCCTATCTCGCCATCAATCACGGCCTCGAAGTCATCCCCGTCATCAACAAGATCGACCTCCCCAGCGCCGACATTCGACGCACCCAGGAAATGATCGAGCAGTCCGTCGGCCTCGACGCCACCGACGCCATCCCCGTCTCCGCGAAAACCGGGCAGGGCGTTCGCTGACATTCTCGAAGCCATCGTCCACCGCCTGCCTCCGCCCAAAGGCGACCCCGACAAGCCCCTTCAGGCCCTCATCTTCGATTCCTGGTTCGATCCCTATCGCGGCGTCATCGTCCTCGCCCGCATCATCAACGGACGCATGCGCAAGGGAATGAAGATCAGCCTCATGTCGAACGGCAAGCCTTCGACGTCGAGTCCATGGGCGTCCTCACGCCCAAGCCCGTCGAAATCGAAGAGCTCTCCGCGGGCGAAGTCGGCTTCTTCGTCGCCACCATCAAGAACGTCGCTGACACCCGGTCGGCGACACCATCACCGAAGTCGCCCGACCCGCCGCCGAAGCCCTGCCCGGCTTTGAAGAGATCAAGCCCATGGTCTTCGCCGGCATCTACACCGTCGATTCCCACGAGCACGCTCTCCTCCGCGACGCCCTCGAAAAGCTCAAGCTCAACGACTCTTCCTTCTTCTTCGAGCCCGAATCCTCTGTCGCCCTCGGCTTCGGCTTCCGCTGCGGCTTCCTCGGCCTGCTCCACATGGAGATCATTCAGGAGCGCCTCGAGCGCGAGTTCGACCTCGACCTGATCACCACCGCGCCCAGCGTTCGCTACAAAGTCCACCTCACCGACGGCTCCATGATCGAAGTCGACAACCCCTCGCGCTGGCCCGACCAGAGCGAGATCGTCAAGGTCGAAGAGCCCATGATCACCGCCACCATCCTCACCAATGAGGAGTACGTCGGCGGCATCCTCAAGCTCGTCGAAGAAAAGCGCGGACGCCAGAAGAACTTCGAATACGTCTCATCCACGCGCGTGATGCTCACCTACGAGCTGCCGCTCAACGAGATCGTCCTCGACTTCTACGACCGTCTCAAAAGCGTCAGCCGCGGTTACGCATCGCTCGATTACCACCTCTCCGGCACCTGGGAATCGCCCATGGTCAAGATGGACATCCTCGTCTCCGGCGAGCCGGTCGACGCGCTCTCGATCATCGTCCATCGCGACTTCGCCTACGATCGCGGCCGTGCCCTGGTCTCCAAGATGCGCGAGCTCATCCCGCGCCAGCAGTTCGAGGTCGCCATCCAGGCCGCCATCGGAGCCAAGGTCATCGCCCGCGAAACCGTCTCCGCGCTCCGCAAGAACGTCATCGCCAAATGTTATGGAGGCGATATTAGCCGCAAGCGCAAGCTGCTGGAGAAGCAAAAGGAAGGCAAGAAGCGCATGAAGCGCATCGGCAAAGTCGATATCCCTCAGGAAGCCTTCCTGGCCGTACTCAAAGTCGGCGAAGATAGCAGCGGACGTTAAGTGCCATGTTAGGTAAAATCTGGGCAGGAAGACGAAAACCCGCTCCCTGCGCGGCGATTGTCGCTTTTCTATTGACGCCGTGAAAGATACTGGGATACGTTAGCCAGACTTACTCCGGACCATCGCGAGCTTACCCAAGGTTGTGCGTTCCCGAACGGTCGAAAGAAGGGAACTAATGCTCATCTCTCCAGGGAAACCTCTTCGTTCATTCGTTTCGGCTGGACCTCCCGCGTGCGGCATCGCCGGTTGCGTGAACCAGCCCATTGGCGGGTTTGAAGAGCTTATCGAGAATTCCTCCAGCGATCCCGGAACTCCGCTCCTTCCCGGCGTCCGCCTCTTCTGGTGCCGGCGCCATCAGTTTCAGCTGGAGGCACGAACCGTGGTCAAGCCCGGCCGCCGGCTCACGGCCGACGACCTGGATGCCCTCGCAATTTGAGTTAGCCGGCGGTACGAAGGTCCCGCGCCTTCCCGCTTCGCTCGCTCGGAAGGTCCGCGAAGCAGTTCAGCGGAGGGTTTCTTCGTGCTGCCGGCCCGGCCCATTCTGCCGGTCTCAATCCCGCGGGCAGAGTGGGCTGGTCTTACCCCCGGCTCACATCCGCACTCAGCACTTTCGTGCCTTCCGGCATCTGCGCTTTGGCGTTTTGTTCCGCGGTAATGAACACCTTGAAAGCCTGGTTCGCCGTCTCGGTATGCAGCTCTCCTTCTTCTTTATGGTTCACCGCAATCTGTCCGAGATTCTGTGGCGACTGCCCTGGCGGCTGAATCCAGACCACATACACATTCTCGGCGGGCGTGAGAGAACTGGGATCTGCCAGCGCGTGCACCTTGATATCGAGGTCGGTATTTCTGTTATTGCTCTTCTTTACCTGGGCCGTGCCATGCGCACCGGGTGTTGTGCTTCCGGCCATCAGATGGATCGTGCGGCCGCCTCCCCCCAACGGCCATAGAAAGGCCAGAATCACCGCCAGCGGTGCTATGCTCCGCAAGGTCGTGCCTCGTTGCGCAAATATGCCCATATTGATCTTCAAAATATCCTCCTGCTAACTGGGATGACGATCGAAGGTAACGCGTCACAGACCCAAAAAGGATGCCTGTGGGTATCCCCACGGGTTCAGTCCGCGATTGCCGTGCGTGGTTCGGTCATCTTCGCTCCGTCGAGAGAGCGCCGCGCAGCGCGAATTGCTATAGCCCATCGATGATTCAGTCAGTCAGCCCGGTCTCGGTAATACCTCGCAGAGACCCTCCTCGATTACCAGAAATTGCCCTAACGGGGGAATCGGAAACGACAACTGCGGAGCAACGATAAGTCATCGTAGCCGGTACTCCGATGACCCATATCTATCTTTACCGGTATCCGTTCGACGAGGCAGGCACCGCGATCCTCACCTTCGCGGAGTCACTGGCGGCCATGCAGGAGCTCGAACGCCAGCTCAACGCCATGCTCAAGCCGGACTGGCGCTGGTGCGACCTCCGCCTCGAGATCGTCGAACGCCACCCGACGTATGTCGTCTACAAGGTCACGCATCACCAGGAATTCATCGGGCGCGCGATCGTGATGCCCTACTGCGCCGACCCACCCAAGAAGCGCCCCGACACCGTCATCGAACAAGCTCTCTTCGACAAGATCCGCTCCCGCAAGCTGGAATAAAGCGAGGAACCGCTGATCGATCCAGGCACGAAACCCGGGCGCCCATCCTCGGATCGCCTCCTTATTGAGGAGTCAGCGTGGGAAACCCAAACAAGCCGCTTTTGTAAGAGGACATGAAACCCGGGTTCCCCAGCCTCGGCTCCTCGCTTTTTCAGGAATCCGATGGCAAGCCCACGAACACAACAAGTCGTCTTTGCAACAGGGCATGACTTGAGTCGTGCCAACCGTCCCCAAATCCCGGGCTTTAGCCACCGCTCCGGCGCCCCGGCCACTTCCATTGTGCCGCACTCCCAATTTGACGCCATTCCCAACCCTTGCTATTCTCAAAAAGCTGCCTTAACCCACTTTTCCGACTGTCGGATAGGGGTTCGGGGCAGACGGTCCGAAGCCTGGCTTTGTGACTGAGAAATTGGTCTTGATCGCAACGGGCCTGCGACATCCGTCACCTTGGCGGACTATGCGGGCCGGAACTTCGAAACGGAATCGATTCCGGATGCTCTGCGGCGACGCAGGGCGAAGGCGCGCTCGGTCACCGTCGTAAGTTCTCGTCTGAGCAGGGAAGTTGGAACGGACGCGCAGCCATCGGGCTTCAGTGCGGCCCGCACTCGACTGAGATGCGGGAACGCAGAGGAAGCGAGCGATTGTGCGCGTGCTGTGCGTGAGCAGTGTTTTGAGCAGGGCTTAGCAAGGTTAAGGAGTGAAGGTTTGCCGACATTCAACCAGCTGGTGAGAAAAGGACGGACGGCGCCGCGGTACAAGACAGCGTCTCCGGCGCTGCAGGGATCGCCGCAGCGGCGTGGGGTGTGCACAAGGGTCTATACGCAGACGCCGAAGAAGCCGAACTCCGCGCTCCGTAAGGTCGCCCGTGTGCGCCTGACCAACGGCATCGAGGTCACGACGTATATCCCCGGCATCGGCCACAACCTGCAGGAGCACTCCATTGTGCTGATCCGCGGGGGCCGTGTGAAGGATCTGCCCGGTGTGCGGTACCACGTGGTGCGCGGCACCCTGGATTCAGTCGGCGTGGCCGGCCGCAACCAGGGCCGGTCGAAGTACGGAACCAAGCGCGCCAAGGGTGGCGCAGCGCCGGGCAAGAAATAGGACTGGCCGTTCAGGCGGCCGCGCCCTGAGGGGCGCATGAAAGTTTGAAGGATTAGAGAGCATGCCGAGAAAAGGACATATCGCGAAGCGGGAAGTGGCGGCGGACCCGGTGTACAACTCGACGCTGGTGACCAAGTTCATCAGCTCGATGATGTACGAGGGGAAGAAGTCGACGGCGCAGGGGATCTTCTACACCTCGATGAAGAACCTCGAGTCGAAGGGTGGCGGCACGGATGCGCTGACGCTGTTCAAGAAGGCGGTGGAGAACTGCAAGCCGCTGCTGGAAGTGAAGACGCGGCGCGTGGGCGGCGCGAACTATCAGGTTCCCGTGGAAGTGAATGCGGACCGGCGGACCTCGCTGGCGATTCGCTGGCTGGTGAGCTACGGCCGGGCGCGCGGCGAGAAGGGCATGATCGACAAGCTGACGAACGAGCTGCTGGATGCGGCCAACGGTCGCGGCGCGGCGATGAAGAAGAAGGAAGACGTGCACCGCATGGCCGAAGCGAACAAGGCGTTCGCGCATTATCGCTGGTAAGGCAGCCTGTGGCCGGTAGCGGGTGGCGAGAGTTTAGGGATTAGGGTTTAGGGGTTAAGAAGCAAGAACAAAAGCCCCGATCCTGCTGAGAAGAAGGCAAGTTTTAACCGCGGGCTGGAGACGTCCGCAAGAAGCAAAGAGAGAAGAATCGTGCCGCGACAAGTACCGCTCAATCGTTGCCGGAACATCGGAATCATGGCGCACATCGACGCCGGAAAGACAACGACGACCGAGCGCATCCTTTATTACACGGGAATCACCCATCGCATTGGCGAGGTGCACGAAGGCACCGCGACGATGGATTACATGGAGCAGGAGCAGGAGCGCGGCATCACGATCACGTCGGCGGCGACCACCTGCACCTGGAAAGATATCCGTATCAACATTATCGATACGCCTGGCCACGTGGACTTCACGGCCGAGGTGGAGCGCTCGCTGCGCGTTCTCGACGGCGCTGTGGCGCTGTTCGATTCCGTCAGCGGTGTGCAGCCGCAGACCGAGACGGTGTGGCGGCAGGGCGATAAGTACAAAGTGCCGCGCATCTGCTTCGTCAACAAAATGGACAAAGCGGGAGCGGACTTCGAGCACGTGATCGAGACCATCCGCAAGCGCCTGGGCGCGCGGCCGGTGGCCACGCAGATCCCGATCGGGGCGGAAGCGAAGTTCAAGGGCGTCGTGGACCTGATCGAGATGAAGGCCATCTTGTGGCACGACGAGACCATGGGCGCGGAGTACAACGAGGAAGAGATTCCCGCCGATCTGAAGAAAAAGGCGGAAGCCTTCCGGATGCAGCTGATCGAGACCGTCGCAGAGAACGACGACGAGATGCTGCACAAGTTCCTCGAAGGCGAGACGCCGACGGCCGGGGAGCTGAAGGCAGCCTTGCGCCGGGCGACCATCGAAATGAAGGTGTTCCCGGTTCTGTGCGGATCTGCTTTTAAGAACAAGGGCGTGCAGACGCTGCTGGACGCGGTGGTGGATTATCTGCCCAGTCCGCTGGATGTGCCTCCGATCGAAGGCATCGATCCGCATCATGCGGGCGTGGTACTGAAGCGCGAAGCCAAGGACGACGAGCCGTTTTCGGCGCTGGCGTTCAAGCTGATCAACGATCAGTACGGCAAGCTGGGGTTCATCCGGCTGTATTCGGGTTCGCTGAAGACCGGCGACACGGTGCTGAATCCGCGGTCGGGGCGCACGGAACGCGTGGGGCGTCTGGTGAAGATGCACGCCAACAAGCGTGAGGAGATTACAGAGATTTACGCGGGCGATATCTGCGCATGCGTGGGCCTGAAGGAACTCAAAACCGGCGACACGCTGTGCGATCCGCACCACGCGATTGCGCTGAGCGCGATTGATTTCCCGGAGCCTGTGATTTCGGTGGCAGTAGAGCCGAAGACCAAGGGCGACCAGGAGAAGATGGCGATGGCGCTGGCGCGTCTGGCCGAAGAAGATCCGACGTTCAAGGTGCATACGGATCAGGATTCGGGGCAGACGATTATCAGCGGCATGGGCGAGCTGCACCTGGAGATCCTTGTGGACCGCATGAAGCGCGAACACAAGGTCGATGCCAATGTAGGCGAGCCGCGGGTAGCTTTCCGCGAGACGGTTCGCAAGGTGTCGGAAGCCGAGGGCAAGTACATCCGGCAGACGGGCGGCTCGGGCAACTACGGTCACGCGAAGATTCGTCTGGAGCCGAACGAGCCGGGCAAGGGCTTCGAGTTCGTCAACGAGATCCGGGGCGGCTCGGTGCCTAAGGAGTACGTCAAGCCGATCGAGATGGGCATTCGCGAGGCGGCGCTGGGCGGCATTCTGGCCGGCTACGAAGTAGTGGACTTCAAGGTGGCGCTCTACGACGGCAGCTATCACGAGGTCGACTCGAACGAAATGGCCTTCAAGATTGCCGGATCGCTGGCCTTCAAGGAAGCGGCGCGGAAGGCGTCGCCGGTGCTGCTGGAACCGGTGATGGCCGTGGAAGTGACGGTTCCCGAAGAGCACATGGGGACGATCATCGGCGACATCAACTCGCGGCGCGGCCGGATCGAGGGGATGGAGCACGTGGGCGGCTCGCAGGTGATCAAGGCGATGGTGCCGCTGAAGGAGATGTTCGGGTATGTGAACGATATCCGTTCGTCAACGCAGGGCCGCGCCTCGTACTCAATGCAGTTTGCGCGGTATGAAGAGGCTCCGCGGATGATCTCGGAAGAGATCATCGGGCGGAATCAGGGCAAGTAAATTTTGGAGCCGCAGCGTTGACGCTGGCGGCGAGAGTTTGAGCAGCAGATTGAACCTGGAACAGAGAGGGCAGAGCGATGGCGAAGGAGAAGTTTGACCGGTCGAAGCCGCACGTGAACGTGGGGACGATTGGGCACATTGATCACGGGAAGACGACTTTGACGGCGGCGATCACCAAGGTGCTGCAGAAGCACAATCCGAAGAACACGTTTCGCTCGTTTGATTCGATCGATAACGCGCCTGAGGAGCGGGAGCGCGGCATCACGATCGCGACCGCGCACGTGGAGTACGAGACGGCCAACCGGCACTATGCGCACGTGGACTGCCCGGGTCACGCCGACTACATCAAGAACATGATCACCGGCGCGGCGCAGATGGACGGAGCGATTCTGGTGGTTGCGGCCACCGATGGTCCGATGCCGCAGACCAAGGAGCACGTGCTGCTGGCCCGCCAGGTGGGCGTGCCGTATGTGCTGGTGTTCCTGAACAAGTGCGACGCGGTTGAAGATACCGAGCTGATCGATCTGGTGGAGATGGAAGTCCGCGAGCTGCTGACCAAGTACCAGTTCCCCGGCGATGACGTGGCGGTGATTCGCGGCTCGGCACTGGGCGCTCTGAACGGGGAGAAGCAGTGGGAAGCCAAGATCGACGAGCTGATGGAGGCGGTGGACAAGCAGGTGCCGCTGCCGGCGCGCGCGGTCGATCAGCCGTTCCTGATGCCGATCGAAGACATCTTCTCGATCTCGGGACGCGGCACCGTGGTCACGGGCCGCATCGAGCGCGGCAAGGTGAAGGTGGGCGAGGAAGTGGAGATCGTCGGCTTCCGCGAGACGCGCAAGACGGTGGTGACCGGCGTCGAGATGTTCAAGAAGCAGCTCGATGAAGGCCTGGCGGGCGACAACGCCGGCCTGCTGCTGCGCGGCATTCCCAAGGAAGACGTGGAGCGCGGCATGGTGCTGGCCAAGCCGGGATCGATCACACCGCACACGAAGTTCAAGTCGAGCGTATATGTCCTGTCGAAGGAAGAGGGCGGCCGTCACACGCCGTTCTTCAAGGGATACCGTCCGCAGTTTTACTTCCGCACCACCGACGTGACCGGAGTAGCCACGCTGCCGGCAGGCACGGAGATGGTGATGCCAGGCGACAACGTGGAGCTTGAGGTTGAGCTGATCACGCCGGTCGCCATGGAGAAGGGTCTGCGGTTCGCGATCCGCGAAGGCGGCAGGACGGTGGGCGCAGGCACGATCAGCGAGATCATCGCGTAGGGCTTTGCCGTCCAGGCGGACGCGGCCTTCGGCCGCCAAACCGGACGCAATGAAACAGGAAGCGGGTCATTCGCGAGGATGCCCCGCTGACCGGAGAAAGAAAAACAAGATGGTTGGACAGAGAATACGAATCCGGCTGAAGGCATACGACTACCGGGTGCTCGACACGTCGACGGGTGAGATTGTCGACACCGCAAAACGCACGGGCGCACAGGTGGCGGGGCCGATTCCGTTGCCGACGGTGAAGAACAAGTACTGCGTGCTGCGGTCGCCGCACGTGGACAAGAAGTCGCGCGAGGCGTTCGAGATTCGCACCCACAAGCGGCTGATCGACATTCTCGAGCCGACGCAACAGACAGTGGATGCGCTGATGAAGCTGGATCTGCCGGCCGGCGTGGACGTGGAAATTAAGGCCTTCGAGAAATAGAACTAGCCGTCAGGCGGACGCGCCTTCGGCGCACAGGCCTGCTGTTCGAGAGCAACAACCTACAGTGCCTTCCCAATCGTGGGCATGATGAGGAGAGGAAAAGACAATGCCGGTGAACGGAATTTTGGGCAGGAAGATCGGAATGACGCAGGTGTTCGATGAGAAGGGCGAAGTGCACCCGATCACCGTGCTGCAGGCGGGTCCCTGCGTCGTAACGCAGCTGAAGACCGCCACAAAAGACGGATACGACGCGGCGCAGATTGGCCTGGTGGAGTTTGTGAAGGCAGCGAAGGTGACCAAGCCGCAGGCCGGCCACTTTGCCAAGAGCAATGTGGCGCCGGTGAAGTTTGAGAAAGAAGTCGCCATTGAAGTGGCGAAGGCGGCGGCTGAGGGCGAAGCCGGAACCGACGGCGTGAAAGCCGGCGATCGCGTGCTGGTGGACATCTTCTCTGACGAGAAATATGTGGACGTGACCGGGACCAGCAAAGGCCGCGGGTTTGCCGGTGTGGTGCGGCGGCATGGTTTCGGCGGCGGTCCCAAGTCGCATGGACACATGTTTCAGGTGCAGGGCTCGATTGGCGCATCATCGTTCCCGTCGCGCGTGTTCCCCGGGCAGCGCATGCCGGGTCACATGGGCGTGGACAAGGTGACGGTGCGGAATCTGCGGATTCGCGGGATCGACATCGAGGAGAACCTGATCATGGTCGAGGGTGCCGTGCCGGGTCCGCGCGACGGCTATGTGGTAATCACGAAATCCAAAGCTCCGCCGCGCGAGCGTCGTGGCTTTGCGGGCGGTGGCACGGTCGATCCGCTGAAGGCTTCGAAGAAGGCAGCTGGCAAGAAGAAATGACGCTGGCCGCGTCGGGCGGGCGCGTCCTTTGGACGCAAAGAATTGGTCGAGCAGCTGAAGGCTAAGAGTCGCAGGAGCTGCGGTTGAAAGAGAAGACGATGGCAAACATTGACGTAGTGGATCTCGGTGGACTGAAGGTTGGCTCGCTGGAGCTGGCCGATGAGATCTTCGCGGGCGAGGTAAACGAGGCGCTGCTGTGGGAGGCCGTGAAGGCATTCCGTGCGGCGCAGCGGCAGGGCACGCATGCCACGAAGAATCGGAAACTGGTCTCCGGGTCGGGCAAGAAGCTGTGGAAGCAGAAGGGCACCGGCCGGGCTCGTATCGGATCCGTACGGTCGCCGCTGTGGCGGCATGGCGGCACGGTGCACGGGCCGGTGCCTCGTTCCCTACGAATATGCTTTTCCGCGCAAGAAGCTGCTGGGCGCGCTGCGCTCGGCGCTGGCGGTAAAGTTCGCCGACGGCAAGTTGACAGTGGTCGAGGAGTCGCTCGAAGCGAAGGAGCCAAAAACGAAGCTGTACCGCGCGGCGCTCAATAAGCTCGAAGCGAACCGGACAACGCTGCTGGTGGAGAACGGGGAGACGCTGGGGCGGAATCTGCTGCTGGGCTCGCGCAACCTCGCAGGGCGTGGAGCTGATGCTCAACAACGAGGTGCATCCTTACGACCTGCTGAGAGTACGAGCGCGTGATCTTCTCGCAGGCCGGCACCTGGAGAAATTGCAGGACTCGCTGAAGAAATCGCTCCCCAACGAAGCTGTGCGCAGAAAGGCGGTGGCGTAATGCCGTCGTTGCATACCGTAATTCGCCGCCCCATGATCACCGAGAAGGCTCTGGGTGTGAAGGAAACCGAAAGCACCCTGGTCTTTGAAGTGGATGCGCGGAGGCGACCAAGACCGAAGTGAAGCATGCCGTGGAAACGCTGTTCAAGGTGAAGGTGCACGGCGTGCGGACCGCGAACATGGCGGGCAAAGAGCGTCGCCGCGGCAAGTTTGCCGGCTATCGTCCCGACTGGAAGAAGGCTTATGTGCGGTTGAAGGCGGGCGAGAAGATGCCGGATTACGTGAACAACCTGTAGAGGCAGAGAGTAACAAGCGCAACAGGTGAACAGGGTATATAGAAACCCGAAAGATAGTGAACCGGCGGACGTCAGCCGGGGCGGGCAGAGAGAAAAAAAAAGATGCCGATTAAGACATACAGGCCGATAACACCGACGCTTCGTTTTCAGACGACGCTGGTGCGGGGATGAGATCACGACAGACCAGCCGTACAAGCCGCTGGTGGTGAATCAAGCTGCGCACGGGCGGCCGGCGCAACTCGGGCGATCTGACCATTCGCCATCATGGCGGCGGTCACAAGCAGAAGCTGCGCCTGATCGATTTCAAGCGCGAGAAGTATGGCATGCCGGGCACGGTGGCGACCATCGAGTACGATCCCAACCGCTCGGCGCGGATTGCGCTGATCAGCTACCGGGACGGCGAGAAGCGGTACATCCTGCAGCCGGTGGGGCTGAAGGTGGGGCAGACCATCATGAGCGGACCGGAAGCGGACATTCTGGTGGGCAACGCTCTGCCGCTGAAGAATATTCCCGCGGGCACCACGGTGCACAACGTGGAGCTGCGGCCGGGCAAGGGCGCGCAGATGGCGCGGTCGGCGGGCGCCCAGGCGCAGCTGGTGGCCAAAGAAGGCGATTACGCGCTGCTGAAGCTGCCTTCCGGGGAAACGCGGCGGGTGCTGGTGGACTGCATGGCCACCATCGGTCAGGTGGGCAACACGGACCACGAGAACGTCTCGATCGGCAAGGCGGGACGTAATCGGTGGAAGGGTATTCGGCCGACGAACCGCGGCGTGACGATGAATCCCGTGGACCATCCGCACGGCGGCGGCGAAGGCAAGACGTCGGGCGGGCGGCATCCGGTAACGCCATGGGGCCAGCCGACCCGGGGTTACAAGACGCGGAACAACAAGCGGACGGATGCGTTCATCGTCAGGCGCGGAAGAAGCAATAAAGCGCAGCCGATTTCGCAGGCCAGGTAACGGTAGTAGAGGCTAGTAGCCAGTAGCCAGAAGCAGGAATCTGGAGAAGGCAAGGTCGACGAAAAAAGGCGCGTTTGTGGATGGGCACCTGATGGTGAAGATCGAAACGATGAACCGTTCGAACGACAAGAAAGTCGTGCGCACGTGGTCGCGGCGGTCGACGATCCATCCGGAGATGGTGGGGCACACGATTGCGGTGCACAACGGCAAGAAATTTGTGCCGGTGTATGTGACCGAAAACATGGTGGGACACAAGCTGGGTGAGTTCGCGGCGACGCGCACGTTCAAAGGCCACTCCGATGAGAGCGGCGGAGACGGCCGCCAAGCCGAAGTAGCAAGGCAGCCGCTGGCCAGCAGACGGCAGGGGTAGCCCAGGAAAGATTTGGAGTCAGAGGAAATGGAAGCACAGCCGGGAGTTCCGGGCAGAAGCGCGATTCCAGCGGGTATCGCCGCAGAAGGCGCGCCTGGTGCTGGATCTGATCAAGGGCCGGGGCGTCGAAGAAGCGCTGACCACGGTGGCCTTCACGAAGAAGGCGGTAGCACCACTGGTGGAGAAGGTGCTGCGGTCGGCGGTGCAGAATGCCAACCATCTGAGCCAGGAGCAGGGGCTCGATGTGGATCTGGACAACCTCTACGTGAAGATTGCGGTGGCCAACGAAGGGCCGCGCATGAAGCGGATTCGGCCGGCTCCCATGGGACGCGCCTACCGCTATCAGCGGCGGCTGTCGCACATCCAGATCGCGGTGGCGGAGACGAGGCGCAGGCGGAAGGCCTGGTGCACCGACGTGGGCGAAGAAGCGGCCGAACATCCGGTGAAGCACGCGGCGGCGAAGAAGTCGACAAAGAAGGCTCCGGCGAAGAAGGCGGCACACAAGCCGGCAAAGAAAGCGGCGGCGCATAAGCCCGCCGCAAAACAAGCCGCGGCGAAGAAGTCCGCGAAGAAGAAGTAGGAATGGTCGTTCAGGCGGACGCGGCTTCGCCGCAGAAGCCACGGCCGCGAGCGAGAAGAGGATTCAGAGATTATGGGACAGAAAGTCCATCCTTACGGATTCCGGGTCGGGATCAACAAGCCGTGGCACTCGCGGTGGTTTGCCGGAAAAGATTACCAGCCGGCTGCTGATCGAGGACGTGCACCTGAAGCGCGAGCTGAAGGAGAAGCTGAAGGCGGCCGGCGTCAGCTCCGTGGAAGTGGAGCGGCCGGGAAACAAGCTGCGTCTGATGATCCGCACCGCGCGGCCGGGCATTGTGATCGGGCGCAAGGGCGCGGAGATCGAGAAGCTGAAGGGCGAGCTGCAGAAGCGGACCAACCGCGACGTGTTCATCGACATTCTGGAGGTGAACAAGCCGGAGCTGGACGCGCAGCTGGTGGCCGAGAATATCGCGCTGCAGCTGGAGAAGCGTGTGGGCTTCCGGCGGGCGATGCGCAAGGCGGTGGATTCGGCGCTGCGCTTCGGCTGCAAGGGAATCAAGGTGCGCGTGTCGGGGCGCCTGAACGGGAATGAGATTGCCCGGTCGGAGTGGTATCTGCAGGGGCGTTTGCCGCTGCACACCCTGCGTGCCGACATCGATTACGGATTTGCCGAAGCGCGCACGACCTATGGCGTGATCGGCGTGAAGACATGGATCTACCGCGGCGATATTTATCAGGCACGGCGGCGCGAGCCGCAGGCGGCGGTGGGAACGAGCGTGTTTTAAGGCAGCCAGTAGCCGCAGCGGGGAGCTGAATCATTGGCTGCCGGCAACCGGCTACAAGCTACGCTGAGGACTTTTTATGTTGATGCCAAAGAAAGTGAAGTACCGCAAGCAGCAGCGCGGGCGCATGCGGGGCAAAGCATGGCGTGGCAGCGAGCTGTCGTTCGGCGACTACGGACTCAAGGTAATGGAGTGCGGCTATATCACCGACCGGCAGATCGAAGCCAGCCGCGTGGCTATGACTCGCTTCATCAAGCGCGGCGGCAAGATCTGGCTGCGGCTGTTTCCCGACAAGCCGGTGACCAAGAAGCCGGCTGAAACCCGTATGGGCAAGGGCAAGGGGGCGCCGGATCACTGGGTGGCCGTGGTTCGCCCGGGCGCATTCTGTTCGAGATGGAAGGCGTGACGCCGGAGATGGCGACCGAAGCGATGCGGCTGGCGGCTCACAAGCTGCCGCTGAGGACCAAATTTGTGCAGCGGCACGACGTGAAGGCGACGGTGGCCGCGAAGTAAGCAGGAGAAGTCTTTGGCAGCATTCGAGACCGCGGCATATGAGACGCAGGTGGGATCCTGGATCTGGATCCGGCCGGAGAGAAGAGAAGCGATGGACGTAGAGAAGATTCGTAACCTGAGCGACGACGAGCTGGGGCTCGAGGAGCGGAAAACCGGGGAACAGCTGTTCCGGCTGCGCTTCCAGATGAAGCTCGGGCAGACCGAGGGCGTGAAGAAACTGCGCGAACTGAAGCAAGGATATCGCCCGCATCAAGACCGTCGCGCGGGAGCGCGAGCTGGGCGTGCACGGGGCGACGCACAAGCTGGAGTCGACCACACCGGAGGCTCCGGCGAAGCACGCGCGGAAGAAGGCAGCAAAGCCGGCCAAGGAAGAAGGCGGCGAAGAAGAGCGCGTCTTCGCGCAAAGGCAATAAGCGCACGGCCACACGGAAATCCGCGGCCAGGCCCTCGGCGAACAAGAAGAAGGCGTCGAGATCATCGAGCGTGAAGAAGGGCTGATATGAGCGAAACAACGGAAACGAAGAGCGCGGCGCGCCGCAACGAGAAGGTCGGCCAGGTGGTCTCGACAAAGATGCAGAAGACCATCGTTGTGGAAGTGGAAATGCGCAAAGCGCACGCGAAGTACAAGCGCATTGTGCGCAGCACCCGGAAGTTCTATGCGCACGACGAGCAGAACACGGCGCGGGTGGGCGATATGGTGCGTATTCGCGAGACCCGGCCGCTGAGCAAGCTGAAGCGGTGGAGCTCGAGGAGATCGTGCGTCGGTCGGCTCTGGCGCAGGTGGAAGAACAGGTCGCGAAGGCCGCCCAGTAACCGCGGGTCGGCAGCACAGGGCCCGGCGAAAACGGAGCCGGGCGGTAAGAGGGGGAGAGTGCCATGGCAGTCCAGATGAGAACGATGCTCGAAGTCGCCGATAACTCCGGCGCGCGCAAGCTGCAGATGATTCTGCCTCTGGGCGGCGCGAGCGGGCTGAAGGCGGGTTTGGGAGACGTGATCACCGCGGCGGTGAAGGAAGCTTCGCCGGACGGACAGGTGAAAAAGGGCAAGGTGGTAAAGGCGGTAGTGGTGCGGACTCGCAAAGAGACGCGGCGGCGCGACGGGACCTATATCCGCTTTGATACCAATGCGGCGGTCCTGATCAACGATGCGGGCGAGCCAGTGGGCACCCGCGTTTTTGGGCCGGTAGCGCGCGAGCTGCGCGAGAAGAAGTTTCTGAAGATTGTCTCGCTGGCTCCGGAAGTTCTGTAGGGGCGGCGAGAGACAAGTAGGACTGAGAATTATGGCAGGGTTGAATATTCAGCGGAACGACACGGTGCAGGTGATCAGCGGCAGCGACCGCGACAAGAAAGGTCGGGTGCTGCGCGTGTTTCCGGACGAGGGCCGGATTCTGGTCGAACACGTGCGCATGATCAAGAAGCACATGAAGCAGAATCCGCAGCGGCGGATCCAGGGCGGCATCGCCGAGCAGGAGGCGCCGATTCCGGTGTCGAATGTGATGCTGGTGTGCCCGAGCTGCAACCAGCCCACCAGGGTGGCGCATAAGTTTGAAGGCGATGTGAAGGTGCGTATCTGCAGGAAGTGCGGCGGAACGATCACCGTCAAAAAGAAGTAGTCCTGGCCGGATGGGCGGACGCGGCTTGTCCGCAGAGGCCCCCCGGCAAATTGAGCACTTTCCGTAACGGTAGACGGTCAAGTACCAATCCGAGACCGGAAAGAGAATCGGAAGAGAGAAATGGCAGCGAGACTGAAAGAGAAGTACCACAAGGAAATCAAGGGCGTGCTCCAGAAGGAGCTGGGCCTCGAGAACCCGATGGCCGTGCCGCGGCTGGAAAAGATCGTCGTGAACATGGGACTGGGCGAAGCCACGCAGAACTCGAAGATGCTGGACCCGCTCACCGCCGATCTGGCCGCGATTGCCGGGCAGAAGCCGGTGACCACGCGGGCGAAAAGTCGATCGCGGCGTTCAAGGTGCGCGAGAACATGCCCATTGGCGCGATGGTGACGCTGCGCGGGGACACGATGTACGAGTTCCTCGATCGGCTGATCTCGGTGGCGCTGCCGCGTGTGCGCGATTTCCGCGGGGTTTCGACGAAGAGTTTTGACGGGCGCGGCAACTACACGCTCGGCATTCGCGACCAGTTGATCTTTCCGGAGATTGACTATTCGAAGGTTGAGAAGCTGAAGGGCATGAACATCACGATTGTGACGTCGGCCCGCGATGACAACGGCGCGCGCGCGCTGCTGCGGCAGTTTGGCATGCCGTTCCGGCAAACCGCGTAAGTGAGGAATTAAGAGAATATGGCGACGACAGCAAAACGAGTCAAGGACGCGCGGAAGCCGAAGTTTAAAAGCCGCAAGCATAACCGCTGCCAGCTGTGCGGACGGCCGCGGGGCTTTCTTCGTAAGTTTGAAGTACAGCGACCGCGGGCTGTCCCTGCTCGACGTCGTGCAGGAGGGAAACCTGGGCCTGATCAGGGCCGTCGAGAAGTTCGACTACTCCAAGGGCTACAAGTTCTCCACCTACGCGATGTGGTGGATCCGGCAGGCGATCCAGCGCGGCTTCGCCGACTCTGCCCGCACGATCCGGCTGCCGGTGCACGTGCTGGAGATGCTCAGCAAGCTCAGCCGGGTGGAGCGGGACATGCACCAGCGGCTGGGCCGCGAGCCCACCCCCGAGGAGCTGGCCGTCGAGCTTGACCGCACGCCGGACCAGATCGAGGAGCTGCTGCGCCGCGGGTCTTTTGCCCTCCGAGTTCGTCGCTCGTCGCTCGACGGGCTCTTGCCCGTCCATAGCAACAGCGTATGGACGCTTCTCGCTCCTGCTCGTGTGGCACAAAATCCCTCGCGTTGCGGAACTCAATCTTCCATGGCGTGATGATGGGCGTGAAGCTTCGAGGCTTCCGCGCCATGATGGGCGGCGTGCGCGCCA
>CAVPCE010000120.1:0-8301 GCA_963702295.1 uncultured Acidobacteriaceae bacterium | reverse complement strand
TGGTTCTGCTTATTGCTCGCGAGCCTTTCCTTACGATGGGCAAGGCGTCGCTCCAGGTCTTCTGCGCCCACCTGTTCTTCGTTTTTATCGGACTCGCCCTGCTTTACGGAGACATGGAGCAGCTCGGCTGGCCGACCGCCATCGGCCTCACCGTGTTCACGTTCCTCGCGCTTTTCTGGGTGGCGACCCGGGAGGTTCGCAAACGTCACGCCGCCAAAGCCAAAAAGGCTGCTGCCTCGGTCGGCGCTCCGCAGCCGGTTCCGGCCGTCGCCGCTGCGGGCGGCGCCCCGTCGCTCGCGGCTGCGCGTGAGCCGGTTGAGATCACTCGCTAATTTTTCTTGATCGGATCCAGGCCCCGCCTGTCGGTCCCGCAGCTACACCGCTACGGTGAACATCTCTTCGGTCCGTGTCACCGAGCGATAGAGGGTATCGCGCTCCACCGGAACTCGTCCCGCTTCGGTGATTAGCCGCATCAGGTCCTGGCGCCGCATCCCCTGCGGTGTCGTCGCTCCGGCATCGTGGTAGATCTTTTCCTCGATCACCGTGCCATCGATGTCATCCGCCCCGAAGCGCAGCGCGATCTGCGCGATCTTCGCCGTCATCATCTGCCAGTACGCCTTGATGTGCGGGAAGTTGTCGAGCAGCAGCCGCCCCACGGCGATCTGGCGGATATCCGTCATGCCCGTAGTCCGCGGCAGATGATCCAGCGGCGTGTTGTCGGGATGAAATGCCAGCGGGATGAACGTCTGGAATCCACGCGTCTCGTCCTGCAGCGCCCGCAGCTTCAGCAGGTGATCGACGCGATCTTCGTCGTTCTCAATGTGCCCGTAGAGCATGGTCGCGTTCGACTTCAGCCCCAGCTGATGCGCCGCGCGCGCCGTTTCCAGCCATTCGTCGCCGTCGATCTTGTGATCGCAGATGATGTGGCGCACCCGATCCGCGAAAATCTCCGCGCCGCCGCCGGGAAGGGAATCGACACCCGCTTCCTTCAGCTTGATCAGTGTTTCGGGAATCGTCAGCTTCGCCCGCCTGGCGAAGAAGGCCATCTCGACCATGGTGAAGGCCTTGATATGCACCTGCGGAAACCGCACCTTCAGTCCGCTCACCAGGTCGAGGAAATACTGCAGCGGCAGATCGGGATGCAGCCCGCCAACAATGTGGAATTCCGTCACCGCTTCGCTGTAGCCGGAGGCCGCCGTTTCCCAGGCCTGCTCCAGAGCCATCGTGTAGGCGCCATCCGCGCCCTTCGCCCGTCCGAACGCGCACAGCCGGCAAGCCGCCACGCATACATTCGTTGGATTGATATGGCGATTCACGTTGAAGTAGGTCACGTCGCCGTGCATCCGCTCGCGCACGAAATTTGCCAGCCAGCCCACCGCGAGAATGTCGCCGGAACGATACAGCGCCAGACCATCCTCGCCGCTCAGGCGCTCGCCGGCGATCACTTTATCGCCAATCGGCAGCAGCCTCAGATCGTCGGTCTGGAAGGGACGCTCTTTCATCTGTTTCTATGATAATCCAACAGATACGTCCTCTCCTGGCGCGTCAGTCGCGAGTGATACCATTCCTTCAGATTCTCTGACTTACCTTCACCTGCGAAGGCTCTCCTGGAAAAGAATCGATTGCGTCCACGAATCCCATGGCTGGTCGCCCTGCTGCTCTCTTCTGCTCTGACCACTCTCCTGGCGGCCCAGACGCAAAAGCCGGCAGTTTTTCCCAGCGTCACCGGCTACAACCTCGATAAGGACAAAGTCACCTTTCCCTCCGGGATGCAGGGTCAGACGGACCTCCTCCTCATTTCCTTCGCCCAGGAACAGCAGAAGGACATCGACTCCTGGCTGCCTGCCGCCCAGGCCCTTCAGCACTCAAATTTTCAGTTTCGCTGGTACGAGCTTCCCATCTCCAACAGGGAAAATTTCGTCTTTCGCTGGTGGCAGACGTCTTCGATCCGCAGCGATCAGACGCATCCTGAACCTGGCCCTGGATCGTGCCCCTCTTCGTTGATCGCCACAGCTTCCAGCACGACCTTGCTATCCCCAACGAGAAGCAGGCCGTCGCTCTGCTGGTGAACCGCCAGGGACAGATCCTCTGGCGTGCCTCCGGCCCCATGACCCCTCACAAGCGCGCCAGCCTCATGACCGCCGCCGGCGCCGCTCGCTAAAACTACCCGGAGCAGCCCGGACTTGCTACCCCTAAACTCTGCTTTTTTTCTTCCTGCCCGCGATCAGCCTTTTCTTCTCCACAGCAGGCATCGCCAGCACAGTCCTGGTCCGTTTGGGGAGCTTTTCGTAAACATTCTCGCGCCGCGCGCAACAACTCCCGCAACTCCACGACCGGGATGGTGCCCCATCGCTGAATCGCTACCCAGTGCGCTCGCGCCAGATATGGTGCCGGGAACACGCCCTCCCGCTCCACCAGTTCTGCAAACCGCTCCGGCCCCGCCGCAAACGACAGCACCCCGCCATGATCGGGAGTCAGGCTGGCCAGCGCGAACATCTTGCCGCCGATCGCCTTGTCGCCCACCCAGAAGACAAGATTGTCGCCCCACTGCATCGTCTCGACTACATCCGGCAGCGTGAGCAGGAATGCTCGCAGATTCTCCGCATCCATTTGCCCACCCAGAATAATCCGGCCCGCGATTTCCGCCCAAAGCAAAAGGGGGCGAGTGTCTCGCCCCCCTTAATCCCTAATCCCTAATCCCTAAACATCGTCCCTAAGCCGCTTCCGCCAAATACACCCCAAACCATCGGCGATCGTCGGTCCAGTCGCGCCGCACCGTAAATCCCGAGCGCGCCAGCAGAGAAGTAGCCGAATCCGGCGTGAATTTGTAACTGTTTTCGGGTGACTGCTCGCCGGCCGGAGCTTATGGTCAGATCCAGAGCCGGAATCGCAACCTCCTGCGCCACCAGGCTCTCCAGGTGCATCTCCACCCGCGACTCCCGCTGATTCCACACCGCGCGATGCCGGAACAATCCCGGCCGAAAGCGGGCGCCCAGCTCCCGCGCAATCCGCACCAGCACGTTTCGGTTGAACTCTCCCGTCACGCCGGCAGCGTCGTTATAAGCCCGCAGCAGCGTCGTTCGGTCCTTCACATGGTCCACACCCAGCAGCAGCAGGTCGCCCGCGCTCAGCCGCATGCGCAGCTTCCGCAGCAGGGTCATCGCCTCTGGTGGATCGAAATTCCCAATGCTCGATCCGATATACAACACCATCCGCCGGCACCCTTCCGCTGCGATCGCCGGCAAATGGGTCGTGTAATCTGCGACCGTCGGCTTCACCGTCACCTGGGGCAATTTTTCGCCGATACGCCGCCCCGCCTCCTCCAGCGCCGTCTGAGAAATATCGATCGGGACATACGTCACCTGCTCCTGCCGCCGGACCGCGGCACCCAGCAGCACGCCCGTCTTGGCAGCGGTGCCTGCCCCCAGTTCCAGGATGGTCAGCTGCCTCCCGCCCGCGGCTTCCAGAATCTCGTCCGCGCGCTCGGTCAGGATGCCGTGCTCCGTCCGCGTCAGGTAATACTCCGGCAGCTCGGTGATTGCTTCGAACAGCTCTGAGCCGCGCTGGTCATAGAAAAGCCATGGCGACAGCCGCTTCGGCATCGTTGTGAGTCCGCGGTAGACCTCGGCCCCGAGAGGCGTACTCGCTGCCTCCGGCAGGCAGGGAAGGGATGAAAGAGCATGCATGAAAGGTCGTGCCTCCGGGTGTCAGTAGCTGGCCAACCGCACGCCGGAAAACTGCCAGCGGGTCGCGGGCGGGAAGAAGTTGCGATACGTCGCGCGGATATGAGAAGCCGGGGTCGCTGCTGATCCGCCGCGGAGCACCATTTGATTACACATGAACTTGCCGTTGTACTCGCCCAAAGCTCCGGGGAGCGGCGCAAATCCCGGATACGGCAGGTACGCGCTGGCCGTCCACTCCCATACGTCTCCGTACATTTGCTCCAGTTTGGATGCACCCTCCGCGGCCTGCGGGTGAAACTTTTCGCCCTCCAGAAAACTCCCCATCACCGGCGCCCCGGCCGCTGCCGTCTCCCATTCGGCTTCGGTCGGCAGCCGCTTGCCGGCCCAGCGTGCGTAGGCATCCGCCTCGAAGTAGCTGATGTGGCATACCGGCGTCACCCCCAGCTCGTCGAGCGGCACCAGCGCCCCGCAATGTGAAGACTTCCCACCCGCCATGATCTTCGTTCTTCCGCCAGTACAGCGGAGCCTGCCAGCGCTCGCTCTGCACCGTCGCCCAGCCCTCTGACAGCCACAGCTCCGATCGCGTGTATCCGCCGTCCTCCATGAACCGCCGATACTCGTCACACGTCACTGGACGCGAGGCCAGCCGAAATGGCTCCGTGAACACCCGATGCCGCGGCGTCTCGTTGTCGAAGCAGAAATCGCTCCCCGCATACCCGATCTCCACCACACCGCCCGTAAAATCCACCCACTCCAGCGGCGCAGGTTGGCGCTTTCCCGCGCTGATCCCGCCCTCCGCATACACCGGATGCAGCGGGTTCGACCAGAATGCGTGCTTGACGTCCGTCACCAGCAGCTCCTGGTGCTGTTGCTCATGGTTCAGACCCAGGATGACTCGCTCCCGCACCTCATCCGGTACGTCGCCGGCCGTCAGTTCCTCCATCGCGGAATCGACGTACCCGCGATACGCCAGGATCTCTTCAACGGTCGGCCGCGAAAACGACGCGCGTAGTTTCTTCTCCGGCTGTGCCGAAACCGCGTTGTAGTAGCTGTTGAACAACCATACGTAGTCGGGATGGAATGGCCGATATCCGGGGGCAAATTCTCGCAGCAGGAACGTCTCGAAAAACCAGGTTGTGTGCGCCAGGTGCCACTTCGCCGGACTTGCGTCCGCGCACGACTGCACCATCATGTCTTCAGGGGTCAGCGGAGCGCAGAGTGCCAGACTCTGCCTCCGCACCCGACAGAACTCCTCAGCAATTCTGGGGGCGTAAGTACGCTCATGGACTCGGTCCTTTGTGCCTTCCCTGCAGAAGAAGAGCGGTTGAGGGCTGGGGTTGCCCGTCAGGGTACCACTCCTCGCACCGGGTCGGCTGCCACCATCTCAGGATGCACGAATCTTTACCGAGGCTTCACTTTTCCCGCGATGTTTTCTCGGCCCGCCCTGCCCTGACGGTTCCCCCGCAGCGGTTTCCCAACCACCTCTTCCACGTCTCGTACTTTACCCTCCAGCCGCCCTGTCGCTCCCTTCCGCTCATCGATGGCGATGTGCGTCAGCACCCTTTGGGCAAGCTCCAGCATTTTCCTGTGGCACGCCAAAATCGTCTCCATCACCGTGTCCGCATCCCCTTCCACGGTCGTCCCCATCGCCCCCAGTTCGTAATCCAGGCCCGATGCATCGACAATCTTCAGCGCTTCCGCTACCAGTACCTTCACCCCGCCGGTCACACCCAGCGGTACCACCGAAAAACTCGCCAGCATAAGTCCTCCTCTTTCAATGGATGATTCCTGGCCAATTCCTGTCCCATTACGGACGCTCACCCATCCACTACCAATGTTGCTCCGAACGCGTCTTTCACCGCCGCATTGCGTCTATTCGGGCATAATTCAGACACGACTTCCCCGAGGACGCCGGCCCCGGTGCGTGTCTGCAGGATGGGTATGCGACTCTCTGGATCCCGTTTTACAGGACTCTTACTATGTGCGCCGCTTCTGGCGCTTCTGACCACACCCTCGTTCCGCGCCCAGGATCAGGCCCCTCAGTCTGACCAGCGCGGCGGCCGCGGCATGGGCGGTGGCGGCGGCATGTTCATGATGGGCGGCAACGGCGCCCACGGCACGGTCACCGCCGTCACCGGAAGCAACATCACCATTAAGGACGAGCAGGGTCAGGTCTACACCGTCCAAACCGGTCCCAATACCCATTTCCGCAAAGACCGCGAAGAGTCGAAGATCGCGGACATCCACGTCGGCGACACCATCGTTGCCGCCGGCAACCTTGACGACCAGGCTAAGACCGTCGGCGCCGTCTTTGTCGTTGTCCTCACCCCGGAACAGGCCGCTCGCATGGCGCAAATGCGCGCTGACTTCGGCAAGACCTGGACCGCCGGCAAAGTGACGGCCATCAAAGATCTCACCCTGACCGTCGAACGTCCCGACAAAGTCAGCCAGACCGTTGCCGTCGATCAGAACACGACCTTCCGCAAAGGCGGCCGCGGCACGGCAGAAGACATCACCTTCCCCGACATCAAGGTGGGCGACATGGTGACCGCTCGCGGCGCGCTCCAGAATGGCAATTTCCTGGCCGCGTCCATCGCCGTCACGCCGCCGCGCCAGCCCGGACAGGGCCGGGAAGGCCGCCGTGGTCCCGGCGGTCCACCGCAGGACGCCCCCACGGGATCCGAACCGCAGTCGCCCGCCGGTCCGCAGTACTAATGCGATGACCTCCCTCATCCACGTCCGCGCCCTTGCTGTCTCTCTCCTGCTGGCGGGCGCGACGGTTTTCGCCCAGACTGCGCCCGCAACCCCTTCCGTTCCGCAGAACGCGCCCGCGCAGCCCGCCCCGGCCGTGACCCCCGCGGCGCCATCGCCTTCCGGCGGCACCATCCACGGTTCCGTCAAAGACGGCAACATCCCGCTGCCTGGCGTCAGCATCACCGCCAGCAATTCCCTCACCGGGAAGAAATACAGCACCACCACCGACGTCACCGGCAGCTATACGCTCGTCATTCCGCAGGACGGCCGCTACGTCGTCAAAACTAACTTTGCCGCCTTTGCCCCCGTCACCCAGCAAGCCCTCCTCAACACCACCGCTCACGACCTCAAGGTGGACTTCACTCTCATGCTCGCCTCGCGCGCGCAGCAGCAGGAGCAGCAGACGGACCTCGCCGGAGCAGCGCGCCAGTTCATGAACGGCGGCGGAGCGCAGAGCCTCAGCCTCACCGGTCAGGCTTCCGATCTCATCCAGGCCGGAGGCGGCGGAGCAGAGGCTGGCGCCCAGCTTCCCTCACTTGCCGGTAATGCCGACTTCTCGTCCGGCGAATCGGTTGCCGTCAATGGCCAGATGGGAACCACGAATCCATTCGCCGGCATCGACTTCGGTCAGATGCGCGAAAACGCCGAGCTCAACCAGTCCCTCAGCGGAAATTCCGGCGGCCCCGGCGGCCCCGGTGGACCGGGTGGTCCCGGTGGCGGAGGCGGCTTCGGCGGCGGTGGTGGCGGATTCCGCGGCGGTGGCGGCGGTGGCGGAGGCCGCGGAATGGTCCGTGGTAATTTCCGCAACTTCAAACCCAACCAGCCTCACGGCGCCCTCTTCTGGAACGGCGGCAATAGCGCCCTCAACGCGGAGGACTTCGCCCTGCGCGGTCAGCCCATTCAGGAGCCCCCGTACTCCTCAAACCGTTTCGGCCTGACCATGATGACGGCGCCCTATATCCCCAAAATCCTGACCAACGATAAGAACGACTTCCTCTTCTTCACCCTCTCCGGCACCCATTCCACGTCGCCGTTCGACGAATACGGCACCGTACCTACCCTCGCCGAGCGCAGCGGCGACTTCACCGGCCTCACCACGCCGGGTGGTCAGAAGATCACCCTCTACGATCCCTCTACTGGGCAGCCCTACGGACCCTGCACCAGCGGACCCGACGCCGGCAATCCCAGTTCGCAGTGCATTCCCACCGCCGAAATCCAGTCTCCGGCTACTGCGCTCCTCAACTATGTCCCGTTGCCGAACCTCTCCGGCGCCACCCAGAACTACCAGCGACTCATCTCCGCCGGCACTAACACCACCCGGATTGGCGTTCGTCTCATGCACACGTTCGGCAACCAGGGCGGCACCAATCCGCTCATCCGCATGGCGCGGCAGTTCCTCGGCCAGGGCAACACAGGTATCACGCAAAGTCTCTTCGGCAATTTCAATTACAGCCACTCCGCGTCTGACAGCCTCAACCTCTTCCCCGACCTTGGTGGAAAAAATCAGACTCACCAATACTCCCTGCAACTCGGCTACTCCATCGGCAAAGGCCGTCTGACGAATAACCTCACTTCCAACTGGAACCAGACCCACACCCAGGCCAGCAACTACTTCAGCAACGTCACCAACATCGCTCCGCAGCTCGGCATCAACGGCCTGCCCAACGCGCCGCAGCTCTGGGGCCTGCCCAACGTGACGATGAACCAGTTCTCCGGCCTCAGCGAGCAGCAGCCCGATTTCCAGCTCGCCGAAACCGTCTCCGTGGGCGAATCCAGCTCCTGGATCCACGGCAAGCACAACATCCGCTTCGGTGGCGATTTCCGCCGCGTCTATCAGGATGAAATCGGCAACACCAACTCCACC
>CAVPCE010000119.1:0-28346 GCA_963702295.1 uncultured Acidobacteriaceae bacterium | reverse complement strand
TGATTTGCCGCGTAAACAATTGTCGCGTTCGCCCCAATCCCCAGCCCGATCGAAACCACCACCGCCAGCACAAACCCCGTAATCTTCGCCAGGCGCCGCACACTGTGAACGAGGTCCTGCCCTACTCGCGCCATCGATCTCCTCCGTGCTCTTTCTCTACGAATTTCTCTACGAAGAACCCAGCGCCGCCGTTCCAGTGAAACTTCCGGCGGTCGGGTGGACCATTATCTTTTCCGCCATCCCGCCCACCATCCCCGGTACCCGAAAGTACCCATTCCCCGGTGACCTGCCTTCTCCCCGCCCTAACTTTCTGCATCCTCCTCCACCCCCGCCGGCGTATACCAGTTTGAAGGCAGGGTTTTCACCTGAACGACGCTCGTGAGCAGTCCTTCCGCGCGCTCCTGCTGAAGCACCAATCCATGGTCTTCAGCATTGCATTGCGCATCCTCGCCGATCGCTTCCTCGCCGAAGAGACCGCGCAGGATGTCTTTCTGGAGTTGCACGCGAACCTCGACGCGCTCGCCTCAGACGCCCCACGTCCTTCACTGGCTCCGCCGAACCACCGTGCACCGCTCATCGACCGGATCCGTCACCGCGACCGTCACCCTGAGATCGCGACCGATCCCGCGAAGTTCGGCATCATGGATCTCCCCGCGCTGGCCGTCGAGGCCATCCCCGGCGATCCGCTCCTCAACCGCCAGCTCCGGCAGCTGGTCGGCTCACTGCCCGCAGGTCCCCGCGCCGTCGTGGTCCTGCGCTATCAGGAAGATCTGACGCCGGAAGAAATCGCGGAGGCCCCGGTATGCCCGTCGCCACCGTCAAAAGCCACCTGCGCCGCACCCTCGCTCTGCTGCGCGAAAACTCACCCGGGCCCTCGCCGCCCGGCACTAAACAAAACCCGGAACTGAGGTAAAGCAGCCGTGACATTCCTCACAGCCGTGCATCGCATTTCCGGGCAGCGTAGAGAAGGGGAGACGTCGCCAACCCCATGATCGAATCCGATGCCCAACTCGAACAGGCCCTCTCCGCCGCTCTCACCCGCGAAGCAGCCCCAGCCACGTTGATCGCCGGAGTCGAGCAGCGCCTCACGAGCGTGGAATCTCTACCAAAAGTCCCGCGGGGCGCGCAGCCCCCGAACGCGAAGGTCCCCACCTTCGCCTCGCTGCAAATCACCACCAAGTCCCGCTGGACCAGCCTGCTCTCCCTCGGCGCACACGCCGTCCTCTGCGCCCTCATCATCCTCTTCGCGCTGAATCAGTGGCATATGCGCCAGGTCCAGAAGAAGCTCATCGCCACCACGGTCGACGTCGCGCCCTTCATTCCTTCTTCGCCTCTCAAAGAAACGATGGGCGGCGGCGGTGGCGGCGGCAATCACGAGATTCTCGAAGCCTCCAAAGGCAAGCTCCCGAAGTTTGCGAAGACGCAAATCACTCCGCCGCAGATCCTCCGCCTCGATAACCCGAAGCTCCCCATCGAGCCCACCGTGGTGATGCCGCCTATCAAACTGCCCGACGCCACCAACATCCCCGACCTCGGCATCCCGCAGTCGCAGCAAGTCACACTTTCCCAGGGCGGCGGCTCCGGTTCAGGATTCGGTTCCGGCTCAGGTGGCGGCGTCGGCTCCGGCCAGGGCAATGGCATCGGTCCCGGCACCGGCGGCGGCTATGGCGGCGGCGTCTACCATGTCGGCGGCGGCGTCTCCAACCCGATCCTCGTCTTCGCCCCCGATCCCGAGTTCTCTGACGAAGCCCGCCGCGCCAAATATCAGGGCGTCTGCGTCGTCGGCCTCATCGTCGATTCGAACGGCAATCCCCAGCGCGTCCACGTTGTCCGCCCCCTCGGCATGGGCCTCGACGAGAAGGCCATGGAAGCCGTCCGCCAGTACAAATTCAAGCCCGCGGCTCTACAAGGGCCACGCTGTCGCCGTCGAAGTCAACATCGAAGTCAACTTCCGAATCTACTGAATTAGGCGGTCATCCCGACCGAAGCGAAGCGCAGCGGAGGGCCCTCCGACCATCGCGAGGGGATGAGCCGCCGGGCGGCTCCAGCTTTCTCTTCCCTAAGCGCTGACCACTGCGGTCGCGGCTGTTCGCGATTCCGCTCAACGTTATACGCTATCCTTCTGCTACACTTCCCGCCATCCTCGGTATAAGCTTCACGCGAAAGAGAACTCCGAATGCAGCGCCGCCGCTTTGTCCAGTCCATCGCCGCCGGTTCGCTGGCCCTCCTCTTCACCATCGCGCTTCTCACGCGCACGTCCTCGGTCCGCGCCGCCCACGTCGCGGTTCCTTCATGGAATGAACCCGCCGCCGCCCACTTTCTCGATGCCCGCGAGCTTTGGTGGCAGGCCTGGCCGCGCGCACAGAAAGATCACGGCACCGTCTGCATCTCCTGCCACACCGTCGTGCCCTACGCCATGGTCCGGCCCGCGCTTCGCGCCGACACCGCACTCACCCCGCCCGAACAAGCCCTTCTGGCCAGCGTCGAAAAACGGGTCACCCAATGGTCTGACATGACGCCCTTCTATCTCGACGCGAAGTACGGCCCCGGCAAGACCGCGGAATCCCACGCCACCGAAGCCGTTCTTAACGCTCGTCATCCTCGCCAGCTACGACGCGGCCCAGGATCGTCTCCGCCCCGTCACCCGCACGGCCCTCGACCATGCCTGGGAACTCCAGGAATCCAGCGGCCCCCTCGCCGGCGCCTGGAAGTGGCAGGACTTTCACCTCGGGCCCTGGGAATCCACCGAGTCCGGCTATCAGGGCGCCGCGCTCCTCTGTCTCGAAGTCATGAACCTGCCCGGCTATCCGCAGGAGCCTGCGACTCAGCCGCATCTCTCCGCCCTGCGCGACTATCTCCGCCGCAACTACATCGCGCAGCCATTGCTCAACCAGATCTATATCCTCTGGGCCTCCGCCAAAGATCCCGCACTCCTCTCCCCCGCGGAGCGCCAGTCGCTTCTCACGGCACTCCGCGCCCAGCGCCAATCCGACGGCGGCTTCCGCCTCGCCTCCCTCGATCCGCGCGACCGCGTCGACCACACCTCGCAGGCGTCCGCTTCCGACGGCTACGCTACCGGCCTCGTCTCTCTGGCGCTCGAAGCCAACCACACGCCGCGCCGCGATCCCACCCTCGCCGGCGCTCTCGACTGGCTTACCCACCACCAGCAGCCCGACGGCTCCTGGATCGCAGCCTCTCTCAACAAGCAGCGCGACCCGGCCAGCGATCCCGCGCTCTTTATGACCGACGCCGCCACCGCCTACGCCGCACTCGCCCTGGAACATCGGCCCTGAACGTCACCACGAAAGAGGATTCCACATGCACCGCCGCCGCTTCGTCCAGTCCGCCGCCGCGCTCTTTCCCCTCACGCTGATCGACCGCGCCCTCGCCGCCAACCCCGTCCCGCCGGCCGCCCCGAAGCCCATCGAATCCCCAGCGGCCAGGACCGCCTGAACGAACACCACTCCGTCGGCTTCAGCACGATTTCCTTCAAAGTCCTGCCTCGCGAAACCGCCGGCACCCTCTTCCTCATCGAGCACACCCACCTTCGCAAAGGCGGTGGCCCGCCCCTCCACGTCCACTACGCCCAGGAGGAATACTTCTACGTCATGGAGGGGGAATTCCTTGTCCAGGTTGGCGATCAGCGCATCCCACTCCACCCCGGCGATTCGATCCTCGGTCCGCGCAACCTGCCGCATACCTTCACCAATACCAGCGACACGCCCGGCCACTTGCTCATTGCCTTCACCCCCGCCGGCCAGATGGAAGACTTCTTCCGCACCGCCGAAAAGCCCGGTGCCACCGAGAGCGATCCTGCTCTGTTCTCCAGCCACGGCATGAAGTTGCTCGGCCCCCCGCTCTCCGCCGGCTGATTCGTCTCCTGCCACCTGCCACTCCCGTGGGTACGATCTCAGGGGAAAGAAAAGATGTGTCATCCTGAGCGAGCTTTCCGCGTTCGTTGCGCCTGCAGCCAGGCGAACAGACGACTCAGGTGCGAGTCGAATAGCCTGCCCTGAGCGAGTTCGCGCCAGCGGACGAGTCGAATGGGGACCGGCATTTCTGATTGCCGGTCACGCAGCGAATCCGGCAACTGGACGGCGTGAAACGCTGTCATTTTTTCTGACTGATTCTCGACCTTCCACCGCGCGATAATGCGGCCATGCCCGCGTTCGATCCCACAGCGATCCTCATCCGCCCGCTCACACCCGACGACGCTCCTGCCGCCGCAGAACTGAGCGATCAGCTTGGCTACCCCGCATCACCCGACGATCTCCGCTCACGCATCGAAGCCCTCGCCCGCACCCCCGGCCACATCGTCCTCGCCGCGTTTCTGGACGAACGCCTCGTTGGCTGGATCCATGGCATCGTCGAGCAGCACCTCCAGGCTTCCGATGCCGTCAACATCGGCGGCCTCGTCGTGCGCGATACCGCACGCGGCTCCGGCACAGGCAAGCGTCTCTGCGAAGCTGTCGAGGACTGGGCCCGCTCCAAGTCCATCCCCACGGTCCGCGTCCGCTCCCAGATCAAACGCGCAGACGCCCACCGTTTCTACCTCCGTGACGGCTACCGTCACGTAAAAACCTCGCTGATCTTCGAAAAATCAGTCCTCTGAATTGAAACAAACCCAGGCAAGCCTGTGGCCTGTGCGCTGTGCGCTGTGGCCTGTGCGCTGTGGCCTGTGCGCTGTGGCCTGTGCGCTGTGGCCTGTGCGCTGTGCGCTGTGGCCTCGGGCCGCGCGCGCGCCTTTGGCCTGCTCACACCACTTCCCCCAGCAGCCGGATCCCCTCCCGAATCTCCCGCTCGTTCAGCCGACGCATATCCCAGCAGAAATCCCGGCCGCGCCGGTCCGCTTTAAGCAAGCAGTGCGCGATACCATAGATTCCCACCCCGCGCTTGCGCCGCCGCCGCTACCACCGCCGCTTCCGTACCCGGCTTGCGCGGCCACAGCACACCTGCGCGCCCGCGTCCTCACCCGTTACCTCAACGCGATCGCCCAGATATTTCGCGATCGCCTCCAGCAGTGCCGCCCGCCGCGCCGTATTTCTCTTCCGCACCCGCCGCAGATGCCGCTCGTACATCCCGCCGGCGATAAACTCCGCCAGCGTCTGCTGCTCCAGCGACGCGGAGTGCAGATCGCTCAGCCACTTTCGCCGCAGTAAACGCCGGCACCAGCGACGCCGGCGCAATCAGATACCCGATGCGCAGTGAAGGAAACACCGTTCGCGAAAACGTCCCGATGTAAACGATCCGCCCTTCGCGATCCAGCCCCTGCAGTGACTCCAGCGGCCGCCCGCCGTAGCTGAAATTCGCCGTCGTAGTCGTCCTCCACGATCACCGCGTTCCGCCGGCTCGCCCACTCGAGCAGCGCCAGCCGTCTCTCCAGCGGGAAAATCGCTCCCGTTGGGAACTGATGGGACGGCGTCACGAACACCACCCGCATCTTCCGGCAACCGCGCCGGATCCAGCCCTTCGCGATCCACCGGCACCGGCCGCAGCCGCGCCCCCGCAGCCCGCAATGCCTCACTGATCCCGTTGTAATGCGGATCTTCGATGGCCACGGCATCGCCCGGCTCCACCAGCACCCGGATCACCAGGTCCAGCGCCTGCTGGGAACCGCTCACCACATCACCTCGACGGATCGCACACCACCGCTCGCGATCGCCGGAGATGCGCGCAGATTGCCTCGCGCAACTCCGCATTCCCCATCGCCGAACCATAATCGAATTGTCGGGTCGATCCCTTGCGCATCTGCCGCAACAACATCCGCCGCCACAACGCAAACGGAAACGTCGAGAGATCGCTGCGTCCGTAGATAAAGTTGTACCGGGGCGCTACCGGGCGCGGCAGTGGCGTATCCACCGCCGGCATGGATGCGCTGACTACATTGCCCAACCGTGACAAGCGCAGCCGCGCCTGCGTTCGTTTCCCCGGAAACCACATTGGCCGCCATTCCTGCCGACACATACGTCCCCGATCCGCCTCGTCCCGCGATGTACCCCTCCGCCATCAGCAGTCTCGTACGCCAGCAGCACCACCGTGCGCGAAATTCGCAGCCGCTCGGCCAGATCGCGCGTCGACGGCAGGCGGTCACCGGCGCGCATCGTCCCACTCAGGATCGCGTGCCGGATGCCGCTGTAGACCTGGCGGAACAGCGGCTCTCCGTCGCTCGAAAGTGGTATCGTCAAGTGCATCAAAAGTGGCTATTTCAAACTACCACAACCTGCGTCAACCTCAAGGTGCGAGGCGCCTTCATTCCCCCAGCGTCCAAGCCACTGACTGAGGCTTACATGCATCCAACGGGTTCCCCGCTGGCCTTTCCTGCTCGCAACCTGCCTCCTCGCTGTGCCCGCGTTCGCGCAATCCTCGCCGTCGAGAGTCCCCGCGCCAGCCGCTTCTCACGACGGCGCGCATGACTTCGATTCCCTCTTCGGGAACTTTACGTTTCAGTCTCCGCTACCTGCTTCATCCGCTCACCGGCTATCCGACTTGGAACGAGACATGAGTGGGACCCTCGCCTGCTACAAGGTCTGGAACGGCCGCGCCCAGCTCGACACGCTCGAACTCGATGGAGGCAGCGGCCACATCGAAGGACTCACGCTGCGGCTGTACGATCCGGCGTCGCGGCAATGGCGCCTCTATTGGGCCAACAGCCGCGTCGGCCGCTTCGACCCGCCCCAGATCGGCGCATTCCGCGACGGCCGCGGCGATTTCTACACCACCGATTTCATCAACGGTAAAACCATCCTGATCCGCTACGACTGGTCCCGTCAATGGCCTCGCGCTCCCCTCATTTCGAGCAATCCTTCTCGCCCGATGGCGGCAAAACCTGGGAGGTCAACTGGATCTCAGACCAGATACGCACCGGCGACGCCGTGTGGGGCCAGCCCCAGCCGGGCAAAGTGAGCACTCCGCCGCCCGGAACCGCCGCACCGGTTGCCTCGACCGGGCATGATGGCCAGCACGATTTTGACTTCGATTTCGGCGCGTGGAAGATACACATTCGCCGTCTCCTGCATCCACTTACCGGTTCCACTAAGTGGACCGAGATGGAAGGGACCTCGGTTACTAACAGGATTTGGAACGGCCGCGCCAATCTCGCCACGGTCGAAGCCCATGGACCGGCCGGCAACCTGGAGCTCCTCGCCGTCCGCCTCTACGATCCCGAGTCCCGGCAGTGGAGCGTCCACTTCGCGACCAGCGCCGCCGGCATTCTTAGCGTCCCAGCTGTCGGACAGTTCACAAAAGGCCGCGGTGACTTTTACGACAGCGAACTCTATCAGGGGCGTAACATCCTCGTGCGCTTCTCGATATTGCAACTTGTCCGCGGACTCTGTCCGCTCCGAGCAGGCCTTCTCTGCCGATGGCGGCCAAACGTGGGAGACGAACTGGATCAACACCTACACCCGCATCAGCGAGCAGCAGTCCGCAATGATCTCCTCCCAAAAAACAACGCGCCTCCGCCCGGGCGGCAAAGCCCGTGAATCCCCCGGAGACGGCTTCGGCCCGCTCGAATCTCACGCGACTCCGCACCGGCGCGAAGCCGCCCGCGTTTCCTGCATCGCGTTTCGACTCGGCCCCCTCCACCTCCGCGCCCGCGCCCCGACTCCGCCGCAATCCCATCTCTCGCTTCAACTCCCCCGCTCTGCGCAGACCGCGAACCGGTAGCCCAGCCGCACTACGACGAGCTATAGTTCTCGCCGCATTCCTTTTGGCTTCCTTCAGGCGGCGACCCTCGCCGCCTGCCTTCTTTTCGCCCGCGCCGTTGCCGCAGAGCCCATCGCTGCCGACGACGCCAACCCCTGCGTCGAGCGCCATTCCATGTCCGACGCCTGGTTCACCGGACCCATGCTCGCCAACACCGCCGCTTCCGCGCCCCGCGGCCACATGCTCATCGAGCCTTATCTCTACGATGTCACCACTCAGGGCGCCTTCGCCTCCAACAGCGCCCGCCACAGCGCGCCCCACCAAAACAGCTACGGCTCGCTCACCTATCTCATCTACGCCCTCACCGACACCACGGGCATCGGACTCATACCCACCTTCGGCTACACCACCGCCGCCAACGCGCCATCGAGCGCCGGCCCGCGCAGCGGCGACCTCTCGCTTCTCATCCAGCACCGACTCACCCAATCGCGCCCCTGCGGCCTGGATGCCCCACCGTCTCCCTCGCCGTCGAGCAGACCTTCCCCACCGGCCGCTACGACAACCTCGGCGATCGCCCCACCAGCGCCACCGGAGCCGGAGCCTTCACCACCACCCCCGAGTTCCTCACGCAATCCCGGTTCCTGGCTCCCCGATCACCGCATCCTGCGCATGCGCCTCAACGTCACCGACGCCTTCTCCCCCGCCGTCTCCGTCACCGGCGCCAGCGTTGACGGCACCTCCTCTGGATTCCGCGGCACCGCCCATCCCGGCAGCTCCCTCGACATGGCAACGCGTGGGAATACAGCGTTACCCGCCGCTTCGTCCTCGCCACTGACATCACCTGGCGCGACACCGCCAACACCCGCGTCACCGGCACAAACATCGCCACGTCCAATTCCGGCTCCAGCACTACATGGAACCTCGCCCCCGCCATCGAGTACAGCTGGAAACCCACCATCGGCATCCTCCTCGGCGTCCGCCTCACGCCCTCTGGCCGCAGATTCGTCTGAAACGCTAACCCCGCCATAGCCCTCAACATCGTCCACTAAGGCTGCTGCTCTTTCCTGTGGCCTGTGGCCTGTGCCCTGCGGCCTCTCCGCTGTCCGCTATCCGCTATCCGCGGTACCCTGTATTCATGCTCATCACCCTGCTCGACCTCGAACGCGAGCCGGTTAGTTTCGACGTCAGTCTTCCGTCCGGCGCCATCGACTACGGCGACGAAGCCACCCAGATCGGCCCCCTCGCCGTCCAGGGCAACGCCGAGCTCCTCCGTGAACACCGCGGCCCCAAAGAAATCGTCGCCGACATCCTCAACTCCGCGCCCATTGGTCCGGTAATTTCGAAGTTCCCTGCGCCCGCTGCCTCGAGCCCGTCCGCCATGAGCTCAGCGGCGACTTCGATCTCCTCTTCCGCCCCCTCGGTATCGATGCCGGTCCCCTCCGACCGCGCTCCTCGGCACGCCCGAGACTGAAATCGGTTATTATCAGGAAGGTGGTCTGGTGCTCGAAGATGTTCTGCGGGAGCAGGTGCTTCTCTCCCTCCCCGCGCGAACGCTTTGCGGCCCAGACTGCAAAGGACTTTGCCCGCACTGCGGCCATAATCTGAATACCGACCCGGACCTGCGACGCGACCCGTCCTCCCGATCCGCGGTGGTCGGCCCTTTCAGACCTGCGCAGCCGGATCAGCTCCTGAGCGGCAAGGCCACAAAGCCCCCCGCGGCGAGCTCCGCCGGGCTCGTGCAGCCTAACCTGCGCCGCCCCTCCGGGGACCGAAAGGATTCTGCAATGCCGAACTCAAAGCGCCGCCATTCCAAACCCGCGCACTTCCAACCGCCGCGCCCACGACGCCCTCTCCGCCCCCGTCTCCATCGCCGAGTGCCCCAACTGCCACGAGCGCAAGCGCTCCTCACCACGACTGCCCCAAATGCGGCTACTACAAGGATCGCGAGATCCTGAACCAAGGAAGCCAGCAAGTGACAGCCATCGCTGGTCTGACCGCTTCATCGCTGACCGGCTCACCGCTGACCGCTTTCCCGCTGTCCGTCTCATCGCTCGCCGCTTCTAGCTGCCCAATGCTCATCGACATCGCTCTCGACGCCATGGGCTCTGACAAAGCCCCCGAGCCTGAAATCCGAGGCGCGATTCTCGCCTGCCGCACCCTGCGCGTCCGCGTCCACCTCATCGGACCCGGAGCCCATCCTCCGCCGCCATCTCTCCCTCGCCCTCGACGGCTCTGGTCTCCCCATCGAAATCGTTCCACACCGACGAGTTCATCGGCATGGAGGACAAGGCCGCTCGACGCCGTCCGCACCAAGCGCAACAGCTCCATGCGCCTCGGCCTCAAAATGGTCAAGGAGAAGCGCGCCGCCGGCTTCTTCACCGCCGGCAACACGGGAGCCGGGATGGCCACCGCCAAGATGGTCCTCGGCGCGCTCCCCGGAGTCCATCGCCCCGCGCTCGCCATCGTCATGCCCACCCTCGCCGGCTCCGCCCTCCGTGGTCCTCGACGTCGGCGCCAACGTGGACTGCAAGCCGCAAAACCTCGAACAGTTCGCCGTCATGGGCGAGCTCTACGCGCGCTCCGTCCTCCGCATCCCTCGCCCCCGTGTCGGCATCCTCTCCGTCGGCGAAGAAGAAAGCAAAGGCAACGAGCTCACCCGCGAAGCCACCGCGCTGGTCAAAAAGCTCCCCATCAATTTCATCGGGAACGTCGAGGGCCGCGACATCTACTCCGGCGCCTGCGACGTCATCGTCTGCGACGGATTCGTCGGCAATGTCGCCCTCAAGACCTCCGAAGGCATGAGCCGTCTGGTTCGCGAGATGCTCAAAGCCTCCCTCACCCAAACCGTGACGGCCCAGGTCGGAGCCCTTCTCTCCCGCAAGGCCTTCAACGCCTTTCGCCGCCGCTTAGATCCGTCCGAATATGGAGGCGCCCCGCTCCTCGGCGTCCGCGGCGTCTGCATCATCGGCCATGGATCGTCCAACGACCGCGCCGTCATGAACGGCATAAGAGTAGCGGCAGAATTCGCCCAGGCCGGCATCAACGAGCGCATCGAAAGAGAATTCGCCTCCCGCCCGACGAGCACCGACTCCCCCGACCCCGACCTCCAGCTACCCGTCCAGTAGGGATTTGCCATCCAGGCAGCCTCACCCGCCACCTCGACGATCTCTCCGGGGAACTGCCCATCTTCCACATCGCCGACACCATGCTTTGCCTCTGGATCAACGATCCCAGCCGCACCCTCGTGCCCGCTCTGCTCGAATAGCTGCCTTCACCCCGAGTACGGCATTGAGCCGCCTTCTGTGGAAATCTTGTCAACCCTTACCAAAGTCATTGCCCCTCATTCCACAAGGGTTATGCTCGAAAATCGCTGGCAGAAAACCCGTCGAAATCGGTCATACTGGTCTTATAGAGTAAAAAAAGAAAAAGCCCGCCGCGTGCGGGCTTTTCCTGTTTTTCCCTTACCTCGGCCAAGGCTTAAGGCAGCCCCTCCGAAGTGCCTTGCTTTGATACACATCCATAGAGGGGGCCCCTCTGGAAGCGCGCAAACCGACTGCACCATCAACACTTACGCAAAGTTAGTCGGAGCAATTTTTCTGAACGCTAAACGCTGTACGCTGTCCGCTCTTTCTCCTCTACCGCACCTGCGCCGCAAACAGTGGCTGCGCCGGGCCCGAACCCAGAACCACCGGGCTCGCCAGCAGCCGATTGAACATTGCGGAGTCGCTCGACTCCACGTACCAGGTCAGAATCTTCGGCAGTCCGTCCTGACCTTCCGCCTCGACAGCGATCGTCGCCGTCACCTGGTTCTCGCTGCTCTGCAACGCTGTCGCCGAGACCGGCGTTCCCTGCGCCGAGCCGAAAAACGCATGATGCCCGCCGAGCAGGAACCCGACCGGATCGTCGATCGGCACCATGCCCAGCACCTCGTTGCCCTGAGCCGCCAGCCCGTACAGCACCTGATCCATGAGCTTGCGGTTCTTCGCCGCCTTCGGAGGAATGCAACTCAGATCGATTTCGAAGAGCGCCAGTCGCGCCGTCACGCGGCCGTCCTCGCCGGCGGCCATCAGAGTTCGAGTGCATCCTGCGCCCGACTTCACCTTGTCGGAATCGCTCGCGCTGTCCTCGCCATAAAGAATGCGCTGCCCCAATGCCATCGCCGACTTGGCATCCACAGGCGTCAGTTCCGCGGGATACGAAAACGTCAGATGCAGCGCCGATTCGGAAAAGGTCCGCATCGCCGGAGCAGCAGATTGGCCGGGAGTTTGTCCAGCCGCCATCGCGGTGAGACAGAGAGCCGACATCAGGCCGACGCGCATTGCGGTCACCACTCCATCGCGTACTGCGCGGAAATGCCCGCCAGAGCAGCGGACTTCGGCTCGCTGGCCAGATCGAGCACCAGACGCTCCAGCACCAGACGCTTGTCCGGCGGCTGCGACCGCAGCTCCAGATCGGCCCGCGCGATCAGCCGCAGCGCTCGCGTCAGCTCCCGCCGCGACTTGTACCGCCGCGCCTGCCGAATCACATCTTCAGCCGAAAAGGAGGCATCCGAAAACCCTGCCACAGCGCCTGCCAGATCGCCCGCGAGTCGCGCACGTTCTTTTCGAGAATCACCAGCATCTGCCGGAAAGTTCGCGCCAGCATGTACAAATGCCCAATCGCCGAGTCTTCGCCGCCATCGCTGGCGTTCAGCAGCCCGTGCAGAAGGCTGATCGCCCGAGCGCGATCCTTCGCCGAGATAGCGTCGGTCAGCTCGTACAGCGACCGCTGCTTGGCCGCCAGAACCATCGTTTCCACGTCGCCCAGCGTGATGTGCCGCTTCGCGCCAACATAAAGCACCAGCTTCTCCAGTTCGGAGGCGATCAGCATCATGTCCGCGCCCAGCGCATCGGCCAGCTCGCGAGCCGCGTCCGAATCGATGACCACCTCGCGCCCCTTTGCTTCGGTAGCGATCCACTTCAGCGCGTCGCCCTCGTCCACGCGGGCCAGCTCGACCAGTCCGCACCAGTCGCCCAGAGTTTCGCGGATGCGCTCGTACCGGTTCTTATCGTCCAGATCCATCCGCCGCGGATCGGAGGGAATGCGCAAATGGTCGGCGACGAAGATCACCAGCGCCTGCGGATTCGGCGAGCGGAAGTAAGCATCGATGGCCGCAAACTCGTCCTTCTTCGCGCCGCGCGTGTAAAGCGTCTTCAGGTTCCGGATGAACAGCACCTGGAACGGCGCCATGAGCGACGGCGTTTGAGCGCGGTCGAGCGCCTCGAAGATGCTGGTTTCCGCCAGATCCAGATCGGAGAGGCAAAAGTCGCGCAGATCCGCCGGAACCAGACTGGCGAGCACAGCTTTGCGGCACCGCTCGTAGAGGAAGACATCGTCGCCGACCAGGACGTAGCCGGCGCGAAGCCGATTCTCTTTGATTTCAGCCAGAAAGCGATCGGTGGATGCGAAGCCGGCGCCCATCGGCTTCAGTCTACGTTGAGGACGCCCAGGGCGAAAGCTTTTCCCGCGCCGGCAGGTAACCCGCGAGGGCAACAGGCGGTTCGCCGTTTCCGCCGCCTGAGTGATATAGGTCACATTCCTCGCACTTCACCATTCGGATAATGGGTTCTGCGAGGCCGTGATCCGGGGCCTTATTTATACTTTTTATACCCGGTCTACGGCCTCCCCCAGAGCCCTCATGTTTCTCCTTTGGCTTCGAATTGCCGCTTCACTGTACGGAGTCGCCAGCCTTCTGGCGATCCCTGCTGTGCTCGGCCACCGCCCGCGCGGTCACCGTTATTGCCTTCCCGTGGCTCTGGGAGCCTGGTTCTTCCACCTGGTCGCTACCGTGGAGATGCTGGCCAGCGCACATCATCTGATTCCGGTTCTGGACACCGAGATCATTTCCACGCTGGCGCTGGCGATCGTTGCCGTCTTCCTGCTGATCTTTTTTGTTTACCGCACAATCTCCTTTGGATTGTTCGCTCTGCCGCTCGCCTTTCTGTTGACCGTAGTCCCGGCCATCGGCCCGGACCGCTACACCTTCACCTCGCCCATGGTGCGCAACGGCTGGATCGCCTTCCATGTGGTGATGCTGCTGGTCGCTTACGCCGCTCTGTTATTCAGCATGTTGGCCAGCTTCCTGTATCTGGTGCAGGAACGCCGTCTGAAAGGCAAGCAATGGACCAAGGCCGGCGTCACAGAGCGTCCCAGGGCGGGACGCGGGTTTCTGACCTGGCTGCCGCCGCTGGCAACGATGGACCAGATCGGAAACACCACCCTGATCCTCGGCTTCTGCTGCATGACCGCCGGACTTTGTGCCGGCTCCCTCATCGCCCAGGAGCAGGTTGGGATCCGCTATTTCGGCGATCCCAAGGTGCTGTTGTCCTTTGTCATGTGGGGCCTGTATGTTGTGATCCTGTTCATCCGGCGCAGTTCCGGAATGCGCGGCCGGCGCGCTGCATGGCTCACCTCCGGCGTGTTTGTGCTGATGCTCTGCGTGTGGGCCGCGAATCTGCTCGGGTCCGTTCATAGTTCCGCTCACAGGTTCGGTCTCAAATGAGATTCATGGTCACGGGTCTCAACCACAAAACGGCGCCCATCGAGCTGCGGGAGCGGCTGGCGATCGGGCCCGATTCGCTCGCGGTGACCACCCGTGCTCTGCTGGCGGAGCCTGGCGTGCAGGAAGCGATGGTCTCTCGACCTGCAATCGCGTGGAGCTGCTGGTCTCCCATAATGGCGTCGAGCCGCAACTGCCGAGCTTTCTGGCGTCTCACTTCTCGCTGAATCGCACAGAGCTCGAACCGCACCTCTACCAGTACCAGGACGAGGATGCGGTCCGGCACATGTTCCGCGTCGCCGCCAGCCTCGACTCGATGGTGGTGGGCGAAGCGCAGATCCTCGGGCAGGTGAAGCAGTCGTGGAACCTGGCCCGTGAACTCGGCGCAGTGAAGGGCCCGCTGGACAAGCTGCTGCAGGGCGCATTCTCCGCCGCCAAGCGCGTCCGCACGGAGACGGAAATCGGCTCATCGTCGGTTTCGATTGCCTCCGTCGCGGTAGATCTGGCGCGGCGCATCTTTGGATCGCTCGACGGCAAGAAAATCCTGATCATCGGCGCAGGCAAAATGAGCGAGCTGGCCGCGCGTCACCTGATGCAGCATGGCGCTGACTCGCTGCTGGTGGCCAACCGGACCTGGGAGCGCGCTGTGCGGCTGGCCGAGGAGTTCGTCGGCCAGGCTATCCGCTATGAAGACCTCGATGCCCGGGCACACGAGGCAGACATCATCGTCACCTCCACCGGCGCGCCGCAGCACGTCATCGGCGTCGAGTTGGCCCAGCAGATCCTGCACCGCCGCCGCAACCGCCCTGTCTTCATCATCGATATTGCCGTCCCGCGCGACGTGGACCCCAACGTCAACCGCCTGGAAGGCATGTTCCTGTACGACATCGACGATCTGCAGTCGGTATCGACTACGAACCTGGTCGATCGCGCGCGCGAAGCCCAGCGCGCCGAAGCCATCATTACCGAAGAAACGGAGCGCTTCCGCCGTACCATTCGCACTCTCGACATCGCTCCGATCCTGCAGCACGTTCAGGGCAAGGCAGAGGAGATGCGCCAGGCCGAGCTGCACCGCTCGCGCCAGCTGCTGCAGTCCCTCACGCCGGAGCAGCAAACAGCTCTCGACGCGCTGACCCGCGGGCTGATGAACAAGTTCATGCACCTGCCGATGCAGGCTCTGAAGACCGCGGCCCGGGAAGGCAACGAGGACGTGCTGGAAGCGATCGGCGGCGTCTTCGCCCGCGAGTGCATCTCGCAAAAAGGAGAACGCCAGGCCGCCGCGGATGCCGACCGACAAGGGGCTCTGGATCCCCATCAGCAGGAAGATCCCGGAAACGATTCCGGATCCGGCCCGAGTAAGACGTAGCGGGCGCGAACACGATAGGCTGTTCTCTGACTCCGCATGCCCGCTTCCCGCGACCGAACGAAACTCTGCCCGTCCGTTGCGCATCGGCTCGCGCGGCTCGCGGCTCGCCCTGTGGCAGGCGAATCACATTGCAGACCGGCTGCGCGGCGCGGGGCACGAAGTCACGATCGAGATCATCAGGACCCTCGGCGACACCATGCAGCATGTGCCATTCGCCGAAGTGGCCGGAGCGCAGGGTGACGGCAAGGGGATGTTCACCAAGGAGATTGAGGAGGCGCTCTTCGCGGGCCGAATCGATCTCGCCGTACATAGCCTGAAAGATCTGCCGACCGAGCTGGCTGCGCCGTTCACGATCGCGGCGATTCCCGAGCGGGTCGATCCACGCGACGCCTTTGTTTCTGTGAACCACGCCAGCTTTGAGGCGCTGCCGCAGAAGGCGCGCATCGGCACCAGCAGCCTGCGGCGGCAGGCGCAGCTGAAGGCGGAGCGTCCCGATGTGGAATGCCGCGAGCTCCGGGTAACGTCGATACGCGACTGCGCAAGCTGGCCGAAGGCCAGGTGGACGCGATCATTCTCGCTTCCGCCGGCCTGGAGCGCCTCGGGCTCACGCAGCACAGGCGCGAGTGCTTCTCGCCGCTGGTGTTGTGCCCCGCTGCCGGACAAGGCGCTCTCGCGATTGAGGCGCGAGCCAGCGATGCCGCCACCCTCGAAGCGCTCGCCTTTCTCAATCACGATCGACTCGCTACGCGGTGACGGCGGCAACGCGCCGCCCTCGCGGCTCTGGGCGGCGGATGTCAGGTCCCTATTGGGATTCACTGCTTTCCGGGCGATGGAGGCTATTCCATCGTCTCGGCTGTGGCTGCGGCTCGATGGATCCGAAGTGCTGCGCGTGAATCCTGGACCGCCAGATCGATGTACCTCCGGAGGATCTGGGCCGCAAGGTCGCCCACGAACTGCTGCGCCAGGGCGCTCAGCGGCTGCTGGCGTCGGCAGGCCCCGCGCCGGGCGCCGATAATCCGGTAGCAGCGCCGTGATCCCACGGCGCCACCCGGGAGTTCCGGTCCGAACCCCTCGCTGGCCGCACGATCCTCGTCACCGGCGCACGGCAGCAGGCCGGCGGCGTCCGCCGATCGGCTCCGCATTCTCGGCGCTGAGGTTCTTGATATTCCCGCGATCGGGATCGTCCGCTCGAGTCATTCACCCCGCTGGATGCGGCGCTTCGAGCTTTGTCACCGTACCAGTGGCTGATTGTGACCAGCGCGAACGGCGCGCGTGCTCTGGCTGAAAGGGTGAGTGCGCTGGACATTGAACTTGTCCTCCTTCGCCCACCTGAACATCGCGGCTGTTGGATCAGCGATGGCCCGGGCTCTCCGTGAGATGGGTTTGGATATCGCCGTGACGCCTCGGGAGTATGTAGCGGAATCGCTGGTTGAGGCGCTCGGCGAGCAGGCCCGGGACAACGCGTTCTGCTGGCGCGAGCCGCGGTGGCGCGGGACGTCATCCCCGACGCCCTGGCTCGCTGGGGCGCAACAGTCGAGTTGGTTGAAGCCTACAGGACAGTCGTTCCCACGGAATCTGTAACGCAGATCCGCACACTTGGGCTCGGCTCACCGCGCTCCGGACGCCGCGACCTTTACAAGTTCCTCAACGGTGACGAGATTTCCTCCAGTTCGTCGCCAGGAGCTGGGCCGGCCGCTCCGAAAGCGATGCGGGCGATCTCGATCGGCCGAGATCCAGCCAGACGCTGCGCGACCACGGATGGGAGCCTGCCGCGGAGGCCGACCCCCGACCTGAATGGCCTGATCGAGGCCGCGGTGCGGGTGCTGGGTTGAACTTTCGCCTCGATGGCGGGAGTCGCTACCGGTTGTGCGTCGTTCTGGTCTACGGCCGGCCGCCAGGAACCGCACGTGGCCGCCGCGGATCGATGCCACCTCGGGATCCGCCGGCTGACCTGCCTGTGCCTGGGAGCGGCTTGCCGCCCAGTTCGTTGGGGTTGGCCCGGCATCCGGACGACAACGCGCCCACCTGCACTGGCTTCGGTGCTGGGCAATCAGATTGCGGTGCAGCATGCC
This sequence comes from uncultured Acidobacteriaceae bacterium, assembly GCA_963702295.1. Taxonomy (GTDB): domain Bacteria; phylum Acidobacteriota; class Terriglobia; order Terriglobales; family Acidobacteriaceae; genus Palsa-343. Next base: position 10,726 of record CAVPCE010000119.1, on the reverse strand, counting down.
GCGGCTGTCCACATAGGCTTCGATCACGCGGGCGGCAATCGGCGCGGCCGCATCGGCTCCCAGCCGCCATGCTCGTTCAGGACAACAACGGCACATATCCGGATTCCGCCGGGTGCGCATGCCCACGAACCAGGCGTTGGCCCGCTCATTGCCGGTGCCGAGGCTCTTGGCCCCGGCGCTGTGGTTCACCACTTCCGCGGTCCCGGTCTTCCCGCAAAATCGATACCCTCGAGCCGGGAAGCGAATGCGGTGCCTCCGCCGTTGACCGTGTTGAACATGCCCTCGGTGATGATCTGCCAAGTCTCGGGCGATTCCTGAATGGTGGCGTCGCCGGAACCGGGGTAATTTTCCAGGATCTGGTGATACAGCTCGGGGCTCAGTTCACTGGGAAAGACCACGTGCGGCCGTTTCAGCACGCCTCCGGAAGCAACGCCGGCAATGGCGCGCAGCAGCTGGATGGGGGTAACCTCGACGGCGCCCTGGCCGATGCCAACCGAGACGGTCTCGCCCGCATACCACTTTTCATGAAACGTGCTTCAGCTTCCATTCGGTCGAAGGCATTACGCCGGAGGCTTCGTCAGGAATATCGATGCCGGTTTTTTCGCCGATACCGACGGAGTGGGCGTATTTTGCGATGGTGTCGATGCCAAGGCTTGAGCGGCGAGCTTGTAGTAAATATGTGTCGCAGGACCAGGGGATGGCGCTGCTCGATATCAACCTCCCCGTGGTGCTTGTCACAGGCGAAGAAGTGGCCGTACAACGTGGCGCCTCCGGTGCACTCCACTTTGAATGTTCTGCGCGACGTTTTCCTGCAAGCCGGCCAGCGACATGATGATCTTGAAGGTTGAGCCCGGCGCGAGCTGCGCCTGGATCGCCTTGTTCATCAGAGGGTGATCGGGATCGGTGATGAGCGGTTGCCATTCGGCGTGGCTGATGCGCACCGCAAACTCGTTGGGATCGAATGTGGGGCGGCTACCAGGGCGAGTATCTCGCCGGTGTGCGGATCCATGGCAATGACTGCGCCGGTATGGCCGCTCAAGGGCGTTCTCCGCTGCGCGCTGGATATCCAGATCGATGGTCAGGCGCAGGTCTTTGCCGGGTTTGGCGGGCTCCTGCCCAGGCGGCCGATTTCGCTGCCGTGGCGTCACAGCCACATCCTGCGATCCGTCCGTACCGCGCAAAATGCTCGTCATAGGCGGCCTCCACTCCAGACTCTGCCCACAACATCGCCGGGCTCGTAGACCGCGTAGCGTCGATTGTTCAGCATTTCCTCGCTGACCTCGCCCACGTACCCGATCAGTGCGCCGCGAAGCCGGTCGAGCGGATAAAGCCGCCGCTGCTCCTCGCACCGTGTCCAGTTCCGGCAGCTCGTCTCGATGCGCCTCGATGAACGCCTCCTCGTCCGGGGTGATGTCCTGCTTCAGGGGGATCGGCTGGTACTTCGGCGCCGCGCGATATTTCTTCAGGATGGCGTCGAATCTGCATCCACGGTCATGTGCAGGCCGCTCGCGATCAGCGGCAGGTCCGGGTCGATATCGTGGCCCTGCCTTCGCGCAGCAGAAAGCAGAGACCGACGGATAGTTGTCGACAATCAGCCGCCTTCGCGGTCGAAAATCTTCCCCGCGGCGCCAGCATCGGCACCTTGCGGATGCGATTGGCTTCGGCCATCGCATGGTAGTTTTGCCCGCCCACCACCTGCAGGTGCCATAGCCCAAAAACCAGAATCGCCAGGACGACCGCGATCGCATACTGGAACGCGGCCAGGCGCATGGACGGCAGTTTTTCGTCGCGGTTGAGCACGGTTGGATACAGCTCTTCCAGCCCGCAGCGTGCAAATCGGGCGATTCTCTCTCCCCTGAGGGGTGATATAAGAATAACGCGATTCCGCCGCGGGAACATCACTCGGTTGTGGTAGAAACGCCTGCGGGTAATAAGAGGGTGGTCTATGGCCCAGGGGAAAGAAAAGGGCAAAGAAAAGCGCCAGTGGCAAAGGTGAATTCCTGCCCCCGCGACCCATCAGCCTTCGGACACTGGGGATTATCTCGACCTTTCGCCCGCCACCATCTCCCTCGTCCTGAACAACGCACCCGGCGTCCGCTCCATCCCCCAGGAGACGCGGGACCGCGTGACCGCCGCCGCCGCAGAAATTCGACTATCGGCCCAGCTTTTATGCACGCTCTCTGCGCAGCGGCAGACTTTTCCGTTGGTGTTCTCGTTCCTGAACTCAGCGATAGTTATTCGACCCTGGTTATTTCGGGTAGAGGAGTTCCTGATCGAAGAAGGCTACTTCTACCTCACCGCCAGCCATCGCCGCAAAGCCCGACCTCATGAGGAATATCCGCGCTTGCTGATGGAGCGCTCAGTCGAAGGTTTCATCGTCATCGATACCATCCTCGAAAAGAGCATGAGCCTTCCGGTAGTGGTGGTGGCCGGCCATCGCAGGATCGAGGGGGTCACGAATGTGGTGCTTGACCAGAAGCGTGCTGCTGAACTTGCCCTCCGCCATCTCTACCAGTTGGGCCATCGCAAGATCGCCTTCATGCGCGGAGGCAGCCATAGTTCCGATGCCGATGATCGCTGGAACTGCCTGATGGCTGTGGCCCGCGATCTCAAGATCGCGTCCCGCCCGAACTTTGCGTCCAGCTCGAGCTCAACATCTCATCGCCGGAACTCGGTTTTGGCCCTACCACGAACTGCTGAATCGGGGAGCCGATTTTACCGCCCTGGTCTGTCTCAATGACATCGCGGCAATCGGTGCCATTCGCGCTTTCATGAACCACGGCCTGCGCGTCCCTGAAGACATCTCCGTGGTCGGCTTCGACGACATACAGGGTGCGGCTTTCCACAACCCAGCCTTACCACCATCCGGCAGCCTCTTCACGAAATGGGAATGGTCGCCGCGCGCATCCTCCTTCAGCGCATCCGCGGCCAGGCCACCTTCCCCGACATCGTTCCCATCCATCCCGAACTCATCATCCGCGAGTCAACCTGTCCGCCCTAACCCAGCCGCATGAAGAAGAAATAACCCGGGGCCGGCCCGGCGCATAGAATCAGGCTTCCATGTCCCCGCGACCGTCCCTCGCGCTCCCGCTTTCCCTTCTTTGCTCCGGATTCGTGGTCTGCGGGATCGTCACCGTGCTGCCCGGGCCGCTGCTGCCTGTTTTGGCCGCTAAGTGGGGGCTGCGCGATGTGCAGTCCGGCGGGCTTTTTGCACGCCGATTTCGCTGCCTCCACCTTCGGCGCGATCTTCTCCCCCCATCGCGGCGGCTTCGGATTTCACCTGCCCACCGGCTACTCCCTGATGAGCGCCGGCGTGTTTCCTGCTGATAGTGCTGGCCGGACCTGCCCGGGCCACCCGTGGCCACCCTTTGCTCTTGCTGCCTTTGTCCTATCGGCCTCGGCATCGGGCTTTCCGTGACCGCCACCAACCTCTATCGTCGGCAGCGCCGCGCACGAGATGCACGGCGGCGACCGCGCGCGCCGTCTCTCGATCGTCAATCTGGGTGGGGAATCGGAGCCGTGGCATGTCCCTGGCTCATCGCCGCCACCGAGCGCGCCGACCGGCTCCGCGCTTTTCTGCTTCTGCTGGCCCTCCGGGGGAAGGCCGCCATGTTCCTCGCGCCTCTCCCCTCGAGCTCCGGGCCTTGGAGACGCCATCCCTCGTCGCACCGACGCGGTCCTCTGCGCGCGACGCCGGCCGGCTGGCTCGTTTACAGTCCTTCCTCTTCCTCTATGTAGGAGTGGAAACACGTCGTCGGCGGCTGGATTACTACGTACGCTCACCGCTTCAGCGGTCTGACCGTCGAGGATGCCAGGCTGATGGTTTCGCTTTTTTGGCTGGCTCTTCTGGCAGGCCGCGGGCTGGGATCCGCCGCCCTTGTGTTGTTTGCCCGAACGCGCCGTTCTGCTGCCGTCGCTGGTCTTGGGCTCACAGCGGTAACCGTCCTGCTCGAGCCTCACTCGACTCTGCGTCGTGCTGATCACTGTGGCTTTGGCGGGAGCAGCATTCGGCCCCGTCTTCCCTCTCGGTGTGTCGCGCCTGCTGGCCCGCGTGAGCGAACACCGCAACACAGGATCGTCTTCGCCATTTGCGCGGGTGGCGGAGCCGTGCTGCCCTGGCTGACCGGCCTTGTCTCCACCCGCACGGGGTCACTTCGGCTTGGCTTTGCCGTCCCGGTGGCCGCTGTTGCCGCCATCCTGATCTTGGCTTTGCTGGAAAACTCAATCCTGCTGCGTCAAACGTCCGCCCTGCGGGAGCCAGCCTGAAGAGACCGGGCCACAAGCCACCGGCCTACCAGCCGCGCCTACAGCTTCTCGTAGAACTCGCAGGCCGAGCAGGAGATGTACACCCCGCCGGGGATGCCGCGCTCGCGGTCCTTCACGCGCTTCACAATGCGCGTCGGCTTGGAGCACTTCGGGCAATCCGTGCTCTTGGTGTATCCATCATCTTCTTGCGGTCGCCGGTCTTGGCAATCTTGGCCATGCTGCTGCTCCTCAGAATCTCGGCTTGCGCTATCCTGCCAGACGCGGAGTGTCCGGGACTTCGCGGGGAATCACCTGAACTGTGCAGGGAGTGTCGGGAAGGGCGCCGGGACGCGCTTACTCTGATTTTACACGACATCGGACCGCCCTCCCGGGCAGAGCTCCGCCCGAAAGCCTGCCACCGGGGCACGATGGGTCCCGGCGCCGAGTCGAATGGACCCCCGTAGCGAAGCGGACTGTTTGCACCATCAGGACTCTGGGCGCGGAGGGAATTGGTCGCGCCAGCGCCGAGAATGATCGAAGTGCAACCGCCCCCTCCCCCTTGGTCCAGGACCACCCGGCGGCCACTCGTACCCGCCCCCGGTTCGAACCCGGATTTAAGTCAATGCCCCGGCGGCGGCACGGCTCGACACTGAGTTGTTGCCAGGAGTCCGCTGATGATACCCAGCCGCCGCGCCCACTCCGGCCCGTCCCCAACCGTCCGAAAAGGAAGCTGGTCCGACGCGCCGCGCCGGACCGTCAAACGCTCCGCCGCACCGTCCAGTGCTCGTCCTGGCTCTAAACGGATGGCTCGGCCTTCAGTTTTTTCTCTGGGTTAGCTGTTTCGAGCACGGGGGCAGCGGTTGACGGTGAGCCGTCCGGCTGGCGTCGAAGGCTGGCTGCCGATCGCTGGCTTGATGAACCTGAAGTACCTCTTCTTCACCGGCCATGTCGCACCCATTCACCCGGCGGCGATGTACCTCCTGTTCGCGTTCCTGCTGATGAGCCTGCTGCTCAAGAAGGCCTTCTGTCCTGGCTCTGCCCGGTCGGCACGCTTTCGGAAGTTCTGTGGAAGATCGGCCGCCGCCTCTTCGGTCGCAATCTTACCGCCCCGCTGGCTCGACCTTACCCTCCGCAGCCTGAAGTACATCCTGCTGGCCTTCTTCGTCGGGGTCATCGGGTACATGTCCGCCGATGCACTGGCAGGCTTCATGATGACGCCCTACGGCTTGATCGCGGACGTGAAGATGCTGGACTTCTTCCGGAGTTTGACCATCACAGGAGTCATCGTTCTTGGAGTTCTCGCCGGCCTGTCGCTGCTCATCCAGAACTTCTGGTGCCGCTATCTGTGTCCCTACGGCGCGCTGATGGGGTTGGTCTCGCTCCTGAGCCCGACGAAGATCCGCCGCGATGCCGAGGCCTGCATCGACTGCGGCAAATGCGGCAAGGCATGCCCTGCGCAGCTGAAGGTCGATCAACTCATCCAGATCAGTCGGTGGAGTGCAGCGCCTGCCTGGCCTGTGTCGCCGCCTGTCCGGTGGAGAACGCGCTGCACTTCGCGCTGCCGCCGAAGAAGACTGTCACGCCCGCCGAGCGCTGGAGAGGTCGCGCCCTTCGTCCCGGCGCCGTTGCGGCCATGATCGCGATCCTGTTCCTTGGCCTGGTCTTTTTGGCGCGGATGACCGGCCACTGGCGCAGTCCCATTCCCAATGATGTCTACCAGCAGCTGGTACCGAATGCGAAGTCCGTGGCCCACCCCATGTAGGCTGCACACGCCCCAGCCGTTCTGTCGGCGATCAGCGACTGCTGGCCGGCGTCGGCGTGGTTGCGGCCGTGTCGATCGCCTGCGCAATCTGTGCGATCACTCGCTCCCGGACCGGAAACGGAGCGCGAGCGTCCGCAACGAGAACGGCGATGGCCAGCTTGCGCCCATCGGGCAGCGTGATCAGAGCGATGTCGTTGGTGGCGTTCATCCGCGGCCGATTCTGGCCAGCGGTGCCGGTCTTATCCGCGACAACCGTGCCCGGAGGCGCTCGGCGCGGATGCGGCTGTCGCCGGTGTGATTATCCGTCATCCAGCCCAGCAGAAGCTGCGTGTGCTCCACGGAGAGTGGGGAGCGGTCCGCGAGACGCCGCAGCAGGAGGACAAGGGCGTGGGGTGCGGCCGAGTTGCGGTACTGCAAACGCTGATCGGTCCACAAGCTTCTCATAGTCCACGATGTGAATCCCGGCGAATCCCAGCGAGCTCAGAGACCGGTCGACCGCCGCGGGGCCGCCCAAGGTTCGCAATAGCATGTCGCAGGCAACGTTGTCGCTTTGCTCGATCATGCGCTGGAGCAGTTCCTGCACGGGCACATCGACGCCCCCATGCGGATGCCCATCCTTGAGCGGGCTGTATTCCGTAGGCAGGCCGATGTCCGACGGCAGGAAGCGGAGATTCTGCGTGAGCGAGAGCCGGCCCTTCTCCACGGCATGCAGCACCACAACGGCGATTGGAAGCTTGTAGGTGGACTGCATCGGCAAAGCATCGGCAGCGTGGAAGTCGCAGGCGAGCGTCTTTCCAGGCAGAGAACAGGCGACGCCCACGCGGCCATGCGCTTGCGCGGCGATGCGGGCAATTTGGGTCTGAAGGCTCTGCGCGCCGGCAGGCAGAACTAAAAGAAAAGCAGCGACGGCGAAAAGCATGTATCGAAAGCGGCGCATTCTGCCGATTGTATGCGCGCCCGGAAACGTCCTGGGGCCCGGTTGTTGACCAGGCCGATTCCCCGGCGAGCCCGCAGCGTCAGACCCAGCCACCGTCGATAATGTGGCTCTGATTCGTGATGGCGGAGTCGTCGTCGGCCGCGAGAAACAGGACAAGCCGCGCCACCTCCTCCGGCTCCATGAGCCTCTGCAGCGCCTGCGCCGCCAGCACCTCGGCCTCGTACTCCGGAGTCAGCCACAGGCACCTCTGGCGTTCCGTTGCGATGGCGCCCGGCAGAACGCAGTTCACGCGAATATTCCACCGGCCCAGTTCATGCGCAAGCGTCCGCGTCATCCCCACAATGCCGGCCTTCGCCGTCACGTAGACCGGCACGCTGGTCGACGGAATCATCCAGGCAATGGAGCTCATGTTGATGATCGATCCGCGCTCCGCCCGCCGCATGGCCGGAATCACCGCCTGCGCCATGAAGAACTGCTGCTTCAAGTTGACGGCGATGGTCCGGTCCCAAAACTCCGGAGTCACCTCTTCAATCGTGTGGCGTGTGTCGTTGCCTGCGTTGTTCACCAGCACATCAACCGCGTCGAACTCTCGGCAGATACTCTCAACAGCCGCCTGCAGGGACGCAATATCGGTCAGATCGCACGGGACGAAAACTGGTGCATGCGGGCGCAGCACCGCCTTGGCGGGGATGCAGGCGTAGTTCAGGCAGCGGCCGCCGACCTTGTCCTTCTCGATCACGGCGGTTTTCATGCCCGAGCTGGGCGGCGCGGATCGCGGTCACGTAGCCGCCCGGCCCGGACCCGATCACGACGCAGTCATAGGAGTTCTCAGCCATTGCGCAATGAGCCTATCTCACGTGCGCGGGTCGCCAGCGGGGCGCGCTCGGGCGCCCGACACAAAGTCGCCCCGACTTCCCACGGATCTCGTGGTTTTCTCGGGGTGCTTCGGAATCGAGGCGGTTTAGCGGCCCCGGGTGTGCGGCATCTGGATCCGGCTCAGCACCCGCACCAGCTTGAAGAACAGATAGCCCGAGCCGCCGATCACGATCAACGCGACGAACAGGCCGAGCAGGTTGCTGGCCTCGATCAGATACAGCGAGAACAGCGTCGCGACGATCGCCAGCAGCGCCATGAAGCCCAGGACAGCCCCGTACCACAGCCGCCACAGGCCGCCGGCGCAGACGATCATCACCAGGCAGACAGGATCGTGCCGCTGGCCGCCGGGGTCTTGCCGTGGATCTTGAGGCCCGGCGAAGAACGCGACCAGCTGTCCGACGCCGATCAGGCCGGAGATCACGGTCGCGGCGATGATCGCCCCGGGGCGCTCGCCCTCGGCCAGCGGGGTCAGCCCAGCCCGGACCTCCGCGTCTCGCCGCTGCGAGCGCGTCATCGGACGCTCGACGCGCCAGCCTCCGATCGTGCCCGGGGACTGGCCCGGGTCCTCGGACGGCGCCGATGGTGGGGTCTGGGCCCGGTTGTGCGGTCGCGGCGCAGCCGCCGCGCGGCGCCGCTTGCGGCTACGTTGCGCCAACTGGCACTTCCCCGCAGGTCAGCTGGGCGCGCAGCAGTGCCGCTGCCGCTCGGGGTCGGCGGCGTCGGTGAGCGCGCGTACGACGGCGATGCGCCGCGCGCCGGCGCCATGGACGGCCGCCACGTTGCTCGGGTCGATGCCGCCGATCGCGAAGAACGGCAGCCGCGAGCTGCGCGCCGCGTAGCCGACCAGCTCCAGGCCGACGGCCGGACGCCCGGGCTTGGTCGGGGTGGCGTGTACGGGGCCGACGCCGATGTAGTCGACGTCGAGCTCGGCCGCCGTGTCGATCTGGTCCTGGCTAGTGCGTCGACAGTCCGACCAGCAGCCGCTCGCCGACGATCTCGCGTGCCTGCGCGACCGTCGTGTCGTCCTGACCGACGTGGACGCCGTCTGCTGCCGCCGGCCAGCGCCAGGTCGGGCCGGTCGTTGACGATCAGCAGCGCGCCCGCGCGACGTCACAGGCGCGCGGTAGCGTCGCGCCGTGGCGACGATCTGCCGTCGTCTGCCGTCCTTGATCCGCAGTTGCACGATGTCGACGCCACCGCGCAGCGCGGCGCGATGAACTCATCGGCTGCGTTCGTCGCAGACCAGTACAGAACCGCTTGCGCCAGCCGCTGACGTACGATCGCTCACCGTTCCAGTCTGGCAGGAGTCACGCGCTAGCATTGCTGTTACGGGAGCCCCACCGTCAGGGCTGAGAGGGCGGAGCCATCCGCCGACCGTTAGGACCTGACCGGGTAATGCCGGCGCAGGGAGGTTTTTGTCGCAGTCGTCTCAGATCTCGCAATCAAGCGCAGTGCCGCTGACGTCGTGGTCGTCGGCGCCGGAGTGATCGGCCTCCGATCGCCTGGCGGGCGGCCGCGCGCGGACTGCCGTGCCGTGCTCGAGCGTGGGCGGTCGGCGCCGGACCTCGCATGTCGCGGCGGGGATGCTGGCGCCGGTGTCCGAGGCGGCGGCCGCCGAGCAGCCGCTGCTCGAGCTCGGGCTGCGCGAGCGCCGGTCCTACCCGGCGCTTTGTCGACGAGTTGATCGCCGCCGCCGGCGGGCCGGGTCGGCGATGACCGCGTGCGGGACGCTGCTGGTGGCGCGCGACGTCGACGAGGCCAGGGCGCTTGACCGCGAGCTCGAGTTGCGCCGGCGCTTTGGACTGTCGGTGCGCGCGGCTGCGCCCGAGCGAGGCGAGACGGCTCGAGCCGGCGCTGGCGCCGACGCTGCGGCTCGCGCTTGAGGCGCCCGACGATCACGCGATCGACCCGCGCGCACTGGTCGCCGCGCTGCATGAGGCGGCGCTGCGCGCCGGCGCCAATGTCCGCGAGCACACGCCCGTCGCGGCGCTGACAAGCGCCGGCGGCGACCGCGTCACTGGGGTGGTCCTGCGTGACGGCACCGAGATCGCCACCGCCGAGGTCGTGATCGCCGCCGGCAGCTGGACCGGCGCGATCGGCGGCATCCCGGCTCCGGCGCGTCTTCGGTCCGTCCGGTCAAGGGACAGATCCTGCGCCTGCACGATCCGGCCGGGCCGGGTCTGCTGACGCGCGTGATCCGGATGGGGTCGTCGTACATCGTCCCGCGCAGCGATGGCCGCTACGTGATCGGCGCGACACAGGAGGAGCGCGGGTTTGACAGCACCGTCACCGCCGGCGCCGGGTTTGAGCTGTTGCGCGACGCAACCGAGCTCGTGCCAGGCGTATCGGAGCTGGTGCTCGACGAGTTCGCAGCCGGACTGCGCCCCGCGACGCCGGACAACATGCCGGCGATCGGCGCCGGCGCCATGGCGGGACTGCACTGGGCGGTCGGTCACCGCCGCGGCGGATCCTGCTGGCGCCGGTCACGGCCGAGATCGTCGTCGCCTCGCTGATTTGCGAGGAGCCGGCACCGATGGCGCGGACTTTCGCGCCGTCGCGATTCGCGCCGGCCTTGACGGCGGGGAGCCCGGCGTGTTCGTCACCGTCAACGGTCAGCCACGTGAGCTTGATCCCGGCGCTACTGTCGCCACCGTGGTGGACTGCTCGACGTCGCCCCAGGTGCCCGCGGGGTCGCGGTGGCGCTCGACGGCGAGGTGATCGCCCGTTCGCGCTGGGAGCAGGCGTCGCTGTACGACGGAGCGCTGATCGAAATCGTCGCGGCTGCTCGGCGGGAGGTTGAGGTGAGTCCGTCTGACCCGTTGGTGATTGCCGGGCGCGAGCTGAGTTCGCGGCTGATCCTCGGCACCGGTGGCTTTGCCAACCACGAGCTGCTGGCGCGGGCCTGT
>CAVPCE010000118.1:0-25489 GCA_963702295.1 uncultured Acidobacteriaceae bacterium | reverse complement strand
GGAGGCCGGTGGCGACGTGGACGCCGTAGAGGACAGTGCGGGCGTCGCGGCGATCGATGGCGCCGTTAAGGAGGCCGTGGATGGCGGCGGTGGCGGTGACCTGGAGGGCGGAGATGTCCTCGAGAAGGGGGACGCGGCGTTTGCCGTGATGGAAGACGAAGGAAGGGTCGCGGTTGTTGCGGTGGTGGTAACAGTAGGTGTGACCCAGGGGGATGGTGCGGCCGCAGCGGACGCCATTCATTTTCAGGTGACGGCACTGGCGGTGGTCGAGGGGCTGGGTGGATTCCGGGGTCGGGGTGTCGGTGGTGTCGGACATGGGTGCTCCGTGGTATGAGGCTTTCGGGTTTAGGGGTCAGGGGTCAGGGATCAGGGATCAGGGATTAGGGATTGAGAACGCTGGTTGAGGTTTGTGGCTTCCCACCCTCTCGCCAAACTGCAGCGAGAAGGATGGGGCACCCGGGATCGAATCCGGGAAAGGAAATCCGTTTCCGCCACAGAGGGCACAAAGAGCCCAGAGGGTTACGGTGAGAGGATCGACGGCTTGGTTCGCGGTGGAGATCGGCGGGCTCTTCGCTGTCCGGAGGTTCGATACTCATGAGAAAAGCCGCCCAGAAGGCGGCTTTTTTCTTTTTTTACTCTATAAGTTCAGAATACCAAGTTCGGAGGGGTTTACTGCCAGGTTTTGGACCTGTGACGGTTACGAATGGTGGGTTGATCCGGAAGGGGTTAGTGGGCGGACGGTACTTTGGTCAGGCGCGGAAGGGCTTGACAGGATTTCCACATTGGCGGGGAAAAGTGCGTAATCGGGGGGATGGGTCAGGTTACAGGTTGCAGGTTACAGGTTACAGGTTGCAGGTTAGCGAGTGCGGGGTACAGGGGGTGCATCTATGATTCCGTCCGCCTGCACCCTGGACCCTGTACGGTTCCTTATCCCTGGTTATTCCGCGCTGCTCTGGCGGGGTAATTGCTGGCCACGAACTCTTCCCAGGAGAGCCTGCGATCGACGGCGCCGCGCCTGCGATCGACGGGCTCGGAGACCGGCGGCTTCTTCTGGTCGACGGCGGCGACAGCTTCTTCCGCAGCGGGATGGGTGCGCTCCGGGGTCTCGATCACCTGTTGCCTGGGCTGATCGACGACAGCAGGCACCGGCTGGCGGGGCTGGTCGATGACGGCAACGGGCGCCTGCTGCCTGTTCTGGTCGACGAGGGCAGCCAACTGCTGCTTGCTCTGATCGACGACGGCAGCGACCTGCTGCTGGCTCTGCTCAACGAGGGCAGAGACCTGCTGCCTGCTCTCGTCGACCATGGCGGTGACTTCTTCCGCGCTCTGACGGGTGCGGCTCACGTACTCGTTCATCTGCTCTTTGCTGTGATTGATGAGGGAGCCGACCACTTCCGCGGCCTGGCGGATGCGATCGACGTACTCGTTGACCTGCTGACGGCTCCTGTCGACCACGGAGGTGACTTCATCCGCAGCCAGGCGGGTGCGATCCAGGTGCTCATTCATCTGCTGCTGGCCCTGGTCGATGAGGGCAGCCATCTGCTGCCGGCTCTGATCGGCAACAGCGCTGACCTCTTCTGCGGCTAAGCGGGTGCGATCCACATGCTCGTTGACCTGCTGCTGACTCTGCTCGATGAGGGCAGACACCTGCTGCCTGCTCTGATCGACAACGGCTGCGACCTGCTGGCGGCTCTGATCGATCACGGTGCTGACCTCCTCTGCGGCTAAGCGGGTGCGATCCACGTGCTCGTTGACCTGCAGCTGACTCTGCTCGATGAGGGCAGATATCTGCTGTCTGCTGTGATCGACAACGGCTGCGACCTGCTGGCGGCTCTGATCGATCACGGTGCTGACTTCTTCGGCGGCCAGGCGGGTGCGATCCACGTGCTCGTTGACCTGCTGCTGACTCTGCTCGATGAGGGCAGACACCTGCTGTCGGCTGTGATCGACAACAGCTGCGACCTGCTGGCGGCTCTGATCGATGACGGAGCTGACTTCTTCAGCGGCTAAGCGGGTGCGATCGACGTACTCGTTGACCTGCTGCTGGCTTTGATTGACGAGGGCTGACACCTGCTGCCGGCTTTGGTCGATGACGGAGCTGACTTCTTCGGCGGCTACGCGGGTGCGATCCACATACTCGTTGACCTGCTGCTGGCTCTGGTTGACGAGAGCCGATACCTGCTGCCTGCTTTGATCGATGACGGAGCTGACTTCTTCAGCGGCTACGCGGGTGCGATCCACATACTCGTTGACCTGCTGCTGGCTCTGGTTGACGAGGGCGTTGACCTGCTGCCTGCTTTGGTCGATGACGGTGCTGACTTCTTCAGCGGCTACGCGGGTGCGATCGACGTACTCGTTGACCTGCTGCTGGCTCTGGCTGACGAGGGCCGACACCTGCTGCCGGCTCTGATCGATGACGGTGTCGACTTCTTCAGCGGCCATGCGGATGCGATCCACATGCTCGTTGACCTGCTGCTGGCTCTCGCTGACGAGAGCCGATACCTGCTGCCTGCTGTGATCGACAACGGCACTGACTTCTTCAACGGCCAGGCGACTCCGGTCGACGTACTCGTTCACCTGCTGGGTGCTCCGGTCGACGAGAGCGGCCACCTGCTGCCGGCTCTGGTCAACGAGGGCAGCGACCTGCTGCTTACTCTGGTCGACGAGGACGGCCACCTGGGTGCTCTGGTCAACGATGGCGCTGACCTCTTCCGCGGCGAGGCGGGTGCGGTCGACATACTCGTTCACATGCTGCTTACTCTGGTCGACGAGGGCAGCGACCTGCTGCTTGCTCTGGTCGACAACGGCGGTGACCTCTTCTGCGGCGAGGCGGGTGCGACCCACATACTCGTTGACGAGGTGGCGGCTCTGGTCGACGAGGGCGGCAACCTGGTGCCGGCTCTGCTCGACCATGGCGCTGATTTCATCGGCGGCCTTGCGGGAGCGAGCGCGCAGCAACTCGGAGTCCTCGCGGGTGCCGCTGGCGAGGTCATCAGAGTTTTCACGGCCAAATTTTGGGGTATAGATAATTCCGGCGAGAGCGCCGGCGCCCAGGCCGGCAACGAGCCACGCGAATCCGAAATTTTTTCTTTGGTCTGCCATTGGAGAGCTCTTCCTTGGTTGAACTTCAGGTCTGCGCGGCCGGTTGTGGAGTGGGGGACTCAGGCAATCCGGTCAGCGCATTGTGCAGCGCCCTGTAACTGGTCTGTTTGATCCTTCTTCGTCGGTAATATCATGAGCGATCGTCATCGTGCCGATGATCTGAGCGCTCCGGCCCTAAAGCGGTACCTGAGTGGTCAGCACCCAGCTCTCACACTTTGTGTGACGGGAGGTGCCACCGAAAAGCGATGCATGATGATTGTCACCTTAGTGAGCGACTTTCAATGACCACGGTGTGGTCTCGCCTACAACTCGTCAGGGTGGCGTATAACACCTTCGTTGCAGAGGGTAACCAGGGCCGGGCGGCTTGAACTCAGGCTGGTTTGTTCCGGGGTTTTCCTTTCGGGATCGCCGGGTTTGTTGGTTCGCGGGAATGGACGCGAAGAGGCGTGGCCGGTGCCGCTATGCTGAGGGGGATGCGGGAGCGGGCGGAGCGACTGGATTTTGACGGCGTGGTGGTGGGGGGCGGCGCGGCTGGGTTGATGGCGGCGATCGAGGCGGGTCGGCGCGGGCGGCGGATCGTGGTGGTGGAGCACGCCGAGCGGGTGGGGAAGAAGATCCTGATTTCGGGCGGCGGGCGCTGCAACTTCACCAATATTCATTGCCGGGCGGAGAATTTTCTCTCGGGGAATCCACACTTTGCGAAGTCGGCGCTGGCGAGGTATGGGCCGGAGGATTTTCTGGCGCTGGTGCGGAAGCACGGCATTGCCTATCACGAAAAGACGCTGGGGCAGCTGTTCTGCGATGGGCCGGCAGAGCAGATTGTGGCGTTGTTGCTGGAGGAATGCGCGGCAGCGGGGGTAAAGTTCTGACGGGGGCGCGGGTGGCGGAAATTGTGCGCAGCACGGATACATTTGTGCTGCGGGTGGAGGCGGAGGGGCAGCGGCGGGAGCTGGGAGCGCGGGCGCTGGTGATTGCGTCGGGGGGATTGTCCATCCCGAAGATGGGGGCGACGGGGTTTGGGTACGCGGTGGCGGAACAGTTTGGGGTTCCGGTTCGCGAGTGCCGGCCGGGGCTGGTGCCTCTGGTGCTGGGAGAGGGAGATCGCGCGATGTGGTGCGATCTGACGGGGGTTTCGGCGGAGGTGGTGGCTGGAGTGGGGAAGCGGCAGTTCCGGGAGAAGCTGCTGGTGACGCATCGGGGGCTGAGCGGGCCGGCGGTGCTGCAGGCGTCGTCGTATTGGCGAGAGGGCGAGGCGGTGGTGGTGGACTGGGCACCGGGGCGGGAGGTGCTGGCGCCGCTGCGGAGGCCGGGGCTCGACGAGATGCGGCGGCGGCGAAGGGGGCAATGCGGGAGGTGCTGCCGGCGCGGCTGGCGGAGCGGCTGGTGGCGGTGGCGGATCCGCGGAACTGGACGAATGCGGGACTGGAGGCGCTGGAGCAGCGGCTGCATGCGTGGAGTTTTGTTCCTGCGGGGACGGAGGGGTACGCGAAGGCGGAGGTGACGGCGGGGGGCGTGGACACGGATGCGTTGTCGGCTCAGACGATGGAGTGCCGCGCAGTGCCGGGACTGTATTTCGTGGGGGAAGTGGTGGATGTGACGGGGTGGCTGGGCGGGTTTAATTTCCAGTGGGCGTGGGCTTCGGGGGCGGCGGCGGGGCGGGCGGTGTGAGGGGGGATGCAGGGTTACGGGATACGGGTTGCGGGTTAGGGCGGATATGGCATTCCCCTCTCTGCCAGGGACGGGCAGACATGGGGCACCCGGAATTGTGCGCTGGTCATGGAGATTGAGGGGCTGCGTCGCAGTTCCGCGTCTTCTCGACAGGGGCTGATGCGGCCAAGGTTTTGTGCGCCTTCCCTACTTTTTTTCGGCGGCTGCGCCACCGATCCCTCCGCGCGCAGAGCTACGGTGGTGCTGAGCATACCGTTTCGCTACGGGGGTCCCTCCGCTTCGCGCCGGGATTCCTCCCACACCGCGACAGAGAGCCCGGGGCTTCTGTCGGGATGACAAACTATCTGTTTGTGCCACATTTGTTACTTATTACAGAGAAGCTGTTGTAGAGCTGGATCGTCTGCGCGGCTATGGCGCGCCAGGAGAAGGTTTCTTCGACGCGCTTGCGGCCGGCTTCGCCCATGGCGCGGGCTTTGGAGGGGTCGTTGAGGACGCCCTGGATTTTCGCGGCGAGGGCGCGGGAGAACTCGTCGGGGTGGACGGGAAATCCGGTAACGGGATCGGGCTCGAAGGGGACAAGGCAGCCGGTGACGCCTTCGACGACGACTTCGAGGATGCCGCCAGTGGCGCTGGCGACGACGGGGGCATGGCAGGCCATGGCTTCGAGGTTGATGATGCCGAAGGGCTCGTAGACCGAGGGGCAGCAGAACACCGCGCAGTGGCTGTAGAGCTGAATGGCGGCGGAGCGGGGAACATCTTCTCGATCCAGATGACGTTGGGGTGGGTGCGACGAGCGGCGTTGATCTTCTCGCGCATTTCGGCGGCGATCTCGGGAGTGTCGGGGGCGCCGGCGCAGAGGACGACCTGCGTGTCAGAGGGAGATAGGCGAAGGCATCGACGAGGTGGGTGACGCCTTTTTGGCGGGTGATGCGGCCGACGAAGAGGACGTAGGGACGCGCGGGGTCGACGCCATTTTCGATGAGGGCGGAGGTGTCGGGGGTCTGCTGGTACTCGTCGAGATCGATGCCGTTGTAGATGACGTGAATGCAGCCGGGATCGATGTGGGGGTAGGCGCGGAGGATGTCGGCTTTGGTGCCCCTGGAGACGGCGATGATGGCGTCGGCGGCGTGGATGGCGGCGTGCTCCATCCAGGAAGACATGGCGTAGCCGCTGCCGAGCTGCTCGGCTTTCCAGGCGCGGAGGGGCTCGAGGGAGTGGGTGGTGAGGACAAAGGGGATGCTGTGGAGTTTTTTAGCGAGGAAGCCGGCCATGGCGACGTACCAGGTGTGGGTGTGGACGATGTCGACGGCGAGGGACTGGACCTGGAGGAGATTGAGGCTGAAGGCTTCCAGCGCGGTGGTGAATTTTTGCGGCGGGCCTTCGGCGAGGGCGGCCCAGGGCTGCTGGCCGCGGACGTGAAGGCGTCCTTCATCGAGGTGTTGATCGCCCCAGCAGTGGACCTCGACGTCGATGGAGCGGGCGAGCTCGCGGCTGAGGTATTCGACGTGGACGCCGGCGCCTCCATAGACGGCGGGCGGATACTCTCGGGTCATCAGGCCAACGCGCACGGGGACCTCCTGGGGCCGGATTCATCATCTTAGCGTGGGGACGCGTGGGACGAGGTGGATTGGATGCGGAGGCGATTTGCGGGGATATTTGCGGGCGCGGGAGGTCCCGCGGAGACTTCAGGGGGGTTCGGGCGTGTAGGGGAGGGCTGGACCGCGCTTTAGGTTGAGGTTTCAGATTGATACCGCGTGCGGTACTTCGGGGCAGCGGGGAGAAGGAAGTGGTTGGACGGCGCGGCGCGAGGGGAGTTTGCTTCTTGCTGTGGGGTGAACCTGGCTGGGGGAGCGGTCCTTTTCGGGTGTCGACTGGCGGAGTTTCGGGGCGCCGGTCGCCAGTCGCCAATTTTCGGTCTCAAGTTCCTGGTCCCCAGTCTCAATCCCAGGCTTCAATCCCCAATCGGAGGTCCCGGGCCGCAGGCGCCAATCTCCAATCCCCATCCCCAGTCGGCAATCTCCGATCCCGAATCTCCGATCCGATCTCCGATCCCGAATCTCCAATCACGTATCCTCAATCCCCAGTCCTTAATCTTCAATCCGGCCTGTCGGGGGTTTTGCCTTTGCGGTTGAAGCTGGCGTTGGGGCCGCGGAAATGTGTGGGCGAAGAATCATCGACAGATTTAGGGGGTCAGGAGTGAGCACAAGACCGCTGCCGGATGTTTCAAATTGGGTCTGCCTGCAGTACGTCCGGCCGAATCTGAGAAAGGATTGGTTTGACGGTGCGGCGCGAGGAGAGTTCGCTTCTTACTGTGGGGTGAACCTGGCTGGGGGGGCGGCGTTTCCTGGTTTTTTCCAGCCAATCGATGCTGGCGGTTCTCCACTGTTTCCAGTGCTCGTCGCCAGTTCCCCGTCTCAAGTTCAGGTCCCCAGCCTTAATCCCAGGCCCCAATCCCCGGTCGGCGATTACAGGCTCAGGCGCCATTCTCCAATCCTTAATCGCCGGTCGGCAATCTCCGATCCCGAATCTCCGATCACTAATCCTTAATCTTCAGTTTGGTCTGTCGGCGTTCTGCCTTTGTGGGTGAAGCGGGCGTTGGGTAGCGCCGAAATCTGTGGGGGCGAAGAATCATCCACAAGCTTAGGGGCTCAGGAATGGGGATGAGCACAAGACCGCGCTGCGGATGTTCCAAATTGGTTCTGCCTGCAGTACGTCCGGCCGAATCTGAGAAGGGATTGGTTTGACGGTGCCGCGCGAGGAGAGTTCGCTTCTTGCTGTGGGGTGAACCTGGCTGGGGGGGGCGGCGTTTCCTGGTTTTTTCCAGCCAATCGATGCTGCCAGTGCTCCCTGTGTTGCCGGCGCTCCGCGTGTTCTCCGTGCTCCCTGTGTTGCCAGCGCTCCGCGTGTTCCCAGTTCTCCCTTTGTTGCGGGCGCTCCCGTGCTCCCCGTGTTCCCCCGAAAGTCGGACCTGCGACGCTCCTCATTCCTCGTGACTCCGGAATGGGGAGAGCCAGGGATTGCTTGAGCGCAGAACAGAAACGTATGGGTTGGGGCTTGCAGATGGGAAGAATATTTCGGCAGCGAGACTGATGCTTCAAATTAATTCTGCGTGAAGTCCTTCGGTCGAATCTGAGGAAGAGACGAAGCTGGCCTGGGGGGTCGATGACTTCCTGCCGGACTGGGCGGGGACCTCGAGAAGGGGCGAGGTCGGGCGTCCTGCCTTTGTTCGCGAATGTTGTTCGGCAGCGCCGGAATTTGTGAGTCGGATGCGGGATCGTCGCAAAGGGGTCGCACTGAGCGAGAATTGTTGAGAATGGGTTGCATTGCGGGAAAGAGGGTGTCGATGGGTGTGCGCCGGGCAAGGTTGGTGGTGGCGGGGTGGCTGGCGGCGGCTGTGTTCGCCGGGATGAATGCGAGGGCGGGAGCGCAGAGTGTTTATCCGCTGCGGCCGGACGATGCGCACGCGGTGTATCTGACGAAGGCGGAGTTTGGGGCGGTGGGCGATGGGGTGGCCGATGATGCGGATGCGCTGCAGGCGGCCATCGACAAGGCGCAGGAGACGGTGCATCACGGGATCGTGTTTGTGCCGGAGGGGCGGTATCGGCTGGGACACACGGTGTATGTGTGGGCGGGCGTGCGGGTGATTGGATATGGGGCGAAGCGGCCGGTGCTCGTGCTCGGGGCGAAGACGCCGGGGTTTCAAACGGGGATTTGCGGACAGATGCTGTTCTTTGTGGATGAGAGGCCGCCCGACGGTCAGCCGGAGGATGCGAGCGAGTTCACGTTCTTCAGCGCGGTTTCCAATATCGATTTCGAGATTGGGGCGGGGAATCCGGCGGCGGTGGCGATTCGGTTCAATGTGGCGCAGCACAGCTTTGTGAGTCATGCGAATTTCGAGTTGGGCGGGGCACGGGCGGCGATCCAGCAGGTGGGGAACCAGGCGTACGACATCCACGTGCATGGCGGGTTGTACGGGATTGAGACGGAGAAGACCTCGCCGGCGTGGCAGTTTCTGCTGATGGATTCGAGTTTTGACGGGCAGCAGATTGCGGCGATCAAGAGCGAGGAAGCAGGGATGACGCTGGTGCGGGACCGCTTTGAGCACGCGCCGATGGCGATCGAGATTCCGAAGGGGCAAGTGGAGCAACTGTACGGGCGGGATCTGGTGATGCGGGATGTGGGTGAGGCGGTGGAGGTGGGAGACAAGCGGAACCTCCGAAACGAGATCACGCTGGAGAACGTGGTGTGCGATCACGTGACGCGCTTTTCCTACGGGGAGGCGGGCCTTTTCAACGGAGCCGAGCCACGAACATCGACAGATTTTGTCGAAGAGCGGTTCACGATGGGGCTGCAGATTGGTCCGGATGGGCGGGAGCGTGGCATCCGGATGGAGCACCGAGAGAGGGCGCTGCGTGCGGCGGAAGAGGAGAAGGCGGAGCAGGCGGCGCTGAAGACGGATATTCCGGCGCTTCCACCGCAGAGCACGTGGGTGAACGTGCGGACGCTGGGGGTGAAGGGCGATGGGGCGACCGATGACACGAATGCGATTCAGAAGGCGATCAACAACCATCCCGTGCTGTATTTTCCGAGCGGATTTTACCGGCTGCGGGGGCCGCTGTGGCTTTGGGGGGATACGACGCTGATCGGGCTCAGTCCCTTCACGACCCAGTTTGTGCTCGCGGATCACGATTCGGAGTTTGCGGGGACGGGTGGGCCGATTCCGATGGTGGTGGCGCCGGATGGAGGCGCGAACATTGTGACGGGGATCGGGATTGCAACGGGAAATGGGAATCCGCGAGCCATGGGGGTGGAGTGGGAGGCAGGGGAGCATTCGCTGCTGGAGGATGTGGATTTCTGGTATAGACGAAGCGAGTTTGTGGCGGCGCTGGAGCCGGCCGCTGCGAAGCCGGTGGCTGGAACGCCGAGGCCGGCGATGGAAGCGAATGCGCAATACCAGAGCCTGTGGGTGAAGGGCGGGGGCGGAGTGCTGCGGGGGATCTGGTCGCATGCGACTACGGCGAAGGCGGGGCTGGTGATTGAGGACACGACGCGGCCGGGGACGATCTATCAGTTCTCATGCGAGCACCACATGGAGAACGAGGTGCGGCTGGAGAACGTGCGGAACTGGCGGATTTACGACCTGCAGACGGAGGAGGAGAATCCCGCGGGACAGGACGCGGTAGCGGTGAAACTGCATGGCGTGCACGATGTGACGTTCGCGAACACGTACATGTACCGGGTATCGCGGACGGTGCTTCCGAAGCCGTATGCGGTGGTGGCGCAGGATGCGGATGGGGTGGTGTTCGACAACGTGAAGGTATTCAGCCAGACGCGGCTGGCGTTCGATAACACGATTCACACGGAGGACGGGGGCGTGGATGTGCGGACGCACGATTTTGTGCACTTCGCTGTGACAAAAGATGCGAAGCCGGGGGCTCCGCTGCCGTTGCCGGAGGCGTTTGCGCCGGGTGCGCAGCTGGAGCGGGTGGCGACGGGGTACAGCAATGCGGATGGGCTGACGGCGGGTCCTGACGGGGCGGTGTACTTTGCGGACGCTGCGCGGCACCGGATTTACAGGATCGATCCGGAGACAGAGAAAGCGGCCCTGCTGTCGGACACAGGGAAGGATTCGCCGCAGGTGCTGGGGTGGGCGGGTGTTGATGGTTCAGGACGCGGCCAGCTGCTGGCGGTGAATCGGGAGAAGACAGTGATGGCCGTGGATGCGGCGACGGGAACGCTGTCGCAGGTGAACGCTGAGGGTGTGGCGCGGCCGGGAACGGTGCTGCTGCTGCCGGTAGGACTGCACAACGAGCTGGTGTTTCTGGATCGGATGCTGGGGCATGTGGGCTACACGTATCGGATGGGGAGCAACACGGCGATCCGCAGCGGGCTGGAGCCGCAGGAGCGGGATTATTTTTACGCGCCGGCGACGGATACGGCGGTGATGGGCGGAGCGATGAGCTGGAAGTGGCGTCCGCTGCTGGAGAGCTCGCAGATGGCGCCGTTTGCTGAGGGGGATTCGCATTTGGTGGTGAGCGAGGACGATGCGAAGACGTGGCGAGCGACACTCGGGCCTGGGGAGAAGCTGACGACGGAGCTGTTTGCGGAGCGCGGTGGGACGTCGGTGGTGGAGGATTCGGCGGGGAATGTGTATATCGCGAGCGACGAGGTGTATGTCTACGATCGCTCGGGGAAAGAGGAGGGGGTGCTGGAGGTTCCGGAGCGGCCGGGGAGTTTGTGCTTTGGCGGGAAGGATGGGAAGACGCTGTTTATTGGGGCGCGGGGTGGGGTGTACGCGGTGAGGGTGAGGGCGGGGGCAGAGAGGTAGAACGGACAGCGAGCAGTCGGACAGCGGATTGCGGATTGCTTCGAGTCGCGCCGGGGGCTGCACTGGGCCGCGTGGCCCCTGTATTATCAATCGAGATGGCCTCGAAAGCGCAGACACCCGCAGCCCCGCAGACGCAGGGGTTCGCCTACTCCGCCCTGATTCTCGGCTGGCTGGTTCCCGGGGCCGGACACCTGTTAACGCGCCACTGGATTCGCGCAGCGCTTCTGTTCGTGGCGATTACGGCGATGTTCTCGCTGGGTTTGGCGATGCAGGCGAAGGTGTACGCGCCGAATACCGGCGATCCGCTGGACATGCTGGGTTTTGCCGGGGACCTGGGGGCAGGGATTCTGTACTTTATCGCCCGCATCTTCTCGCTGGGGGCCAGCACGGTGCAGCTGGTGACCACCGACTACGGCACGAAATTCGTGGTTGTGGCGGGGCTGCTGAATTTTGTCGCCGCGGTGGACGCGCACAATCTGCGGATCGGGAGGAAGGTCTAGTGTTCACGCCCTCCCACTTCACGGCTGTCCTGTTGTTCGCCACCTTTGCCTCGGTGGTTTTCGCGATCACACAGCGGTCCACGCCGCGCGCCATGATGAAGTATGGCGTTTATTGTTGGGTGCTGTTCGTGGGGTCGGTGATTGCGGCGAGCTGGCTGATGTATTTCATCCGAAAATAGGAGCTGTCCCGGCCTGAAGGCCTCTTTCTGGACAGGTGGGTCGCCGGGTTAAAACCCGGCGCTTTCTCCGTTGTGCCGCGGGGCGACACCGGTTCGCGGGGGCGGACACTTTTGTGCTTCGATCGGGATGGCACTTTCTCTATTTTGAAAAGACGCCATTCACGGCGTTGGAGGGGCGCCGTCTTTGAGGAGGGCGGCGGCTCGCTGGAAATAGAGGTGGACGCGCTCGGGGTTTTCGCGCTGAGCGCCGGAGCCGGGCTGGGTTCCAAGCTGGTTTTCTTTGTCGAGGAGGGATTGCACGGCGGCCTGGCTCTGGGCGTAGAGCTGGGGGAAGCGGGCGATCTCCTGACGCGCGGTTTCGGGGTGGTAGTTGAGGCGGTCGCCGGTCTCCCAGGCATCGATGAGGACATTGGGGGACCAGGTCGTGGGCCACACGGAGTTCATCGCGTCATAGGCGCCGTGGAGGCGGGCGATGGCGCCGGGGAAGCCGTCGAGTTTGGGACGGGCAGAGAGAGAGCCGGGCGTGCGGCGGACTTCGATGCGTGACGGAGTGTGGACGGAGTAGCGGGGCGTGAGGACGACGGTGGTGAGGGTGTTGCCTTCGTAGCGCCAGCCTGGTTTGGCGGCTTCCTGGCCGGTGAAAGCGAGATTTGTGCCGTTGACGGTGACAGAAGCGGGGGGCCAGTCGGCGGGCAGCTCGATCTGGTAGGCGCGTTCTTCGATGCATGCCGGGGTAGCTGCCTTCAACCGGAGCGATGGTGACGGTTGTGGTGTCGGCGTGCTGCGCGGCGGAGAGCGGCGTCCAGGTGCAGATGCCGCGCTTGTAGGCCTCTGAATCGCTGGCGTCGTTGTAAAGGCGATAGGTGCTGGTCTGGTTGTCGGCGAGGGGATAGACGCGGACGATGAGGGGATCGACGGGCTTCTGGCCGGTGTACTCCATGGGAGGCTCGCGAGGGATGATGGCGCCGGCGGGGACGTAAACGGGGATCTGATCGATGGAGAAGGAGCGAGTGACTTCTTTGGGGCCGGTGAAATGGCGGCCGGTGGTGCGCTCGATCCAGGAGCCGGGGGGAATCCAGAGAGATCTCGGAGGCGAGCTGGGTGGTGGCGTCGGCGGCTGCGACCACGGGGGCGACGACCATATTTTTGCCGAAGACGTACTCATCCTTATTGTCGTAGGCTGCGTCGGCTTCGGGCCAGTCGTAGTAGAGCGGGTGGAGGAAGGCCACGCCGGTGTCGTAGGTGCGGCGGCCTTCGGTGTAGAGGTAAGGCTGCATGGCGTAACGCTCAGTGAAGGTGGCGCGCATGATGGAGCTGAACGGCTCGGGATAGGCCCAGATGCGGCGTTCGGCATCAGGATTCTTGGTGGTGTGGGTACGGAGGATGGGGCTGAAGGCGCCGAACTCGACCCAGCGGGTGAAGAGCTCGGGATCGACGACGCCGGGCATGTGGCCGCCGATGTCGTGACTCCACCAGGCGTAGCCGACATTGGCGGCGGTGGCCGTGAACCAGGGCTGGAAGGCGAGCGAGGGCCAGACGGAGATGGTGTCGCCGGAGAATCCTATCTGATAGCGGTGGTTGCCGAGGCCGCCCCAGCGGTGGAAGAGGAGGGGGCGCTTGCCTTCGCGCTCCTGATCAGTGAAGTGGACATAGTTGAGCCACCAGGTGGGATTGACGCCGGGGGTCTGGGTATTGGGCTCCTGCTGCCAGTCGAGCCACCAGAAGTCGACGCCCTGGTGCTCGAGGGGGTGGTGAAGCAGATCCATGTAATTGGTGGCGAATTTCTTATTTGTAATGTCGAAGGGCACATATTTGTGCGTGGCAGGATCGATGCCCATGGCGCGGGCCATGGCGGGGTAGGCCTTTTCCCAGGGCTGGACGCCGGAGGCGGGGTGCAGATTCATGGTGACCTTAAGGCCCTGGTCATGGACGTGATGGAGGAAGGCTGTGGGGTCGGGGAAGAGGAGAGGGTTCCAGGTATAGCCGGACCAGCCGAGGGAGTGTCCGGACTGATCGGTTTCGTGCATGGCTTCCAACTGGGTGCGGTTGAGGTGCCAGTCCATATCGATGACGAGGACATCGAGGGGAACAGTGTTGTCGTGGAATCCCTGGATGAGGTGGTCGAGTTCCTGGTCGCTGTAGGCCCAGTAGCGGGACCACCAGGCGCCGAGGGCGAAGCGGGGCGGGAGGGGGATGCGTCCCGCGACGCGGACGTAGTCGTGGAGGGCCAATTTGTAATCGTGGCCGTAGCCGAAGAAGTACCAGTCGAGGCGATCGCCGGCGGGGCGTTCCATGACCCACGGCCAGGGGCTTTGCTCGCCCTGGGCGAAGGTGAAGTTGTCGGAGTCGAAGAGGGCGCCGGTGGAGTCGTCGACAAGAGCCCAGCCGGAGCGGGAGACGAGGCCCTGACCAATGGGCTCGCGAGTGTGACTGCCGAGGGCGCCGTCGAGGGTGCGGGTGGTGCCCTGGAGATTTTCGGGATCGACGAGACCGGGATGCCAGGTGACGGTTTTGCCGTCGAGGGTAAAGGTGACGGTGAGGTTGTCGGCGGAGAAGCGGCCGTTGTCGGGGCCTTCGTCTTTATAGGTGATGTGGAGGGCGGAGGTCTCGAGGGTAAGAGAATGGCCCGAGTGGCGAGCGGTGAAGTGCGGGACGGTGAGGCGGCGATTGAGGAAGACGAGGGAGGGATGGTCCTCGAAGTGGTGGTCGGCGGCCCACTCCATGCGGATGAGTTGCGGGGTGAGGACGGTGAAGCGGGCGTCGCCGAACTGGACGACGGCGCCGGGGGCGGCGATGGGATTGTACGAAGCTTCGGGCGCGGGCGTGGGGGACTGCGCGTGAGCGGGGATGCAGAGGACGGCGGCAGAGAGGAACACGGCGCAGAGAACGCGCAGGGCAGAGCGAAGCCCGGAAGATTGCATGATGCTCATGGTAGCGGATGGGGAACGGAGGGTTCACGGTTTGCGGGCTATGGGATAGAAAATGCGGGTTGTGCTTCGTCTCGAGGTGCGAGCGGAGGGTTGCGCTGGCGATGGAGGAAGCTTGTTGGCCTGGATTGCGGTTTTGGTCGACGGATGTCCGGTCGAGGCCGGGCGGCTGACCTGGGGCGGATGCATCGCGGAGGGATCCTATGCGCTCTGGTTGGGGATGACTTTTTTTCGCGCAGTTTGTGATTTGGGTCGGATCATCCGTGAACAAGCTCCATTGCGAGTTCGGGTGCTCATGGGAGGCGTCATTCTTCCGTTCGAGGCGTGGGGTGCGGGGACAGCTGATTCGACGTGGAGTACTTCGGTTCGAAGCAGGGAGCCAAATTGCTTGACCCTCTCCTGTGAGAGGAGTTTGCTTCTTGCTGTGGGGTGAACCTGGCCGGGCGGTGTTTTTTGGGGGGTACGGACGCTGTTCATCGTGGCCTGGAATTTCGCTCGGGATGACAGCCTGGGCGCTCAGGACGACACGTCTCTTGCGGCGGTTGAGATTCCTGGCGGCGACGTGGGGCATCCGCGGGACGGTTGCGGCTTTTTGGGAACAGGGGCTGAAGACCGGGTTCTTTTTTGTGTCTTTCGGCACGACTGAAGTCGTGCCCTGATACAAAGCAGTCGAGGCCTTTCCACGGGCTCTGAGTCGTGCGCTGATGCAAAAGCTCCGGGCCTGAAGGCCTCTTTCTTTTTGGTTGGGTCGCCGGGTTAAAACCCAGCGCTTTCTCCGTCGTGCCGCGAGGCGGCACCGCTTTGCGGGATAACGGCTGGGGTGATTCGGCCTGGGTGAGAGCCTCGCTAATCGCTCTCGATGACGGCTCGGATGATTCGCTTGGGTTCACAACTCTGGCACTTCTCACACAATCGCAGTTCATGTCGGCGCTGAGATTCCTGGCGGCGACGTGGGGCATCCGCGGGACGGTTGCGGCTTTTTGGGAACAGGGGCTGAAGACCGGTTCTCTCTGGTGTCTTTCGGCACGACTGAAGTCGTGCCCTGATACAAGGGCCTAACGGGAAGACCTTTCATTTCATCGGAATAGCGTAGGGTCGGAAATGTTTTGTGCTAATTTTGTGCTTGCCCTGATCGCTCCTGCAGTAAGGAACAGGATTCGGCAACTAAAATTTCCGTATGGCCGGTGATATCCCCCTCACCGCTCCGGGATGACCGGCACGGATGATCGCGTCGTGACGTATAGTGGGCTGCAATGATTCTCAAACCCTCGATCGGCACACTTTCCTTGGTCATATGCGGCTGCATGGTGGCCGTAGCTCAAGAAACAAAGCCGCTGGCAGTGCCGGAGAAGACGATGGCGGCGAGACTGCAGACTTATGAACTCCGACCCTCTCAAAACCTCCGCTGGCGAACCACTGCTCCAATGCGTTGGCGGTCGTCCATGTAGTCGTGGACACGGACGGAAAGGTTACCAGCGCCGATTTTGTAAGTGGGTTTCCGGAGCTAAAAGACCCCGCACTCGCTGCCGTGCGGCGATGGTTGTACAAGCCATACGTCGTCGACGGCAAACCTGTGGCTATTGAAACTCAGGCATCAGTTTTCTACCTTGGCGACGGGGAATCGATGCCCATGTACGTGCCCGACGGCAAAGGCGGCGCAAGGGGAGGGAACATGATCCCGCTGCCACCCGGTTGCGGTCCGGGACCGCAAATCAAAAGGCCCAACTAGCCGTTCAATGGTCGTTTTGGACCGCTAACGCGACTGGCTTGAGTGAAATGTCCGCTTTTCGGAAGTTTCGGCATATCGGGATGCAGCGGTTCCGTGTCGAAATTTTGTGCTAATACGCACTAATGGATTGTGCGATGAGTGCATACAGCGGAAGCAGTGCAACTCAGAATCAGCAACTTGAGCAGAATCAACGGCGCTTTGTGTTGTGCCCTGATACAAAGCAGTCGAGGCCTTTCCACGGGCTCTGAGTCGTGCGCTGATGCAAAAGCTCCGGGCCTGAAGGCCTTTCTTTTTGGTTGGGTCGCCGGGTTAAAACCCAGCGCTTTCTCCGTCGTGCCGCGAGGCGGCACCGCTTTGCGGGATAACGGCTGGGGTGATTCGGCCTGGGTGAGAGCCTCGCTAATCGCTCTCGATGACGGCTCGGATGATTCGCTTGGGTTCACAACTCTGGCACTTCTCACACAATCGCAGTTCATGTCGGCGCTGAGATTCCTGGCGGCGACGTGGGGCATCCGCGGGACGGTTGCGGCTTTTTGGGAACAGGGGCTGAAGACCGGTTCTCTCTGGCGTCTTTCGGCACGACTGAAGTCGTGCCCTGATACAAAGCAGTCGAGGCCTTTCCGCAGGCTCTGAGTCGTGCGCTGATGCAAAAGCTCCGGGCCTGAAGGCCTCTTTCTTTTTGGTGGTTGGGTCGCCGGGTTAAAACCCAGCGCTTTCTCCGTCGTGCCGCGAGGCGGCACCGCTTTGCGGGATAACGGCTGGGGTGATTCGGCCTGGGTGAGAGCTTTTGCGCTTCGGTCGGGGTGATGGCTTTAGTGCTTCGGGCGGGATGACGGCTTTGGCGCTTCGCTGCCAATCGCAGTTCATGTCGAGGCTGAGATTCTTATCGGCGACGTGAGCCACGCGCGGGAAGATTGCCTCTGTTTTGGGGAACAGGGGCTGAAGCGAATCGCTCGGGATGCCAGCTTGGGTGCTTCTCTGAGGACGACAGCTTTAGTGCTTCGCTCAGAAGCATAGTTCTCTTGCACCGCTTGTGATTCTTGTCGGACGCTGCGCGTCCGATTCCCTCCGCGGGGAGATTTGTCGTGGCGCTGGCAGCTCGTTTTGCTACGGGGTCCCTCCGCTCAGCGCCGAGAGACATCTTTCACCGCTGGAGAGATTCCGACGGCGCTTCGGTCGGGATGACGATTCTCTTTTGCGCTTCGGTTGGGATGACGCATCGCTTCGGTCGGCATGACCACTTCGCTTCACTTCGGTCGGGATGGCAACTGCATCGGTTCAGCCGGATGACACTTCGCTTTGTTTCGGTCGGAGACAGGTTTGACGGGCGTGCTGGTTGGCACGCCCGTTTGGTTTGAGGGAGGGACTTAGTGGAATTCCGTCCAGGGGATGGGCAGGATGGGAGTGCCTTCGATGCGGACCGCGTCGAGATTGGAAGGATTGAGGCCCAAGGCAAACAGGATCGAAGGCGCGATCTGGTTGGTGCCCACGACGGCAGAGACGGTGGCGGGGTGCACAGAGGGATTTTCGACGAGGAGTATCACGTTGGTGTCGTCATGCGCGAAGCCGCCGTGTTCTTCGAGCTTGGCGGCGCTGCCGGTGTATGTGGCTCCGACGTTGGGCGTGACGATGATGTCGGGGGTGCGGGGGTCGAGGCCGGGTCCCAGGCCGGGCTTGTTGTAGTTGAGCCAGAGCGAGGGGCCATAGAAGATTTGGCCGAGTTTGATTTCGCTGGCATTGGACTCGAGCGTGTCAACCGCGGACTGGGTATTGGCGCCGTTGGCGAGCCAGAGGAGGGAGATGTCGTCTTCAGTGGGTCCGATGCCGCCGGGAGTGGCTGGCGACTCGGAAGCGGGCAGAAGGCTTTCGAGCAGAGTGGCCGGGGATGTGCCGTTGCTGTTCTTGCCGGGAACGGCCTGGTAGAGGTGGGGATCGATGGGAGACTGGCCGTGCTTGGCGGTGACGACGAAGAGGGTGGAGTCGTAGAGACCCTCGCCCTTGAGTTCCTGGATCATTTCGCCGATGGCGGCGTCGACAAACTGGATTTCGCTGAGGAGCGCGGGGGTGGGTGTGCCTTGCGCGTCAGTGTAGCCGCCGGTGGTGCTGTTGCTGGCTTCGATGAGCTTCTGGCCGACGCTGACGGCCTGGAAGTTCATTCCGAAGATGGTGGGGACTCGGGATTTGCGCGCCATCGTGGGTCTTGCCTTCGATTTCGTTGAGGATGGCGTTGACCTTGAGGGTGTCATAGCACTGGATGTTCTGGAAGCTGTTGGTCCAGGCGGTGGTATCGGATCCGGGATCGGGAACGGAGGCGCAGGAGATGCCGGTTCCGGGAGTGGTGACGCCGGGCAGGGGAATGACGCTGGAGTTGATTTCCGGCGCGTAGAAATCGTTGAGGGTGAAGGCGCCGGGGCCGTTCACGGAAGAGTAAGCGGGATGCTTGTCAGACCAGGCAGTGTAGCCGCCGGCCCGGTGGATGACGCCGAAGATGGTGTTGACGCGGACAAAGTTCCACGGATAGACGGGCGCGCAGCCTGCGGCGGGATTGCGGGGAGGCGGGTGGGATCGATGGAGTTGATGCCGCCGTCGGTAAGGCCGGCGCCGGAAGCGTCGCCGTTGACCTGAGTCTGGTCGAGGTCGATGCCTTCCTCATACTCGGTGGTGGTGCCGGTGGGCGTGGCGCCCGGAGTGCAGGTTCCGGCAGCGACGCCGTTGCCGGTGGTTTTGGCAGGCGGGTCGAGGGAGCGGTCGTAGGAGACGTCGTAATAGATGCCCATGGTGCGGGGCGAGGCGCCGGTGACGATGCTCATGAGGCCGGGGAAGGAGTCAGAGGGTTTGGAGGTGCTGGCGTTGACGAAGTTAATTCCGGTTTTGCCCAGCGAGGCGAGATTGGGGCAATAAGGAGCGCCGTTGTTGAAACCGGCGAGGCCCTGAGAGCAATTGAGGTAGTCGACGGCGTGCATGCCGTCGATGCTGATGAGCAGGACGTGACGAATGGGGGTGCGATTCCAGTCATCGCGATCCTGCGCGTGCGCCGCAACGAGAGCGACGCAGACTCCGAGCAGAAGAAGAGCGAGTCTCTTCACGGGGCCTCCTGATGGTGCCTTTCCTTGGTAAAGGGCAGCGATGGAGAGGTATGTGAAGCGCTCGTAAAATTCCGATGAATTACGGAATTGTCAGGGGAAAGACAGGGGATACGGGATACGGGTTAGGGGTTAGTAGTGCGCGGATGCGCTCCTGTGGAGTCAAGGGTGGTGAGCACCGCTTGAGATTCTTGTCGGCGCTGCGCGTCCGATTCCCTCCGCGGGGAGATTTGTCGTGGCGTTGACAGCTCGTTTTGCTACGGGGGTCCCTCCGCTCAGCGCCGAGAGACATGCTTCACCGCTGGAGAGATTCCGACGGCGCTTCGGTCGGGATGACAAATCTCTTGCGCTTCGGTCGGGATGACGGTCCGGCTTTAAATGCGGACGAGTTCTCGCTGGATTCGGCCAGTGACGGTTGCGTGGTCGCGGGAGGTGATCATGTTGATTTCGCTGCGGACTCCGAATTCGGGGAGATAAATACCGGGCTCGATGGAGAAGCAGGTGAAGGGCAGGATGCGGCGGGTGTCGTGGGATTCGAGGTTATCGAGGTGGGCGCCGGCGCCATGGATGGAGGTGCCGATGTTGTGGCCGGTACGGTGCGTGAAGTACTGCTCGTAGCCGGCGGCGCGGACGACGGAACGGGCGGCGTCGTCGGCTTCGAAGCCGGCAATGGGGCGGCATCCGTCAGTAAAGGCGGAGCGGACGGTCTCGATGGCGGCGTCGCGGGCGTCGCGAACGCAGGCGAAGATGATGCGCTCCTTCTCGGTGGGCTCGCGATTGACGACGCCGGTCCAGGTGATGTCGTACCAGACGGAGCCGGGGGTGTTCTGGCGGGCAAAGATATCGATGAGGAGGAAGGAGCCGGTGGCGATGCGGCGACTGGAGGCGGCGGTGGGCTCGTAATGGGAGTCAGAGCTGTTTTCGTTGATGGAGACGTCGGGGCCGTGGTCGGTGGTAAGGCCGGCCTGCTCCATGGCCTGGCGGAACCAGATCATCATTTCGTACTCGGAGAGGGGGGCGCCGGCACGGGCACGGCTGCCGATGACCTGGAAGCCCTGGCTGACGATGTCGTCAAGGGCGCGCTGGGCGGCGTAATGGGAATCGATCTGAGCCGCGGTGAGGACAGCCTCGAAGAGAGAGACGAGGTCGGCGGAGCTGACGATGTCTTTGCCGATGGAGCGGAGGAATTCGACGGTGCCGGCGTCAACCATGGAGACATACATGATGGCGTTGTCAGGGGAGTACTGCATGGCGATGCGGGTCCATGGAGAGAGCATGGTTTCGAGGCCGCGCTCGAGCTCCTGCCATGAGGAGTAGGCGCCTTTGGTGCCGGGGAGGGCGTCGAGCTTGCCGGCTTCGATGCGGTGGACGAGCTTGCGGGGCTCGCCCTCGGCGGGGATAACGTAGTACCAGCGGCGGCTGACGAGGCCGGTGTCAGGGAGGCCGAGGATGGAAGCCGCGATGGGATCGCGGTGGTGATGGTCGTAGAAGAGCCACGCGTCAAGACGGGCGGTGCGGAGAGCCGCCTGGATAGTATCGAGATCCATAAAAACAGGGTATAGGGTGAAGGGGACAGGGTACAGGGGGGAAGTGGAGGAAGTAGAGGGGATACGGTATACGGTTGACGGGTCAGGGGATTCGCTTGCGGAGAATTCTTGAACGCGGGGTGCAGGTGCTGCTGGTGATTGCCGTACTGGTGTGGTGCGGCGACTGGGCGCTGTTTCGCGTCCGCGCGGCGCGGGGTACGGGGTATGACACGGTGGCGGTGCAGCAGTATCTGTCGACGGATCTGAAGGGGAAGAAGACGGAATACGACTATATGGGGACGGTGCCGGAGATTTGCGCGCGGGCTTTGTTTCCGCATGGGGCGGCGCCGGCGTGCTGGTGGCTGCGGCGGCACACTACGCAGTGGGAGTGAACTGGCCGTTCGGGCGGGCGCGCCTTCGGCGCAAAGGCGAAAACCTTTCAAGCATCGGCGCTTTGCTTAGTATGCTTCAGCGTTTCAGCTCCTTTGTCGTCGGCCGCTGCGCGACCGGTTGAGTGAAGGCTACTGAGCCCGCTTGAGAATCGATCGCCGGCTGCGCGACCGATTGAGTGAAGGCTACTGAGCCAGCTTGAGATATCTTTCGGCCGCTGCGCGACCGATTCCCTCCGCGGGGAGGTACGTTCCGCTGCTGGCGGCTCGTTATGCTACGGGGGTCCCTCGGCTGCGCGCCGGGCGGCTTTGTTCACCGCTGCCGGGACTCGGCCCGGCGCTTCGCCCGGGATGACAGCATTATCTTTTATTTTTTTTCTTCGTGGTATTCCTGCTCGGTATTGATTTCCCAGAGGGCGGCTTTGTCGATCTGGCCGGCGACGATCTTGTCGACGGCGGTCATGGCGGTGAGCATGGAGTGGTCCTGGTTGTTGTATTTGTGCATGCCGTTGCGACCCACCAGGAAGAGATTCTCGAAGCGATCGACGTAGTCGCACGATGGTGTCGAAGCGGTCGTAGGTTCCGAAGTAGGCAGGGTAGGTTTTGGGGACGCGGACGACATGGCTGTCCAGCACGTCGGCGGCGTCGAGGATGCCGATCTTTTCGACCTCGGCGATGGCGAAGCGGGCCATCTCGTCGTCGGGCATGTTCCAGAGACGTCGGTGTCGTAGCAGAAGTATTCGAGGCCGATCCAGACCTTGGAGGGTCGGCGACCATGTAGGGGCTCCAGTTATTGAAGATCTGGAGCCGGCCGAGGAGAACATCGGGCTCCTGGATGTAGATCCAGGTGTCTTTGAGCAGGGCGCCGTCGGGCGTCGGTGACGGTGAGGCGATCGACGAGCAGGCCGACGGTGATGAAGTCGCGATACACGCAGGCCGTCGGCGACGGCGCGGACGTCCGGCGGGGACGGGGCATCGAGAGCGTGGATGAGCTCGCGGACGGGCATGGTGGAGAAGACGTAGTCGGCGGCGAAGGTATGGCGTTCGCCGTGGGTATCGGTGGCGTCGACGGAGACGATGCGGTCGCCTTCAACGTGAAGCTGTGTCGACGCGCCAGCCCAGGCGGACTTCGCCGCCTTTTTCTGTGACCAGGTCTGCGACATGTTCCCATAGCTGGCCGGGGCCGTATTTGGGGTAGAGAAACTTCTCGATGAGGGAAGTTTCGGTGCCTTTCTGCGGAGTTGTCGGTGGACTTGCTTCGGGTGAATGTCTTTTTGAAGAAGTGGGCGAGGGCGGTGGGGAGGGAGAGGCCCTTGATGCGCTGTGCGCCCCACTCGGCGCTGATCTGATTGCAGGGGACGCCCCAGACTTTTTCGGTGTAGGACTTGAAGAAGGTGAGGTAGAGCTCGCGGCCGAAGCGGTTGATGAGGAAGTCTTCGAGGGTCTTCTCGTCGCGGCGGGAAAAGATGACGGGCGCGAAGGTAGCTGACGCCGATTTTCGCCATACGGGAGAAGCCGAGCTGACGGATGGTGGCGCCGTTGAGGGCGAGGGGATAGTCGAAGAAGCTGCGCAGGAAGTAGATGCGGCTGCGGCGTGGGCGGACGAGCATGACGAGGTCCGCGATCGGGACAGCTTGGCGGCGGCGGAGACGTGCGTGCTTTGCCCTGGTAGTGGATGGCGTGGGTGTCGGCGTCGGTGTCGCTGGAGGCGACGGGCATCAGGTCAGTCCACCAGTTCATGACGCGATCGGATTTGGAGAAAAAGCGGTGGCCGCCGATGTCCATGCGGTTGCCGTGGTGGCGGATGGTGCGGGAGATGCCGCCGATTTCGCCGGTAGCTTCGAGGACGACGGGGCGGACGCCGGAGCGGCGGAGGAGTTCGAGGGCGGCGGTGAGGCCGGCGGGGCCGGCTCCAATGATGACGGCAGTTTTCTGCAAAGAACAGGGTATCGGGTTTGGAGGTTAGGGTGTAGGGGCGATGGCGGGTTAGGCGGTCGAGTCGTTGCGAGCGGTGACCGGGGCTAAAGCCCATTATCTTTCAGGGCTGGCATTCCACGGCCTGAAGGCCGTGGCTTTCTCCGTAGCGCCGCGTTGCGGCGCCGCTGCGCGGGCGATGGGGTGAAGGCTCGCCGAGAGAGGCTCTGGATTGGGTCGGCCGCTGCACGGGCGATGGGGTGAAGCCCGCCGAGAAACGCTCTTGATTGGGTCGGCCGCTGCGCGGGCGATTCCCTCCGCGGAAGAGCTGATGACGCTCCATGCAGTCCGTTTTGCTACGGGAGGCTTCGCGGCGGGATGCAGCCTTCATCGCTGGAAGGAATCGCAGCGCCGCTTTCGCTCAGGATGACGTGTGGCGGCGCGTCGGTGGGAATGACATCGTTTTGCTTACGTGAGGGCGTGCTCGGTTTTTTGGGAGGCGTCGGGGTCGAGGGGATGCATGAGGCCTCCGCGGGTTAAGCGGTAGCGGCGGTTGCGCCAGAGGATTGTGCTGCTGCCGTAGCTGGCGATCCAGCAGAAGAATCCGAGGAGGTCGCGGAGAGGATAGAGGAGGGTGGTGCGCAGGAGGTGGCGCTCCCGGACCGCGAACGATCCGATGAAGGCGGCGAGGACGATGCGGCTGAGGAGGCTGTATCCGAGAGCGGCGAGGGCGAGTGCAGGGCGGTGAAGCGCGAGCGCAGCGGCAGCGGCGAGGAGTCCAAAGGGGACGCTGAAGGTGAGGGCGGTGCCGAGGTGGCCGAGGGGGCGGCTGAAGCGGGTGGATTTCATCCAGCGGGTTTGATGGCGCAGGGAAGCGGCGAAGCTGAGGTTCAGGATGATGTGATCGATCACGTGATGCGAGAGTACGACGGTGGCTCCCTGAGCGGCGACGTTGGCGCCGAGGAGGAAGTCGTCGGAGCAGTAAGGGCCGAGGACGCCGAAGCCACCCATCGCGTCCACGCAGCGGCGGCGGACGGCCATGGTGGGGCCGAGGGCAAACTTCATGCCTTCGAGGAGATTGGCGGTGAGGACGCCGGTGGTCATTTCGACGGACATGCCTGCGGCTTCGAGCTGGGCCCAGAGGCCCTGGTCGGCGACACCGCGGTAGAGGCAGGTGACGGCGCCGACGGCTTTGTCGGCGAAGGGCGCGGCGACATCGCGGATGTAGTCGGGTGTCACGCGAACATCGCTGTCGCTGATGATGAAGATGTCATGCGTGGCGGTGGCGTGCATGAGTTCAAGCGAGGAGACTTTGGCGTTGATCCAGGTATCGTCGCCGGTGGAGAGGAACTGCGCGGGGATGTGCGGGTAGCGGGCAGCGACGCGGCGGGCGGCGGCGAGGCCTGGGTCGTCGGCACGGCCGGGCGCAGAAAAGGATTTCGAAGCGTGGGTAGTCCTGGCGGAAGAAGGATTCGAGGTGGGCTTCGAGGTTGGGCTCGTCGCCGTCGAGGGGCTTGAGAAGGGAGACCGCGGGAGGACTCGCCGTCCGGGCGCGACTGGCCGTCGAGGCGGGCGCACCTTCGGCGGCCTGGAAACCAGCATCTCGGCTGACGAGGAAACGGGCGAGGCCGATGAGGGCCAGGATTGCGGAGATGGTGGAGGTGAGGAGGCCGAAGAGGCCCAGGTAGAGGAGGAGATGGAGCATACGCGTGGGCGCTGCGGAACTGAGCGCGGGGGCAGGTCGCCTCAGCAGGGTATCGTATGCGGCGGCGAGCAGCGAGGGTCCGGCAGAATGGACGAAGAGGGTGGAGAGCGAGTTGGGGATGAATCGGCGGGAGTTTTTTCGGGGGAGCGCGTGGGTGGCGGCGGGAGCGCTGGGGGCGGCCCGGTTGCGGGCGGCAACGGAAGCGGCGAACGCGATTGCCGAGCAAGGCTGCGAGCGCGGGCGGGCGGAGCTTCCATGGCGACGATGCAGAACTGATGCGGGTTTATAACGCCGCGCTGCGGACGCTGGCGGGCAATGTGGTGCGGGTGGCGGGGTATCGCGAGCCGGTGCTGGTGGAAGGCAGTGTCTATCACGGGGTTTGGCTGGAATGCGGACCGCAGGAGGGGCTGGTTTACAGCGAGACGGGGATGGCGGCGGC
>CAVPCE010000117.1:0-7638 GCA_963702295.1 uncultured Acidobacteriaceae bacterium | reverse complement strand
ACCAGGTAGCGAATCAGACCCTGCAGCAGACCGGGGTTCCGCAGCGCGTCGGTGGCGATCGTGCAGAACGGGCAGATCGCCGACACCAAGGGCTACGGCAAGGTGCGGCTCGATCCCCCTGAAGCCGCAGAGCCGCGGATGCGCTACTCCATCGGCTCCATCTCGAAGCAGTTCACCGCGGCGGCGATCCTGTTTCTGGAGCAACAGGCCAAGCTATCGCTGGACGACAAGGTGTCGAAGTATCTGCCTGACCTGACTCGCGCCGGTGAAATCACCATTCGCATGCTGCTTTCGCACACCTCGGGCTATCAGGATTACTGGCCGGAAGACTATCTGATGCCACCGATGTATCAGCCGACGACGGCGCGGCACATCCTCGACACGTGGGGGAAGAAGGCCCTGGACTTCGATCCCGGAACGAAGTGGCAGTACTCGAACACGAACTTCGTCATCGCCGGGCGCATTGTGGAGATGGTGAGCGGCGAGCCCCTGATGCAGTTCCTCGAGGAGCACATCTTCCACCCACTCAACATGGAGGAGGTCTGGAACTCCGACCTGACGAAGCTGGGCGACACCGACGCGCAGGGTTACACCCGTTACGCGCTGGGACCGCTGCGGCCGTCGCCGAAAGAGGGTGCCGGTTGGATGTTCGCGGCCGGCAAACTGGCGATGCCAGCCTACGACCTTGCGCAGTGGGACATCAGCGTGATGAATCGCTCGCTGCTTGCGCCAACGTCCTATGACGAGATGTTCACCTCGGTGAAGCTGAAGGACGGGAGCGATTCGCACTATAGCCTCGGCTTATCGGTGCGGGACATGAACGGCCACCGGCTCCTCGAACACTCGGGCGAGGTGATGGGTTTCACGTCGGACAACTACGTGTTCCCGAACGACAAGGTGGCGATCGCGGTGCTCACGAATCAGGACGCGGCGCGCGCAGCCGGTGTGATCGCGCGCGGACTGACGCCGCTGTTGCTGGTTTCGACCCAGGGAGCGAACCCGGCCGAGGCCCAGGCGCAGACGCTGTTCGAGAATTTCCAGCAGGGCAAGATCGACCGCAGCCTCTTCACGCCGTGGTGCAACGCGTATTTCAGCCCGCAGGCGCTGGGCGATTTCCAGTCGAGCCTGGCGCCACTGGGGAAACCGTCAAGCGTAAAGCAAATCGCGGACGAACTGCGCGGCGGCATGACGTTCCGGGTGTTCCGGGCCGAATTCCCGAACGGCGGCAAACCCCTGATCATTACCACCTACACCGCGCCCAACGGAAAGCTGGAGCAGTATCTGGTGCTGCCGTCGAATTAATAAGGGCTTGTTTTGTTTTTTTTGTGATGCAAAAATAGATCACATGAAACAGGCATCCGTTCGCGACCTGCGCTATGACTTCGCCAGGATCGAGGATCTGCTTCGCCGAGGCCACGAAGTGCAGATCACAAAGCGGCGTAAGGTCATCGGCCGTCTGGTTCCGGAGCGGGCGGAAACACAAGAGGGAAATGCCCGATTTCCTGGCGAGGCTCGCGAGATCTATGGCGATCGAATCCTCCCGGTCACCGGGGCGGAGATTGTTGCCGAGGGCCGGAACCGGGACGACCTTATACCGACGGGGAAAAAAGGAAGCGAATGGCAGAAACAACCGAAGGGCCGGTCTACACGGAAAGCAGCTTCCTGATCTCGCTGTACAGCCCTGACTCGCATACAGCCTCCGCAGCAGCCGCCATGAGCACTCTGCGTGGTCCGGTAATTGTGACAGCCCTGGTCGAATTCGAAGTGATGAATGCTCTGCAGCAGCGAGTGTTTTGGAAACAAGTCACGGCTTTGGAATCGCGAAAGAGCACTGAGGACTTCAAAGGGGATTTGCGGAACCGGGTTCTGCAATTCGAGGGATTGCCGGAATCGATGTTCGTAAGAGCCAGACAAATCGCCGAACGCACGACTGCGTCCCTCGGCACGCGCTCGATCGATCTGCTGCACGTCGCCTGCGCCCTGGAACTGGGTGCGGCATGGCTCTACTCCTTCGACGAGCGGCAGCGCAAGCTGGCCCACACCATGCGCCTGAAGGTGAACCGCATTTGATCGGCCCCGAAAAGCCCTGGCACCGTGATGCTTAGTACAGCCATACCAGCCGAAAGATAGGTGTTTCTTCCGCTTTTCACGGTCGCGTAAACGGACGTTAACAATCGGAACCCAGAATCGTCTCAGTTTGTCTGAGGGGGAATCCGTGAGAAAGAGTTTGATTTTGGCCACTGCGCTGGCGGTGTCCGCAGTGCCGTGCATGGCACAACACATCACTGCAGCGGGAGCGACGTTCCCGTATCCGATCTATTCCAAGTGGTTCGGCGAGTATGCGCAGCAGCACCCCGGCGTCGAGATCAACTACCAGTCCATCGGCTCCGGCGGCGGCATCAGCCAGGTGACGAAGGGAACGGTGGATTTCGGGGCCAGCGACATGCCCATGACCGATGGCATGCTCTCGCAGTCGAAGGTCAAGCTGATGCACATCCCGACCGTATTGGGCGCGGTGGTGCCCGTGTACAACGTGCCGGGTGCCGGAGATCTGAAGTTTGCGCCGGATGTGCTGGCCGACATCTACCTGGGCAAAATCAGCAACTGGAACGATGCGCGCATTGCGAAGGACAACCCAGGGGTCAGTCTGCCCAACCAGGACATTTACGTTGTCCATCGCTCCGATGGCAGCGGCACGACGTTCATCTTCACCGACTACCTTTCCAAGGTGAGCCCGGAGTGGAAGAGCAGCGTGGGCGCGAACTCGGCGGTGGCATGGCCGAAAGGGATTGGCGGCAAGGGCAATGAGGGCGTGGCGGGCCTCGTCCGCCAGATGCCGGGCGCCATCGGATACGTGGAGCTGATCTATGCGCTGCAGAACCACATCTCCTACGGTTACATGCGCAACGCGGCGGGGACGTGGCTCAAGGCGAGCATCGAAGGAGTGACGGACGCAGCTGCTTCGGTCAAGACGATGCCGGCGGACTTCCGGGTGTCGATTACGAATGCACCCGGAAAAGATGCCTATCCCATCTCGAGCTTTACCTACCTGCTGATCCCTACAGCGGCGGGTGACGCGACGAAGCAGAAGGTCATCAAGGACTTTCTGACCTGGATGCTGGACCACGGCGAGAGTCAGGTTTCGACGCTGGATTACGCGCCGCTGCCGACGAACGTGGCGGACAAAGTTCGGGCCGCAATCGCGAAACTGCCGTAATCCCCGGCGGTCGTCAGGGATTGCCGGAGTTTGCTCGGAGGGGCGTATCGCAGGATGCGCCCCTTTTCGATCCAGAACGGTCCCCAGGGCTGGCAGCCGAAACAGGTCGCTGTGGCGTCTTTATTTCCTTGTTTTTCATAGTGTTTAACGTGGCGTTCAAAATTGCGGGGTAGGGTAAACGAGTCGTGAGTCTGCGCATCCAGGAACCTCGCGCCCCAAAATCGGCTGACTCGGCTACGCCGGTGGATGGTCTGACGCCCCTCGCAGTGCCTGCCCCCGCATCGAGTATCCGCACCTTCCTGCAACGCCGCGGCAGTTCGAGCCTGGCGGATTCGACCTTCCGCTGGGTGATGCTGCTGTGCGCGATCAGCATCTTTGGGATTGTCGGCCTGGTTGCCCTCGAACTGGTGACCCACTCCCAGTTGACCATCGCGAGGTTCGGGTTCAAGTTCTTTGTGGGGAGCGCCTGGGATCCGGTCAACGACAATTTCGGCGCGCTGCCTTTCGTCTACGGCACGCTGATGTCTTCCGCCGTGGCCCTCGTCATCGCGGTGCCGCTTGCCGTGGGCGTAGCCGTCTTTCTCACGGAGATGTGCCCGAAAGCGCTGCGCGGGGGGCTGTCCTTCCTCACCGAACTGCTGGCCGCGATTCCCAGCGTGGTGTATGGATTGTGGGGCATCTTCGTGCTGGTGCCGCTGCTGCGCGGCTACATCGATCCGGTGTTGATCAAGGTGCTGGGCTGGACCGGATTGTTCGTCCGGCCTGATTTCGGCATCGGCATGTTCGCGTCCGGCGTGATTCTGGCAATCATGATTCTGCCGATTATTTCGTCGCTGACGCGCGAAGTGATGACCGCCGTTCCGCACACCCAGCGCGAGGCCGTGCTGGCCCTCGGCGCGACGCGCTGGGAAATGATCCGCATGGGCGTGCTGCGCAACGCGCGCATCGGCATCGTCGGCTCCATCATTCTGGGACTAGGCCGTGCTCTGGGCGAGACCATGGCCGTGGCCATGGTGATCGGCAGCAGTCCGACGATCAGCAGATCGCTGCTCGCCCCGGCGTCCACCATGGCCAGCGTGATCGCGAATGAGTTCGCGGAGGCGGCCGACGACACCTACCGCAGCGCGCTGATCGAGATTGGTCTGGCCCTGTTTATCGTGACCATCATTGTCAACATCTTCGCCCGGCTGCTGGTGTGGGCGGTCACGCGCGGCGCGCCCGCCAGGGTGAATTAGCGATGGCGACTCATTTCCAATCGAGCTCCGCGAATCGCCGCTGGCGCTGGTTTACCAACCACGCGGCAACATGGCTGGCGGTCGGCAGTACGATCCTGGTCATCGCGCCGCTGGTGGCGATCTTCATCGATCTGGTTTACAAGGGTGCGAGTTCGCTGAACCTGGATTTCTTCACCAAGCTGCCGGTGCCTCCCGGCGAGTCGGGCGGCGGCATGGCGAATGCCATTATCGGCTCGATTGTGGTGCTGGCGCTCGCCAGCCTGATGGGCATTCCGGTCGGTATTTTCGGCGGAATCTATCTCTCCGAGTTTGGACGCGGAACAAAACTGTCGACCGTGGTCCGCTTTACAGCCGACATATTGAACGGGGTTCCTTCGATCGTGATGGGTATCGCGGTCTATGGCCTGATCGTCGCGCCCACGAAGACGTTCTCGGCTTTCGCCGGTGGCGTGGTGCTGGGAATCATGATGATCCCAACCGTGGCGCGAACGACGGAAGAGATGATGCTCATGGTGCCGCACTCCATTCGCGAGGCTGCGCTCGGCCTGGGTGTGCCCAACTGGCGCTCCGTCCTCTCGATCACCCTGCGCACGGCAATGCCGGGCGTGATCACCGGGTGTATGCTGGCCTTCGCTCGCATCGCCGGTGAAACCGCTCCGCTGCTGTTCACCGCGCTGGGCAACGACTTCTGGAGCACGGCTCTGAATCAGCCCATTGAAGCTCTCCCCCTGCAGATCTACACCTACGCGCTGGGACCCTATGACGAGTGGCACCGCCTGGCGTGGGCCGGGTCGCTGGTGCTGATCGTGTTGATCGTCGTCTCGGTTGCTCTGGTGCGATATGTCACCACGCGCGGCGTACTGAAAGGGGCAAATTAGGCATGGGCGTCGGGATCGAGGTCAACAGCCTGAATGCGTGGTATGGAACCAACCACACGCTGCAGGACATCACGCTGCATATTCCCCCCAACGAGGCGACCGCGCTGATCGGGCCTTCCGGGTGCGGAAAATCGACGTTTGTGCGCTGCCTGAACCGCATGCACGAAACGAATCCGATCGCCAAAGTGACGGGCGAAGTCAAAGTTGGCGGCCAGGACATTTACAGCGAGACCTCGGCGGTGGAAGTCCGGCGGCGCATCGGCATGGTCTTCCAGCGGCCGAATCCTTTTCCGACGATGTCGATCTACGACAATGTCGCGTCGGGCCTGAAACTGAACGGTTTCCGTAATCGGCGACTGCTGGACGAAACGGTGGAGCGTTCGCTGAAGCACTCCGCATTGTGGGATGAGGTCAAGGACGACCTGAAGAAGAAGTCCGGCGCCAGCCTCTCCGGTGGCCAGCAGCAGCGCTTGTGCATTGCCCGCGCTCTGGCCGTCGATCCGGAAGTGCTGCTGATGGACGAGCCGGCCTCGGCGCTCGATCCTGTCTCGACAGCCAAGATCGAGGACCTGATCTTCCAGCTGAAGTCGCAATACACCATTGTGATTGTGACCCACAACATGCAGCAGGCGGCGCGCGTGGCTGAACGGACCGGCTTCTTCCTGAACGGCAAGCTGATCGAATTCGATTCGACCCACAAAATATTCACGAACCCAAGCGACAAGCGGACGGAAGATTACATCACGGGCAGGTTTGGATAATGGCGCGCATCCGCTTTCAACAAAACCTCGACGATCTGAAGGAGAAGCTGCTGGTGATGGCCGGCATGGCCGAGCAGTCGATCCAGCGCGCGGTGGAAGCGTACCGGGTGCGCGATCTCTCGATTTGCGACCTGGTCGATCGCGGCGAGATGGCGATCAACCGGCTGGAGCGGGAAATCGATCAGATGGCGCTGGACCTGCTGGCCATGGAGCAGCCGATGGCCATCGACCTGCGCTTCATCCTGTCCGTCATCAAGATCAACGCGGATGTGGAGCGCGTCGGCGACTCCGCACGGGTAATCAGCGATCGCGTGCGCGAGCTCCAGGCCTTTCCGGCGGCGGAGATGCCCATCGATATTCCGCGCATTGCCAACCTGGCCAGCGGCATGGTGCGCAAGGCCCTGCAGTCCTTCATCGAGGGCGATGCGGACATGGCGGAAGCCGTGCTGAAGATGGACGACAGCGTCGACAAGCTGAATGGCGCTGCGCATTACACGCTGCTGAACCTGATGAAGAAGGATGCCGCCCTGGCCCCGCAGGCCCTGAATGCGCTGATGATTTCGCGAGCTCTGGAGCGTGTGGCGGATCACGCGACGAACATCGCCGAGGACGTTATCTTCTGGGTGCGCGGTGCGGACGTGCGCCATAACGTCGGAGTAACGACGGGGAACAATCAGCGGCCGGGCGCCGCCAGCCGCCAGTAGCCGATCACGCTGCGCCGGGGTCCCACCAGTCGAGCGCCGGAACCGCTGTGTAATAAAGCCCGAGGCGGAACTTTGTGGCAGACCCGTGCAGGGCACGCAGGGCGCGCGTGTACGCCAGCAGCTGAGGCGCGTATTGCGCGCGCTCCGATGCGAGCAGCAGAGCGCTTGGCGCAGCTTCCGCCGTCTTATAATCGATCACCCACAAAAAGTCTGCGCTGGAAGAATCGAGCGGCGCCGGGCCGGCCCGGAAGACGCGGTCCGCGCGCAGCGTGCGCAAACTTGTTGCCCGAGGATCTGAACCGGCCAGGAACCCGGTCCACGAGGGCTCGGACTGCGCCTCGGGGTGATTTTCGACGATCCACCGGCAAACGGGATCCGCAGCGCACGCGAGCAGCATTTTCGTCACCGTGTCAGTTACATGTTTCAGCGAATCGCCGGTCAGGGCGGCGGCGCGAAGCAGCGACCCGATGCGCACCCGCAGCTCCGCCGCGTCAATCCGCTCCAGCTCGGGGCCCAGGCGCTCGAGAAAGGTGTGAACCGTTGAACCAATCAGGCGCGACTCCCGCGATCCTTCGCGGCGCTGAAATTCAGGCGCGTCGGGATCGGCGACGGAAATCGATCCTGTGACCGTTACATTTTCCGCGCCCATGGGCGATTCGGCCGTCAACGGGAGCCGCCGCAGTACCAGGCGCGGCGAGTCTGCCACCGCAGCCATCTCGCGAACCTCGCCCGAAGACGGAAAAGCGATAATGCGCGAAGGAGCCGCGCCAGGCTGCGCCTGGCGCAGCGCAGATTCAAACGTCGCGCGCAGGGCGGGCCACGCTGTGGCAAGCAGGCTGTCCT
>CAVPCE010000116.1:0-15948 GCA_963702295.1 uncultured Acidobacteriaceae bacterium | reverse complement strand
ACCCACGGCCTCCCCGCTTACACCACCTCCGCTGGTTGGTTCGGCTTCAGCGACGAGAAGATTGGCCGCCTTTGCGACGAAGCTCTCGCGGCCGGCTTCACGCATTTCAAGCTCAAGGTTGGTGGCGATCCAGCCGACGATCGGCGACGCGCCGCCATGGTTCGCGCGAAGATCGGCGAAGGCCGCTTCCTGATGATGGACGCCAACCAGAAGTGGGACGTTGAGGAAGCCATCCTCCGCATCCGCGAGCTGGAGCCCTTCAATCCCTGGTGGATGGAAGAGCCTACCAGTCCCGACGATGTCCTCGGCCACGCACGCATCCGCCGCGAAGTCCCCGGCGTCCGCATCGCTACCGGCGAGCACTGCCAGAATCGCATCCTCTTTAAGCAATTCATGCAGGCTGAGGCGATGGACGTCTGCCAGATCGACAGCTGCCGCCTTGCCGGCGTCAACGAAAACCTCGCCGTCATCCTGCTCGCTGCGAAATTCGGCATCCCCGTCTGCCCGCACGCCGGCGGAGTGGGCCTCTGCGAATATGTGCAGCACCTCGCTGCCTTTGACTATCTGCGCGCCTCCGCCACGCTTGAGAACCGCGTCGTCGAATTCGTCAATCGCCTGCGCGAGCATTTCGTCGATCCCGTCCGCGTGGGAAGGCGGCCATTATCGGCTCCCGTCGCAGCCCGGATACAGCGCCGAAATTATCCCTGAAACCCTGCGCGATTACAGCTACCCCGATGGCCGCAT
Source organism: uncultured Acidobacteriaceae bacterium (assembly GCA_963702295.1). Taxonomy (GTDB): domain Bacteria; phylum Acidobacteriota; class Terriglobia; order Terriglobales; family Acidobacteriaceae; genus Palsa-343. Next base: position 15,204 of record CAVPCE010000116.1, on the reverse strand, counting down.
CTGGAGAAACGCATGAAGCTGGTTTGCTTTTCAAATTCTTTTCTGAAGGCGCTCCGCGGCCGGGTTTGCTCGTGGGCGACGAGATCCTCGATCTCGCCCCGCTCGGCGTTCCCGACACCATCAGCGCCATCGCTGTGGGTCCCGTCGCGCTGCATCAGGCGCTTACGATGGCCGAAACCTCGCGCATCGCCCGATCTGGCGTGCGGCGCCTGCTCGCGCCCCTCCCACGGCCGCCGCGCATCTTCTGCGTCGGGCTGAACTACCGCGATCATGCGGTTGAATCCGAAGATGGAGATTCCGCGAAGGTCCCCACCATCTTCCTCAAGCTGCCCACCGCCGTTATCGGTCCGGAGGAAACTGTCCGCATTCCTGCCCAGACGCAGCAGCCCGATTACGAAGTCGAGTTCGCTCTCGTCATCGGCAAGGCGGCCCGCGCCATCGCCAAAGAAAACTGGCGGGAGCATGTCTTCGGCTTCACGATTCTCAACGACGTCAGCGCGCGCGACGTGCAGCTTGCCACCTCGCAGTGGACCCTCGGCAAGAGCTTCGACACCTTCTGCCCCATCGGTCCGGCGATCGTCACCGAAGATGAAATTCCCGACCCGCACTCGCTCGACATCCGTCTCTCCATCGGCGGCGAAGTCCTGCAGCACTCCAACACGCGCGAACTGATCTTTAAGGCGCCAGAGCTGATCGAGTACATTTCGTCGATCACCCCGCTTGAAACCGGCGACATCATCAGCACCGGAACGCCCGCCGGCGTGGGACTGGGCCGCAATCCTCAGCGCTGGCTGCAGCCAGGCGAAACGATGGTCGCGGAAGTGGAAGGCCTGGGCCAGCTCATCAATCCTGTCGGGACAGGGAACTGATGGATACTCGTCCCGTCAACCTTCCACCTGCGGCTCCCGGCTCAGGCCGAGCCACGCTCACCGAGCCGCGCTTTATTCTGCCGCTCATCCTGGTCACCACGCTCTTCTTTCTCTGGGCGGTCGGCGTCAATCTCAACGACATCCTCATCCCACACCTGCACCGCGCGTTTCATCTCACCGACTTCCAGTCGTCTTTCGTCCAGGTCGCCTTTTTCGGTGGATACTTCCTGGGTGCGTGGCCGGCGGGCAAAATCGCCGAACGTCTCGGCTACCAGCGCGGCATCATCCTCGGCCTGGTGATCTGCGCCACCGGCGCTTTCCTGTTTATCCCAGCCGCCTACATCCATGTCTACTTCGCGTTTCTCGTCGGCCTCTTCATCATGGCCTGCGGCCAGTCATTCCTCGAAGTTTCCGCGAATCCTTACGTCACGTTCCTCGGACCCCCGCAGACCGCCGAGCAGCGCCTGAACCTCGCGCAATCATTCAACGCGCTGGGCGCCGTGCTCACGCCTGTCTTTGGATCCGCCCTGATTCTCGCTCGCGCGCACGAGCTGACCAACGGCGCCAACGCCGCAGCCGCCGAAGTCGCCATCGTGCGGCTTCCTTACATCATCATTGTCTGCATTTTTTTGGGGATGGCGGGCATCATCGCGCTCGCGCATCTGCCCCGCATCTCCGTCGAGCCCGCTGACGGAGACACACCTGCTGCGCATCACGTGCTCCACTTTCCGCACCTGATCAAAGGCATCGCCGCGCAGTTCTTTTATGTTGGCGCGCAGGTGGGCGTCGCCAGCTTTGTCATTCGCTTCGTGGAGTTCGCTCACCCCGGCACGTCCGACGTGCAGGCCGCGAACTACCTCAAGCTGCACCTGCTCGCCTTCATGATCGGCCGCTTCGGCGGCTCGGCGTTGATGCGCCGCATTGCTCCCGCGCACATGCTGGCCGCCTTTGCTGTTGGATCGCTTGTCTCAGTCGCAATGGTTCTCAGCACGCGCGGGCCCGCGGCGCTGGTGGGCATCGTGCTGCTCGGCTTCTTCCACTCCATCATGTTCCCGACGATCTTCGCCCTCAGCATTCGCCACCTCGGCCCTGTCACGCACAAGGGCTCGTCGCTGCTGGTGATGTCGATCATCGGCGGAGCCGTCTGCCCGGCCATCATGGGCCGCATCTCCGACGCGACTAATATTCAGGTGGCCTTTATCGTTCCGCTCATCTGCTATTGCTTTGTGCTCTATTTCGGACTGCGCGGCTATCGCCCTCGCCACGAACCTGTCCTGGCCGCGGGGCCGAGCTGAGACGCATTTTCTCTACGCCATCCGCCGCCTGCTGCACTACTCCGAGCGCAGCGCTTCCATGGGATTCACGCGCGCTGCGCGTCGCGCCGGCACCCACGCCGCGAGCAGTCCGCTTAGAAACAGCAGGGTCGCCGCCCCGGCCAGCGTCCAGCCATCATGCGCCTCAACGCCGTACAGGAATCCCCGCACCAGCCGCGCCGACACCCACGCCAGCGCCGTGCCCGCCGCCACGCCGATCAGCAGCATCCACCCTGCCTGGCGCAGCACCAGCCACGACAAATCTCCGCGCTGCGCGCCCAAAGCGATGCGCACACCCAGCTCCCGTGTACGCTGTGTGACGACATACGCCAGCAGCCCATACAGTCCCGCCACGCACAACAGCAGCGCCGATCCGCCGAAGATTTCCAGCAGGTGCGCGGCCAACCGCTGGCTGCCGAACGAATCCTCGACGATCTGGTCCATCGTGGAGATGGTCGAGTTGGCCAGCTCCGGGCTCGCCTGCTTCAGCACCGCACGGATCTCCGGGAGCATCTCCTGCACCGGCATCTGCGTCCGCACCGCCAGATCCATCGCGATCGTCGCGGGCTGATACACGCCACTGTCCGGCGTCAGCTGGCACAGGCAGAAATCCACTTCCGGCTGCGAGGGCCGAGCGATATCTTGTTGCCGCTGGTCATCCATGACGCCGATGACGCGGGCCTCGGGCGCGCCCTTGCGCATGTTCCACACTCCCATCCCGATGACGGAAAGCGGGTCGTGCTTGTTCGGAGCAAACTCGTGTGCGAATGCGGGATTCACCACCAGCACTGGCGCCGAGGTTGGTGTGTCGTCATCATTAAAGAAGCGCCCGGCAAGCATCGGGAATGCGAAGATCTTCTGAATCTGCGGTGAAACCGGCTTCATATCCGCCGTGATCATCTGGCCATTCACCCGCATCGACAGCATCATGTTGAACGTCTGGCCCAGCGGCACCTCGCTCATCATGCCCGCCGCCTGCACCCCGTGCAAATGCTGCACCCGCTCCAGCAGCGGCTCATACAAAGTGGTCGTCACATTTTTGTTCGTGTACTGATACGAAGGGATCGACAGGTTCGCCACAAGGATGTGGTCCGTTCGATACCCTAGCGGCACATGGCGCAGTGTGTAAATCGTGCGCAGCAGCAGTCCGCAGGCCACCAGCAGGGTCAGCGACATGGCTACTTCAATGGCCACCAGCCCACCGCGCATCCGGTTGTGCTGCCGCCCCGCGCCGGTTTGTGCGCTACCCTGCTTGAGCGCCGGCTCAATCGGCGCCCGCACCGCCATCCATGCCGGCCATGTACACGAGAGCACCGCCGATACCAGCGTGAGCCCGCACAGCACGACAAGAATCGTCCCATTGACGTGCGTCGAGAAATCCACATTCAGGTGGTCCGACGCCACACTGCCCGTCACCCTTACGGCGACCAGCGCCAGCCAAATACCCAGGGCCGCTGCACAGGTGCTCAGCACCAGGCCCTCCACCATCATCTGTTGCAGCACACGCCCGCGGCTGGCTCCCAACGCTCCGAGCATGGCAATCTCCCGCTGCCGCGCCGTCGAACGCGCCAGCAGCAGATTCGTCACATTCACGCTGGCAATCAGCCACAGAACGCCTGCCGCTGCGAGCAGCGCCAGCAGCGCTTTCCGGATATCGGCATCCACCAGCGTGTCGCCATAGCGCTCTACCTTCACCAGGCTGTGCCCCGCGCGCTTCTCCGGGTTGGTGTACTGCGCGGCCACCTGTTTCTGGATCGTCGCCATCTCCGCCCGCGCCGCGTTCAATGTGATGCCGGGCCGCAACCGCCCAACTGCCGTGTACATATCTGCGTCGTTGTCGCGCTGCTTGTCGCTGTCGTCCAGCTGCCGCGCTATCCACACCTGCCCCGCCGGAAAATTGTCGTAAGGGAACTGAAATCCCGTCGGCATCACCCCCACCACGGTGTAAGGCTTTTCGTTCACCTGAACTTTGCGGCCGATGATTCCCTTATCGCCGCCGAAGGCGCTCTCCCACACCTGATGGCTCAGGACGATGGAGCCCGCGTTCTTTACCGCGCCGAATCCCGGCTGCTCATCGATCAATCCCGGGCCCAGAGCCGGCTTCGTGCCCAGAAGCGCAAACAGATTCGGGCTCACCTCTTTGCCGTCCACCTGAAGTGCGGTCGCGTTGCCGGTGATGTAATTGCGGCCGATCATTCCCGTCGAAAACCCGATGTCTTCGAAGGAATGGCTCGCCGCCCGCCACTGCGAAAGGTCAAGCCATGATGTTTCACCGCCGAAGCGCGGATCTTTTCCGTGTTCGAAAGAATCACCAACTGCTTCGGATTCCGGTAGGGCAGCGTCCGCAGCAGCACATGATCCACCACCGTGAACATTGCCGTGGCCGCGCCAATCCCCAGCGCCAGCGTCCCGATCACGGTCGCCGCGAACCCCGGGCTGCGCTTCATCTGCCGCAGAGCATAGCGCACATCCTGCAACAGGCGTTCTACCCAGGTCCATCCCCAGGCGTCGCGGGTCACGTCTTTTGTCAGCGGACCATTGCCCATCTCGCGCTCCACTGCCGCCCGCGCATCGTCTTCCTGTTCGCCCCGGGCCATATGATCCTCCATCGCCATCCGCCGATGCGCCTCCATCTCCTCGTCCAGCTCCGACTTCCGCATATCCATCCGGAAAATCCGCCATCCCAGGCTCATTGCGCCCTCCCTGCCGCCTACGCTTCCAGAATCGAAGCGATTGCCGCCACCATGCCGCTCCACTTCGCCCGCTCGGTAGCCAGCTGCCGCCGCCCCTCCGCAGTGATGCGGTAGAAGCGCGCGCGCTGGTTCTGCTCCGTCTTCCGCCATTCGGCGGCGATCCATTTGTAGCGCTCCATCCGGTGCAGCGCCGGATACAGCGATCCCGTCTCTACCTGCAGCACCTCACTGGAGCGGCTGCGCAGCGCCTGGCTGATGCCGTAGCCGTGCTGCGCTCCCCACTGCAGCGACTGCAGGATCAGCATGTCCAGCGTGCCCTGCAGCAGCTCGATCCGGTTCTGATACGGTTCCTTTTTCATGTTGTAGACACTCTACCCCCTGCGTCCGTCGGCGGGAAGTTTCGCTCCGCCACCTGCGCTATAGTCCGAACTGAAATTCGAGAGGACGCTCATGGACCGTTCCCGCCGCCAATTTCTTCGTCAATCCTCCGCCAGTCTCCTGGCTGTCGCCGTTGCTCCCGCACTCTCCGTCGATGTCGAAGCTCAGCAGACGCCGCCCGCACCCGGCACGCCGCCTGCCTTTGGCACCGCGCCTGCGGCTGGCCCGGAAGTTTTCGACGCCACCTTCGCCGAAGGGGAAAAGCTGGTCCGGGTCGAGATGAGGCCGCACGATCGAATGGAGGCCGCCGCCAACTGGCGCGAATCCATGGCCCCGCTGTACGAGCGCCGTACCGGCCCGCGCAAAGTCGCCCTCGAACCCAGCCTGCAGCCCTGGTCCCGCATCCTTGCCGTGCAGCCCGGCATCTCTTCCGGTCCCGCGCAGGATCGCTTTGTCCGCAGCGCCGCCGACCCGGGACCGCTCCCGGCCTCCGACGAAGCCATCGCCTTCGCTCCCGTTTGCCGCCTCTCTCGCTGGATCGAGAATCGCAGTCTCACCTCCGAGCGCCTCACCCGGATCTACCTGGACCGCCTCCGCCGCTTCGATCCGAAGCTTCTCTGCGTCATCACTCTCACGCCCGATCTTGCTCTCGATCAGGCGCGCCGCGCCGACGCAGAAATCGCCGCCGGTCATTACCGTGGTCCGCTCCATGGCATTCCCTATGGCGTCAAAGACCTCCTCGACACGGCCAACATCCCCACCACCTATGGCGCAGAGCCTTTTCGCGATCGCATTTCCGCGAAGAACTCCGTCGTCGTAGAGCGCCTCACCGCTGCCGGCGCCGTTCTCGTCGCCAAGCTCGGCCTGGGCGCACTCGCCCTCAACGACGTTTGGTTTGGCGGCCAGACGAAAAATCCCTGGCTGCTCGAAGAAGGCTCCTCCGGCTCCAGTGCCGGTCCTGGCGCCGCCACAGCCGCGGGACTGGTGGCCTTCGCCATCGGCAGCGAAACCAACGGCAGCATCATCGGCCCCAGCATGCGCTGCGGCGTCACAGGACTGCGCCCCACCTACGGCCGCGTTCCCCGCACCGGCGCTATGACGCTCTGCTGGTCGCTCGACAAGCTCGGTCCCATGGCGCGCACCGTTGAGGACACCCTGCTCGTCCTGCACTCCATCACCGGCCCCGACCCCGGGGACCTCGACAGCGTTCCCAGCCACCTCGATTTCGCCGCCGCCGCCTCGGTGCGCGGTCTCCGCATCGGCTATTTCCCGCAAGTGGATGCATGAGCCGCCCGCCACCGACGTCGATCGCGCCGCCCTCGCCACCGTTCGCCGGATCGGCATGGTCCCCGTCGAAGTCGCTCTCCCCGACTGGCCTTACGACTTCGCTGGACCTCATCCTCTTCGCCGAAGTCCGCCGCCGCCTTTGAAGAGATCACCCTCAACCACCAGGTCGACCAGCCAACGCATGCAGGTCCCCGATGCCTGGCCGAACACCTTCCGCCAGTCGCGCTTCCTCTCCGCCGTCGACTTCGTTCAGGCCGACCGTTTGCGCCGCAAGGTCGCCGACGCGATGGCACGCATCTTCACCCGCAGGTCGACCTCCTGCTTGTCCCCTCCCTGCGCGACGAGATGCTCACCATCACCAACTTCACCGGCCACCCCTCGCTCACCCTGCGCGCCGGCTTCATCGAGGTCTCCGAGGCGCGGAGTGACTGGGCGCCCGATCCCGCGCATCCCTCTGCCGAAATTCTCTCCGCCGCGCCGCGTTCCGCACGGCGTCACGCTGATCGCGCCGCCCTTCGAAGAGGGCCGTCTGGGCGCCGCCGGCATCGCTCTCGAAGCAGCCTTCCGCGTCGCGGGGGAAAGGCCGCCAGGGTTCTGATTTCCGGTCACTTCCTGCAACCCCGCCTCCTCCTCGCGCATCCCTGCTTCGAGTTCTCTACAATGCTCGGTATTCGTCCCCCTTCGTCTTGCCGGGATCCTTAGCCATTCGAGGTTTTTTCGTGAATTCAGGAGAAGCGGGCGCCTTTCCCGAGTCGATGGTAGACCTCGCCGCTGGAAAGCGGCGCTCGTCGCGGCGGCCTTCGCCGCGAGCCTCTGACAATCGGGACTTGTTTGCCGGTGGCGAGGTCGGTGACCTCATGCACGGCCGCGACTGGGCGCAGACGCCTCTCGGTCCCGTGGACTCCTGGCCGCAGAGCCTCAAAACTGTGGTTCGCATCCTGCTCACCTCGCGCTATGCGATGTGGATGGGCTGGGGACCCGATCTGACCTTCCTCTACAACGACACTTATGCTCGCGTGACCCTGGGCAAGAAGCATCCCTGGGCTCTGGGCAAACCCGCGCGCGAGGTCTGGAGTGAAATCTGGACCGACATCGGTCCTCGCATCCAGCGCGTCCTCGATACTGGCGAGGCCACATGGGACGAGGCGCTGCTTCTCTTCCTCGAACGCAGCGGCTACCGCGAAGAGACCTACCATACCTTCTCCTACAGCCCGCTCAGCGGCGACGACGGCCGCATCATGGGCATGTTCTGCGTCGTCACCGAAGAAACCGAACGAGTCATCGGCGAGCGGGGCCTGACTTTTCTGCGCTCGCTGTCGGCCGGCCTCAGCGGCGCCATTGTCGAAGCCGATGTGTTGTCCGCGGTCGATACCTGCCTCGCTCAGAATCCGCGCGACCTCCCCTTCGCCCTTACGTATCTCTTTCGCGATAACTGCGCCCGCCTGGTTTCGTGCAGTGGCATCGACAGGGGACATCCCGCCGCTCCGGACGAACTCCGCGTGGAGCCCGACGTTCCCTGGCCGGTCGCTGACATGTTCGAGCGCAGAGACTTTGTGATCGTTGAGGACCTGCACCGGCATTTCCCCGATTTGCCCACCGGCCCTGCAACAGCCGCCCTCCAGCGCTGTGCTCTTTCCTTTGCAGAAGCAAGGTCAGACCCGCGCCGCCGGCTTCTTCATCGCCGGTCTCAGCCCCGTCCGCCAGTTCGATGCCGAGTATGCCGGCTTCATCGAGCTGGTCGCCGGCCAGATCGCCGCAGCCCTGGCCAATGCCGAGGCCTATGAGCAGGAGCGCCGCCGTGCCGACGCTCTCATCGCCCTCGATCGCGCCAAGACCATCTTCTTCTCCAACATCAGCCACGAATTCCGGACCCCGCTCACCCTCATGCTGGGCCCACTCGAAGACGTCCTCAACACCCGCGCCAGTAAGCTTCCCCCCATCGAGCTGCATCACATCGCCACCGTTCACCGCAACGGGCTCCGTCTGCTAAAGCTGGTGAACACCCTCCTCGACTTCTCCCGGATCGAAGCCGGGCGCGTCCAGGCGCTTTTCCGCCCCGTCGATCTTGCTGCGCGCACCAAAGAGCTGGCCAGCGTCTTCCGCTCCGCCATGGAACGCGCCGGTCTGGTCTATCAGATCGACTGCGAACCGCTCCCCTCTCCGGTCTACATCGATCTGGATATGTGGGAGAAGATCGTCCTCAACCTCCTCTCCAACGCGTTCAAATTCACCCTCGACGGCGGCGTGTCGCTCACCCTCCGCGCTGTCGAGGACTCCGCCGAGCTGGCCATTCGCGATACCGGCACCGGCATTCCCGAGTCCGAGCTGCCCCGTATCTTCGAGCGCTTCCATCGCATCGAGGGCGCCACCGGCCGTACGCATGAGGGCACCGGCATTGGCCTCGCTCTCGTCGATGAGCTGGTTCGTCTGCACGGCGGCACCGTGCTCGTCGAAAGCCGCATGGGGCAGGGAACCACCTTCCGCGTCCGCATCCCGTTTGGCACCGCCCATCTTGCGCCGGAACGCATTGCATCGGCCGGACAAGGCGGTGGTGTTTCCGTTGGCGCCGCGCCCTACGTTCAGGAGGCCCTCCGATGGCTGCCGGGCGGTGTGTCCGGTGAGGAGGAGATGGTCAAGGACCTCGCCAACGAGGACCTCGGGCTTCTTCTCGACTCGCCCCCGTTACCCGGTACCACCAGGGCGCACGTACTCCTCGCCGACGATAACCGCGACATGCGAGAGTATGTGCAGCGGCTCCTCGGCCGCCGCTATCGGGTCACCGCCGTCGCCGATGGCGGAAAGGCGCTGCGCGCTGCCGTTGAGAACCCGCCCGATCTCATCCTCACCGACGTCATGATGCCGCAGATGGACGGATTTGCCCTGTTGCGCGCCTTGCGCGCCGACCCAGCCACCGCCGCCATTCCCGTGGTGATGCTTTCGGCTCGCGCCGGCGAGGAAGCCGAGTCGGAGGGCCTCGAAGCCGGCGCGGACGACTACCTGGTTAAGCCTTTCACCGCCCGCGAACTTCTTGCCCGCGTCGGCTCCCATATCGCCATGCACCAGCTCCGCGTTGAGCTCACCCGCCATGAGCATGAGCTGCGCACCAAAGCCGAAAACGCCGAAAACCAGTACCGCTCCATTCTGGAGAGCATCTCCGAAGGCTTTGTCTTTCTCGACCGCGACTTCCGCTTCATCTATTCCAACGAGCAGGCAGCCATCCTCAGCGGTTTACCGCTTTCCGAGATCCTCGGTAAATCCGCCTGGGAAGTGGCGCCAGCTCTGGCCGAGACAAAATTCGGCGCCGCCTTCCGCGAAGCCATGGAAACGGGGAAGACCGTCCGGGTGGAGGACTACTACGCACCCTCCCGCCGCTGGATCCACGCCAACATTTATCCGGCCCCTGAGGGCCTCTCGATTTTCGCCCAGGACATCACCGAGCGCCGCATCCAGCAGGAAAAGCTCCTGCTCTCAGAAAAGCTCGCCGCCACCGGCCGCCTCGCCGCCACCATCGCGCACGAAATCAATAACCCCCTGGAGTCGGTTCTTAACCTGATTTACCTGGCCCGCACCTCCCGCGTCGAAATCGACAAGATCCGCGAATACCTCACCACCGCCGAAAAAGAGCTTACCCGCGTCTCCCACATCGCCCGCCACACCCTCGGTTTCTACCGCGAGACCTCAGTCCCGTCCCAGATCGATCTGCCCGCCCTCCTCGAAGAAGTTCTCACGGTCTACGACAGCCGGCTGCGCGGCTCCAGCATTCAGGTCGCAAAAGACTTCGTCGTCGTCCCCACTGTCCGCGCCCTGCGCGGAGAGCTTCACCAGGTCTTCTCCAACCTCATCTCCAACGCCATCGATGCCATGCGCGAGGGTGGCCGCCTCAACCTGTCCATCCACGAAGCCACCGAGAAGCCAGGCCTCGTCGTGACCGTCGAAGATACCGGCACCGGAATCTCGCCCGCGAACCTGGCCCGCCTGTTCGAGCCTTTTTTCACCACCAAAGCCGGCGCCGGCACCGGTCTCGGGCTCTGGGTCGTCCATCAATTTGTCCAGTCCTGGGGGGGAACCGTCAGCGTTGTAAGCAATATCGAGCCGACAAATCACGGAACAACGTTTAGGATATTTTTGCCGATGGTGGCGGTTGCGGATTCTCAGAACAAGCCCAACACCCCCTCCCCGCGGCTCATGTAGATGTCAGGAGACCCAACCTTGCTTGAACAGATTGCTTTTTTGTCCCTTGATGGGCACATTCCTCTCCTGCCTGAGGACTCGGAATCCGACGGACTCCAGGCCGCGCGCACCCGCATGCGCGTCCTGGTCGTCGACGATGAGCCGCTGATCGCGCAAACCGTTACCGCCATCCTCAACGCCCATGGTTTCGAGGCTGTCGAAGCCCTCAGCGGCGAAGATGCCCTCGAAGTCGCTCGCGGCTTTCAGCCCGACATCGTGCTCAGCGACGTGCTCATGCCGCGCATGACCGGCGTCGATCTAGGCGTCCGCCTGCGCGGCGAGTTTCCCCAGACCCGCGTCCTTCTCTTTTCCGGTCAGGCTGCCACCAGCGAGCTTATGCGCCGCGCCGAGGAGCAGGGCTATCATTTCGAGCTGTTCCCCAAGCCGATCCACCCCGACGAGCTGATCGCCCGGCTGCGCGGCCTGATCTAGAAGAAGAACTCACTCCCCTCGTGCTGCGGAGGCCACCATGGCTCCGCTCGCTCTCGCCTCAGCCCGGCACGGCCCATGGCCGGCCCCACGCTCGCGGAAGCAGAGTCACACGGCCGTCTGATCGGCCATAATCGCCGTCTCCTCCTTCTCGTACACCTCCGGACCATCGCCGCACACGCGATTCTTCCCCGCCAGCTTTGCCTCCGCCAGTCCGCGCTCCGCCTCTCTCAGCACAATCAGCGGTGACCGCCCCCGGCTCGTTGCCACCCCAATGCTCGCCGTCAGCGTGGTCGCTTCATGCCCCACGGGAAACGGCTTGGCCAGAATCCACTCGCGGATCCGCCCGGCCAGTACTTTTGCGCTTTCCAGCGTGCACCCCGGCAGCGCCAGCAGGAATTCATCTTCCCCGCACCGCCCGATCAGGTCGTAGCTGCGCAGTTGCCGCCGGAAGCGGTTCGCCAGCTCCACCAGCACCCGGTCCCCGGCCTCATAGCCGTAGTCGTGATTCACCCGCGAAAAATCGTCCAGATCCAGCAGCATCAGGCTCAGAGGCGTCCGCATCCGCTGCACCCGGTCTGTCTCCTGAAAGATCAAACTGAGCAGCGCCTCGCGATTCCATAATCCGGTCATCCCGTCGTGGGTTGCGTGGTAGCGCAGCTCTGCCGACTGCTTCTGCACCTGGCTGGTCAGCGCCAGCACTCGCTCCGCCACTCGGATGCGCACCTTCAGATCGCCGGCGTCGGCCGGAAGCCGGAGAAAGTCGTCGCACCCGGACTCCAGCGCCAGCCGCACCCGCTCCCGGCTCGCCTGCCGGCTCAGCAGCACTACCCATCCGGTGCGCGGCTCCTTCCGCTGTCGCAGCGCCGCTGCAATCTCCGCCCCGTCCGGCGCCGGAAGGTCCATGTCCAGCAGAGCCAGCGTCGGCGGCGTGGGTCCGGTCAGGCGCACCAGCGCGTCGGTCCCGTTCGCCGCTACCTCGACCGCATAGTGCCATGACTCCAGAATCGCCGTCAGGGCATCGCTCGTCTCCGCATCCGCGCACCCCACCAGCACAATCGGACTGGCGTGGACGGTCACCATCGTGGTCATCGAAATCTCCTGCCGCCTCTATCGGCCCCGGCATTAGATTTCTTTAAGACGATGCCTTCCGTTCGGACAACCTCGCGTATCCTCGCCTGCAGCTTGAATTTGTCAAGCGTCACACCGTTGGTTCTTTGCGTGTAAGCCTTTGCACGTTGCCCTGTGGTAACGTCATCTTGCGAAAATTCACGAAAACCTCAGAGTTTTACGCAGGATTTCTGCCATACTAAGGGCGTTAAGAGCATTGCACGGCGTCAGGGCCCGCCCCGTCGCGACTCTGAGGGAGAGTAAGCGATGAATCCTTCCGTCAAGACCACGCACGTCATTCCCAGTCAGCTTCCCCCTGTTCGCGTGGTGGGGAAAGTGTCCACGATGTTGGTGTGCCGATTCTGCATGACCACCATCGGTGGATACCACACTCCGGCCGAGCGCCTTCGCCTCGAGGCGAAGCACCTGTGCCCCGAGAAAATGGCTCTGGGAAGACCGGCTGCGTCTCTTCCGTTTAACTAAACCGGCGCTTCATCCCTGAAGATCCGGCACCGGGGGAAGTTCTGCGGCTGAGAATTCACCGGCCCGAAAAAGTAATAAGTCCCTTGATCTCCATGGTTCGAAGTGTCTGTATCTCTGACCCCACGGCAACAGACCCAACCCACGCGCGCTGTCATCCTGAGGACCCGAAGCGCAGCAAGGCTCAGAAGGACCTGCTGTTGCCGTTCGGCACTCGTCCGCACGAAGCTTCCGTATAGCCGACAATGCGGCTACCACCCCCAACTTTGATACGACGCGGGGATCAGCCTGATGCTCTGCTTGCTTGCTTTATTGTCGCGTCCCCGGCAATACGGACATTTCACTCCACCGCTGGCCCTTACGGCATCGCCGGCCCTCTTGCCCTGATCATCTTCGCCGTCCACTCTGCCCCCGGCAGCCCGCACGCGGCCAGCGCCGATCGCTCCTGCTCCACGTCGTACTCGACGCGCCGAATCACCGCGGTTGTCCCCTCCACCAACGCATACGACGCGCGCGCGTCTCCATCGAAGGGCAGCCCCACGCTCCCCGCATTCACCACCACCAACTTGTCCAGCCGCCGCACGCCTGGCACATGCGTGTGCCCATAGACGACCACCGCCGCGCCCAGCGAACCGTAGACTTCCTGCAATTCGGTTTCGCTGGCGTCAATTCCCGGAGCACGCCAGCAGTTCCCGGGCCGCGCATGCACCAAAGCCAATCCGTCTTCGCGCAGTTCGCCCGGCAACTCGCTGAGCCATGCCAGCCGCTCCTCGCCCAGGGCCGCTCGCGTTGCCGCCGCATTGGCCCGCACTGCCTCCCACAACCCCGTTTTTGCGCGAAGCGCGTTCGCCTGGGCGGCCAGTCCTGCAAACGCCTCCAAAGCCTCCGGCCGGAAGAGCATCTCGTCCACATTGCCCAACACGCCGCGCCATCCCAGCGCCCGCGCCCGGTCCAACACCTCCACAGGTCGCCCGCCGCCGTCGGCCAGGTCTCCTCCAGCAGCACCAGATCCGCCGACCGCAGGTCCGCGATCACTGCCTCCAGCGCCGTCAGGTTTCCATGGATGTCCGAAACCACCGCGATTCGCATAGGCGTGATTGTGAAGCTGCCACGGGAAAAGGAAAAAAAGCCCGCTTGCGCGCGGCTCTTTATTTCAAATTCCTCTACAACCCAACCCCTAACCCGTAAACCCTGATCCCCGTCCCTATCCCTGGACCGAGACGCTGGAGAACGTCATCACTTCGACACCACGTACCGGCTGCCCGAACCACTGCGCCGGCTGGAACTTGCTCGAGAGCAGCAGCGTCTCCAGTTCCGCCCGTGTCGCCGAATCGCTGGGACCCGCGACGATGTCGTCGTCGTAAACGCGTCCCTGCGCGTCCACGTAAACCTCAACCGTCACCGGCGTTCCCTTGCCGTCCATCGTTCCCGAATTCGCCTCCACGCCGGAATACAGGAAGCGCTGGCGCGGTGGCCATGCCCAGCGCCTCGTCGCGTGCCGACGCCGGCTCCGGCGCGGCAAACGCTCCGATCAGAAACCCCATGGTCCCGACCAGCGCCAGCGAACTCGCCAGCCCCGCTCCAGCCTGCAGCAGGAACGGCGCCACCGAGTTTTCCCAGCGAACCTTCCAGCCCGCCAACAGATTACGGTCGTGCGCGCCTTCTCCTTGGAGAGCGCCACACGAATGCGCAGGTCCAGATCCGCCGGCGGCCGCACCCGGGGGTCAGAGTCGCCAGAGTTTGCTGCAAATTACCCCTTCTCCAAAGTCTGCGGCGCATCCGGCAGTGGTTCAGGTGCGATGCCACCGACTGCATCGCAACGCCGGTCAGATTTGCATCCAGATTTTGCGAGAACTGATCGCGAATGGATTCGCACGAACTCATACAGCCTCCTCAGTGGAGCAGGCGGGGGAAGAGAAGCAACAGAAGAAGGAGAACGCCGTCGATTTGCCGCTTCAACGTAGGGCGCCAGACGGCTTTTCAGATGCGCCCGGCCGCGCATCAGACGCGACTTCACGGTGCCGAGGTTGGCATTCAGAATTTCAGCGATCTCCTCGTAACCAAAACCTTCAATGTCGCGCAGCACCACCACCGTTCGGAACGGCTCCGGCACCTCGCGCAGCGCGGCTTCCACGCCGGCTGCCACTTCGGCGTGGGCGGCTGCGTCGAACGGCGATTCCTGCGGATCGATCAGGCTCTCTGCCGGCGCGGCATGCTGATCGTCGCTCTCGGCGTCCAAAGCCAGCTCCTGCCGCTGGTGCCGCGACCACCAGCGCCTCTGGTTGAGTGCCTCATGCAGCGCAATGCGGTAGATCCATGTGCGCAGGCTGGCTTCGCCATGGAAGCGACCAATGCCGCGAAAGACTTTGACGGAGACTTCCTGGGTGATGTCGGCGGCGTCGCCGGGATTGGGCA
>CAVPCE010000115.1:0-3255 GCA_963702295.1 uncultured Acidobacteriaceae bacterium | reverse complement strand
TATGTTTATGTTGACCGCTTCGGCTAAGATTACGTATTGCTGGATTGGGCGCGGCCGAAGGGCTGCGCCCATTTTCGTTGCGGCTGGAAAGGTTTGGCGATTCAGGCCTGGTCAGCGGTGCTGGGCCGGTCCTTATTCAGGTAGTAGCCGATACCGGCGAGCACAAAGCCCGTGGCCAGCAGGGCGTGGCGGACAGGCGGCGACCAGAAGGTGCGAGCCAGCTTCCACAAGCTCGGAGCAGGAGTCTGGCGGCGGAGATCGCTGTTCCTGAGCTGGGCGGGGATGGAGCGCTGGATGGCGTCGATGAGCTCGGGATCGATCTGGCCGAAGAGTTTTGTAAGGGCGATGAAGTTGCGCATAGCTCGGATCGTCTCCGGCTCAGCCGCCGCTTTTGCGAGGTGCCCAACGAGGTCGTCGCCCGCGGCGACGGCGCCGCGGAGGGTGCTGAGGACCTTCTGTTCATGCAGGACCTCGAGGAGTTCGTAAAACTCGAGGATCGCTGCCGCGTGCTCGGTGGGAGCGTTGGCGAGGCGCTGCTCGAGCTCCGCCTGGTGGTTGCGCGGGGGGAAGTCGATCTGGATGGGTTTCGCCATGCGGGTCAGGCCTTTCTGTTTGCCGCCTGCTCCGGCCGGGCAGCGGGCTGGATCTGGACGAGGTTCGAACCGGGAAGACTATAGTCGCGGCGAGCCCATTTGCGCTCGACTTCCACGCCGTTCTGCGGGGTGGCGGTGTGGAAGCGGTGGTTGGTGTGAGGCAACGGCGGCCGGCCCTTCAGCGGCAGCGGCTCGATCTGCACTGGGGTTTCCTTATAGGCCGGGGTATGGACGGCGACATCCACGTTGTTGCTGGTGAGGGTGTTGATGGGCTCGAACCTGGAATTGAGCGGAGCGTACAGCTGATTGCCGCTGACGCGATCGGTGACGAGAACGCGGAGCTGGATTTCGCCGTCCCGGGATTTGACCTTGACCCAGCGACCGCTTTCGAGACCGCGCTCTTTGGCCAGTTCAGGAGAGACTTCGAGGAAGGTGTCCGGGGCCTTCATCACGATGCCGGGGACGCGGTAGGTCATGTTGCCGGCTTCGAAATGCTCAAGCATGCGGCCGTTGTTCAGGTGAAGGTCGTATTCCGCGTCTTCTTTCTGGCTCGGCTCTGCCCACGCGACGGGATGGAATTTCGCTTTGCCGTCGGGGAAGTGGAACTTATCGGTATAGAGCAAAGGTGTATCGGTGCCGTCGGCCTGTACGGGCCACTGCAGGCTGTTGTACCCCGCGAGCCGCGCGTAGGTCACTCCGGCGAAAAGTGGAGCGATGCCAGCGCACTCGTCCATGACCTCTGAAGGCGATTTGTAACTCCAGCCGGCACCTAATCGGTTGGCGATGTCCTGGATGATCTGCCAGTCGGGGCGAGTGCCGGGGAGCGGCTTCATGACTTCGTAAAGGCGCTGGATGCGGCGCTCCGTGCTGACATAGGTGCCTTCTTTTTCGAAGCTGGGTGTGCCCGGAAGGATGACGTCGGCGTATTGCGCTGTGAGGGTGAAGAAAAGCTCCTGGAGGACGAACAACTCGAGCTTCTCGAGTCCGGCGGCGAGGTAATGCTTGTTGGACTCGGAGCTGATCATGTCTTCGCCGATGAGGTAGAGGGATTTGATTTTTCCCTCGTGCATGCCGTCGACCATGACGTGGTTGTCCATGCCGTCGCGGTCGGACAGGGGCACACCCCAGGCAAGCTCCCACTTTTTGCGGATCTCGGGATCGGAAACGTCCATGTAGCCAGGGAACTTGTCGGGCATGGAGCCGAAGTCGCTGCAGCCCTGGACGTTGTTGTGTCCGCGGAGAGGATAGCCGCCGGTGCCTTCGCGACCGTAATTGCCGGTGAGCAGCAGCAGATTGGAGATGGCCGTGGACGTGTCGGAGCCGTGCTTGTGCTGGGTGACGCCCATGGCCCAGAGCATGCAGACCTTGTCGGCATGAGCGATGGTTTCGGCGACAGTCTTGATGGTGGCAGCGGGAATGCCGGCGCGCTGCTCGGCAAACTCCAAAGTGAAGGGCTGGAGGCTTTCCGCGTATTGATCGAAATTGTTGACGCGGCGCTCGATGAAGTCCTGCGCGTGCCAGCCGTTGTCGAGGATATATTTGGCGACGGCGTTGAGCCAGATGAGATCGGTGGAGGGTTGGGGGCGGATCCAGATATCGGCGCGGGCGGCCATCTCATTCTTGCGCAGGTCGGAGACGATCAGGCGCTGGCCCCGCAGCTTGTGGGCGCGCTTGATACGGGTGGCGAGGACCGGATGATTTTCAGCCGGGTTGGCGCCGACGATCACGACCACGTCGGCCCGCTCGATATCGGAGATGGAACCGGAATCTCCGCCGTACCCCACGGTGCGATTGAGGCCTTTGGTGGCGGGCGACTGACAGTAGCGCGAGCAGTTGTCGACATTGTTGGTGCCGATCACCGCGCGGGCGAGCTTCTGCATGAGGTAGCTCTCCTCGTTGGTGCATTTCGAGGAGGCGATGAACTCAAGCGCATCAGGCCCGTGCTGGGCTTTAATGGCCTGCATTTTGGCAGCAATGAAGTCGAGGGCCTCGTCCCAGGTGGCCTGGCGGAATTTTTCGCCGTCGCGGATTGGGGGCGTGGTGATGCGGTCGCCGCTGTTGACGAAGTTGAAGCCGAATTTGCCTTTGACGCAGGTGGAGATCCCGTTAGCGGGGCCATCGGCGGGCTCAATCTTGAGCACCTCGCGATCGTAGTGCCAGACATCGAAGGTGCAGCCGACGCCACAGTAGGTGCAGACCGTCTTGGTCTTCTCCATACGGGCGGTACGCATAGCAGCTTCGGCCTGGGACACGGCGAGGATGGGGCCGTACCCAAGTTCGGGCTCGACGCCTTTGACGGTATCGATCATGTGTTCAAGCGCCTGGCGAGGCAGGCTGGTGAAGTAGCCGGCGTTACCGAGCATGGATTTTTCCATGAGGGCGTTGCAGGGACAGACGGTGACGCAGTGGCCGCAGGAACACACGAGGATTCGCCAATAGTGGAGCCGCCATCCCAGAGGACGCGCGGGTATTCGTCTTCCCAGCGGATCCCATGAGCGTCTCGTTAACCTGAACGTTCTGGCAGGCTTCCACGCAGCGACCGCAGAGGATGCACTGATCGGGGTCGTAGCGGTAGAAGGGGTTGGTTTCGTCCTTTGGTCCTGGCTTCTGGCGGTAAGGGGTGGGCTGGTGCTCGACCTTGAGGAGCGCGGGTGGGTGTGGC
>CAVPCE010000114.1:0-31140 GCA_963702295.1 uncultured Acidobacteriaceae bacterium | reverse complement strand
CGCAAACACCTCCGGATTCTCCATCCGCAAGCCGACCAGATCGTTGATGTCGAAGAAGCGCCGGTAATTAATCTCCTCGCTTGAAACACGCCAGAACGCCAGCCGCCACGGCTGCTGCTCCAGCAGTTCGTGCAGCCGGTCGAAGCTCCGCGGATCGCCCGTCACGCCGTTGATTCGTTCCAGGGCCTTGCGAAGCGGTTCCTGCATGGCCTCGTTCAACAGCGCAGCTCGCAAACGGGGCCGCAGTTCCTGCAGCTGCTTCTGTCGCTGGGCCACCAGCGCCGCTTCCGTGGTTTCGTGCGGCGGGATATGTGCTGTCTCCCGCAAAATGTCCCGAAAGTTCTGCGGCACTCCCATCGCATCCAGTTCTGCACCTGGAAAAATCACCGACAGAGAGCGCGGTGCCAGTGGCATCAGGTGGTCGTAGTACTGTGCGCGCAGCTGCCCATCCGCGGCCACCACCTGAATCTTCTTTCCCTCCAGCTCGTCGCCATATTGCGAGCCCAGAATCGGCAGCAGAAGCTTGTTCCGCATCGCCGGATTCAGGGGCTCCCATTCGATATCGAAATAATTCGCGTAACGCGATGCTCGCCCGTTCTCCAGCACATCCTGCCACCACAGCGAGTCGTTTCCCACTCCCATGTGGTTCGGCACGATGTCCAGCAGAAGCCCCATGCCCAGCTCATGCAGCCGGTCTGCCAGCCGGGCAAAACCCGGTTCCCCTCCCAACTCGGGATTCAGACGGTCGTGGCGGGTTACATCGTACCCATGCATGCTGCCCGGCCGTGCTTCGAAAATCGGCGAAGCATAAAGATCGCCGATGCCCAGGCTCTTCAGATAGGGCAGTATCGTCTCCGCATCGGCAAAGGTGAAGCCCGCATGCAGTTGTACCCGGTAGGTCGACAGTGGCGCTCGCGCTTCTCTGCGCGGCGTCTCCCGCAGGCACTCCTGGAAATCCTCCGCTGTTCGAGGTTCTTTCTTTGTTTTCATAGGTACGCGACTTTGGATGCTCTCACGCTGAGTTTGCGCTGCAATCGGGATCCGCAGAAACAAAATCCTCGCCGCAGCGAGGAGTTTCTTCCCGCTTAAGGGCAGGCGCTACACGAAATGATCGCCGTCGTCGCCGGCATGCGAGTTGCGGTCCTTACTGCGCAGCACTTCAAACCCCGCCCGCAGCCCGCTCAGCACCGCGCCCACCTGCCGCATCGGCGACACCACGGCTCGCTGCACCGTTGAGGTTGCATGCGCAATGCTGTCCAGCGTGCCGGTCACCATCTCATCCACCCGGTCCACCTGCACCTCGGCTTTCTTCAGCAGCTGGTCCACCGCGCCGCTCACATGAGTTGATTCGTGCTTGAGCGTGTGGCTCACCTCCAGCATGTTCTGGGCGGCGACTTTCAACTTCGGCGAAACCTCTTCCAGCAGATGCCTGGCCGTCGCCAGTGCCGGTAGCGCATGTTCCTGTGCCTGTTTGGTCACTTCATCCAGCCGCGCCATCGCAGCCTTCAGGGCGAACAGCATTCCCAGCAGTACCAGCGCCTGCATCACTACGCCGGCAGCCGTCACGGCAGTGAACAGGATATACACCCAGGACGGTATGTCATGCTGCATAACGTGACCCCTTGCTCGACCGGCTCCTCAGGCTGCGGCGCGCGGGACTCCCCATCTCCCGCGCTGCCTCGAATGCCGGAACTCTCCTAACCTTCAGACTGGTTCGTGGACGTGCTGCTCTGATAAGCCTGTCGCCCTGCATCCACAGCGGCGGAGACTCTTCCGCCCTGATCGTTCACAAACTGCCGTCCCTGGTTGACGAACTCGTCCCACTGCGCCCGACCCCGTTCCACGTATTCCTTACCGCGGTCTACGTAATCGTTCACCTGCGCCTTGCTCCGATCCACCAGATCACTGACCTGATCGGCCGCTTCACGACTGCGCTGTTTCAGAAACTCGGTGCCCTCGCGCGCGCTGCTCATGAGTTCCTCGCGCGTCTCCCGCCCTGCCTTGGGTGCATATAAAACTCCAATTAGCGCTCCAAGTCCCAGACCGGCCAGAAACCAGCTGAATCCGCTCGAACCTTTTTCTTCTGACATAACTTGATCTCCTTCGAGATGAACTGCATCCCCGGACAGTGTATGGTAACGGGAACTCTAAACGTGCGCAAATAAAGCGACTTTCTCGGCAGCCGCTGGATTTCTGGACGCCAGCCACGCTGACGCGTCGTTTTCCTTGTGACTACATCCATTCAGATGCCGTCGCAAAACAGTAAGCTGCCAGATCGCCTGGCGCGTCTAATATATACATCAATCCGCGGCACTCGTTTGCTGGATTTTCTCTCTTTTCTGATTGCACACGGAAAGGCATTCCATGAGCACCGCAGCACGACTTGCTGGATGGCTCACCCTGGTTCTGTTGGCTGGCCTCGGGTGTCAGCGTCAGCCCTCCACCGCTCCGTCTTCCTCACCGTCCTCCTCCAGTTCGACATCGTCCGTTGTTCCTTCCGACCAACAACTCGTCTCCGGCGTGCAGGCAAAGCTGCAGCGCGAGAGCGCTCTCGCGGGTCAGAACATCCAGGTCTCCGCCAGCAACGGCGTTGTCACCCTGAGCGGCGCCGCCAGTGATCCTGCCTCGCGCGCGCTCGCCGGCAACGACGCTGGTCAGATCCCCGGGGTCCGCACCGTCGTTAACAATCTCGAAGTGCATCCGCCCCAGATCGCTTTGGCGAATACCCCCGGCCATGCGCCCGAGGCTCGTCATTCCGATCGCTCCCGGCCGGAGAGGGCGCGGCGCGACGATCACCCACCGCAGCAGCCTCAGCCGCAAACACCGGCCGAGGCGCAATACACACCTCCGCCTCCGCCCTCACAACCGTCCACGCCGCCTCCGCCGCCTCCGCCAATCGCCCGCACGTTTACCTTTCCGGCGGGCACCGTTATTCCCGTCCGCGTCGACGATAACCTCTCCAGCGCCAATGCTCAGGTGAATCAGTCCTTCCACGCCAGCCTCGCTGCCGACCTCGTCCGCGACGGCTCCGTGGTGATCCCCCAAGGCACGCCCATCCTCGGTCGGGTCACCGATGCACAGGATGCCGCGCGCTTTTCCGGCAGCGCCCTGCTCTCCCTCGAACTCACTCGCATCGATCTTCGCGATCACCACTTTCCCGTCGTGACCGATCCATGGTCCCAGCGCGGCGCCGGCCGCGGCTCGAACACCGCGAAGAAGGCCGCGGGAGGAGCCATCCTCGGTACTGTGATCGGCGCCCTCGCCGGCGGTGGAAAAGGCGCCGCCATCGGCGCAGCCGCGGGAGCCGGCGCTGGTACCGGCATCAATGCCGCTTCGCGCGGCCAGCAGGTGCAGGTCCCCTCCGAGACGCTGATCAATTTCACGCTGCAGTCGCCGCTCACCCTCACCATGACCGTCCCGCCGCCCGGCTCTCCGTCACAGAACCAGCAGCCCCAGCCCTCTCTGGAGCAGCGCCCCCAGCCTCAACCGCAGTAAAAGCCTTCCTGGAAGGAAAAGGGCTGATCCGAACCCGGACCAGCCCTCTGTCCCGCAACCCCGCAGCCCGTACCCTTCTTAGCCCCCCAGATCCACCAGCCGCACCGCCGGGATCGTCTGCCCCAGGAAGCGCGTTCCCGGGTCGCGGAATTTCGTCACCGAGTCAGTGGCAAAGAACTCCACTCGCGGATCCCCGAGATTCTCTAGAGAGCCCTCCAGCCGATCCGCCACTTGCTGCGCCGTCACCTCCGCGGAATCGATCACCCGCACCTCCCGCGGCACTGCCCGCTCAATCGTCGCCCGCAGCAGCGGATAATGGGTACACGCCAGCACCAGCGTATCGGCGTTCATCCCCGCGGCCTCCGCCTGATCCATCAGCTCTCGCATATAGATCCGCACCACCTCCTCCGTCACCGGATGCTGCGTCCAGCCCTCTTCCACCAGCGGTACCAGGAGCGGGCACGCTTTCTCAATCGCCCTCATCTTGCGTGCTGAGCATGCCGCGGAATAAGCATGGCTTTCCACCGTCGCGGCCGTTGCAATTACCAGCACGTCGCGTGTCGCGGAGCTCGCATCCGCCGCGTTGGCGCCCGTCTCCACCACGCCCAGCACCGGTACTGAGACCGCTTCGCGTATCGCATCCAGCGCCAGCGCACTCGCCGTATTGCAGGCGATTACCAGAAACTCCGCTTCCTCCTCTTCCACCAGAAACCGCGCGCTCGATGTTGCATATCGCGCCACCGTCGCCCGCGACTTGGCACCATAGGGCAGCCGCGCGGTATCGCCCAGGTACGCATAGTCCGCGCCAGGTATATGCCGCAGCAGTGCTCGCAGCACCGTCAGCCCCCCAAAGCCCGAGTCGAAGACCCCGATCTTCATTGCGCCGTACCCGCAGGCTCTGCTGGACTCGGCCGCTGCTCTGCTTCTGCGGCCAGATACGTCCGCGTTAGATCCGCGTGCCCCGCCAGCGTCTCGCGTGGCTGTCCGTCCACCAGGAAATGGACCTCCGTCACATCCGGCAAATTGGCATGCAGCGTCGCCATGATCGACAGCAGCGTGAGTGTCTCAGGTTCAATCCCGGAAGGCTGCGCCGCTGCCAACGCCCCATTGAGATCCACCACCGCCATCTGGCCGCCCGGGCCGCTCGAGCCTTTTCCCTCCGGCATCGCCACAAAATACACATCGTCCACGCCCTTCTCCACATGGATCGGGTGCGTGGAGTCCGGAGCCCGATACGCCTCGATCAGCGTCTCCAGCAACACGCGCGCCTGCGCATTTTCATCCGCCGGCAGCGGGATCGTGCGCTCGACCGTGGTCATCGAGTCGTCCAGGTCGTTAGGGACAAACAGCGTCACCGTCTTTGGCGGGCTCCCTACCGGTTCGGCAATGGACTCCGGGGCGCTCGTTCCCTGCGCCTGCAGCCGGTCCTGCGCCCGATTCCGCAGCCGGATCAGAAATGCGGCCATTACCACGCACACCAGCAGCAGCAGCGCGAAAAGAAATTTGTGCGCCCGCGAGATCATTGATTGCGTCCATCGCCGCGCCACTGCTCCAGCGCCGCCGCCAGCGCATCTACCACCTGCTTCTGATAGCTCACATCGGTCAGCGGCCGCGCCATCGTTACATGGCCCGCCACCAGCGGCGCGATCTCTATGGCGACTGCCGGACACGCCAGGTTATCCATCGGCTGCACGGACGCTCGCCCCAGCGTGACGGGAACCGTCGCATGCGCCAGCGCCGAGTCGATCTCCGATTCCAGCTTCAGGCTCTGCGTCACAAACGCAGCCTGCGCCGTTGCCCACGGCAGAAACGCCGTCCGCTGTGCCGGGCTCAGGGACGACGTATACAGGTGCACCCCGCTTCCCGTGGCCGTGGCGTGCACCATCAGGCAGGCCGCTGCCTGCACATGGTTCGCCGTCTGCGCACGGTCCATGGACGTCAAATTCGTATCCGCCTGCCGCGTCATCACTACGTTGACCCGCGCGCCGTCAATACCGACCGAAGCCGCCCTGCCAGCTCCAGCGTGATCTCCTTCTCCACAACCCCGGGCCCGATCCGGGCTCCAGTCTCGGTTCCGCCATGAGCGGCATCCACTACCACCACGAATTGCGGCGGCTGCACCGGGGGCATTGGGGCTGGCGCAGCGATGGGCGGCAATGCCGGCGCCTGCGGTAGAGGACCGTTCGGTGGCGCTTTCGGAGTTGGTGACGTTTGCGCCAGGCCCACTCCCGCCATCAGCACCCACCAAACCGACACGTCAATCCAGCGCATAAATCGCCAGACCGCTCAGTAGCTTGGGGTAGAAATCCGTCGATTTCTGCGGCATCACTTCTCCGGCAAACGCTACTTCGCGCAATTGCTCCATAGTTACGGGATTCATCAAAAACGCCGCGTTCGCCTCCCCGCGCATCACGGCATCCGCCGCCTCCGTCGCCTCCCGCAGATACCGCAGGTGCGTCTGGTCCCGAATCGCCTCGGCTGAAATGCCCAGCAGCTTCTCCAGCACCAGGGCGTGCAGCTGCACCACGTCCAGCTTCCTCTGCCGCGCAGGCACATGCCTCAGCGCCTCCGCTACAGCCTCCGGCTTAGCCGTCAGCAGATGCCAACCCTGGCCGGTGACTGCCACAAATGCTGTCCTGCCACCCTGCACCGCGCTCAGCCTCGCCGTCGCCATGGCCGCGTCCCGTTCCGCCAGCTCCTCGATGTCAAAATACGGCCGAGCCTTCTCCAGCAGCGATCCCGCCGCGAACCCCGTCAGCCCGAAGACCACTCGGTGCGTTGGCAGGATCACCAGCCCTTCTGAATCCATATTGATAAAGGTCATCATCGCTGCTGCTTCCGGATACTGCGTCTGAGGCAGTCCCGCGGCCATCCGCTCGCAGCTCTCGGGAATTCCTCCCGGCGCTCGTTCCTTCCGATATGCCAGCGCAGTCTCGTAACGATGGTGGCCGTCCGCGATAATCAGCTTTTTGTCATCCATTGCAGTCGCAACCATGCTGATCTTCGCCGGATCGCTGATCTTCCATACCCGATGCAAGACGCCGTACTCGTCCGTTACCTCGATTTCGGGCAGCGTCTCCCCTGCCGCCCCGCTCCCGAAGAGAACCTCTTCCGCACTACGAACCGGGTCTGAATACAACATAAAGATCTGTCCGAAATGCGCCCGCGTCGCCCGCAACAGGTTCAGCCGGTCCGACTTCGGCTTCGACAGTGTCTGCTCGTGACGGAAGACTACTCCCTGGCTGTAGTCGTACAGTTCTCCCAGAGCGATAAAGCCGCGCCGCTCCAGCACCACGCCTGCCTGACCCTGAACCGAAAATCGCTGTGAGTAGGCGAAAACGCATGACTGTTGTTCCTGCGCCAGAATGCCCGCCTCCCGCCAGGACGCAAAATCCCGCGCCGCGGTCGCATAGGCGTCCCCCTCTTTATCAAACAGCTCCGGCATCCGCAGAATGATGCGGCAGAGGTTATACGGGTCCGTTGGTAATATGCCTGCTGCATCGCCGGCGTGATCTTGTCGTAAGGCTGGGTGACAACGTCCTGTGCCGATACCTGCGCAAGGTTGTAGCGAAGAGCGCGAAAGGGAAAGATGCGTGCCATATCTGTCTGTTCCCACCGATTCTATCGCAGCGTCTCGAGCGGCCTGTGGCGCAGAATGGCTTGTTCTATCGCAGTTTTCACGCTGCTCGGGCATCTCTTTTCTCCAGCTTCCGGCATCCTGTAAGGCAGTGGCACTGAACGGGCGTCTTCATATCCACTGCTGGTTGTCTCTCTTCCCCGGGTTCGAGTGGCTATTGCAGAAGTCTTTCAATCGTGCCAGTATTCTTGACACGTGAGGTATGGTCATGGCGTCCATCTTTGGGCGCAAACCTGGTGCCAGCATTACCCCGGGACCCCGCCGGCTTGCTCTTGGAAGCGGCTTTCCGCTGCTCTTCCTGCTGCTCGCTCCATTCCTTGCGTCTCCCGCCCTCGGGCAGGAGGATCCACTGAATCAGGTCCATGTCAGCTCCCAGCCGGTTGCTGCCAAAACCGATCCATCTATTCCCCTGACTCCCGGCGCAACCCTGCGCACGGGCATTCGTCCGTGTCGACGAACATCGTTCTTGTTCCTCTTACCGTCACCGATCCGATGGACCGGCTCGTGACCGGCCTTGAGAAGCAGAACTTCGCCATTTACGAGGAAGGCCACTCCCATGGCGATCCGCAGCACTTCGCCTGCGACGACGCACCCGGTTTCCATCGGCGTCATCCTCGACCTCAGCGGCAGCATGAGCAATAAAGGTGGTGCGCGCCCGTGGCGCCGTCATCCAGTTCATGAAGACCTCGAACCCGCAGGACGAGTTTACGTCATTGGGTTCAACGACCGTCCCTACCTCATCACCGATTTCACCTCCTCACCCGACGACGTTGAAGCTCGCCTCGCCACCGTTCAGCCCGGCCACCGCACGGCTTTGCTCGATGCCATCTATATGGGTCTCGACAAGATGAAAGAGGCCAAATATCGCCGCAAGGCTCTCCTCGTGGTCTCCGATGGCGGCGACAACAACAGCCGTTACACCGAAAACGAAGTTCGGTCCGCCGTTAAAGAGGCCGACGTCCAGATTTACTCCATCGGCATCTTCGATCCCGAAGCCGCCACCATTGAGGAACGCAACGGACCGCTTCTTCTCAACGATGTCAGTAACTCTACCGGCGGCCGGCTCTTTCGGGTCGACGACCTTCCGAAATGGGAGACATCGCCACCCGCATCAGCGCCGAACTCCGCAATGAATACGTCCTCGGCTACAAGACCGACGACCCTCGGATGGACGGGAAATGGCGCAAGGTCAAGGTCAAGCTTCTGCCGCCTCCGGGCCTTCCGCAACTCACAGTCCACGCCCGAACTGGCTATTACGCCCCCCTTCAATAGCCGTGATTCCGGTCTTCTACCTTTTTTCCCGGTTTCTTCGTCTTATCACTGGAAGCCGTTGCGCCCAAATCCGCATCGAAGACCGCAACGGAGCACGAATTTGAGCCTGACATCCGGCCACCCCAGCAAAGCCAAATGGCGTACAGTGAAAAAAGAGCTGGCGCCGCTTTCGGGGTCGCCCCGCTCACGGTGCACGCAAATCCCGGAAACCATTCGCTCTTATCCCTATCGACGACTCTATCTTCTCTGTTTTCTTATTTTTGCTGGATTCATCGCAGTCTCGGCGCAGACCGCCCCTTCCGTGGCTCCCGCTCAGCCGGCCGCACAGCAGCAGACCGTCCAGCCGTCGCCCCTGCAACCGGAAAGCCAGCCCTCGCTCGACGTCGATCACGACCCCATCGTCTCTCCCGATGCCGCGGATAATGCGATGGTCAGCCCGGGCCACACCAATACCAGTGAGGAAATCAAGCGCAACAAAGGCGTCTACACCCTCACCCGGGATGTTGACGAAGTCCTCCTGCCCTGCACCGTGGTCGACCAGGATGGCCACCTTGTCCAGGATCTGACCCAGGCCGATTTCCACGTTTGGGAAGACAATACCCCGCAGACCATCGTCTCGTTCACCCATGCCGATGTTCCTGTCTCCATTGGCCTCCTCGTCGATAACTCGGGGTCCATGCGCGACAAGCGAGCCGCGGTCAACACCGCTGCTCTCGACCTGATCCGCGCCTCCAATCCCCAGGATGAAGCCTTCGTTGTCAATTTCTCCGACGAGGCCTTTCTCGATCAGGACTTCACCTCCAGCATTGCCAAGCTCCGCGAGGGCCTTGGCCACATCGAATCCCGAGGGGGCACCGCCCTTTATGACGCCGTCGCCGCCTCTGCCGATCAGCTCGCCCACGGCGCTCGCCGGTCCAAGCAGGTCCTTGTGATCGTCACGGACGGCGAAGACAACGCCTCCACCCTCAATCTGGAGCAGACCATCCGCCGCGTCCAGGATCTCGGTGGTCCGGTCATCTATACCATTGGCCTCCTCTTCGGCGAAGACAGCCGCGGCGCCGAGTCCCATCGCGCACGGCGGGCACTGCAGCTCCTCTCTGATGAGACCGGTGGGCTCGCCTTCTTCCCTCACTCCCTCTCCGACGTTGACAGCATCGCGGCTGAGGTCGCCCAGGACATCCGAAACCAGTACACCATCGGCTACCACTCCACCAGGGCCGCCAGTCTCGGCGGCTATCGCACCGTTCACGTGGAAGCACACGCTGCCCGGCATGCCAAGCTCTACGTCCGCACTCGCACCGGGTACTATCCCACGCAGAATGGCCGCCAGCCTGGTCGCAAATCCAGCGTCGCTGAAAACGTCGATCGCAACGCCACGCCGCAGTAGCTACCGGTTCCAGGCTACCGGCTGCTAGACTATCCAGTCCTATGCCACCAGCAGCCGCTTCCGCCTCCCTCCGCGCCGCCGACGACATCACCCAACTCATTGGCCACACGCCCGTGCTGCGCCTCCGTCGCCTTGTTTCCGATGCCGCTGCGGAAGTCCATGCCAAGCTGGAATTTCTCAATCCCGGCGGCTCCGTGAAGGACCGCGCAGCGCTGGGCATGATCCTCGACGCGGAGCGCCGCGGCCTCCTCCACAAGGGCTCGATCATCACCGAAGCCACGGCCGGCAATACGGGTGTGGGACTCGCTCTGGTCGGCGTCAACCGCGGCTACCGCGTTGTCCTGTACGTCCCCGAAGGCTTTGCCGAAGAAAAGTGCGCGCTCATGCGCGGATTCGGCGCTGAAGTCCACCGCACTCCTGAAGCTGAAGGCATGGCCGGAGCGATCCGGAAGGCCATCGCCCTGGCCAAGGCCGATCCCAATGTCTGGCCTGCCCTCCAGTTCGAAAACCCTGCCAACCCTCAGTTTCACCACGACACCACCGCTGTCGAGCTTTGGGAGCAGATGGACGGCCGTATCGACGCCTTCATCGGCGGCGTCGGCACCGGCGGCACCTTCTCCGGCGTCGCGCGTTTCCTGAAGGAAAAGAACCCCCGCATCCTCACGGTCGCCGTCGAGACTGAAGGCTCGATCCTTCAGGGTGGCGCGCCGGGTCCGCACAAGGTCGAGGGCATCGGCGTCCACTTTGTCCCGAAAACCTTTGACCGCTCGGTCGCCGACGAGATCATCGCGGTCACCGATCGCGACGCCTTCGCTGCCGTTAAAGCTCTTGCCTCTCAGGAAGGGCTTCTCGCCGGCTCCAGCTCGGGAGCCATGATTTTCGCCGCCATCCAGATCGCTCAGCGCCTCGGTACCGGCAAGCGCGTCGCCACCCTGATCCCGGACTCTGCGGAACGCTATCTTTCCAAGAAGATCTTCGAAGGCGGCGTGTAACCTCGGTCAGGTCCCATGCCACCCAAAGCTGCGCCATGAACCGGTTCCGCCACCCTTCAGGATGGCTCGGCCGATTCAAATGGAAAAGTACGCTCCCACGACCGGCATGACGCTGCTCACCGTCGACGAGCACCGCGACCTTCTGGCTCAAGCCGGGTTTTCCCAAGTGCGAGTCGATACGGATCGAGCCAAAGGCTGGATTCCCGCTTTCGGCGTTCCTTCCTGACCCGCCGGGCTCGAAAGCGAGCCTGGGATGTTCATAGAATGGTTCGCCCAGAAATTTTTCCGATGCAGCTCTTTCTTGTGCCGTGGCTTCCCTGTTACTGTGATCACGCTCTCCCCGCCGGATTCGTCCCCTGATACCGCGCAAGGCCTTTACCTTATGAATGCTCGCCGACTCGCCATTTTGGTCGTTCTCGCTCTGACTGCTCTGGCTTCTGCCTCTGCCCAGTCCATTGCCGGCGACAGCGATCCCGATATGGCCGAGGTCCGCAGTTATCCCCTGAGCATGGATAAGGTCGAAAAACTGGCCGCTGCCATCGATGCTCTCAGCCAGCTCGAGGCTACGAATCCCTCGCTCAAAGCCAAAATGGACGCCGAGCCCAACGACGACCAGACCATCGACCAAAGGGTTTACACCCTCGATGCGAGATTCCCCGAAGCTGCCGATGTCGTTCATGAGAACGGCCTCACTTCCCGGGACTACATCATCGTCAGCCTTGCTTTCCTCAACGACGTTGCCTTCGTAGGCATGAAACGTCAGGGATCGCTGCAGTCGTACCCTCCAGGTTCCATCACCCCTCAGAATGCTGCGTTTGTTGAAGCCAATTACAACAAGCTCCAGCAGCTATCCCAGAAGATGTCCGGTAGTCCGGATTGACCCCTGGTGGGGTACCCCCCATGATCGGAGGGTATGTTTTCATTGAATCCATGAGGGTTGCAGGGTAATACCTTTTGGGTATTACCTTCACCTTCGGATCCTGCCTGACTTGCCCCGAGAATCGTTATCTGATCGGTAGCTGAGCCGCATCCCCGCAGAACGACGATGGGGATGATCCGTCTGAACGGAGCATCCCCACTGTTATCCAGCGTAGGGGCTGGCGCGGACCAGAGCAAGAGAAAACGACGCCGAGGTCGGTACGAAGGTCACGGAGCCTAAGACGAGGCTACGGATGCTCCGCGAGCCAGCTTTCGATCCGGGAGGCTTCCGCATCGCTCAGCCGAAACGTCGCCGCCGGCACGATGCCATCGACCTGATCGGGTCGCCGGGCGCCGACAATGGCCGCGGTGATGGCCGGATTGCGAAGCGTCCAGGCAATGGCCACGACGCCCGCTGCGACGCCGTGCTCCTGCCCGATCTCACCCAGCAGTTTCGCAAGTTCCAGGTTCCGCTCCAGCTTCGGCGACTGAAAATTCGGGCTCCGCTTGCGCCAGTCGTCCTCCGGCATATTCCGGACTCGCTCGGCGGTCATTTTGCCGGTCAGCATGCCCGAAAGCATGGGTGAGTAGTTGATGACGCCAATGTGGTTCTCCAGGCAGAACGGAAGAATCTCCTGCTCGATGGCGCGTCGGAGCAACGAATAGGGCGGCTGCAGCGACGTGATCGGTGCGATCTTCTGGATCCGTTTCATCTGATCAACATTGAAGTTCGAGACACCGATATAGCGAACCTTGCCTTCTTCCTGAAACTTCGCCAGCGTCTCCCACGCTTCCTCAAGCTCGTCTTCGGGATTCGGCCAGTGAATCTGGTAGAGATCGATCGTGTCCACGCCGAGACGGGTCAGGGAGTTCTCGATCTCCTCCTGCAGCGAGCCTGCTTTGAGACTGCGATAGATCTTGCGATCGGGAGACCAGCGCATCGAGCACTTGGTGAAGACATAGGGCTTCTGGCTGTGTCGCTTGAGCGCTTTCCCGACGATCTCCTCCGAGTGGCCGAGCCCATAAATCGCCGCAGTATCGATCCAGTTCAGGCCGCTGTCGAGCGCGCGCTCGATCGTCCGCAGCGATTCGCTGTCGTCCTGCGAGCCCCACGCAAACTCCCAGTTGCCGCCGCCGATGGCCCACGCGCCGTAGCCGATGGGCGTGAGGTGCAGATCGGAGTCGCCCAGGGTTTTCGTCGCAAAATTCGCAGGAGAAGTCGTTGTCGCCATGTTTCTTCGATGCCTCACACGAAAGGGATGGTTCAGATTTACGGCTCGATCAGGAATTTCCCTTCCTTCATGATCAGCTCGTCCTCGATCCATATATTGAAGCGCAGGCCAACCACATCAATATGCGTCGAGCTGCGCCATGGCGCGCCGGTGTGCTCGCCATAAGGATTGCCGAAGGCAATGTGAATGCCTGGAAACTTCTCGTCCTGCAGGATGTTGCCGATGACGCGCTCAACGCCGATGTTGGTACCGATCGCGAATTCTCCCACGCGGTCGGAGTTCTCGTCGGTATGCGTGTAGGCATGAAAATCCGATTCGAGCGCTTTGTTGTCCGAGTTGCAGCTCACGATACGGTTACCGCGAATCTCGATTTTCAGGGGTAAAGCTTCCAGCAGTCCATATTGCGCACAGAGGTAATCGCCAACGACGCCATCGACGACGAACGTGCCGTTGACGTCGCCAGGAGTCGTGAAGATCTCGCCGCCCGGCAAATTGCCCCATTTGTCGCGGGAGATGATGCCCGACGTTTTGAGCCACTTGTACTCAGGATTCAATTCGGCGCGAATATCGGTCCCGGCTGCCGTGGTGGCGCGAATGAACCGCGCCTTCCGCGCCTTCTCAATCACTTTCTGCGAGAGCCGATCGACGCGGTCGTAATCCGCGCGCATGCCCTCGCACATAATCTGCGGGGTGATGTTGACCATATGAGCGTGCCGCATGCGACGGCGATTCACAACCTCGGTCATCTGCATCCGCGACTGCAGCTCGTTCCGCTGCACCTGCACGGCAAAGATGCTGACGTCCGAGGATTCCATGTCGGCGAGGATTTCGGCAGGCATCGCCGTGAGCGGACGCGGCGCCAGGTCCTCAAGGACGAAGGCATTCCAGCGGCAACCGTTAGCTGCCAGCTCGTGGGCCAGCGACGCGGCGATGGGCAGCGTTGCCTGATCGGAAATGAGCGTGACCTTTTCGGAGGGCTCGACACGCAGGCAGGTGGAAACAGCCGCCCTTGCGCCGGGGGAAAATTCTGCCGGAAATGAGGATTCCAGCAGCCGGGAGCGTGCCGACGAGTCGGGGAAAGAAGGGTGGGAGAACCACTCATCCTGTCAGGCTACCTGAAAAAACCATGGCTTCGAAACATTGATATTGTGTCAGGCCACGCTCTGTGACGCCATCGGCTCAGTCTCAAACAAGCCTGCCTTCGTCTCCTCGGCCATATAGTCGACCACGGCCTTCAGGTCGCCTGTCTCGTCAAACTTGCGAAGCTGGCGATCCGCGCCGGTGCCGGTTTGCAGGATGGTCCGGATCGACTCGATGGCGTCGCGGCTTCCCAGTTCGTCGACCACCGGCTCGACCAGTGCGATGTACTCCTCGATGAGGTCGCGAACGGGCACTTCTTCCTGGCGGCCAAAGTCGATGAGCTTGCCATCGAGCCCATACCGCACCGCGCGGAATTTGTTCTCGGTGAGCAGCGGCCGCGCATACTGCCGGTAATCCTGATTGGTGGCGTGCAGCCGGTACAGATAGGCCGCCGTCGCCTGAATAAGAGCCGCGATGGCCACCGTTTCTTCCGCGCGCAGCGGAATATCGCACGCCCGAACCTCGATGGTGTTGAAGAACGGATGGGGCCGGATATCCCACCAGATTTTTTTGGCGTTGTCGATGCAGTTGGTCTTGACCAGCAGCGCAACGTAATTCTCGAATTCGGAGTAGCTCGAGAAGGCATCGGGAATGCCGGTGCGGGGAAAATTCTCAAACACCTTGGCGCGATACCCCTTGTATCCGGTATTCAGTCCCAGCCAGAAGGGCGAATTGGTGGCCAGGGCCATGATGTGCGGAAGGAAATACCGCATGGAATTCATGATCCGGATGGCCGACTCGCGGTCTTCGATGCCGACATGCACATGCAGGCCGAAGATCAGGTTGGAACGCGCCACGAGTTGCAGATCTTTCACGACCTGGTGGTAACGCGGATCGGGGTAGATCTCCTGGGTCCGCCAGTCGGCAAAGGGATGGGTGGCGCCGGCGACGAGAACGAGGTTGTGCTCTCTGGGCCAGGCGGATCATTTCGCGCCGCAGCTTGTACAGATCCGCGCGCGCCTCTTCGATAGTCGCGGCAGATGCTGGTGCCCACCTCGATGACCGACTGGTGCATCTCGGCTTTGACGCGCTCTTCCAGACGCATCTTTCCCTGCGCCAGCATCTCGGTAGCAATGTGCGATCGCAGGTCGCGGGTGACCGGATCGATGGTCTGATATTCCTCTTCGATGCCGAGGGTGAATGAGGGCCGCATGGTGCCTACCGTTGTAGGCTGAAACGGCGCAGGAGCGCAACTGCTTTTTCGCTACCGATGGCGGAAACCGTCGCCTCGGGCCCGGTTCCGGATTTCGCCGGACTTTTCGCACCCTTCTTCGCGGAACTCTTTTTGGCAGCCGTTTGGGCGGGGACGGACTTCTTCGCAGCCGTCTTTGCGGGAGCCGCTTTCTTTTCCCCCGTCTTCTCAGCTTTGTCCGGCTTTTGGGACGCCACGCCGAGATAGGCGCTCCAGTGGAACTCCGGGATATGCGGTTTGGCGGTTTGAATCTTGTGGACGGCGAGGTCGGCCACGGCGTTCACGATCCAGTCAAAATTCGCTTGGCCGACAGAATGGAGGTCGGCATCGGGCGCTGGATTCATGAAGTCAATTGCGTAAGGGACGCCGTCTTCCACGGCAAACTCGACGGTGTTCAGGTCGTAGCCAAGGGCACGGCAGAGCTTCAGCGCGTCCTGCTCGACGCGGTTCAACAGCTTTTTGTCCGTCGCGGGAGGGTTCTGCACATAGCGCTCGTGGTGCGGGCGGCGAGGATCGTAGTGCATGATGCGGACCTTCTCCTGGCCGACGACGTAGCAGCGGAAATAGTCGGTGAAGTTCACGGCGCGCTGCAGCATCATGCACAGGTCGCGGCTCTTGTCGTAGGCCTCAAAGAACTGCTCGCGGGAGTGGACGTGATACACGTCGCGCCAGCCGCCGCCGTTGACCGGCTTGAGAAAGGAGGGGAAGCCAACGTAGTCAAAGACAGCGTCCCAGTCGAGCGGAACTCCAGGTTCCGCATGGAGCGGTCGGTGGTTCCCGGCGGATAGTGCTTGTGGGGCAGGATGACGGTGGGTGGAGCGGCGACGCCGAGCTTCGCCGCCAGTGAATAGTTGAAAAATTTGTCGTCGGCCGACCACCAGAAAGGGTTGTTGATGACGGTGGTCCCGTGCAGAACCGCGTGCTTAAGAAACGCCCGATAGAACGGGATGTCGTGAGAGATGCGATCGACAATGACCGACCACGCCGGCGGGCGGTCGAGCCGGATGGCGCCAATCTCCACGAACTCAGCCGAGATGCCGTCGAGATTCCGGCTGTTGATCTGCTTCACCAGAGCACCGGGAAAGGTATTTTCCATGCCGAACAGAACGCCGATTTTCTTCACGTTGCGCCTCTCCATAGGTTGTAAGACGGGGGATACGCGCCCGGGCTCGCTCTGGCCGCGCCTGCACAGGAGTATGCCTCAACCTTAGCCGAACCTTCATCCCGGTTGCAAAAGAGTCAACGTGGAAATCAGCGTGGCGAATGCTGCCGGCATCATTCGGATTTGCGATCCGGGGAGCCGGGCCGGACGACTTCGTAGGGGCGCATCATTTCGTTGTCTTCGTGTTCGAGGATGTGGCAATGCCAGACGTACCGGCCGGCGTAGCCGTCGAAGGGCACGATGATGCGTGTCACCATGCCGGGGTCGGCGCGCGCGGTATCCTTCCAGCCCGCTTCGAGGGGGGCTGGCGGCTGGGCTGGGCCGGTGAAGCGCAGCACGCCGCGATTTTGATAATCGAAGACATCGAAGGGGCGCCGGTCGAGGACCTGAAACCGCACCAGGTGGAGGTGGATGGGATGAGAATCCTCGGTCAGATTCACGAGCTCCCAGATCTCGGTTGTATTCAACACCGGCTTCTCGGTCACCGGCGCATGCCAGGGAGTGTTGTTCAGCAGCATGCCCATGGACCGCTGCACGTCGTCGACGCGTTCGTCGAGGGTCAGGCGGCGGGTTCGCACGGCATCCTTCTCCTGCAGCCGCACGGGATTTTGGTGAAGGACGGCGGGAAGGGTGGGTCCGGCTGACGAGGGCTGTTTTGCGACTCGGAATTGCAGGATGTCAAACGAGTCGCTGACGAGGCGAACGGTTGCGCCGGCGAGCGGAGCGAAGTCCACGATGACGTCGGCGCGCTCGGCGGGAGCCAGCGGCAGCCGCTTCACATCTACCGGGGCGGGCAAAAGTCCCTGGTCGTTGGCGATCACCTGAAAGGCAGCGCGATTTGACAGCCCGAAGCGATAGAAGCGGCCATTGGAGCCGTTCATGATGCGGAGGCGGTAGGGGCGCGGTTCCACCTCGCAATACGGGAGCAGCTTGCCGTTGACGAGGATCGCGTTGCCGAATACTTCGGGCACCCAGGGTTTCTGCGGATTGGCGGAGACGGGGTAAAGGAGTTGTCCAGTGCTGGTCAGCAGGCGGTCGGCAATCAAGAGCGGAATTTCGTGGGACCCGGACGGCAGGCCGAGCGCGTCTTCTCCGGGATCGCGGATGATGAACAATCCCTGCAACCCGGCATAGATGTTCAGGCGGTTAATGCCCATCGCATGGTCGTGATAGAAGAGCACGGCCGCCGGCTGCGCCGATGGTAAAAGCAGGTCTGCGACTGGCCAGGAACTTTCCAGTCCTCCGGATAGCCGTCGCTCTGCGGCGGAGTTCTGCCGCCGTGCAGGTGAACCACGGCGCGGCTCTCCGGGAGCGAGGCTTCCGCGCCATGCAGGGTGTGGTCGATGGGCAGGAAGTGACGCGGGGGAAGGCGATTTCGCCATTCGACGATGACACCCCTGCCGCTCTGCGTCGCAATGGTGGGCCCGGGAAAGCTGCCGTCGAATGTCCACATGCGGGTGGGGGGAAGATCGCGATGGACCTGGATGCGTGCTTCGACCATCGACATGCGGTAGAGGAGAAGGTTTTGCCGGAGATCCTCGGGGTTCGCGTGCGAGGCGACTGGATGAGCTCCTGGCGGGATGGGAAGCGCATCGACAAAAGGCGTCAGCGTGGCAGGATCCAGGGGGGCGGACCCCTCATCGGAATGCCCCGAAAGATCGAGGCTGAGGGCAGCCGCTGCGAGGGCGGCATCGCGGAGAAAGACACGCCTGGAGCGGGAAGATAGAGACATTCTTTCTGATTGTCTCGTGAAACTGAGGGTGGGACCGGCTCCCGAAGCGCAGGGCACCAGGAGCCGGCATGAGTGGGAGGATTACCAGCCAGGCTGGCCCGAGTTGGGGTTGAGGAGGAACCGACCGCGATTTTCCACTGCGCGGTGAAGTCGAACATGTTGTTCACGAGGCCGGCGATGCCGTCGAACGAGCCGCTGCATCCGCTTCCCGCTGAGCCAGTTGTCTTCGATGAAACGGATGATGGAACTCTGATCCGTCATCGTGTGATCGACGAAGTTCTGCTTTGGCGTAAGGCGAGATGACCATCAGCGGCAGGCGCGGACCGTAGCCGCAGCGTCCCTGCGCATGCGCCGCGCCGCTGGACCCGGGCAGCGCCGTCGGTGCCGGTACCGCACTGCCCGTTGCCGGTCAGCGCATCGGCCGGTGGCGGACTGGTTGACGATCGGCCGCATCTGATGGTCGTACCAGCCGTCGGAATCGTCGTAATCGATCAAGACCGCGGTCGATCCCAGTCGGCGCGACTGCTGCAGGAAATTGATCACGTGACGACGAACGCCTGCTCGTCCAGCGGATCGGAGTAGCCCGCATGCCCGTCCTGAAAGCCGGGCGCCTTCAGGAAGCTGACCGCGGGCAAATTACCCGCGTTGACTGCAGCGTAGAAATCGTCGATGTCGTACTGGTGATTGCGCGGCATCGCCTTGCCGATCATCGTGCACGGAAGTCGGCCGCGCATGCGTCGGATTGGCGGTCGAGGTGTAGTACTGGAACGGCTCGTGATGCGGGATGTAGTCGACCTTCGTGGTCGCCGGTGACGAGCGAAGTGGTGCTGCGCGCGCAGCCGGTCGTGCCGTTGGGATTGTTCGACGTCAGATCGAAGCCGCCTTCGAACCAGCCCCAGGTCACGCCCGCGGCGTTGAGCAGATCGCCGATATTCTGTGCCGCCCATGCTGAATCTGCGCGCCGGTGGTGGTGGAGCAGACGTCGCCAACGGGATCGGCGTCGCCGATATCGCTGTAGCCCGCCGTTGCCGTCGCCGATCACCGCTGCCGCGTGCCGTTGATCTGATCGATCACGCCGTTCGTCTGTCCCGAGATCAGATTGATCGCGCCGGGCGTGGACGGACCGAAGGTCGTGTCGTAGGAGTTGTCGTTCATGGCGTAGTGCTGCGCATAGTTCCACAACGCCGTGACGGTATTGCCGTCGTAGTAGCCCATCACCAGACCGGTGGTGGTATCGGCGCTCGGCGGAGGTCCCGGACGCCCGTGGACTTCGGGGAAGGAGTCCATCAGCCCGCCGTGAAACGCCTCCTGTTCCGGCGTGTAGTTGTGGTCCTGATCGGCGGTGGCCGCCTGGGAGCGGTCCAGCCGGAAGGGGTTCATCGCGCCCTTGCCATTGTCGGCATTCAGAAAATTTGGATTGCTGTTGAGCAGCGCACCGCTCAGACCGTTCACGCTCGGGGTATCCGGGCTGGCAACAAACCGCGGCTCCCCTCTGCGGGTTGGCCGCATGGGGATAGGTCCCGAAGTAGTGATCGAAAGAAATGTTTTCACCAAAAATGACCACCACATGCTTAATGGGCGTGGACGTAGTGTCCGACTGGGCATCAGCAGTGACCGGGCTGACTGCCGGGCCGAACAGCAGCAGGGCAGAAAGCGAAGTCGCGAGGTACTTTTGCATCGGTGCTCCTCCGGAGCCGGGCCGGTATCTTGCAGGACGCAGGGATGATGGTCGTGGGGGGCGGGACCGATCCCAAATTCCCGCAGGCTGGGGCCTTAGATCCGAAAACCCGGTCTTCCTTGAAATACCGGCGCTTTATGGATGACGGTTTACGTCCCGGTTAATATGCGGCGAATTCATCCACAGGGAGCGCAGATGGGCATTTCGACAGGATGGGCTGACGGCTATGAAGTCGCTCCCGCCTTTCGCTTCAGTGATTCCAGTTCGTCCAGCGTGCGGGGCCAGTCTTGTTTGAGCAGGCGCGAGAGGCCGCGATCGGCCAGGAGCTTGCCGCCGGTCTGGCATTGCGGACAATAATCAGTTTCGTTATCTGCGTAGCGGATGCGCTGGATCTTCGTGCCGCAACGCGGGCAGGGCTGGCCAAATTTGCCGTGCACCGCCATTTCAGGACGGAAGGCGGTCACCTTTTCCGGAAACTTTTTGGCGGCCTCGGCCTGGAGGCGGTCGATCCACAGACGCAGCGCTTCCTGCGTGGATGCGAAGAGCCGCTGCCACTCGTCCTCCGAGAGCCGGTGGGTGAGAGTGACCGGCGAAAGCCGGGCGGCGTGGAGAATCTCGTCGGAATAGGCATTGCCGATGCCGCTCAGCAGACGCGGATCGGTCAGGGCTCGTTTGAGGGTACGATTCTCGGCGGTCAGAGCCGCCCGAAAATCGGCGAGGTCGCACGCCAGGACATCGATGCCGCCGGGATCCAGGGAGCGGAGCGCCTCCTCACCGGAAACGAGATAAAGCGAAGCTCGACGCTTCGTGCCGGCTTCTGTGAGCACCAGCGAACCATTGGCAAAATCGAAAGCCGCCAGGGCATTACGGTTCGCCAGTTTGGCACCGGCCGGCTTCCAGTGCAGGCGGCCGGCGATCATCAAGTGAAGAACCAGCCACAGCTCACCTTCGAGACCGATGGCAATCCGCTTGCCAATACGCCGGAGCTCGCGAACCGTGCGTCCGGCGACATCTGCCAGGGGCGGCTGCGCTGTTCGCAACAGGGTGAAACTGTTCAGGCGGACCTCGAGGAGCTGCCGGCCCACGATTCTTGGCTCGAGAGCGCTGAGATAGGCTGTGATGTCGGGCAACTCAGGCATCGAAAGGTATAGTAGCGCGCGTTTGGCATCGCAGTACCCGCAGGGGAAGTAGAATCTCTTTGCCGACAAGGTGCTGACCCGGTGAGCGTTTTCCGCATCGGATGAAAGAAAAGGCACCAGGTAACCTCCGCTTCCCTGAATCTCCCATGATGGAATTCCACATTTCGCGTGAAGCTCGCGACCGTTATCAGGTCAGCGACGCTCTGTTTAACTTCGTCGGCAACGTCGTGTTCGGCGACCTCGCCTCCTGTCGCGAGCTGGCCTTCCGCATGACCGAAATTCGGGCCGCCCACGGTGACAAGGACAAAGTCGTCAATCCTGGCGCGCTGTTTGCCATGGGATTGATTGACGAGGTCAGCCACGCACTGGTCGCGCAATACCGGCGCAGCCGCGATCCGCAGGTCACGCGGGGGGCGCTGGCGTGGTTTTCCGAACAAGTGGGCGAGGAGAATGTCGAGCGCCTTTTACGGACCTTTGTTGAAGAATTCCCGAACGTCGCCATCTATCGCGGCGAAGAGAAGCTCGACAAATGGCTGGATCAGTCGACCGAAGGCCTCGCGCACCGTGAAGCCGTGCTGGAAGAGATGATGCTGCTCTGGCTGGCTAACCAGAACCCCGCCTTCCGACCCTTCCGAGAGCTTTACGACGACAAAAAGCTCGCCGAGAGCACGGCCTACCCAGAGGTCACGGCTGCCCTCGGCAGCTATTTCGCGACCCGACCGAACACCGGCATGGGAAGCGGCAACCTGCTCGATCTGCTGATGGCGCCCATGCAGGCATCGCCGGATTCATTATCGGGACAGCTGGCGTGGATTCGCGAGAACTGGGCGCACTTCCTCGGCGAGAACCTGCAAAAAGTTCTGCTGGCGGCCGATGTGCTGAAAGAGGAAGAGGTCGCCATCTGGATGCGCTTCCACCCATCATCGGCGCGGCGGCCGCACGATCCTTTCAGCGATACGCCGCATTCAGAGGTGCCTGACTTCCGGCGCAGCGATCATCCGGGCGACATTGAATACGAGCGTTTCAGTCCCGATGTGGAGTGGATGCCGAACGTAGTGATGATCGCCAAAAGCACTTATGTGTGGCTGGCGCAGCTCTCGCGGCAATACGGGCGGCCGATCGAGCGGCTGGATCAGATTCCGGATGAAGAGCTGGAGGCGCTGGCCCGGCGCGGCATGAATGCGCTGTGGCTCATCGGCGTGTGGGAGCGCAGTCGCGCTTCGCAGATGATTAAGCGCATGCGGGGTCAGCAGGACGCGGTCGCGTCGGCCTATTCATTGTTCGATTACCGCATCGCGGACGATTTGGGCGGGGACTATGCCTATCGCAATCTGCGAGAACGCGCGTCGCGGTACGGCATACGACTGGCGAGTGACATGGTTCCGAATCACATGGGCATCGACTCGCCCTGGGTGGTGGAACATCCGGAGTGGTTCCTCTCGCGGCAGGATCGGCCGTACCCGGCCTACAGCTTCAACGGTCCGGATCTTTCGCCGGACGGGCGCGTATCGATCAGGATCGAAGATCACTATTACGATCAGACCGATGCGGCGGTGGTGTTTCAGCGTGTCGACAATCGCTCCGGACACACCGAGTATGTGTACCACGGCAACGATGGCACCAGCTTTCCGTGGAACGACACCGCGCAGCTCAACTACCTGAGCGCGGCTGTGCGCGAGCAGGTGGTCCAGACCATTTTGCATGTTGCTCGGCTGTTTCCAATCATCCGCTTCGATGCGGCGATGACTTTGGCCAGGCGCCATGTTCAGCGGCTCTGGTTTCCGG
Organism: uncultured Acidobacteriaceae bacterium; assembly: GCA_963702295.1. Taxonomy (GTDB): domain Bacteria; phylum Acidobacteriota; class Terriglobia; order Terriglobales; family Acidobacteriaceae; genus Palsa-343. The sequence goes on along the minus strand of CAVPCE010000114.1, from coordinate 8,379 downwards.
TGCCGGGGAGCGGCGGATCGATTCCCTCTCGGGCCGAATTCGCCATGACCCAAGCACAGTTCGACGCCGCCATGCCGCACGAGTTCTGGCGCGAAGTGGTGGACCGGGTGGCTGCCGAAGTTCCCGGCACTCTGCTGCTGGCGGAGGCGTTCTGGCTGCTGGAGGGGTACTTCGTGCGGACACTGGGCATGCATCGCGTGTACAACAGCGCGTTCATGAATATGCTGCGCGATGAGGAGAATGCAAAGTACCGCTCGGTGATTAAGAACACGGTTGAGTTCGATCCGGATATCCTCAAGCGTTACGTTAACTTCATGAGCAACCCGGATGAAAGAACGGCGATTGATCAATTCGGAAATGGGGACAAATATTTTGGAGTCTGCACCATGATGGCGACCTTGCCGGGGCTGCCGATGTTCGGGCACGGGCAAATTGAAGCCTTCACCGAAAAGTATGGGATGGAGTACAAGCGGCCCCGCTACGAGGAAACGCCGAATCAAGATCTGGTGGAGCGTCACCAGCGCGAGATTGCGCCGCTGCTGAAGAATCGCAAGCTGTTCGCCGAGAGCTCTAACTTCGCCCTGTTCGATTTCTGGCGCGACGATGGAACCGTGGACGAGAACGTCTTTGCCTGGTCGAACCGGCTGGGCGACGAGTCCGCGCTGGCGGTGTACCACAACAAATTCGCCAGCACCTCAGGCACGCTGCACCACTCGGCAGCCCGCGCCGACAAAGCCAGCGGGGCGCTTTTCAATCTGACGATTCACAATGCTCTTGGCCTGCCGGCGCATGGGGACGCGCTCTTTGCTTATCAGGACAATGCGACGGGGCTGCACTATCTGCGGCACATCGGGGAGATCCGCGATCGCGGGTTCCATCTCCAGCTCGGCGCGTATCAATATCACGTTTTCCAGAACTGGCGGGAGATGCAGTCGACCGCCGATCAGCCATGGGACGCGCTCTGCAGGGATCTGAACGGATCCGGCACGTGGAGCCTGGACGACGCGATGGCGAAGTTCAAACTGCGGCCAATTCATCAGGCGTTGCGCGCGGCACTTGATCCCGCGCTGTTGCACTGTTATGCCGATCTGGTGGAAGCGGAGGCAGACGATTACGCCTCGACGCTGGCGCGAGCGGTGAAAGCTCCGTGCAGCCGAGAGGACATGCTGGACGCGCTGGAAAAGAATGCGGAGCGCTTCCTGAAGGCGGCGATGGGGATGATCGAGTTTCCGGAGAAACCGCCGGCTCGCGAGCCTCAGGGAGTCAAGGATCGGGAAGCATCGCAAGCGGAGTCTGCGAGTCAGTCGGATGCGTCGCGACTCACCGTGCCTGCCTCCAGTCCTGGCCAGCGGCCCGCGCTCTCTCTGGAAACAGACGTGCATCGATACCATGCGCTGCTGTTAGCTGCAGCCAGGCTCCCGTCGATGGAACGAGCCTTCAGCCGAGGGTGGCCGTCGGAAGCGCGCACCGTTCTGCCCAGTTACAGCCCGCAGAGCAGTGCAGTCTCGGTCTGGGCGCCGGTCATCGCCTGGTGTTTGCTGCGAACGCTGTTCGATTCGCTGCCCGAGGACGAGAATGCGGGGGCAGTGTTTGATCGACTCTATTTGCGAACCGCTCTGGCCGATGCTTTTGAGCCGGTGGGTCTGGAAGGCGAGAACGGTTTCCGTGCCGCGGCCCGGGTTCGTCTGCTGCTGACGCACTCGACCGAGTCGAGCATTGCGCCTCCTCCGCCGATTCCATGGGAGGACGCCGATGTCGTGTGGCTGACCGGACTGCACGAGGCTGAAGGCCATCGCTATTTCAACAAGGAGGCGTATGAGCGGGTCGTGTGGTGGAGGCATTTGCCGCAACTGATCGCCATTGCCGAGAAGGATCCGACAGCGAAGCTGGCAGGAACGCGCGCGGCGATTCACGATCTGGAGCGGGCCAACCAGGCGGCCGCCACGGATGCACAGACTGGCGGCTATCGGCTCGACCGCCTGTCGGCAAAGAAGAAGACCGTGAAGACGACCGATGAGGAAGACGGTGATGGTGACGGTTCCATGAAGAATTCGGAACAAATCTCATCGAAGAAGGGACCGCTCTGAGTATTTGCTAGGATTGCGAGAGCGACGGCGTGACTCATGCCATCGCTTCCCGGAACCGAAAGGCCGCGATTCGTTTGAGAGGACCTGGCTCACAGAAAACCTACGCTGTTCTAGCCTCTCTTCTCCTGATTCCTTCCGTTACAATCGCGCAATCTTCCGGTCATGTTCCGGCCTCGTCTTCCCTGCTGTCATCGGTTGATTTGCCGGACGCGCCGCTGCCTCTCGGCCTGCAGAACGCCCAGGCGCAGCAGCAGAAACCGCAGGCCAATGAACCGAGCCTGGGCGACCTGGGCTTCACTCCGGGGCAAACGCAGGCGAACGCAAAACTGCAGGCGCGCCTGAACAAGCGCACGCACATGCTGAAGGTTCATCAGATGCTGGGCATCATCACCCTGGCTCCGCTGGCCGCCACCGTTATTGTGTCGAGTGGCGCGAAGCCAAAGCACAGCCAAACCGCGAATGGAACGGTCATCGAGCCCAGTTCCGCCGGAGTCGATCTGCACGCCGCGCTTGGATCGGCCAGCGCCGTGATGTATGGGCTCACCGCGTATTACGCCATTGCTGCGCCGAAGATCCCTGGCGTGAAACCGAAGGGGGCGATCCGGCTGCATCGGGATCTGGTCTGGATTCACGCTCCGGGCATGGTGCTGACGCCGATCCTGGGCGGCATGGCGCTGAACCAGGAGAACCAGGGCGAGAAGCCTCACGGCATTGCGGCTGCCCATTCCTACGTCGCATGGACTACCGTCGGCGCTTATGCCGCATCCATGGTCGCCGTGTCGTGGCCCATCCACTGGAAATTCTGGGAGAAGTAATGCGATTCGCGCTCATGCTTGCGGTTCTGGCAGCGACTTTGCCGGCCCACGCTCAAAATCAATGGCTTCTCAATCAGTCCACGCTGACCTGGCACATCACTCATCCCATGCACGAAGTGGAGGGAACCAGCCACAGCGCCAAGGGAAAGGCACCTGCGCGACGGCCAGTGCAATTTTCTGATCGCGGTACCGGTAAGATACTTTTCACTCCGGGGACAGTAATCGCGACCTGCATACGTTACAGGTGGTGCGGGGCGCGCAATTCCCTATGGTGATTGTGCGCACCAGCCTCCCGCAGTCTGAACTGACTTCGCCGACGATCAGCGCGGATCTGGAAGTTCAGTTCGCCGGACAGACCGTTCACTACAGCCATGTCCAGCTTCACCGCAGTCAGCATGGGAAAGACGTCGAGATCACGGGCACCATTCCCGCGACGTGCTCCGATTTCAAGATCGAGCGGCCATCGTTTCTCACGGTTCCGATTCACAACGAAATCCCGGTTGATGTCGATGGGTCTGGAGCCCGGAGTAGATCTCCTGCTACACTCGACGTGGATTCCCACCCGAAGCCGGGATGGCGGAACTGGCAGACGCAGCGGACTCAAAATCGCCCACCCTTGCCGGTCATGGGGGTTCGACCCCCCCTCCCGGCACCAAGACTAAGTATTTTATTTACAGCATCTTCGCTTCCGTCGTAGAATCGCGTACCGGAAGCGTCCCACGCTCACCCGTACCGCAGGCATCGTGCTGGCTGCAAACACCATTCGCGGCGTTACAAGGGATGTTTCTGTCCGATCTGGATTCAGGGAACGCTGAACGGGGAGGGCGTGCGAGGGGTTCGATGGGATGTACCGAGAGAACACCAATGTGGGAGGGGTTCATCCGGTGACCATTTTGCGAATGGAGTGTTATAGCGTTCGCAGAATCTCTTGAGCGATCACGGTGACGGGCGAAGGTAGGATGCATCGGAGGGTTTGACCTCAACGAATCCGATGATCTCTCCCTTGTCGAGGATCATGAAATCGGGATAGCCACGTCGGTAATAGCTGATGATTTTCGCATCGCAGAGCTCTTTGAATTTCTGTTCTGATGGATTTCGATAGTCTCCTCGTGCTCGCAAGACCTTTCGATATTTCCGCAGGCTCCCATATACTCTGATTATTTTCTTCTGCTGATTCAATCATCTCTCTCTTTATTTATTTTTGTTTGGGTGGATAAGCGACTTCCCCGCCGAAAATAATTCGGTCGGTTCGGTCGCAATTTATTCGTGTTTGGTACGGACGATTGCGATGAAACGGCGTAAAAGTAATTCTCTGGTGGTGGAGAGCGGTAGGTTCCATAGCTACTCGGGCGGTACTCGTGGAACATCTTTCCCGCTTGCTTAGCTTCGGCTCCGTGCCGACCCGTTGCTCCCCCATCAAAGAACTACTCCGGCGCGCGGGGAAGTCGTAGAAGCCGCGCCACTCTTTTACATCGCCCGTTTCAGTTTCCCTTCCAGCGATGCCGCGTAGGATGCGGGAAATAAAAAACCCTTTGACCGGGGTTCTAGTTCGCGGGCCGTATAAGGGTCTGCTAGTGAGCCGAGCTCTACGAGAACGCGCCGTCAAAAGGTTCTTCAGCGCGATCCCGGTCGTTCCCTTTCGGGAACATCCTCATTGAAGCAAACCTGCAGGATCGCGCAAGAGGTGGGCTGGGGATAAGTTTTTAATGGTACGCGATCGCTGCACAGTGTTCAAAATTGACCAGATTTGCCAAAGCCGAATGTGATTTTCTGTTTCGCATGGAAGACCAGATAGAGATTAGGACGGTAACGCTGGACGGGAGCGACGGACTTATTGTGGAGTTCTCAGATGGCACGACCGGCGAGTACGTCGTCGAAGAACTGCTCGAACTACGGCCAAAGAGGAAATGGAGCCAACTGCGTACAGGCAAAAAACCACCCCTGAAAATGTAAGCGGTACAAAACGGGTGTTTTGTTTTGGAAAGAGCTGGTCATTCGACCTCGCGTGGATCACCGAATTCCGCGCGCAGTAGTGAGGGTGGGAGCGGACACGATCACCCCGCTCCGCCCACGTCGGTTCCCCATAACCCGACATAAGATGCTACGGACTCGATCGCAGTTCGTTACACGTCTTCGCCGAAGAAGCGAAGGTACGCTTTGAGGCGATCAAGCACGACCTGAAGCTGGGCTGATGGTCTGGGGCCGAGGGAAATGCCGATTGCTGGAACGTGAGGAGATTGGTGTAGGTGAACAGGCAATCACGCACCGTCTTCGACACGGAGTTGTCGCGTTCCCTGCAGTGGATCGCACCAAGCTCGATGAGGGCGCGGTTTGCCTCTATGAGACTGTTGTTGAAGATGGGCTGGATTTCGGAGGCCATGGGTTCCAACGTCCGACGATCTATCGTATTAAGGAGGGGAAAAATTTGTAAACCCGTTCTTAAATTGATGGCGCAACTTGGCGTTCTCATTCAGGCTGATCGCGTCCGTCCGGCGTGAACCACGGCTCTTTCTTTTGAGGGAAGATCGCCGCGGTATCCGCATCAGGCTTGAGATACCTGCCCGGCGACTCTCGCCGCGTGGTCGATTTCCATGTCGAGTCGCGATCGCTGGCGGTGTCCTTGGTCCGTGCCGGCCATTTCGCGGTCCGAATTGCGACGATCAAGCAGGTAGCGATGAGGAGCGACGGCCCCGAGCTTGGGCCAGTCCGGTTTCGCCGTGTAGCCGCCGACGTCGAGGCCCATATCCGGCAGTATAGCGAAGAAAAGGCGAACACCGTGATAGAGTGGTCTGTGGATTTGTAGCGAATGCAGCCGGTGACGATGCGGAGTTGCTCCCGCGGAGAAGCGGGGAGAATACGAACTCAAACGAGAAATCGTTGTAGCTCATTGTCCGCCTCCCTTGTTCAGATCTTTCGGGTCGGGACGGACAGAACTGGAGGGCTTCTTTCGAAGATGCTGGGTTCCGTAAGGGATCGCTGGCATTGTTCCGCCGCTGGTCAAACGGCCGTAGACGCGTTCGGCGACCGATTCCGGGATACGGAGCAAGACCCAGCCTCGGGCCTTCTTAATGCCCGTTCTTCAAACGCGGGCCAGTCATGAGTAGAGATGTGCCTGCTGATCTTGAGGACGCCCGGCTCGTTTAGGTAACCGCCAACGCATTGAAGAAATCGCCCGCACCAAGTACCTTGCTGGACACATTGAACCTGATGGAAGCGTCGAGATACGCACAGCAGATCTCTAAAATGGAAGTCGATGCACGCGCTATTGCACCCACGCCCCGATAGATATCGATGGAGTTTTTGTCCGCAAGCCTCGACATACCGCGAAGCCAACAAAAATACATTAAGCACGATGGATCTTCCGCGCAAACCGGATGGCGGAAGACCGCTGCAATGGGCCAAAGAATAAAAGACCAAGGCGCAGTCCCATCCGGAGGGATACAGGCGGCCCCGGAAGAGCCCGAAATCATCAGGTCAGCGGCAGAATTTGGCGTCCGGCTGCCCAAAACGGCTCTTGGCGCGGCCTTTTTCGGCCTGTTAGACTGAGCGCACCTTAGCCAGGACATCTGAAGGGGCCCCACGAAATGCAAGTGCTGATCGTCGAAGATCATCCCAATGATCTCCAGATCGCCGCTAAGGCGGCAGAAGCATCCGGATTTCAGAAGATTGAGGCAAGAGCTTCTGCGGTGATGGCAAGAGCGTATCTGGAGCAGGCACTTGATCGACAGCAGCGCTGCCGGATGCGATTGTTCTGGATCTCGATCTTGGGTATGACAGCGGCTTTGAGCTGCTCCGCTTTTGGCACAGCAATCCTGAGCTGGCAAAAATTCCTGTGGTGGTTTGGTCCATCCTCGGAGATCACTATCGGGAAGTCTGCCGTATGTTCAAGGTCAGTGCCTACGTGTGCAAGGCAGACGACATCTCCGTTCTCCGGCAGGTCCTGAGCAGGCTCTCCGGGCTCGCTGCCTGATCCGCCTTCCCGCTTTCATCGTGCCCCCGCCGGTTCGCCCCCACGTTCTCTGAGCCTTTTATAGTAAAAGAGAGTACCGTTACCATCGCGATCCAACCGGTTTTCAATCGGCAGGTCAAATATTCACAGCCATGGCAGAGGGAAAAATGAGCGACTTAGCAGATGTAATTTCCCGCAATGAAGAGCAAATCCGTGCCGAGTGGATTCGCGACATGCGGCAGTCCGTGCAACGCGGCGATCTGATGAGCAAGACCGAACTCGATGAACAGTGCGCAACGCTCCTGAACGCGGTCGTTGCGGGGGTTCGCAGCGGCACAACCGATGTGATGAGTGCGGGTTGGACGTCGGCACGCGAATTCCTGGAAGGCATTACGGCGTCACGGGCCCGGCAGGGATTCTCGCCCACCGAAGTGGCCACCTTTGTCCTTTCGCTGAAGCACCCTCTTTTCGGCGCCATTCGCCACGACATGGGCAAATCGCAGGACAAGCTGTTCGAGGCCATCTGGACGGCGACCGAGATGCTGGACCGTCTCGCCCTGATCACAGCGGAGGCCTACATCGCGACCCGGGAGGAACTGATCTCGCGCCAGCAACAGGAGCTCATGGAGCTGTCAACGCCGGTGGTGAAACTATGGGACGGCATCCTCGCCCTCCCTCATCATCGGCACTCTCGACAGCGCTCGCACCCAGGTAGTCATGGAAAACCTGCTGCAGACAGTGGTCGCCACGAACATCCAAAGTCCGCGATCATCGACATCACCGGCGTACCGACGGTCGATACCCTCGTCGCACAGCATCTGCTGAAGACGATTACCGCGGCCCGTCTGATGGGCGCGGACTGCATTATCAGCGGGAGTGCGACCGCAGATTGCTCAGACCATCGTGCATCTGGGCATCAATCTGGAATACGTCACCACCCGCGCCAAGTTGTCCGACGCGTTTGCGCTCGCGCTCCAGATGAGCGGGCGCACGGTTGTCCGCCAGGCCGCTTCCGCCGCCACCTCCGAAGGCCTTCTTGCCGGGCCGTTGGCCAAACTGGAGGGCTGAGTGGAGCGAATTCCCGTTCTTCGCATGGGCAGTCTGCTGCTGATCACCATCCAGGTGGACATGCACGACAAGCTCGCCCTTCAGTTGCAGGATGACGTAACGAGCAGGATCACCGAATGGGTTTCAAGCAGGTGTTCTGATCGATATTTCATCTCTGGAAATCGTCGACTCTTTCATTGGCCGTATGCTGGCCAACATCGCAGCCATGTCCCGCATTCTGGGAGCCGAAACGATTGTTGTGGGAATGCAGCCGGCCGTCGCCATTACCCTGGTCGAACTGGGTATGTCGCTGCCGGGTGTGCGTACGGCTCTGAGCGTGGAAGCCGGCATGGAACTGCTCTACGGAGCGGGAGCGGGGTTCCGCACGGGGAGCGACGATGAGCGAGAACAGGTGTGAAACCCTCCCGCTGAGGAATTCCAGCGATGTGGTCCTGGCCCGGCAAAAAGTGCGGCAATGGGC
>CAVPCE010000113.1:0-27092 GCA_963702295.1 uncultured Acidobacteriaceae bacterium | reverse complement strand
ACTTGTTATGCTCCTTCGAACTAGTCGTCTTGCTAGATTCTTCCCCGCCTGCGCTCCCCGCTGCAAACCGGCGCCCCTGCCCGCTGCCTGCTCCTTCTTGCCGCTGGAACCCTCGCCGCGCTGCTCCTCTGCCTCGCCCTGCCCGGAGCCCGCCGCGTCCTTTTGCCATCGCCTTACCGGCACGCGGCCTCACTGGTTCTCATCAGGAGCAGCGGCGCCACCGACCCAGCTACGCCGTCGATTCACGTTTCCGACTATCGCGAGTGGACCACGAACACCGCGCCGCTCTTCTCCGAGCTTGCCTTTTATCGCGTGACGGAAAAAACCCTCCATCTCGCCGATGGTCCTGAGCGCCGCCTCGTGGTCGCGCAGGCCAGCCCGAACCTTCTTCAGCTGCTCGGCCTTCGCTCCGCCAGCGCCACTGCACCGGCCCTCTTTCTTTCTCATGTGGCGTGGCGGAAACAGTACCGCGGCGATGCTCATCTCGTCGGACGCATGTCCGACATCGACGGCGCCCCCGTCCCGATCGCCGGCGTTCTGCCGGCCGATGTGTGGCAGTTGCCTGGCTCCATTGACGCTGTTCTCCTCGAAAAACCCGGCACTTTGGCGCATCGCCCCCACAGCCCGCGGCTTTGCCATCGCCCGCATCCGCCGGGCCGTCTTCCGCCGCCGCGCGGCGGCTATCGATTCATGGTCGAAACCCGCCACGACGTCGTTTACCACTTCGACTGCATCAGCCTGCCCTGGCTGCTGGCCAGCCATTCGCCAACGTCCTCCTCGTCCTGTTTCTCGCCTGCATCGCGCTGCCCGCCACTCTTCCCCTCTCACTGAGCGAAGCGCCCGTCCGCCGCGGACCGCTGCCGCGCGCGACCCTTCCGCTCCGTATCGCTTTCCTCGCTGCCAAGCTGGCGCTCGTCCCGCTGCTGGTGCTGCTCTGCTCCATGGCGCTCTCCTGGGGACCTCGGTTCGCCCCCAACACCGCATTCCTCATCCAGTTCGTCACCGGGGTGCCTACACTTCTCTTCGCCTTTCGCTGGATCTTCCACGATCAGCGCCATCGCTGCCCGGAATGCCTCCGCCGGCTCTCGAATCCCGCCCGCGTCGGACAAGCCTCCTGGAATTTCCTGGCGTGGAACGGTACTGAGCTACTCGCGTCCGCGGCCACGGCCTGCTCACATTCCTGAGCTGCCGACCAGCTGGTTCAGCACGCAGCGCTGGCTCGCACTCGATGCCTCATGGCTCTGCCTGTTTGCGGATCAGCCGGCCGCCTCGGCAGAACCGCTCTGACATCTGCGCCTTCGCCGTCTGCGCCGGCAATTGTGAACCGTGGCATACTCTGCCTCGATCGGCGTACAGCCGGACCTGATCAAACGAGCCGCAAAATAAAACAGCCGGATCTGTTGACCCGGCTGTTGCCTGTTATCAATTGCCTGGCTATCTGTTGATCAGGACGCCAGAGCCGACGGCGTCGCCACCGTGTCCATCTCCAGGAACCGACGCGTGCGCACGACCGCTCGGACTCCATCGATGGTCTGCTCCATCACCATGGTCTGCGAGCAGGTCCCGCACAACCAGAAATGCTCCATCCGGCGGGACCGTTTGCCATCTCCGCCGATGTCCTTTCCCGGTACGTCGAACACGAAAATTCGCCCCTCCCGCAAATAGTGCAGGGGCTTGGCGCATTTCGGATTTGCGCAATGACTCACCATAGAACCAACTCCTGATTGCGCTGCTGAGCCCTGCGAGGGTTATCCCCGCTGATTTCCGAGCGCTGTTGTCGTTCAGTTAGGCCGCACTGCGGCATGATGCACGGATTTCCAACCTTGATAGGATGCCGTCGGGGTCGCGAGCCGGTTGCCGCGCATAGAAATCCGCTTTGATTTGAAGCTCTTGCGGAAACAATCGCTTGCTCAATTCTGGCATGGCCTCGGTACCTCCGCTCCAAAATCCCGTGAATTGCGAACGCCATTTCGCGCCCGTATGCAAAATGAACTGTTTGTGCCAATTCGGAGTCCAATGTCCCTGCTGCGGTCCGCCTTCATCAGTCTCTCTCAGAATTCTCGCCTCCGCGGCTTTCCGAAAATTCCTCCTCGGCCGCCGTATGTCCTCGCGGTTTGTCGCCGGTTTCGTATCGAGGACGCCTGAGCGCAGCCCAGCTCTCAGCGCTCAGGGGCTGGCCGTCACCCTCGACAGCCTTGGCGAAAACGTGATCACCCCCGACCAGGCACGCCAGTCCGCCCAAATGTACCACTGGCTCCTCGATCTATCGCCCTCGAAATTAGACGCCAATGTCAGCCTGAAGCTGACCCAGATGGGCATGGATCTCAGCCCTGGTCTCGCTGCGAGATTGTTTCCGGTCTGGTCGACCACGCCGTCAGCATCGCTCCTTCGTCCGCGTCGACATGGAGGGTTCCGCCTACACTCAGGCCACCATCGACCTGGTTCGCCAGTTACATGCGAAGCCCGAATTCCGCGGCCACGTCGGCATCGTGATTCAGGCTTATCTACGCCGCAGCGCCGACGACATCGCGACTCTCCTCGCCGACCGCATCCGCATTCGACTTTGCAAGGGCGCGTATCAAGAGCCGCCGAGTTGGCCTTCCCTGATAAGACCGATGTCGACGGAACTTCGTCGCCCTGACGAGGCTGCTGAACAGTGGAGTTTTCCACGGCATCGCGACCCACGATCCGGCCATGATCGAGGCCACGAAGCACTTGCCAGGGACGGAACATCGACCAGGCCAGCTTCGAATTTCAGATGTTGTATGGCATTCGCCGCGATCTGCAGCGTTCGCTGGTGACGGAAGGCTATAGGGTCCGGATCTACGTGCCCTTTGGCGAACAGTGGTATCCCTACTTTATGCGGCGATTGGCGGAACGCCCGGCCAATGTGCTTTTTATCGCAAGGAACTTGTTGAGGAAGTAGCGGTCAGCCGGTCAGCGAAAAGCGTTTAGCGAAGGGCGTTTGGTTTGGTGTTCTTACGCTAACCGTTTCTTCGCTAACCGGTTTTCAGCTAACCGCGTTTCCGCTAACCGCTTCTCAGCTGGCTTCACCTTGGCTCGTACGGCTCAATCGACAACAGACTCCCCGAGCACGTGTCGCTCCTGCGGGAAAAGGTGTTTGAAAATCGCGCCGAGTTCAGAATCGCCTGCCGCTGCTCCGGCGGAATCTGCCGCAGATCGTTGAACGCCCGCCGCACCATGCGCTGCCGATCCTCCGGCATCTGCCGCACCGCCTGCGACGCTCCCCGAACGTCCTGCCGCTGCTCCGGCGACAGCCGCTCAAACATTTCGTTCCTCTGCATCAGCCGTTGCCGCTGCTCCGGCGGCCGCGAATCGAGCGAGCGCAGCCCGTTCAGAACCCGCTGCTGCTGGCTCCGGCGCCAGGCGATTAAATCCCGGCTCCCGGCGCAATAAATTCTCCTGCTGCTGCGGAGAGAGATTCTGGTGCTGGTTCAGCCACTCCGGCAGATGCGCCTGTCCCGGCCGTCGTCCGAAGTTCCCGTTTGTTCCCGGCTGCATCGTCGCCGGTCTGCCCGGCCGCGCACCGTAGTTCCCTGCACTCCCCGGGTAGGTGCGGTTCGGTTGGGCTGTGCCGGCCGCATCGGGCTCGGCTTCATTTGCTGGTGCGGAACCGGCCTTGCTGCCGGTGCGCCCCCACCCACGCGACGCTGTGCCCACGCTCCGGTCCCGCCAGCATGGCCATAGACACCACCGCTGCCAGCCCACGAACGCAATCCGCGTCCGGGCCGCGCGCCCTGCGTCGTGGTTTCCTTCCTGTGGGTCATATACCGACTTCCCCAAAGCAGACTGCCAACGCCTCCCCGGGCCGGCTTGTGATTCGTCTCTCCATCAGCCTTCGCCCGTCTTTCCTTCTCAGATCCAATGGTACAAGGTACCGCCCGGCGCTCCGCTGTTGTCGCTCGGAGTCCTGCTCCATCGAGTTCAGCTGCTGGAACACCTGCGAGTTCTCATCCAGCGACTGCAGATCCTGAATCACCGGCGAGGCCGTCTGCACCGGCACCGGCCGCGCCGTATGCCCGTATCCCGCGAACCCCGCATACATGCCGCCGCCCACCGCCACCATCAGGGCCAGCGCCGCCGCAGCCAGCGGCCGCATGCTCATCGAATTCCCAAACAGTAACCGCGCCCGCATCCGCTCCAGCCATCCCGCCGGAGCCGCTTCCTGCTCCTCGCGCAGTCGCACCGCCATCTTGCCGTCGAAATACGGCGAAATCTCCGGAGCCGCCCACACGTCCATCAGCGCCATCGTGGCTTCCAGCTCCTTCAGTTCCTTCCCGCACTCCGCGCAGTCCGCCACATGCGCGCGCACCTCTAGCCGGCACCCGCTCCCGATCGAGCAGCAGGTCCGGCAACCTCTTTTGCACTTCCTGGCAGATCATAAAACCCTTCCCCCGTCCTTCAATCCTGCTCCACAAATTCCTTCAGCCGCTCCCGCAGCGTCTGATACGCGCGGAACAGCAGCGACTTCGTCGCCGACTCGCTCAGCTTCAGCACCGCGCCAATCTCCTTGTAATCCATACCCTGATACTTGTGCATCAGCACTGCGGTCCGTTGCCGCTCCGGCAGCGCCATCACGTGCTTGCGGATGGCCCGCATCCGCTCGTCCTTCACCAGCTCATCTTCGGCCAGAGGCCGGTCGTCAGCCACGTCCGGCGTCGTTCCGGTCTCCGCATCCGGCTGGTCCAGATACACCGTCTGCGCCGAGCCGCTCGTACTTCGTATCCCGCGCATGGTTCACGCCCAGGTTGGTAGCGATCCGGTACAGCCACGTCGTGAACTTGGCCTCTGCCCGATACGTCAGTCGCGACCGGTATACCCGCAGAAAAACCTCCTGCGCCAGTTCCTCGGCCACCGCCTGATTGTGCACCATGCGGTACATGAAGTTGATGATCGGCTTGCGGTATTTTTCGATCAGGAAGTCTGAAGCCGGTATCATCGCCTTCCCGGACCCGGAGCATAATCTCCGCGTCGCTCATTGCCCGCCAGTCTGCCGGACCTCCAACCGTCCGCGTATCGCCGCTGGCCGGTCGTCCCTGCAACACCCCCGAATTGAGAGCCCGCAGTCGCCATATCCCTGCTAACCCTGTTCGGGTCCTGGAGTTGCGGGGAATCTTCCTGGTTTTCAGCCTCTTCCGGATCCCCGCCTTCCCCAGCCTCCGCGTCCCAGTCTTCCTGCGACAGTGGCTCCGGACCCTCCCCCGGTTCCTCCGGCAGCCCAAAGCCCTCCCCGGCTTCCTCTGGTCGCGGAAGTCCTTCATTTCTCCCGGATCTTCCGGCTCAGGTGAGGGGCGAAATGCCATTGTGCCCGATCATTCTACCTTTAAGCGGAATTGTCACCCTCGCGGGCGCCGGCCTGGTGAACGCTGTCGGCTGTCCGCCACCCGCTATCCGCTGTCCGCTTGTTTTTTGCTATTCTGATCGAGTCGTAACCCCGCCCTGGGGCGCATAACTCAGCGGTAGAGTGCCACCTTCACACGGTGGAAGTCGTAGGTTCGAATCCTGCTGCGCCCACCATTCACAGGTCAAATCCATGCCGAAGAGGTCTTTCGGCTCTCTGCGCTCGCTAAGGATTTCGCCTGCGGGCTCGGAGCTCGCATCGCGGCTCAGGTTCAAATCCTGCTGCGCCCACCAAGTCCCGGCAAATCAATTGATTGTCGCTGCGCCCGGTGCGCCAACCACCCAAAACCGCGAAGGCCCCGCCCTGGGCGGAGCCTTCACAGCAATACATCCGCAAACCGTTCGATACACCGTGGGTGCAAGCGAGACGCGGATGAAGAAATCGTAAAGGAAACGTTTCCACAAGGGAAACGTCAATCCGTGCCGCCGCCGATCCTTCGGTAACCCCTGTTGGACTGGGGCATGTCCCACCCGATCCAGGCCTGCGAGCCGCAGCTCCGAACCACGCCGCCCCCCCACATTTGCTCCCGCTCCCGAGCCGGCCTTAAACTCTGAGGCCACCTCCCCTTCCATCACCCTCCGGAGGCCCGCGTGAAGCTCTCTGTCTTTTGCGGCGTCAGCGTCGATGGCTTTCTCGCACGGCCTAACCACGGCCTCGACTTCCTCGAAACCGGCGAGCAGGAGCCTCATGGCTTCGAGGAGTTCTACTCCAGCGTCGACGTCATCCTCATCGGCCGCCGCACTTACGAAGTCGTCCTCACCTTCGGCCAGTGGGGGTTACGGACGCAAGCCCGTCGTCGTCCTCAGCCACAGCCCCCTCGATTTTTCCTCCCTGAAGGGCGCCGTCATCGAATCCACGTCCGGCGAGCCCCGCGCCATCGTCGCCCAGCTCGAAGCCCGCGGCTACCAGCACGTCTATGTCGACGGAGGCATCACCATCCAGCAATTCCTTGCCGCCGGACTCATCGACCGCCTCATCGTTACCCGTGTGCCGGTCCTGATCGGCGAAGGCATTCCCCTCTTTGGGCGCCTCCCGCACGACATCCCTCTGCACCACGTCGCCACCCGCAGCTATAAGGGCGGCCTCGTCCAGACCGAATACACCATCGACCGCACCCGCCAGAGGGCGGCTAAGAAGGCGGCGAAGGCACCGGCAAAAACCCCGAAAAGAAAACGAGGCTAAAGGAACAGGCGATCGACGAACTGCCGCGGAACAGCTTTCCGGGTCCGCCCGGCGTTCCCCGGACCGTGGTCAGCTTTCGAGCGAACCCGCGACGGCCGTTGCCGCTGTCTCCGGGTCCAGTGCCACCCTCGCGCGGCGCGGCGACAAAAACAGGCTGAGGATGACCGCGGCGAACGCCACACCGGCAAGGTAGACGATGAATCGCGGCTGATAGCCGCCGGCACGGTCGTATAGATGCCCAATCCAAAGCGGCCCGGTGGCGCCGCCGATGGCGTAGGCCGTCCAGGTGAGTCCGTAAAGCACGAGAAGTGCCGCCGCCCGAAATAGCGCGCCAGGAGATAGGGTCCGACATCGGCCTCGCTGCCCAGGCCCACGCCCAGCACCGCCGCGCCGAGCAGAGCCATGGGTCCCGTACCGGCGAAAGCAAGAATCAGCGTACCCCCGGCCGCCAGCGCCAGCACGAAGGTTTGAATTCTCTCCGGAGAAACGCGATCGATGGCGAAGCCGATGCAAAGCCTGCCGATGATTCCCGCTCCGCCACGCACGGAGAGAGCCAGAGCAGCGCTGCCCGCCAGAACCCCATGCTGCGTGAGGATCGCCGCCAGATTCGTAACCAGGCCGTTCTCGCTGAAGGCGGAGCCAATGGTGATGAAGGCGAGAATCCAGAACGCAGCGGTACGCAAAGCGGAGGACACCGACGTCCCTGCCGCCTGACGATCTGTGCGGACCAGCGGCCTCTCGGGACGGTTGCGCACCAGCATCGCCGTCAGCGGCAAACCCAGAAGAGCGATTCCGCCCAGCATCAGCCACGCGGCCCGCCATCCATGATGCTGAATCATCCACTGCGTCAGCGGAGGAATCAGGATGGAGCCGACGCCGCTGCCCGTGAGCAGCAACGCCAGCGCAAAACCGCGATGCTTCGAGAACCAGGTGAGGATCGTGCGCGTGTAAGCGAACTGCGCGGTTCCGTTGGCCGCCAGTCCGAGCACCAGAAACGTGAGATAGAACTGCCCGATATGGGAACCCAGCCGGCTGAGCGAAGCCAGAGCCAGAGCGAAGGCCAGGATGGCCGGCAGAATGATCCGACGCGGCGGAAATCGATCGAGGAGTAAGCCGATAAGCGGGGAGACCAGCGCAACCGTAATGGCGGCCAGCGCAAACGCCCCGCCCATGGCTTCGCGCTTCCATCCGAACGACGCATGCAGAGGATCGAGAAACAGGCTGAAGGTGTAGGGAACGATCGGCGCGAAGCTGACCATAACGCCGGTGAAGGCGCCAGCAAGAACGCCCCACCCGGCATAGTGAAGCGATCCTTCATCGGAGTGCTGCGGCGAGGCCGGGTTCATCCCTGGCCGCGCCGCCGCGCCAGGATCCTCGAAAGCCTCGGCCGCACACCAGGGCACTCAACAAGACACACCCTCCGCGTCTGCGGCGTGATGACGGCGTTCTGGAGCGTCAATTTCACAGGCTCTCCATTCCGCCTGCGTCAGCGCGAAGGTTTGCGGTAGCCATGCTCGGCCAGGTGCTTCCCCATCTCCGCGTACATTGACTCATCGCGCGGCTGCCACGTTCCCAGGCCGTCAACGTAGCGGTTATACATCGAGAACGCCGCCGCAATCAGCACCGTGTCGTGGATCTCCATATCGGTCGCGCCCTGCGCTTTCGCTGCAGCAATGTCTGCTGACGAAACGCGCTTGCCGTCCTGCTGCACCCTGCCCGCGATCGCCAACAATGCTTTCAGCTTTGGCGTCACCGCCGCAGACTGGAAATCCGTCTTCACCTGCTGCACGATCACGCCGCTGCCCAGGTGGCAGGCGGCCGCCGCTCCGTGGCTGGTCTGGCAAAAGTAACAGTCGTTTTGTGACGACACGTAGGTCGCGATCAGCTCCCGCTCGCCGGGCGTCAGACTATTCGGCTCGTGCAGAAGAATGTGGGCCAGATCGCGCATGGGCTTCGCCGTCTCCGGACGAAACGCGAATCCTGCGCTGATCCCTGGCAGCCCGTCGGGCAGTGCGATGTGCGGCATAGATCTTCTCCTCAGCGAGCGGCGGTTGCCGCCGGCAGATAGTCCTTACTTCCCTCGACGTATCCCTTGCGCGCGACCATTTTGCCCCGCTCGCGATACATCGCCTCGTCGTGCGGCTGGGTGGTGCCCAGTCCGTCGACGTAGCGGTTGTACATGCAGAACGCCGCGGCGATCAGCACCGTGTCGTGGATCTCCACATCGGTCGCCCCCAGGCTGCGCGCATGCTCTATGTCGGCGGCGGTCACGTTTCTTCCCGCCGCGCTGCACCTTGCCGGCAATCACCAGCAGGGCCTTGAGCTTGTCGGAGATGTCCGCATGCTGAAAGTCCGCCTTCACCCGCTTCACCAGATCCTCATCGCCGCCCAGATGCGCCGCAGCGATGGCGCCATGGATGCTCTGGCAGAAATGGCAGTCGTTGAGATAAGAAACGTAAGTGGCGATCAGTTCCCGTTCGCCGGGCGTAAGCGTGTGGGGGCCGAAGAGCAGGACCTCCACAAGCTCGTTCAGAGGTCTTGCGGTTTCGGGCCGGAAGGCCATGGCTCCGCGGATGCCGGGCAATCCTTCGGGGAGAGCAATGTGGGGCATGGAGACTCGCTCCTTTCAAGCTGGGGTGGAAGCTGCACTTCGTCAGAATCGGCCTTCGCCTTTTTGTCTGACGAGAGAATGCAACGGTACCAGCATCGCCCGTATGATCGCACCATCGAGAAGAACGAGATCGTCCTCCACCTAAAGGTGGAAGACAGCCGATACGGGAGTTGAGTAACGTGGGCAAGGCTTTGCATTTTTCAGCACACCCCAGTTCCGTTCATGGTTCAGCAAATCGGCGACGGAGTCCGCGCCCTGCGGCAGTGCAGCGCGTGGTGTCCGCACTGCTGCTGGGTTCTCTGGGATTCGCGGTGAGCTGCCATTCGGGGCTACCGAGTCCGCAGTCCACCCAATACACGCAGTTCGTGCAGTCGTTTTACGTAGGTCTGGCGGCGATGGAAGTTGGCAACGATGTGCGCGCGGAAAGCTCCTTTGCGGCGGCGACCCAGCAGGCGCCCGGCGAACCCGCCGCCTGGGCCGACTGGGGCATTCTGGCCCTTCGCCAGCGTAACTTCGACCAGGCGAAGGAGAGACTCGACCGGGCCCACTCTCTTGCCTCCGACAACGGACAAATCGAGGCCGATCTCGGAACCCTGGAAAGCACGCGCGGAAATTCTGCCGCGGCCATCGCGGATTTTCGCGAAGCCCTGCATCGTGACCCTCAGAACATCCGCGCTCTCTATCAACTGGCTCTCGAAATTGAGCGACAGGGCGGACCCGACAGCGAAACGGAGTTTCAACACCTGATCCAGCAGATCCTCGACGCTCGCCCCAACAATGTTCCCGCGCTGCTGGAGCTGAGCCGCATCTCTGCCAAACGCGGAGATACCGCGACGCTGCGCGACGCCGTGAGTCGCATCGCGGCGCAGTCTGCCAACTGGCCCGACATGGCCCGCCAACAACTCGCACAACTCCAAACCGCGGCACAGACGGCCCCACCCACCGCGGCCCTGCGCAGCGTCTTTCTGCGGAACGTGCTCATGCAGGTGCCCAGCTTCCGCGAAAGCCTCGCCGTCATTCGCGCCCAGCCAGGCCAGGAAGCGCTTCCCTTCGAAACGTTCCTGTGGCTGCCCTCACCTTCATCGCGTCCCGCACCTGCGGATCTGGCGATGCGCTTCGTCTCTCAGCCGCTTCCGAACCCGCAAAAACAAACGTGGGTCTGGATTGGAGCCATCGCTCTCGACGGCCAGTCCTCACCCGTTCCCATCGCCACCAATGCCGGCACGGTCAGCTTCATCGGCGGCCCGTCGTTTCCCTTCCCTGGCGGCAGGACGCAAACCGCGCCGGGGCCCGAATCCATTGTCCCCATCGATTTCAACTACGACTTCAAAACCGATCTGGTTCTGGCGGGAGCCGGCGGCATTCGCTTCATGCGTCAGGATTCGCCGCAGAAATTCACAGACGTCACGGCGATGACAAAGCTGCCCGCGGCCATCCTCGATGCCGCCTACACCGGCGCGTGGGCTCTCGACATCGAAGCGGACGGCGACCTGGACGTCCTGCTCGGCTCACCCACCGGACCGCCCACCGTCCTGCGCAACAATGGCGAGGGCACCTTTACGCCCATCCATCCCTTTCCTGGACTCTCCGGAGTGCAGCAATGTGTGTGGGCCGATCTCGACGGCGACGGCAATCCGGACGCCTCGCTCCTCGATGGCGCCGGTCATCTGCACATACTGCACAACGACCGCTCCGGGAATTTCCACGAGATGGCTCCGCCGCCGGATCCTGGCGCTGTCGCTGCCGTCGCTGCCGCCGACACACGCCACAGTGGCAGTCTTGATTTGCTGGCGCTTCAGGCGGACGGGACCATAGTGCGCCTCATCGCGCACGACGGAATCTGGACGCGGGAGCCACTGGCGCATGTGCCCGATGCGTCAACCGCTCTGCACGGACCCGTCCGCCTGCTGACAGCGGATCTCGACAACAATGGTGCGATGGACTTATTGCTCGCAGCTCAGGGTCACAAGGCCATGATCTGGCTGGGCCATCAGGATGGCGGCTACACGCTCGATGAAGGATCCCTCGAACCTGAAGCGCGTGTTTGCCGCCGCGGATCTGGACCAGTCTGGCCGCCTCGACCTCCTCGGACTGGACGCGGTGGGTCAGCCGATCAAGGCGGTCAACCACGGCGCCAAGAACTACCACTGGCAGATCATTCGCACGCGGGCCGTTACAGCCGTCGGCGATCAGCGCATCAACTCCTTTGGCGTCGGCGGAGAAATCCAGGCCCGCTCGGGACTTCTGTTGCAGGCGCAGCCCATCACCGGACCGGAGGAGCATTTCGGCCTGGGTGAATGGCCTGAAACCGATGTAGCGCGCGTCCTGTGGCCCAACGGCGTGGTCAACGCGGAGTTCAGCCTGCACAGCGATCAGGAAGCGCTCGCCGAGCAGCGTCTCAAAGGCTCCTGCCCTTTCCTCTTTGCCTGGGATGGCAGGAAAATGCGCTTCGTCAAGGACACCGTGCCCTGGGGATCGGCCATCGGGCTGCGCATCAACGATCTGGGTCCGGCCCGCATCGCGGCCACTCAGGAGTGGTACAAAATTCCGCCTGAAGATCTTGCGCCGCGCGACGGGAACTACGACCTCAGCATCTCCGGCGAGCTGTGGGAGACCTACTACTACGACTGGCTGCAATTAATGACGGTGGATCATCCGCAAGGCACCGCCGTTTTTGTGGATGAGCGCTTCGTCGTTCCTCCGGTGAAGCTGGCGATCACGGCGACCGACATGCCCCACGCGATTGCGCGTGCGGTCGACGACGAGGGCCATGACGTCACGGGCATCGTGGAATCGCTCGACGGCCACTATCTCGATACCTTCGGCCGGGGCCAGTATCAGGGCGTCACCCACGATCATTACGTGGAGGTCGACCTTGGACCCGACGCGCCGACAAACGGCCCGCTCTACCTTATTGCTCGCGGTTGGCTGCATCCTTCTGACTCGTCGATCAACGTAGCCCTCGGCCAGGGCCACCATGACCAGCCGGAGCCTTTGCGTCTGGAAGTTCCGAATGGACACGGTGGATGGAGAATCGCTCGCAGCAACCTCGGCTTCCCGGCCGGCCGCAACAAGATTTGCCTGATCGATCTGACCGGCGTCTTTGTGCCCGGCGCGCCGCGCAAAGTGCGCCTGCGTACGAACCTCGAAATCTACTGGGACCAGATTCAGTGGGCGCGCGGACTGCCCAATACGCCGCTGAGAGTCACCCACATCGATCCATCGATGGCCAACCTGCATTACCGCGGATATTCCACAATTCACCAGGCAAACATGTCCTCGCCGGAGATTCCGGACTACTCTCACCTGGCCTCGACCACGCAGATCTGGCCCGATCTGCAGGGCTATTACACACGCTACGGCGATGTCCGGGAACTGCTGAATAAGATCGATGACCGTTACGTGATCATGAATGCCGGAGACGAGATGACCTTCCGCTTCCCGTGCCCGCTGCACCCGAGGCTGGCTGGGTGCGCGATGTTCTGATTGCCGGCGATGGATGGATCAAGGACGGCGATTACAACTCCACCGATTCAGCCACGGTCCGGCCCTTGCCCTACCACGCGCGCACCGCCTACGACACGCCGCCGGCCCCGCTGGAAGACGAATGGGTGTACCGGCATCATCCCGGCGACTGGTTGACGTGGCAAACGCGCTATGTCACCCCGCAGAGCTTCCGTGACGCCCTGAACCCGCGTTCCGCCGATGCAAGCGAGGCTGCGACGCAGCGATGAAGCGAATCTCTCTGGCTCGAGTGGTCCTCACGATTGTCTTTGCCGGAATGCTGGCAACACCGGCTCTCATGCGGCGGTTTGGCCCCCAGGGCCTCAACCGCAGCGGTGCATACCGACTGCCAGACAGCCCTGCCGCGTTATGGGTTCTGTTTCCAGGAGGTGTCGAAGCAGGCGGGCATCGACTTTGTGCACGAGGCGCCGACCCTCGACCCCAGGCTGAACCGGATCATGCCGGAAGTCGCATCCATGGGCGCTTCCGTTTCGATCGTGGACTACAACCGCGATGGCTGGCCGGACATTTACGTCACTAACAGCCGCACCGGCAGCTTGAACCACCTTTATCGTAACAATCACGATGGCACTTTTACTGACGTCGCGCCCCAGCTGGGCATCGCGGACGTGAATCAGCCAGGCACCGGCGTCTCGATGGGCGCCGTATGGGGCGATTACGACAACGACGGCTACGACGACCTCTTCCTCATCAAGTGGGGCAAGCCGGAGCTGTTTCACAACGATGCAGGCAAAGGCTTCACGCGGGTCACCGATCAGGCTGGCCTTCCCCCGTGGATCAATGCCAACACCGCCGTGTGGCTCGACTACGATGGCGACGGCAAGCTGGACCTCTTTGTCGGCGGCTACTATCCGGAAGACGTGAATCTGTGGCATCTGAAGAACACCCGCATGATGCCCGACAGCTTCGAGTATGCGAAGAACGGCGGCCGCAAATATCTCTTTCACAATCTGGGCAATGGGCGCTTTGAAGAAGTGAGTGCGAAGGCGGGAATCGTCAGCCGCCGCTGGGCATTAGCCTGCGCTGCCGCCGATCTCGCCGGGACAGGCTATCCGGATCTGTTCGTCGCGAATGACTACGGCGTTTCCGAGCTCTATATCAACGATCATGGCCATTTTCACGAGGCAGGCGCCGACACCGGCGTCGGCTTCGCGCCAAAAAGTGGCATGAACGCCGCGTTCGGCGACATCTTCAATCAGGGGAAGTTCTCCATTTACGTCTCCAACATCTCCGAAGAAGGCGTACTCATTCAGGGGAATAATCTGTGGGTGCCCGAAGATCGCTCCGGTCCGCACTACCAGAACATGGCCCGCGATCTCGGCGTCGAGCTGGGCGGGTGGAGCTTCGGCGCGCAGTTTGGCGACTTCAACAACGACGGCAATCTGGACCTGTTCCTCGACGAACGGCTATGTCTCGCTGGCTCGCAATCGCAGTTACTGGTACGACTTTTCCAAGGTTGCCGGCGGCAACAAGTCCATCATCTGCGATGCCTCGACTGGCCGGCCTTCGACGGCCGCAGCCTCTCCGGCTATCAGCAAAAGAAGGTCTGGGTCAACGATGGCGCGGGAAAATTTGAGGAAGTCGCCCAGGCCGTGGGCGTGACCGATCGCCTACGACGGCCGCGTCGGTGGCGCTGGCCGATCTGTGGAACAGCGGAGTGCTGGATGCCGTGGTCGCCAACCAGAGCGGACCGCTCCTGATCTACAAAGACGTGGTGGCGCCGGATCAAGACTGGATCGAATTCGATCTGGAAGGAACAAAGAGTAATCGCAGCGCGATCGGCGCCAGGTCACGCTCTTCTGGAACGGCCGAGCAGCAGGTGCAGGAGGTCTCCGGCGGCAGCGGCTTCTGCGCTCAGAACGACCGGCGGCTGCATTTCGGATTGGGCAAGAATCCGCAAATCGAGAAAGTCGAAATTCGCTGGCCATCCGGACAGTACGCAATAACAGCTTGCGCCCGAACCGAATCGATCCCATGTCATAGGAGCCCCAATGAAGCTCCCGCCGATTACCGCTGCCCCAGCCGGTCCGCCGCCGCGTCCGCGCCTGGAAGCGACCCGGCTGCTCGACGAGACCGGTATCTTGCCGCCGGTCTTCATTACCCTATCCTGCTGGTGGGCCATTTCTCTTTGGCATTCTCGAAAGCTATCGAGCAAACTCTGCTCGCCATCGCCGCGAGCATGGCCGGCGAAATGACCCTCGGCCGCATGTTCTGCGCAAATGGCCGCTTCCGGCCAGCGCCTACATTACCGGCATCAGCGTCGGCATCCTGCTGCGTTCCCCGGCTTCTGGCCGTATGCCCTTTGCGCGGCGCTCGCCATCACGTCGAAGTACGCGATCCGCTTTCGCGGCCGCCACCTCTGGAATCCCTCCAACTTCGGCATCTGCGCCATGCTCTTCCTGGCGCCCAATGCTGGCCGGACTCAACATTCAGTGGGGCAACACTTTGGCCGCTCTCGTCATCTGGGTTCTCGGCTCGCTGATCACCTGGCGGGTGCAACGCTTCCACATCACCGCGACTATGTGGTCGTCGTTCATCGCTCTCGCGTTTCGTGCGCACACTGATCACCGGCGATCCCTTGGCAGCCGAAGTCGCCCCATCACCGGCCCGATGTATCAGCTCTTCATCTTCTTCATGATCACCGACCCAAAGACCACCGTGCGCTCGCGAACCGGGCAATGCGTTGTGGCCTTCACGATTGCGCTGGTGGAATTCTTCATGCGCCTCGACAGCAGCATCTACGCGCCGCTGTACGCCCTCTTCTGGGTCGGCCCCGCAGCTCTCTTTATCGAGATGGCTCTCGATACGCGCAGAAAACGCGCAGCCTCATCCACTCCAGTCCTCAATCCCGCCCCGGGCGGCTCGTATTAAAAAGCGCTGAAGCCGCAGCGTTCCAGCATGGCGAGCACTTCCTCGCGCGTCGCCTCCAGCTTGTGCGCGTTCTCCAGCAGGTCGCGGGCCTCTACCGGATACCAGTTTCGCCTCTCCGGCCGTCCCAGCCCCGCCACGTTGAAAGGCTCAATGGCGCTCAGGATGTCGCGCACCAATTCCGCCGACTCAACTTGCTTCAGCGGATGCATCGCGCGTTCGAACAGGCGATTCGATTCCGGTCCAAACGCCGCATCGTCGCAGAGCAGAAACGACGAGGCCAGATGCGCCTTTCCCAGCCGGCGCGCCGCTTCCGAATAGCTGGCCGCCGCAAAATAGAGCAGCGACATCGCCACAAACACCGGAAAGTTATCCATCGTGGCATAGAGCGCGCCGATGAGCCTTCCCGTAGCCAGCAGTTCTCTGTCGGTCTGCTCGGCGTACGCCTGCAGCCTGCGATCGAAGGCCTCCGTCTTCCAGTCCTGCGCAACGATCTCTGCAACACGCGACACGCCCAACAGCGTCAGCGGAAAGCCCGTCGACAGCAGCGGATCGACAAACCCAGCCGCCGACGGCAGCAAAGCCCAACGAGGTCCGGCAATCGCAGCCGACCGGAAGCTCAGCCGCGGCATGTGCCGAAAAGGGTGCACCGCGCGTGCCTCCGCAAACGACTTCTGCAGCGCAGGAAGCTGCTGCAGCAGCCGCTCCCACGCCGGCTCGCCTTCGCTCAGTCTCAGATCGGCCGCCACTCGCTCCGTGGCAGCCACGCCCGCGCTGGTAATGCCGTTGTTGAAGCGCAAAACCCAGATCCATCCACCATCAAAAATATGGTGGACCGCCGCATCGTCCGCCGGATACGGCGGCGCACCTTCGGCCTCGCCAACCCTGCTCTCCGTAAACCGCCCCACACCCGAAAAATGACTGTACAGCGCCTGCGTTGCGGGAAATCCCGGCAGCGCGCTGTCCCCCAGTTGCAGCGCCTGGTGCAGAAATCCGCGCGGACCCGTGGCATCGACAACAAAGCTGGCGTGCACCGTCAGATCCTCATCGCCCCGCGTGCCTCTCAGCGCAACTGCGCTGCCTGTATCCCGGAACTCGCGCAGCGTTACACGATCCAGATACTCAACGCCGAGGCGCTGCGCCTCCCGCACCAGGAGATGATCGAAATCCGCTCGGTACCAGTGCGTGTCCGCGATCGCATCCCGTGGACTCGCCGCCACCAGCAACTGATCCCGCCGCTCGGCAACCGCCCCGTCCAGCGATCCCAGCCGATGGTGATAAAACGTAAATCCGCGCTTCAGCCCGCAGCCCACCTCGGGATGCGCTCGCTGCCAGCTCCCCCACTTCGCCAGCGGCCGAAGAGCATCAAGGTGATACCGCTCCGCTAACTCCTCCAGCAGCAAATTGGACAGCGGCGTCGACGACTCGCCAATCACCATGCGCGGATGGCTCCCGCGCTCAATCAGAACCACCGACCGGCCCAGCTGCCTCGCGATCATCGCCAGCAGCGAGCCGGCAAAACCCGAGCCCACCACCGCAATGTCCCAGCTCCGGTTCAACTCCCTCCTCCGCACGCATCGCAGCGAATCGACGGCGGAACACGCTGCTCCAGATTCATCCGACGCAGCCGTGCGATGCGATCGTCGCGACAAACCCCGCAGGTTGCGAATCGCTCCACGTCCCACAAATCCGCAAACACGCGCCCTCGCGCCAGCCCGATGCCGTACGCTGCCGCCTCCTCCAGCATCGCCAGAGAAGGTGGCGAGAAAAGACCCTCCGCCGCCAGCGCCTCCATTGCTCCGTTGCCCGCCCTTGTTGGGATCAGCGTCGCTGCCGTCGCTCCACAGTCGAAAGCAAACTCCAGCGAACGTGCCGTCCATTCCAGCGTTTCCGATTCCTGCATGAACGGCGGCTTGACCAGAAGAAACACCCGCAGGTCCAGATTGTTCGAGCGCAAACGATCCGCTGCCGAAGAGAAATCCTCCAGCGTCATCCGCTTGTTCAGCTTCTCCAGAACTTCCGGATGCGCAGTCTCCAGCCCCATTGCCACTTCCAGTCGCCCCCGCAGACGATCGCGAAAGCGCAGGCACTCATCATTCACCAGCGACGGGTGACACTCCACAATCACTCGCTCGAATCCTGCTACACAATCAGCGATCGCCTCGTGGTCTTCCGCCGGAACCGCCCTGCGATCGAAAAAGCTCCCGCTGTTGTACAGCTTCACCTCGCGAGCCGCCGGCAGCCGCGCCAAAGCATAAGCAATTTGATCAGGAATCGCTCCCGCCGGCGTGTCCTCCGCCAGCGTATTGCGCCACAAATCGCACATCACGCAGCGCCACGGACATTCCCGGTTCGTCAGGAAAATGGTGGCCACCGGCACCACTTCACCCGATGCACTGCGCTCCTCCTCCACCAGATACGCCCACGGCCGCCCCGGCGTCAGAGCATTGAGTTCCACACGCTGCTCCAGCACCCACGCATTGCGCTGGCTGGCAGATTCGGGATAAGGCACAGCCGGCCCTCTCACCGATAGAGCGAGTGGAACTGCTCGCGGTACTGCGCCTCTCGCCACGGCAGCATCGAGCGCAGCGTCTTCTGCGGCATCGCGCCATGCTGGAATCGCCGCTTGGGGAACGCAGGCATATCGAAGCCGGTCACAGCCTTCACCCCGCGGCCAACAATCTCCCCCTTCAGCTCATACAGGCGATCGACGCTGTACTGGGTCAGCTCAATGAAGGGGATGGCCTCGGCCACCGCGATCACGTCCGGCCGCGTATACGGACTGAATCCCTCGAAGCCAAGCGCGTGCGCCGTCGCATACGTGCGAACATACGACCGGCTCAGCCCGCCGCTGTACGTCAGCGAGTGCTTGATCTTGCCCACACCCCAGCCTTCCTGATAGAGCATCGGGTTGTTCACCACGCTGCGGATCGTCAGCTCGGGATTCTCCTCAATCGGATAATCCTTCAGATTCTCATCCCCGCCATCGCCATCGAGCAGGTATCTCCACTCGGGATAGCGCGCGCGGATGCCTCTCTCCAGCGCCAACGCCATCGTGGCCGACTCCAGATCGAGCGGCTTGTAGTCCTCCACCACACGGATGGTTTCCGCCACGTCCAGCTGCGCCGCATCGGCCTCAATCGGTTCGAGGAACAGCGACAGCTTCAGCTTCTCCAGAAACTCACGTGCCTGGCGAACGTCGGGCCCATCTCCCAGATCCAGCACGAAGGCCTTCAGCCGGCTCGGGCTGATGCCCAGCTTCCGCATCACGTGATACGTCGCCAGGAAAACACTGCCGCTGTCGATGCCGCCGGAAAAACAGACGCCGATCGGCTCCTTAGCCGGCACATGCTCAGCCACAGCGCAATCTCGTCGGCCAGCGCGCCGATATACCGCCCGCCAATCGCAGACAAGTCCGCGGGCAGCGTCCCCATCTCGGGCGTGAAGAAGCGCGTGTAGACAGGATCCGGGTCGGGACAGCCAATCAGCTGCAGATCCACCACGTGGTGCGCCGGAACCATCCGCGTGTAGCTGGGATGAAACTGCCCGTCCAGTCCCTCGGCCTTAAGCCACGCATGAATCGTGTCGATCCGCGACGCTACCACCAGGGCAGGACCCCTCCTGCCGCTTGGCCAGAAAATACCGCATCGGCCGATCCAGCGACCGCGCCATCCGCACGCTCTTGCCTGCCTTAGCCAGCAGAGCGAACGAACCCCGAATGCGACGAACCTCCTCAGCCGGCCCAAGCAGCAGCAGCTCCCGCGCCTGCTCCACGCTCATGTCATACAGCTGATTCGCTGCCGGCTCCGTCAGATCGACAACGCGCTCTACGTATTGATCCATGCCACTCCCTGATTGTGCTGCGATGTAGTGTACCGAGATGCATGGACAAAAATCATCCCGCGCCGACCCGGCGCAATCCGAATACGCAGCCGATCACCAACGTACGAGGGCAAAGAAAAACGCGGTGAAGACCTCCCGCTAAATCCGAGAAGCGATCAACGCTGGATCTTTATCCGGCTAATTTTTCTCTTGGATTGTCATCCGAGCGGAGGCAAAAGGGAATCGCTGCGCCGAGCGGCCGAACCGGAACTGGCAGCCAGGTCTCTATACGCTGTCCGCTGTCCGCTGTCCTCTGCCCCTCACCGCGCCAGTTCTTCGCACCCCACCCGCATCTCCACCGGCCGCTGGTGCACCCGCCGCAGAATCTCCCGCTGGAAGCGCGCCGCCACCGCCGTCGCAGCACGTTCCGCACCCCGTTCTCTCCGTCGTTCCCAGCGCCTCGGCCGCCTCGTCCAGTTCGGCCGCGTCCGGCACAAACGCCTTCAGATACACCGAGTCCAGCAGCGGCGCCGAGGCATCCGCCGAGGCAAATCGCCGCTCCTCTTCGCGAAACAACAGCAGCGCCAGATCCGCCGCCCGGTGAAAAGCCGCCCGGTCCAGGTGCGAACCGCCCGCGTTGGCATGCCGCAAAACCCACGCCATCACCGCCAACGACACGGCGTGGGTGGAAAGATCGTCCTCTTTGTAATGGGCCAGGGTGCAAAGATCGTTCATGGGCTGCCTCGCGGTTATCAGACTCAACTGCCACTTGCGATGCAGAATGCCGTAAATCCGCCGCCACATCTGTAGCAGATGTCACACCTTTGCGCTTGCCAAGGCAACATCCCGCTCCGCCGCAACCCCGAACCGCGCCGCCGGATCTGGGTCCCGCGACCTCACCCTGCACCCTGCACCCAATATCCAGTTTTCACTCGCTTTGTGGAAATCTCGTCAAGTCCCTTCGGTCACAGTACGACTGCGTTCCCCCTGAATCCACAAGGCTTCCAAGCCACCCGGATTGGCAGTAAACCCAGTCGAGTTTGGTATTCTGAACTTATAGAGTGAAAAAAGAAAAAGCCCGCCGTTCGCGGGCTTTTTCTATGGGCGATCACTCTGTCGTAAGGAGCAGAGTCGAGGAGCCTCCTCCTAAGTGATCGATTATCAATCAAGTAACGCCAGGAGGTCTCTGATGATTTCTGCAACTAACAGTAAATAAAAGACCTATACCAAGCGTTGACATCGAAAAATCAGATTTTTTTTGCCCGCCGACAGAACGAGGGCTCCATAGGCGACGCCCTGCACCCTGCCCCCGCGAAACCTGCACCGCGAAACCTGAACCGTAAACCGTAAACCGTGAACCCTGTTTTGAGGCATTACGATGGGACTCGTGAAACCGGCCCTCACCGTCAAGACCGCGTCGGCGACCTACCCCGTTTATGTCGGGCGCAAACTCTTCCCTGAGCTGGCGCAGTCGCTTCAGAAGTCTGCCGCCGGGACATTCATTCTTACCTCGCCGGAAATCTGGGCCCTCTGGGGAAAAAGGCTCCTCGCTGCCTTCCCCAAATCCGCCCAGCCGACGGTCCTCTTCCTGCCCGCCGGCGAGCGCTGGAAACGCCTCGCCGAGGTGGAGAAGCTCGCCGACCAGCTGGCCAGCTCGGGCGCCGACCGTTCCTCGATCCTGATTGCCTTTGGCGGCGGCATCGTCGGCGACCTCGGCGGCTTCCTCGCCTCCATCTACATGCGCGGCATCGAGTACATTCAGGTGCCCACCACGCTTCTCGCCCAGGTGGACTCCTCGGTCGGCGGCAAAACCGGTGTCAACCTTGCCGCCGGCAAGAACCTCATCGGCAGCTTCCACCACCCGCGAGCAGTCTTTGCTGACCTTGAGGTCCTGCAAACGCTGCCTGATCGCGAGTTCCGCGCGGGCCTGTTCGAAAGCGTCAAGGCAGGCATCATCCGCGACGCCGCCCTCTTCTGCTTCATGGAGCAGAACGCCGACCGGATCCTGGCCCGCGATCCGGCGGCCCTTGAGCGCGTCATCACCGACTCCATCCGCATCAAAGCCGGCGTCGTCGCCCTCGACGAGCGCGAGTCCGGCCTGCGCATGATCCTTAACTTTGGACACACGCTCGGCCACGCCATCGAAGCTGCGACCCGCTTCCGCAAGCTGCTCCACGGAGAAGCGATCGCCTGGGGCATGCTCGCCGCGCTGCAGGTGGCTCTCGTCCGCGGGACCGTCGCCCCCGATCAAGCGGGGCGCATCGAGCCCACAATCCTCGCCTACGGACCGCTGCCGCCCTTCCGCGCCACCGCCGCACAGCTGCTCGCCGCCGCCGGCCGCGACAAAAAGAATCGCGCCGGCACTCGCCGCTTGTCCTGCCGCAGGGCATCGGCAACGCTGTGGTGGTGGAAGATGTGTCGGAGAAGCGAACTGGAGTCGGCGCTGGCCTGGCTGCTGCCGCGCGCTCGCAGAGGAGGGTCCAGCGAAACAGCATAGCTGCAGCTACGGTTTGTATCCGGGAGAGATCCTCGTTTTCTACAACCTTAAACCGTAACCCGTAACCCCTGTCCCACTCAGTCGATCGCCAGCGACAGCTGGTGCCGCACATCGGCGCCGCGGATCCAGAAAATCACGTCGGTTGCGATGTTCGTCGCGTGGTCGGCGATCCGCTCCAGGTTGCGTGAGATCGAGAATCGCCGGCAGCGCCTGATCGGCAGACTCCGGCTGCTGCTGAATGCGGTACCGTCAGGTCGGCTGTCGCTACGCGGTTCATGCGGTCGATCTCGTCGTCCATATCGCGCACCGACTCGGCCAACAGCGCGTCGCCATCCAGCAGCGCCTGCAGCGCCGATCGGATCATGCGCACCGCAAAGTCGCCCATGCCGCCCACGTCCACAGGCAGATCCAGCGGATCCTGATCCAGAAGGTCCACCGTCCGGGTCGCGATGCTCATCGCCATGTCGCCGATCCGCTCCAGATCGCCGTTGATCTTAATGACCGCCAGGATGAACCGCAGATCGACGGCCATCGGCTGCTCCCGCGAGAGCAGTTCGTAAGCCATCTCGTCCACTTCCCGCTGCGCCATGTTGATCGCCGTCTCGTTCTCGCGCACGTACTGGCACAGCCCCGCGTCCCGCTGCAGCCACGCGTCCACCGCGGCCTGCACCGCCTGCTGCGACAGAGCCGCCATTGCCAGCAGCTTGTCCTTCAGCTCCGCCAGCTGCAACTGAAAATGGATCCGAGGCACTGGGTCCCTCCTGCACGCCCCCGGTCCGGATGCCGACTGCCCGCCTCCGGAAACCAGGTCAATTCTCGTATTGTGCATCCGCGGTGATAAAAGCTTTGCAAATTCCGCGACTTTACCGTTACTTTTCGGAGTCGCGACGCGCTCTCACTTCAGTCGTCGGGTTCGCCGCGACAGCAAGCGTGAGCCCTAAATCCACTCATGAGAGCCGCTTCTCGGCCTCCTGCGCGGCTTCGTAAATCTGGTCAAACGACTCGACTGCGTACAGCACTTTTTGCTCCTCCGACACCAGGAACTTCTGGTCCAGAACCTGATCCAGGTCGAAGTCGCGAATCTCCGGCCGCCCTTCGATCACGTGCGTACCTTCACCGTGCGAAGAGATCAGACCGCTGCCGTAAAGTTTGACCTTGCCCTGCTGCCGGATCACGCCAAACTCCACCGTGAACCAGAAGAGCCGCCCCATCTTCTCCAGCTTGTCCTTGTCGTGCATCAACCTCGCACAGACGCGCCCATAGTGCTGCAGAAAATCGGCAAACACGGGATGCGCGTGCATCGGCACATGCCCGAAGACATCGTGAAAGATGTCCGGCTCCGGCGTATATTCCATCGATTCCCGGCTGCGGATGTAAGTCGTGGTCGGAAACTGCCGCGCGCCCAGCATCTCGAAGAACGCATCCGGCGGCAGGAATCCGCTCACCGGCGTAGCGTTCCAGCCCGTCCGCGGAGAGAGCCGCCGGTTGACCTCCGCCAGGTTCGGGATCGCGTCTTCTTTCAGGCCGATCTGCTCAAACCCGTTGAGATACTCCTCGGCCGCGTGCTCGCGGAGCTGCGGCATTCGCCGCCGCACCAGTTCCGCCCACACAGCATGCTGCTCCTCGGTGTACGCGTCCCACTTCTGCTGGATCAGATACGGCGCCGCGACCGTCAACGGCCCAGCGGACGACCTTTGTGCTTCCGTCCCCACCGCACTTCCTGGCGGATTCATCGCAAAACACCCCCGGCAAAACCCTTGAGAATCGCACCCCTTCTATTGGGATGTCAATAGCTCGCGGCCGGCATTGGCGTCTCACCGGATATCCGAGCGAAAACAGGACAGGAACCTATTTCCTGGTCATCCGCAGCTCGATCATCATCCGCTCGTTTCCCTTGTCGTCAATGAAGAAATGGCGATGGACGAGAACGCGGCCGTCGTCTTCCAGATGCGCCCGCGCCACGGTTTTGCGCCCGGGATCGTCCGGGTCGAGGGCCGTTGCCCAAAGAACAATGTTTTTGCCGTCGAAGGTGCCATCGCTCTGCCGGATCGACATCGTGGTTTGCCGCGAGTCGAACCAGACAGTGGTGAAGCGATTCGTTTTGGAATCGAACCCGGAGATTCCGGTGCCGGTGCCCTTCGTTCCGTCGGCATTGAAGAACGTGAAATCCGACTCCAGAAATTTGCCGTCCTGGATCATGTACTGCTTGCACTCGCCTTTCGAGACAATCGGCTTTCCTGCTCTGGGGAAGAACGTCTTGACGACGTCCCAGTTGCCGGCAAACTGCGCCAGCAGTTTTTGCCCGGCGCCTGGCGTATTCGGCGGCTCGTACTGGTTGTGGGTTTGCTGCGCTACGGCAACACTGGCAAACAGAAACGCAATGGCGATCCATTTCTTCATAGGGCGCGATGATAAGTGAAAATCGAGACCATTGCATACCCTGTTGTCACGACCGTCTC
Organism: uncultured Acidobacteriaceae bacterium; assembly: GCA_963702295.1. Classification (GTDB taxonomy): domain Bacteria; phylum Acidobacteriota; class Terriglobia; order Terriglobales; family Acidobacteriaceae; genus Palsa-343. The sequence continues at coordinate 2,706 of CAVPCE010000113.1, read as the reverse complement.
TAAGTGACGGCAGGTGCCTGGTCATGCGCTCGTCCGCCCGCCGCCCGACCATCACTTGTCTTTCCGCGCGCCCTTTGCCGCCGGCTGTGGCGGTTTCTCCACCGGAGGCAGATCGTAAATCTCGACCGCCCCATCGCGCAGGATGGCAAAGCGCATCCCATCCGGCGATAATGCGACGTTTTGTCCCGCCGTCAGCACCGGTGAGGCGTTCTCCACCAGGACCAGTTTCCCGGTCTCTGTGTCGTACACCCCCGCCAGTTGCTCCTGAATATCCTCTGGATACAGGGCGTCGAAGGTGCTGATGGGGCGGTTCACCTGCAGCGATTCGTAAACGAAGCGGCTGCCGTTCTCGGCAGGGGCAAACCAGCCCCAGACATATTTGTTCTCCCAGCGCGTCTGCCACAGCCAGGTTCCGTCGTCAGAGATGGCGGTAATGCTGTGGTCGTTGCCATCGAGGTAACAGCCAAAAACCAGTGCCACGCTGGCGCTGATGGCATAGGGGGTGGGACGACATCCCGTTTTGAGTTGAGCCAAAATCCGAGGCGGACCGTGGAAGGGCACGAACCGAACCGCCCATGTGCCGGGTGCCGCTCCTTCGAGGGTATCCAGCAGGCCGGAGCCGAGCAGGGGGACGTGAATTACGTCGTGAGCGTGGCTCTCGGCGATCGCCACATCGGTTCCCGAGCGCAGGATCATCACCTTTACGGGATGCCCGGCTCCCAGTGCGTTTGTGTCGTCCACGTTCGCCCGCCCCTTCTCCGGCTCATCCGTTTCCAGAATCGTCAGCTTCCGATCCGGCGAAATCTGCACGTCCCGCAGCCCTGCTGGCAACGTCAGAAACGGACGCAGCTCGAGCGATGCATCGGTGAGATACAGCGAATCCCGAACCCGCACGAGAAATTGGCCGTTTTGGTAAGGCCACAGATAAGCCGAGCGGTCATGCTCGCGCCACTCCGTCTGATTCACCACTTTGCCGGTCCGCAGGTCCACAACGACCGCGCGGATTTCCTGGTCGTCGTCGTCGACCTGATCGCTGGGCAAACGCTTCAGCAGGCCTCCCACCCGGAAGGTAAACAGCAGATGGTCGTTATCGAAAAATCCAAGCGCCGCCGAAGAGAGGCGATAAGTGAGATAGAACGAACCCGGAGGCATATAGCCGAGGGGCGCCACCTCGATGCGAATGGCCGGCTGCGGAGGTGGCGGCGGCGGAGGCGCATGCGTCTTCCGCTGAGCCTGGGTCACCGATGCCATCAGGAGAAGCCCCGCCGCCACACTCACCAGATATCGGATCGCCGCACCCACTCTCGCGCTCTTCTACCATTCTGCGCAGGCCGCCCGCGAAGAGCAAATCGCCCGGCGCGCTGACCCGATTTGACGACACAGGGCATTCTGCGTAAAACGTTGTCACAGCACAAGAGGCCATCCAGCGTATGGTGGCTTCGAGGCACGAACTCTTTATGGCCCGAATGCAGGAAGCCCGCGATTCCTCCTCGGCAAAGCGGCCGCGCACCCCCGCTGCTGCCAAGCCCACCGCCGCCGAACCCCAGTCTCCCCGTATGCTGGCCGACTACCAGAACGCCGTCCAGCTGATGCAGCAGGGCAAGTACGAGAAGGCGCGCACCGCCTTCGAGAAGCTTTCCCGTGACGCGCCGGCGGAAATCCTGGAGCGCGTCCGCGTGTACATCACCGTCTGCGATCGCAACTGCGCCAGCGATGCCCGCAGCTTCGATACGCCCGAGGAACAGTACGACTATGCTGTTTCTCTGCTCAACGCCGGTTCATGGGAAGAAGCACGCGACCAGTTCGAGTCCATCCTGTCCAGCTCGTCCAAAGCCGATTTCGCCCACTACGGCATGGCTGTGCTCAGCAGCATGACCGGCCAGGCCGAGGATGCCCTCGAGCATCTCAGCCGAGCCATCGAGCTCAACCCCTCCAATCGCATCCAGGCGCGCAGCGATCCCGATTTCGTCGACATGGCCGACGATCCCCGCTTCACCGAGCTTCTCTATCCCGAGCTTGGCTGAGGAGAACCGCTGCGGAGTTTAGGTTTAGACTTGAGCCTGGACTCCTGATTTGTGAGTACTCGAGCCGCGAAAATCTCCGATCCCCCTGGTCTGCGCGTCGTCGCCATCGGCGGAGGAACCGGCCTCTCCACCCTCCTCCGCGGCTTGAAACAGCGCGTTCCGCACGGCGGCGGCCTGCTCACCGTTCCCTCGCGCGCGCCGCTCATTGTCGACCTGAGCGCCGTGGTCACCGTCACCGACGACGGCGGTTCCAGCGGACGCCTCCGCCGCGACTTCAACATGCTGCCTCCCGGCGATCTGCGCAACTGCATGGTTGCGCTCTCTGAGGATGAGCGGCTCATCTCCCGCCTCTTTCGTCACCGTTTCCGCAATGGCGGCGAACTTGAAGGTCATAACTTCGGCAACCTGTTTATCGCCGCCCTCACCGAGATGACCGGCGACTTCGCCCAGGCCATCCGCCTCGCCGCCGAAATCCTCGCCAGTCGCGGTCACATCTTCCCCGCCACCTCCGCCAACGTCACTCTGGCCGCTCATATGGAAGACGGCTCCATCGTGCGCGGAGAAACCAGCATCACTGCAAGCCGCCAGCGCATTGTCGAGCTGACACTGGAACCCGCCGACCCTCCGCCGCCGCCGGAAACACTGGAAGCCATCGCCGCCGCGGATCTCATCACCGTCGGGC
>CAVPCE010000112.1:0-15350 GCA_963702295.1 uncultured Acidobacteriaceae bacterium | reverse complement strand
AGCCGCTGCATGAAGCGCTGGTACAGGCGATGCGCGCCAACGATATTGCCGGTGTCACCGTGTATCGCGGCATCGAGGGATTCGGGGCGCATCGCCGAGTGCACAAAGAAAAGCCCTTGCATCTGTCACGGGACGCATCCATGATGCTTCGGCCGTGGATACGGACGCGAAGCTGCAGGCGTTTTTGCCGGTGGTGGAGCAAATGGTGGAAGAGGGGCTGGTAGGTGCTGTCGGACGTGGACGTCTTGCGGTGTTCTGGCGCGCGGCGGAGCTGGAACAGGAATGAGCCGACATCAGACCAGCATGGATCTGCGACTACCAGGGATGACCCGATGAAGGAACAGTTCGAAGGCCGGATGCTGCGCGTCTACTTCGGCGAGAGCGACCGATGGCAGGGAAAGCCGCTGCAGGAGGCGATCCTGACCGGTGCGAGGAATTGGGGATCGCGAGCGCTGTTGTATACCGCGGCACTGAAGGCTATGGCAGCAGCACGCGTATCCACCGCGCAAGTCCCTGGAAGTTCTCGCGCGACGCGCCGATCATGATGAGCATTCTCGATACGGAGGCGCAGATCGCCAGATCATTCCGCACCTGGAAGCGATGGTGGGTGAAGGTCTGATCGCCAGCTCGATGGTGGAAGTGATCCGCCTGACGCGTGCCGGGCAGGAGCGCGAGAGCGCATAAGACAAAGAAGAGCCAGCCGCTCAGAAACCGGCTGCGCCTTGCAGAGAGGCTGGTTAGCCCTGGGCCGGATGCATCACCACGAACGTGCTGCCTCCGTTTACCACACCAGCACCAGAGCGTCCTGTCCCTGAGGCACGCTGGAGAGCTGCTGGGCGACGTCCGCCGCGTTGGGCGTCGGCTTTCGATTGATCGAAACAATCACAAAGGCGCGCTGGATGCCGGCGTCATCAGCCGGGGAGCCGGGACGAACCTGCTCCACGACGGCGCCGTGCACGCTGGAGGGCGCCTGAATCTGCTGACGCACGTCCGGGGTGAGGTCGGCCAGGCCGAGGCCCCAGCGGCCTTTGCCATTGCCGTTCTGAGCCACCTCCTCAGTCTTGCTGTTGGGCATCGACTCCAGAGTGACGGGAATCGTCTGGCTCTTGCCATCGCGCATGACGGTGAGATGGATGGTGGTGCCTGGCTGGGTTTCGCTTGTTTTCATCGGAGTTCGCCGGCGTCGCTCACCGGAGTGCCATTGAGCTCCGTGATGACGTCGCCGGTTTTGAGTCCGGCCTTAGCGCCGGGCGAGTCCGGAGTGACATCGGAGACGACCGCGCCGGTCGCTTTCTGAACCCCGAAGAATTTCGCGTTGGCCGGCGTCACGGGTTCGATGGAGATGCCGATGTAGCCATGGTCAACGTGGCCGTCTTTGATCAGCTGAGTCGCGATCGGCTCGGCAATCTCAGTGGGGATGGCAAATCCCATACCCGAAAACGCGCCGGTGGGAGAGATGAGGAAAGTGTTGATGCCGATGAGCTGGCCACGCGCATCGACGAGAGCTCCTCCGGAGTCGCCGGGATTGATGGCGGCGTCGGTCTTGATAAACTGGCCTGGCTTGTAGCGGTCGGCTTCCGGGTTCGGCCGGTTGAGTGCGCTTATGATGCCGCGCGTCACGCTGAACTGCTCCCCGTAGGGATTTCCAAATGCCAGAACCATTTCTCCGCGCTGTAAGTCGGCCGAGTTGCCCCACGGAATGCTGGGCAGATCTTGGCCGTTAATTTTGATCACGGCGATGTCGGTCAGCGGGTCGGTGCCGATGAGTTTCGCGGTATAGATATCCTGATTGCTCAGCGTCACGGTGATGTTCATGGCGCCGTGCACAACGTGGTTGTTGGTGACGATGTAGCCGTCGGGAGAGATGATCACGCCGCTGCCTTCGCCTTTCTCAATAGAAGGCTGCTGTTGCTGCATCGGCCCCTGGAAAAACTGGCCGAAGGGCGAACCAGGACCGAAGAACTGCTGCATCTGCTGCTGGTCCTGCTGACCGTCGCCATCATCTTCGGCGAGCTCCCTGCCGCTCACCTTCGACGTGACGTTGACATTGACCACCGCGGGGGTGACGTGGGCGGTCAGCGCCTCCATCGCCTGGTCCAGGGAGATCAGTGGCGCCACACTGCTTTGGTTGATGGGCGGTGCCGGCGGGGCGGGAGCCGCGACGCCGGACGTACGAGAGCCCACGCTCCCACGGCGAGAAAAGCTCCTACGGCAACAGCTGGAATTGTCATGCGCCGTGTAAGCGATGCTTTGACTTGATTCAGTTTCATCTTTTCTTCTCCTGTCATTAGAACTAAAGAATTAGTTGCACGGATCAAAAAATTTTCCCTAAATGGACTGCGCTTTGCCCTCCATCGCAATCGCCGCAGGCACTCTCATCACGAGTCGGAAGATCTGCACGTGAATCCCGCTGGCATCCTGACGAACCACCTGAACCGTTTGCACCCGGATGATGGAGCCGTCCTCGATCGCAGCGGGAATCATCTCCGTCGAAACCTGCGCGGGAGTCGGCGCGTATTCCTCCGCGGATTCGACGATCAGATAGGCCGATGTCACGAGAGGTTGCGTGCGCGGAGCTACTTTCAGGCTCGCTGTGACAACCGGCATCCGGCGCTCATTCGTTTTCCGGTAGACGGTTAGCTGAGTCTGGGTGGCTTGCTTCGGCTGCGGTCGATTCATTGACGCGCTACGCAGGCTAACCTGATGTGCGGCAGGGTGCGATGCTGCACGTCCGGGATGATACATCGCCGGCACGACATGAGGCGGGGAAAGGCGCGCATTCACTAAGCCGCGGGCAGCGAGCACGGATTCCGGTCCTTGCGCATGAATCGGAGCGAAACCAATCAGCCCGGGGCTGCACAGGACCACGCCTGAACATGCGAGGGATACGCCTGCGGCCAGGCCAAGGGCCTTGCGGCCCACCCGGGTGCTGGCGGGCGCGCTTTCCTGCAGGATGCGGGCGATGCGGACAGAAGCGTCGCGGGCACGGGCGACGGCCGCCTGAGCCATGGTCCACCCGCGGCGGGCGCAGCCGCGCTCGATCAAATCGATGAGACATCCGGCATAAGCGCGGGGATTGCCGGTCGCTGCCAGCACAGCTTCGTCGCATGCCATCTCGCGTTCAAGGGAGAGACGCGCGTCAATCCACCAGACCGCCGGGTGAAAGAAGAAGATGGCGCGAGTGATCTTCTGGGCCAGATTCGTCCAGTCATCGTGACGCCGGATGTGGGCCAGTTCATGAATCAGAATGTGACGGAGTTGATCCGCTGGAAGTTCGCGAAGGCTCCACGCAGGCAGGACCACGGCAGGATGCCGAAAACCCATCGCTGCGGGACGCGCGCCCGATCGGAAACCAACAGGCGCACCGGCCGCTTCAGATCCGCGAAAGGCTCGCGCAGGATCGGATCGAGGTCGGTAACGGGGATTTCCCGACAGCTTCTGCGGATGCGCCGAACCTGCCATAGCCCAGCTGCAACACGGGCCAGCGCGAGCAAACTGAGGGGAATCCACAGAAGGAGGAAGGCGGCGGCCCAGAAACGCGACAATGTGATCTCGGGATGGGTCTGCGGCAAAACGGCCGCGCCGACTCGGATGGCACCGAGAAATGGCAGTGCCGCGACCGCGACGAGTGCAATCAGCCAGATGGCGAACCGCGTGCCGGAATTCTGGCGAGGCAGCAGCCGTAACAGAAGCCAGGCGCAGGCCGCCAGGAGCAACCCTTCGGGCAGGGTATTGAGCACGTGCCCCACAACCATTTGCGCGAAGAGATTCACCGACTCTCCCTCCGCGATTGATTGGCGCCGGAGTCTCCCGGAGCCCCGGTGCGTTCCAGCATCTGCCGTAAGCGGTCGAGCTCTTCGGGATCCATTCCGCGATCTTCGAGGATGTTGAGCACCAGATCTTCATGCGAGTTGCGAAAGAAGCGGCTGACCAGGTGCCGAATCTCGGACCGGGTGGCGTCTTCCTGCGCGACCAGCGGGGTATACACGTGGGCGCGGCCATCCTTGGCGTGCTCCACGTATCCCTTGCGCTCAAGGATGCGAATGGTGGTGAGAATGGTGTTGTAAGCCAGAGTTCCGGGAAGCGCATCGAGGATGTGCTGGACGGTCGCCGGGCCTTTTTGCCACAGCACCTGCATGATGCGAAGCTCAGCTTCCGTCAGGGTCTCGGATGGTTTACGCGGCACAGGCCCACTTCCCTTCTGCCTCATTGGACGCGGCAGATCGGAGAAAGTAACTAATGATTTAGTTTTACCATGCCTGGCGTTAATCGGTGCCGGGTGTAAAAGCACTTTTTCAGTTGTTTACGATAGAGACGCCACCGCAGTCGGCTCGTCCTTATGCAGTCCGGCGCACTTGGCGATGCCGACCATGGTGAAGACCTTCCGGAAGTGCGGCGTAGGCCAAAGGCAGCGACCTTACGGCCGGTTTTATCGGCTTCCATGAGCATCTGGATAATGAGCGCGATTCCGCTCGAATTGATGTAGTCGACTTTGGAGAAGTCGAGCAAAACGGGGCCGCCGGTGGTGTTTTGCCAGGCGCCGAGAACCGGCTCCCTGAGGTGCTGGAGATATTGCCGCCGTAAGCGCAGCACGGTGACGGACTGGCCTCCTGGAGCAGAGATATTGTCGACGGTGGTTCGTGTCTCGGTCTGCATTTAGCTACTCCTTATCGAGGCGGATGACCAGCCTGACATAGCTGCCCTTGCCTTTGCTGTCGGGGACCCATTCAGCCTCGTCCACCAGCGCCTGACGAGGAACATGCGCCGATACCGCGCGGATCTTCCTCACCATGACTTCTGCGATGACGTCCGGCTCCAGCCGCGCCGTTTCCGCAATGCCGGCAGCCGTCGTCGATCACCTTCACTTCCACGCCGTCGCTGGTTGCGGGGAGAGAATCACGCCAACCGAGAGCTTTTCGTCGAGACGGTCCCGATGTTCCGATGGCATCGCATGCAGGCCTCGGCCGACCGCCGGCTCCAGATCTTCAATCCGCTCGCCGGGAAATCATCAGCGCAGCGACGCTGGCCGCCGTACCTCGATCGCCACCTTCTCGAACCCGCAGCCGCGACGGCAGCCGCACTTCCACCGTCGTCACCCGCGGTCGCGGTCATCGGACTTCTCCCTTACGCCTGCCATCCGCATCAGAACCAGCGCGGTCATGCCGCCTGCCGCTGCAGCGGATCCTCTCCGGAAAAGCGGCGCAGTCCGCCACAGCGTATCGAGATAGCAGCACACTCGGCGACTTGCACTGAAGAACGAAGCCAACAACGCTCGGTGCCGAACTCTCATCCCGCGAAAGACCTCATGAAGCCCGTCGGCGAGAAGAGGAGCTTCAGCCGGGTGGGAAGTCGAGGATCTCGGATTGGTATTCCGCGAACGGCAGGATGCCGACCGGGGTGGCGCTGGCCTGGAGTTGGTGCACGGACCCGTCCGGGCGGCAAGAAAGCCGGGATTGTGGCCGGCGTTCACGACTTCGAGCTGGTGGGCAGCGGGATCAGGCGAAAAATATCGCGGTCATGTAGCGATTGCGCGCTTCATCGCCCTCGGCGCAATGCTGGCGGTTGAGCCGCGCGACGAGTTCGGGCAGAGCCACTCCCGACGCCACGCTGGCGCGAAATGCCGAGCGGAAGGAGGTACCTACAATCGCGGAGGCCAGCCCTTTGCCGGCGACGTCGGCGACGGCCATTACCTGATTCCGTCCTGCAGACCTACGATATCGACGCAGTCGCCGCCGACCTCGTAGCAGGCGCTGTACCGCACTGCCACCGAATAGCCGTCGATTTGCGGCATCTTTTGCGGAACGAGGCTGCGCTGGATCGCCCGCGCCGCATGCAGTTCCTGCTGGACGCGCGCCCACTCCAGACTGCGCTCGTAGTAGCGAGCATTCTCGACTGCAACCCCGGCCTGTAGTGCCAGCCGTTCGAGAAAATCTTCTTCGTAGATGGTGAGGGGCCGGCACTCGGGTGTCGCCACGATCAATTCGGTCAGGTGGCGGCCTTCTTTGTCTCATGGAGAGGAAACCGGAAACAACCTTCCCAGGGCGAGCAGGGTACCTCGCCATAGGTCATGGGCGGATCTGTGATGAGGGCACCGGAGAGTTCCAGTTCCCGTACCACAATGCGGAGAACCGTCGACAGCACCTCATCCTGACGGATGGTTGAATGCACCTGGCGGGAAGTTTCCAGCAGCGCCTGCAGGCGAACGATCTCCTGCTGCAGGTCGATCGTGTCCACGCCACGCGCGGATTCGGAAGGGCTGATCATCTCGCAGGACCGATCGTCCGCGGCCTTTGGGAAGCTGACATTGGGGAGGACCACGGTGGAATTGGTTCACTGTAGCACAGCGCCCCGACAGTCGGCCCGGCTCCCCCGCCCACCCCGGAGAATCGTCAGATGTTGGCGGCGGAGCCCGCCTGCGGAGCGCCCGTCTGGCCGATGACGAAATTGCGAGTGTAGCCGGTAGGCTCGGCGGAGATCCGGACGCGCAGACTGCCGCTGGCGTCACAGGTGTACCGCTCGCGCACGGTGAGGTTCTGCTGGCCGTTTACGCGCACCACCGGGTAAGCGCTCAGATCAAGATCGCTCTGAAGGCGTGGGTCGAAGGGAAAGCGGATCTGCTCCCAGTTGGTGATCTCGCCGGTGGCTGACCCCGCTCATCCAGCCGGGAGCACTCCAGGTAGCGAAAATGGCCGACGTTGTGCGCGGGGTGATAGACGCGCTCGATGGCCAGCGGCGATTCGTCGGGACGGGGCAGCCGGGCGCCACGCGGAAAGATCAGGTCGAATACGATGGTGCCGCCGGAATCGGCCTCGCGCCAGATGCCAAAGTTCTGATTGAACTGCTCGCGGAGGCCATCGGCCTGAGACGCGGCGCGAATCGCCAGACCCACCGCGCTCGCAGAGCGCATATAGGCGGAGCGCCGCACTTTGCGGCCGAAGGTTTCGCGCAGGATGCGCGCCACAGGAGGCAGCTCCGACCCACCGCCCGTGACATAGAGGGTATCCAGCGGAGTAGCGGATCGCTCTGCGAGGAGGCTCTCGACCACGGTGCGCGTGGACTCGATGAGCGGACGGCAGCGCTCGTAGTACTCGTCGGTGGGAATCGTCACCGAGGCCAGGCCGGGCCGCACCCGCTCCAGATCGATCGTCAGCCTGCGGGTATTCGGGTTGAGCGACTCCTTTTTTTCGCGGCACTCCTCCAGCAGCCGATGCCGCTCGGCGGTCGTGAGCTCCTCAGAAATTGCAGCCGTCTCCAGCGACCAGTTTCGCGAGCGTCGCGTCGAAATCCTCGCCACCCAGGTTGGCGATCCCGTCCGACGCCTCGACCGAATGCTCCTCTTCGCCGAGCATCACCAGCGAAACATCAAAGGTGCCGCCACCCATGTCGTACACCAGCAGACCGCTGCCGGCGCGGGTGCGGCGCTCGGCACTATTGCGATAGGCGTACTCGATGGCCGCGGCGGACGGCTCGTTCATGAGGCCGAGGACGGTGAAGCCGGCGCTCTGGGCGGCGTCCTCGGTAAGGAACCGCTGATTGCTGTTGGCGTTGGCCGGAACGCCCAGGACTACCTCCAGGGGCTCGCTGGCCTTCGCATCGAGATTCGAGTGCTCCAGCAGCTGGGTCCGCAGCGCGACCATCATTTCGGCGAGCAAGCAGCGCAGCGGCAGGTTGCGGCCGCCGACGCGCAGTTCCGTGTGGGGCCCGGCATTGCGAAGGGCGCGCTTCAGCGAGCGCAGGATGGTCCAGCTTTCATCGTCCTGCACAGCGAGGGCCTGCCATCCATAAAGGCGCTCGTCCCCGCGGACGGCGACCACCGGCGGATACCAGTCGCAGGCCTGGCCTTCGGGCGTTTCAAAATGCACCAGGGGGAAGTTGCCGCGATCAGCCGCAGCCACGACGATCCGCGTCGTTCCAAAATCGATGCCGAGTCTCATCGTCTTCAGTTTACGATGAAGTAACTCTGCGGAAGGTCGTGGAAATCGGGGGCGGAATTGCGGAATCCGTTGTGCCCGGCCGCCTTGCGCGAATGGTAGCGTTCTATCGGAATGGCCCCTCTTCCTCGTTCGCTTCGGATCCTCTGCGGCACTGTGATTTTTCTCGGCGCTTTCCTGCTGTTCGCCGTGGAGCCCATGGCAGCGAAGCGGCTGCTGCCCGCGCTTGGCGGATCGTCCGCGGTATGGATAACGTGCCTCGTTTTCTTCCAGACGGCGCTGCTGCTGGGTTACCTCTACGCGCACTGGCTGGGATGCCGCTCCTCCACTCAACCCGCAGAGGCGCTGCACATCAGCCTGCTGGTCATCGCGAGCGCGATGCTGCTGATGATGGCTCAACCCGACATGGGCCAGGCTGCGGGCCATCCGCTCACTGCCATCTTTCAGGCGCTCACTCTGACCATCGGACTGCCTTTTCTTTTGCTGGCTTCCACGAGTCCCCTGCTGCAGCTCTGGCTGGCTCGACGGGAGGGAGCCGGAGTGCCCTGGCGGCTGTTTGCTCTCTCCAACGCCGGTTCGCTGCTGGCCCTGCTTCTCTATCCGGCCGTTGTCGAGCCTCACTTCTCCCTCAGCACGCAGCGTGCCGCCTGGGGATGCGGTTTTGGCGTGTACGCCATTCTCTCGGCGCTGGTCGCATGGCGCGTCCGGGGAGGCGTGTATCGCTCAACTTCCGCCACGACTGACGCAAAGGAGAACGGAACGAGGGGCACGCGCCGGGCTCGGCTGCTCTGGTTCCTGCTGCCCGCGGGAGCAGCGATGCAGTTGTGCGCCGTCACCAGCCATCTGAGCCAGAATATTGCCGCCATTCCTCTGCTCTGGATCCTGCCGCTGGGTGTTTACCTGCTCACCTTTATTGTCGCGTTTGACGCACCCAGGCTCTATCGCCGCTGGATCGTCGTCCGGCTGCTGGTGGTCTTTCTGGCGGCGCTCGGCTATATGCTCTCGAAAACCGACGTCAGCCTGCCCATCCAGGTGAGCATCGGATTCTTCCTCACCGAACTCTTCTTCGCCTGCCTCTTCTGTCATGCGGAGACGTATGCGCTGCGGCCGGCGAACCCGTCCGAGTCCACACTCTTCTATCTGCTCATCGCCGCTGGAGGTGCGGCGGGATCGATCTTCATCGGCCTCGGATGCCCGTTGCTGTTTGACGCGAACTATGATGTCGCCCTAACCTTCCTGGCCACAGCGGCGCTCGCCCTCCTGGTCACCTGGGACAGCGGCTGGGGACAGCGACTGCTGTGGTCGGTTGGCACAGCGCTGCTGCTGGCGCTGGTCATCATGCTGCATATCGTCTATGGACGAAACACCCTGGTCGCGGTGCGAAATTTCTACGGCTGCCTGCGCGTGCGGCAATCGTACGTGCCGCCACAGGCGGAGACGATTCGCACCCTCCTGCACGGCACCATCGAGCATGGAACCCAGTGGTTCGCGCCGGACTTTCGCCGGGTGCCCACCACGTACTATGCCACCGATTCCGGGGTGGGCCTGGCGCTGCGCGACTGCTGCGGAGACCAGCCGCGGACGATTGGCGTGGTCGGGCTCGGCGCGGGCACGCTTGCAGCCTACGGCAAGCCCGGCGACCGGCTGCGCTTCTATGAGATCAACCCAGCGGTGCTGCCCATCGCGCAGAATCTGTTCACTTATATTCGGGAATCCGGGGCGCAAATTACTTATGCGCTGGGCGACGCTCGTCTCTCATTGGCCCATGAGCCTCCGCAGTACTTCGACGTGCTCGCTATCGACGCCTTTTCGGGAGATGCGATCCCGGTTCACCTGCTCACGACTCAGGCCATGGCGGTCTACCGCCGGCAACTCGCTCCAAACGGCATCCTGGCGTTCCATGTTTCCAACCAGTACCTTGACCTGGTTCCGGTTGTATCCGAGTTAGCCGATGCCGCAGGTATGCAGGCCCGCGTCGTGGAGACGCCGTCGAATGCATCGCGCGGCGAATACCGGGCAACCTGGGTCCTGGTCACGGACAATGCGGCCTTTCTGGCGCAACCGATGGTTGCCGCCATGGCCCGGCCGATCCTGCCTCGCCCCGGTCTGCGCGCGTGGACTGACGACTACTCAAGCCTTCTGCCAATTCTGCAATGGCGAAGGCCGGACCAGCAGTAGACGCCCACAATTTCCCGGCAGTTCGCACGGTTTCGCCGGCTTGCGACGCTGTTCCGGTACGATACCTGGTGATGCAGCTCGAGATTTGTATTGATTCGGTGGAGTCGGCAATCGCGTCGGAGCGGGGCGGAGCCGATCGTGTAGAACTTTGCAGCGATCTCATGGAGGGCGGCATCACGCCCTCGGCGGGCCTGATCGCCATGGTGCGCCGCAATATCGGGATCGGCCTGTTCGTGATGATCCGCCCACGCGGCGGCGATTTTTGTTACACGGAGGCGGAATTCAACCTGATGCAGGAGGATATCCGTCGGACGCGCGACCTGGGCGCAGACGGCGTGGTACTTGGCATCCTCGAGGAGGACGCCTGGGTGGACGTGGCTCGCACAACAGCGCTGGTGCGACTGGCCGAGCCTTTGCCTGTGACCTTCCACCGCGCCATCGACATGACCCCCGACCCGGCGACGGCCCTGGCCGCCGTGATCGAAACCGGCGCGCGCCGTGTGCTCACCTCCGGGGGCGCCGCCAGGGTCCCGGAAGCGCTCGACACGGTCGCCCGCATGGTCGCCACGGCGGGCGAACGCCTCGCCGTGATGGTCGGCAGCGGGATCAACCCGGATACGATTGCAGCCGTGGCCGAAGCCACAGGAGCGTCGGAATTTCACGCTGCCCTGCGCACGCCTTTCCCCAGCCCTGTTCGCTACCGCAAAGACGGCGTGGCCATGGGAGACATTCCCGACCGCGAATACCAGCGCTTTGTGGTCCAGGAAGAACGGGTTCGTGCGTTATCTGCCGCCGTTGTGAGGCTCGCACAAGAGCGAGACGTGACAACCGCCAATCGATCCAGCGCACGGTAGAGTTGATTCGTATGGCCTATTTCCTTGGCGTGGATTCCGGCGGCACCAAGGCTGAATTTGTGCTGGGTGACGAGATCCGGGAATTCGTGCGCGTCCGCACGGGCACCATCAAACGCCTGAAGGTGGATGCCGCCACCGCCGAGGCGAATCTGCTGGACGCTTTGCAGCAACTGCAGTCGGCAACCGGGATCTCGCCGCGCCAGGTGAGCCGTTGCTGCATCGGTACGGCGGGCGAGACGGTCCCCCTGGTGGTCGAGTGGCTGCGAGAGGCCTTTGGACACCATGTCGGCGGTGAACTAATCGTTACGGGCGACGTGGATGTCGCCCTCGATTCAGTCTTCTTCGGCAAACGCGGTGTTCTGGTCCTGGCCGGAACCGGATCCAACGTGGCCGGCCGCGCGGCAACCGGCGCGATTGTCACCGCCGGGGGATGGGGACCGGCGCTGGCCGATCAGGGCTCCGGCCACTTCATCGGACTGGAAGCGCTTCGCCGAGGCTTCCTTGCGCTCGACCAGCGCCGTCCCAGCACCCTTGTTGATCGCGCACAAACTTTCTGGAGCCTCGGCTCGCTCGAGGAACTGGTGGAGTTCGCCAATACAAATCCCGCGCCGGAATTCTCCCGCCTGACGCCGCTGGTTGTCGAAGCCGCGGAACAGGGCGACATTGTGGCACGGGAAGTCCTGGATCTGGGTGGCGCGGATCTGGCATCGCTGGCCGGCCTCGTGATCGAACATCTCCGCGCTGTTGAAACGGCCGACCTTCCATTTGCAGTCCCCGCCGTGGCCATCGCGGGCAGCGTCCTGGAACACATCGCCCCGGTTCGCAGGGCGCTGATCGATCACCTGCGTCAGAAATACCCCGGTATCGCAGTTCGCGAGACGCCTGCCGACCCTCCAGCCGGAGCACTCTGGACTGCTCGCCAGAAAAATTGAGCCAGGGCATCAGTAGACATTCGCGGCGGAACGTTGGAGTATGGGCAGGTGAAGAAATCGATACTCCCTGCACTCCTGCTGCCTTCCGTTCTTCTTCTGTGCATCGCATCCGGAATTTCACAAGCCGCCGCTTCCACACGACCGCCGCTCATTCCTCAGCCGCGGGAATTCACGGCTCGAGCCGATCTCTCGCTAACCGGCGGAGCTCGCGTCCTCGCCCCAGGCGGCGATGCGGAGGATCGCTTTGCAGCCGAGGACCTGCGCGATCAGTTGCGCACGCGCGGCGTACGTCCGGGAGTCGCTTCCACCGCAGTTCATATTGACCTGCTGCGCGACAGTACCGCGCTGGCCCAGCGCATCCTGCGGCGCGAGCACCTGAAGTTCGATTCGCCCATGCTCGCTGAAGGTTATGTGCTGGTCACCGCCGGCCATGAAGTTTACGTGATTGGCCACACCGCCGCCGGAGTGTTCTATGGAGCGCAGACGCTGCTGCAACTGGTGCGAAGCGGCAAAGGGGAGCCGGTGCTGGCGGGCGCCAGCATTCGCGACTGGCCGGCGATGCGCTGGCGCGGCGTGGACGACGATCTTTCGCGCGGTCCAGTACCGACGCTCGAGTTCCAGAAAAAGCAGATCCGCACCTTCGCCGAATACAAGCTGAACGTCTACTCGCCCTACTTCGAGAACACGATGCAGTACACATCGAGCCCGCTGGCGGCGATGCCCGGCGGATCGATTTCGCCGGAGGACGCGAAGACGCTGGTCGCCTACGCGCTCCGCTATCACATCACGGTGATTCCTGAGCAGGAAGCCTTTGGGCATGTGCACAAGGTGCTCACATGGCAGGAGTATGCGCCGCTCGCCGAGATCCCGGACGGCTCCGTCCTTGCACCTGGACAGCCTGGATCGATTCAGCTCATCACGCAGTGGTTCGATGAGCTGGCCGGCATCTATCCGAGTCACTATCTGCACATCGGCGCCGACGAGACTTTCGAGCTGGGCCAGGGGCAAACGGCTGATGCGGTGAAGCAGCAAGGCCTTGGCGCGGTTTACATCGACTTCCTGACCCGCATTCACCAGGCTCTGGCGCCCCTGCATCGGCAGTTGCTTTTCTGGGGCGACATTGCGATGAAGAGTCCCGAACCTGGTGCCGAATCTGCCGCACGACATGATCGCCGTTCCGTGGGAGTACGATCCCCATCCCGAGGGCTTCCAGCGCTTCATCGAGCCTTACACCCAGGCGCACATGGAAACCTGGGTGGCGCCCGGCGTGAATGACTGGAATCGCGTGTGGCCCGACTTCGACATGGGTCTCCGGAACATTCAGGGCTTCGTGGCCGACGGACAGAAGGCCGGCAGCACCGGCATGCTGAACACGGTCTGGAACGATGACGGCGAAGGCCTGTTTCTGGAGGACTGGTACGGCATCCTGTTCGGCGCAACCGCCGCGTGGCAGCCGGGTTCCAGCGACATCGCGCAGTTCCAGGAGTCCTATGGCCCGGTCTTCCACGGCGATGTCTCCGGCAAAATTGACGAGGCGCAGCGAGCGCTGATCGCAGCTCACCAGGCGCTCGAGCGGGCAGGACTCGAAGACGCCCGCGATGCATATTTCTGGATGGATCCGTGGAGTGCGGAGGGGCAGGAGGCTGCGGCAAAGTTCCGCCCGGTGAGCGCTGAGGTCCGTCTGGATGCCGAGCGCGCGCTGACCCTGCTGGCCCAGGCCAGAGCCGCTGGCGCGCTGCGCGAGCCCGAAGCTCTTGAAGCGATGGACCTGGGTGCTCGCCGCATCGACTTCCTCGCCTTCCAGTTCCAGACGGCGGATCAGATCGCCGCCACCTATCTGCGCCTCTACAACGGCCAGAAGGATCCTGCCATCGCACCACACATCTCGCGCGACCTGTATTTTCTCTCCGGAGTAAACGGCCGCTGCGAAGATTTGCGCGACGGCTACAACTATCTGCGCACGCGCTACAGCGATGTGTGGCTGACGGAGAATCGCCCCTTCTGGCTCAACATCGTCGCGGCTCGGTATGACGCTGCGGCACGGCGATGGGTTGAGCGGAGCGACAAACTGGCGGCCGCACGCGAGCAGTGGAGCGAGCATCACACGCTGCCGACGCCGGCGTCCATCGGCATTCCCTCTGAAACTCCCGCACCCTAAATAACGCTGCATGCCATTGTCCGTAACGCATCCGCATTTGCGCCCAATCGACCTGGTTGTGGTCGCAGTCTATCTGGTGGCCATCACCTTGTTTGGGCTCCGGTTTCGCAAATCCGGCGAGCGTTCGCTGCGTTCCTACTTTCTGGCGGACCGGAACCTGCCATGGTGGGCCATTATGCTCTCCATCGTAGCGGCGGAAACCAGCACGCTCACCATCATCAGCGTGCCTGGTCTCGCCTTCACCGGCGACTTCGGCTTTCTGCAAATCGCGCTCGGATACCTGCTGGGCCGCATCGTCATCTGCATTCTTTTTCTGCCGCGCTATTTTCGCGGCGAGATGCTCACGGCCTATCAACTCATCGGGCACGCTTCGGACCCCGGCTCCATCGCTTCACCGCGACGCTTTTTCTCGTGATGCGCGCCGCCGCTGAGGGCGTGCGCGTCTTTGCAGTGGCCATCGTAGTCGGCGTGGCTATTGGAACTGGCGACATCGCCTCCATCGCCATTCTCTCCGTGCTAACGCTGATCTACACCTTCGAGGGCGGCATGGCAGCCGTCATCTGGACCGACGTGGTGCAGATGGCGCTGTATATCGGCGGCTCGCTCCTTGCGCTGGCGATGGTCTGCCACCACATTCCGGGCGGCTGGAGCGGTCTGCTCGCCGGGGCTTCCGCGGCGCACAAGCTCACTATGCTGCACTTCTCCTGGTCCATCGCGGAGACCTATACCTTCCAGGCCGGTCTCATTGGCGGATGCTTCCTCACCATGGCCAGCCATGGAACCGATCAGCTCATGGTGCAGCGCCTGCTGGCGGCAAAAAGCCTCAACGAATCGCGCCTCGCTCTGCTGACCAGCGGGGTCGTTGTTTTCTTTCAGTTCGCGTTGTTTCTCTTCATCGGCGCGGGCCTGTTTCTCGTCTATCGGCAAACCGGCGCACCCGTCGGAGTGAGCGCCGACCGTCTTTTCCCGGTTTTTATCGTCGAACAGATGCCGCCCGGCGTTGCCGGCCTCATGATCGCCGCCATTCTGGCGGCCGCGATGTCGAATCTCAGCGCTGCTCTTAACTCGCTGGCCTCCACTTCGGTAGTGGATTTCTACCTTCCCCGCTATCCGGAAATCTCGGAGCATGATCGCACGCGCCTCTCCCGCCTGATGACCGTCGTCTGGGCCGCAATTCTCTTCGCGCTGGCCATGTTCTCGCGCGGCGGTGGGCATCTGGTGGAGATCCGTTTGTCGATCGCCTCCGTCCTGTGGGGCGCAATGCTGGGCGTCTTTCTTCTGGGGACGCTTAATGGTT
>CAVPCE010000111.1:0-67245 GCA_963702295.1 uncultured Acidobacteriaceae bacterium | reverse complement strand
CGTATCCGTCGAATGCAGGCGCGGAGTACATCTCGGGCGAGCTCGCTCGTCAGACTCAGGACTTTGCTGAAGCAGTTCAGCATTTCACTCGAGCCACCCAACTGGATGCAAACTTTGCAGACGCGTGGCTGGGGCTCGGCATGTCGCTGCTGTCAGAGAAGGAATATGCGCCGGCTGTCGCACCGCTCAAAACCGCCGTCCGGCTGGAGCCGCGCGACCCCGCTGGACACTATGCTCTGGCTACGGCCTATGCGCGCACCGGTAATAAAGAAGCGGCGGAGCGTGAATTTTCCCTGCAGCGGCAGGCGACCCAGGACTCGGGTAATCAGGGGGACAAGGCGCCGCAGTGACGGGTTGCAGTTCCATTTACCGTGGGCTGTCACGCCGCAGGTTTCTTGGACCCTCGCCGGGACCGCTGCCTCTGTGCGCTTCGGGGGCATGGCGGCGGCCACCCAGCCTCCCGACTATCCGTTTGAGGAAGTACCGTCTTCTGCCAGCGGCATTAGCTGGGTTCACACAGCAGGCAAGTCACTGGAGAAGTATCTCCCGGAAACGAGCGGAGCCGGCTGTGCCTTTCTTGATTACGACAATGATGGCTGGATGGACATTTATCTCGTCAACAGCGGTAAATGCGATTTCTACGATCCACATCCGTCCCTGCGCAACGCCCTCTATCGTAACAACCGGGATGGAACATTTACCGATGTTACTGAGAAGGCAGGCGTAGCCGGTGGTGGATACGGACAGGGTGTTGCGGTGGGCGACTACAACAGCGACGGATTTCCCGATCTTTACGTTACGCAGTATGGAAAAAGCATTCTGTACAGGAACAACGGGAACGGAACCTTTACCGATGTAACTGACGAGGCTGGCGTCGCAGCCCCCGGCTGGTCATCCAGCGCGGTCTGGTTCGATTACGACAACGATGGGCGGCTCGACCTGTTTGTGTGCCAGTTTGTCGAATTCTCCAAATCGAAAAATTTTCCCTGCGTCACGTACAACAACCGGCCCGGCTATTGCAGGCCGAGCCTTTATAAGCCAACCGCGAGCTGGCTGTTTCACAACAACGGCGATGGCACGTTCACCGACGTCAGCAAATCGTCAGGGATTGCACAGCACCTTGGGAAGGCCTGGGGTGCTGTGGCTGCGGACCTGAATAACGATGGCCGACTCGACCTCTTTGTCGCCAACGACACAACAGCGAACTTTCTCTTCATGAATCGCGGAGGAGGCAAATTTGAGGAAATTGGCGCACTGGCAGGCGTTGCGTTCAGCGAGGACGGCAAGGCACGTTCCGGCATGGGTGTGGATGCCGCCGACTTTAATCAGGACGGATGGCTTGATCTTTTT
Source organism: uncultured Acidobacteriaceae bacterium (assembly GCA_963702295.1). Classification (GTDB taxonomy): domain Bacteria; phylum Acidobacteriota; class Terriglobia; order Terriglobales; family Acidobacteriaceae; genus Palsa-343. The sequence goes on along the minus strand of CAVPCE010000111.1, from coordinate 65,895 downwards.
GTCGCGAATCTGGATCACCAGGAGTATTCGCTCTATGAAAACAATCACGACGAGACCTTCGATGACGAAGCCGCCTCTATGGGGATTGCCGGGGCGACTCGCCTGATGAGCGGATGGGTACTGAAGTTCTTCGACTATGACAATGACGGCAATCTGGATCTCTTCATAGCCAACGGCAATCCTGACGACCAGATTGAGACGATCGAAAAGACGTGACTATCGCGAGCCGCTGTTGCTTTTTCATGGACAAGGAAAGAACTTGCGCAATGTCAGCGCGGAGAGCGGGCCCCTTTTCAGCCGGAACCTCTCAGCCAGAGGCCTGGCTATTGGAGATTTTGATAATGACGGAGCCGTGGACGTGCTGATCGCGGTGAACGATGCGGCCCCTCTCCTCCTGCGCAACCGAGCGGCTCGCGGCCGCCACTGGCTGGGCGTGGGGTTGGTCGGCAGGGAATCGAATCGCGACGCCATCGGCGCACGCGTCACCTGGCAGGCCGGCGACCTGAAACGAACCAGAACCAGGATCGCCGGTGGAAGCTATCTTTCTTCTCACGACCCACGGCTGGTGCTCGGCCTGGGAACCAACCCTCGAATCGACTGGCTCGAAGTGCAGTGGCCAAAGCCTGGCGGTAAAGTGGAGCGGTTCACAGAAGTGCCCATCGACAAATACATCACAATCGTCGAAGGCAGGGGAATCGCCTGATTCTGCCGCCAGCCTTTCAAACAAAATTACAAATCACATTTGCCGGGCCCCGAATTGTGAGCATCTCTGCGCCCGCCGTCGAGCTAATCCCTGCCTTTCACCCTGCCAATACCCATTCTGGCCGCCGCGTTTCACGTTGACCCAAAGTTACGACCCAACGACATCCGTGTGACAACAACGAACGGCAAAGAACCTACTTTCGTCTCCAGCCGTGTTGGGCGGCACTTGCGCAATGGGCCGACGATGTTACCTTCCGGGCTGAATGGCAATCGCTGCATTCACCGCGCCTTCGCGAGATGCAGGCCGTACCTCTGGCTTTGGCCGGAGCAGCGTTCTCAGTCGGCTTCCGAACGCAGTCCACGAACAAATCGCGGGGCTGCCTGGAGCACTGCGCAAGTGGATTGAAACCTGCGGCGGAGATCTGCTTACCCAAACCTATCGGCGCACGCGAAATGGCCGTTTGCTGCAGCTGCTGTTTTCGGATTCCGCGAGCTTGCGACGAACGGTCCTGTGGAGGGCGGTGTCACCGGGAGAAATTGCGAGCCCGGCAAAGGTCGCCAGCTGGCGTGGGCATTATGCTGCGCAAAAATCCCGCGCCGGCGGTGGATCGGGAGGTATCCGGCGTACCTTGCCAGCCGCCTTTCTCTGAATGGTGCAGCCGTTCTCCGATTCGTCGCGACCGCGCTGGCTATATTACTGTCGAGTCTTGCGCGCCCTCACGATACCGCCCTCTAGTAGGGCGCACTTGTCTCTGGGCGATAGTCATTCCCGAACTTGTTCTTGTGGATCGGCGGCCTTGCATCCGTCTGGATTTGGATCGTTCCGAGACTGTCCGCATCGGGGCCGATCCTCACCTTCCTGGTGAGCGCGTTCAACTGCCGCGCATCGGCTCCGCTCGCCCAGACATCAACTTCATACATTCCGGGGGACACCGCAGGAAGCCGACCGCGACAGGACGGGACGAGTTTTCAGGCCTGACAATCGTATTTTCACTGAAAACTCGTGGAACTTATAATAGCCGTATACCTCAATGATAGTTGGGAGACAACTCTTGGTCGGAAAAACCGAGGTCGCGACGTTCGAAGATGATGCGCGTACGAAGCTCGTCAACGCGGTCAGGCGCGTTTGGGCTAGCGCCGGGGTGAAGCAGAACATTGAGGCTCTGAAGCGGAATGCAATCGCCTTCGAAAGGTCAGATTATGTGTGGCATAGCATTCTAGTGAGCTTTTCCACGATGGGGCGTTCAGGAGGCTACAAGGGCTTAGTGCAAAATGAAACCCAACTACAGTAAAGTGACGTTCGAGACATTGCGGGATGCAAATGTGGTTCTTCCACACGAACGTGAAGCGTATATCGCAAAGGTATTCAGGCAAGCAGGTGTTCGTTTTCCGAACAGGAAAGCAGGCTGGTTAACCAAGAATGTAGGTATTCTAGAGACGCTCGGCGGATTGGAGTCAGCTAAGGAAAAGTTGAAAGCCGCGCTCGGCGTGAGCGGCAAAATCGCCTTTTTAACGGTCTTCGTGGGCGTGAGCAAAAAGTACGCACGGAATATAATGATGGATATTTACCACCCTGAATTCAGAAGAACGGTTGCTATCGACCTCCGAATTCAGAAGGTCTCTAACGCTCTGAAATTGAAGCTCACCTCCTACGAGAAAGAGGAACAGTTCTACATCGGAGTAGCGGATGCTACTGGGCTCGAACCGTGGGAGTTGGATAGGCTTCTGTACAACTACACGCAGGATGTTATCGACGCTTTGTAAGAAATTGACGCGGATGCCTTTGCAGGAAGAGTCTGCGGTTTCCGCGCCGGAGTAGTCGATGCCGATGTAACGGGTGAAGTCGGACATCTCCCAGTATCACCGTGCCGAATCGAGTCGTCTGTGAATCAACGAAATAATCGAAAGGATGTCCTCGGCGTCCTCCTTATTCATCGCCCACTGAATTCTGGCTTCATGGGCGGTCGGATTCCTGAACATACCAAAAACGCCCTTGACGAGGTTCGCAAATCCACTCTGCTCACTTTTCTGGCTTTCAGTGAGCAAATCGTTGATTGCCAATCGCGGAGCGGAACCGCAGAGAGCCGCATCAACCAACTTTGCACCATCGTCCGTCAGCCCTGATTTCGAACGAAGCTTCTCGGCTATGCTCTTGGCGGACTCAAGCACAGCATGAAAATAGTCGTATGCCAGTGGTTCCGCTTTACAGAAGCGCAAAACATCGGGATGTACACCTCGGGTCTTCAAGTCAGCGCGAAGCACATCCGCACGTCGCTGAGCCTCCGAAATAGTTGAGGCTCGGTCAACCGCATAAATCCGACCATCAGCACCAACGGCCAAACCGGAGAAGGCGAGAGCACGATTGAGATTCGCACGCATTGATTCGAACCGGTCGGGGCATTTGGCATACCTCTCCGGCCTCATCGCCTGTCGGATGAATTCCATAATTGCACGGCGGTTCTGGCTTCGATTCTGTCGTTCGACGAACGCGTTATGCAGCCTCTTCCATTTGGTAATCCCCGGTTCAGGGTCGTTCATCTTCAAGGACGCCAAAAGATGACCGATTTCTGAGCCAGTCAGCCCTTCCGAAGTGTCACCCAAGGCAGCAGCTATCGCCTCAATCTCGCTTTGCGAGAATCGTGTCTCCATGGAGTTCTCTCGAACGCAAGCCTAATCCCACATCTCGTAAGGGCTATAGGGTCTCCACCCGGAATCTGTCAGTTGTCTGAAATCCTGTCGTATTCAACCCTGCCCTCATCAAAGTCCTTCACCGCGACTTCGCTGATGGGGCTTGATGCTTGCTTTCCCCAGCTTTCACCACCCAACAGAAGCACACGCCATCTACTCTGTTCATCATGCTTGAGAATCAATTCGCGGTAGGGGGTGTCACGCTCCGGTTTCCCTTGGTAGAACGCTTGAAGCATCTCTGGCTCCTCCAGACGCGATGCTTTCGTTTGTGGATGCAGCCCGTCAGGAGCATCCTGAAAGCAACCAGATTCTAAATCGTATCGTCGGTCGAGAGATTGCTCACTGGCCTTGCTGCTGTGCAAGCCCGAGGTTCAGTCTGGCATTTTCCCGCTGAACCTATAGAACGACGCAGCGATGGCGGAGTTGATGATGATGGTGGTGGTGGTGGTGGTGCTGCTGCTCGGCTTCCCCGTTCGCATGGTTCATCGCAACGGCGTCCGGTGGATACTGTGCCAAAACTCCGACCCGCGTAGTGGGACGCAAGTAGTCAGGGTTTGATGTATACGTCAAAAATAAGGTGTTCATGGGATTATTTTGACGTATACTACAAAACATGCAGACCCTACAGGAACTCGGTCAGGTTCTCGCCCAAAGGAGAAAGGCGTTAGGGCTCAAACAGGGACTGGTAGCGGAGCAATCTGGCCTGTCTCAAGCCCTGTTGTCCCGTCTGGAAAGAGGCCAGTTGACTGAATTCGGGACGCGCAAACTGCTAGCCGTTCTCGGCGTCCTTGGGATGGAGCTAGCTTTCACCGAGGCCGGAACCGCAGGCACTCTCGACGAGTTGCGACGTGAGCGGGGCGGAGCATGAAGCTGAATGTCCACGTTCTCGACAAGCACGTCGGCATTCTCGAACACGTCGGCGATTTCCGGAGCGTCTTCGCCTACATTCCGGATACCGCACCGGAATACCTCGTATCTCTGACGATGCCCGTCCGCACTGAATCCTATCCGTGGGACGACGAGCTTCACCCCATCTTCCGCATGAACCTGCCCGAAGGGTACCTGTTGCAAGTCTTGCAGGAGGAGTTCGGGCCGCACATTGGAGCCAGCCCGTTAGCCCTGCTCTCAGTCATCGGGCGCAACATGGTGGGGCGGCTGAAAATCGCTCCACCGGGCGCGGCACTCGACGAACCTGCCAAACCGGTCGAGGTCGCTGACCTGTTGAAGGGCGACAACTCCGAGGAGGCGTTTGCTCAACTCGTGCGGGAGCACGCGAGGAGCGGCGTATCCGGCATCTTGCCGAAATTCCTCGATGTGGAAAAGCACAAAGCGGATGGACTGGGGCAGCACCCCAAGGCGACCATGCTGACCCATCAGCACATCGTTAAAGGCTCATCGTCACGGATTCCGTTTGCAACGGTCAACGAGCACCTGTGTATGCAGGTCGCGGCGAAAATTCTTCCAACGGCCAAAACAGAACTCTCTGAGGATGGCAATGTTCTCGTGGTGTTTCGCTTCGACGTAGACGAGAACGGCAAGCCCTTCCGTGCTTTGGAGGACTTTTGTGCTCTTCTCGGATTGCGGCCTTCCCAGAAATATGAGACCACTTGGGAAAGAATCGCAAAAGCAGTTCGGGCTCACGTGCCGGGGCAAAATCGTCACGAGACCTTCCAGAAAATGAGCAAAATGCTGCTCCTGACATACGCGCTGCGAAACGCCGACTGCCACGCAAAGAACATCGCATTGGTCTACACGTCGCGAAACGACCCGAGTCTCGCCCCCGCGTACGATTTCTTCACAACCTCGGTCTATGCCGGATACCAGAACAACCCACCGGGCATCAGCGTGATGGGCAAGAGGACATGGCTCCCCGGCAAGACTCTGGCTCGGTTTATCACCGGAGTCTTTGGAATTTCGGAAAGAGAGCAGAAAGAGATAGTCGAGCGCATCAGCGATGCAGTTGCCGACACCGCCCCGGCAGTCCGCGAGAAGATGAACAACCTCGCTGGATTCAGGGACACGGGCAAGCGCATGCTGGCCGCGTGGAGCGAAGGGGTCAATCATCTGCGGGATTCTCGGATGTATGGCCTGAGCACGTGGAAGTCGAGTGCAGCCTTTGAGGACATCTCCGACGCGGCCAAGTTGAAAAACCCGAGGAAGGTTATCGGGAGGTCAGAACTGCTTGCACCCAAAGGGCGGCGAAAAGCGAAGTGAAGCGGCAGAGGACCAATGCCTTGCTCGACCTGCGTGGACACAACTAGGACACAAAACTCACGTTGCAGATGCTGAATTTACGGGAACCGCGAGAACGAAGTCGAACCGAATCAGCAGTTTGATGGTCGGGGAGAGAGGATTCGAACCTCCGACCCCCTGGTCCCGAACCAGGTGCTCTACCAGGCTGAGCCACTCCCCGACTGTCGTTCCTTCAGTCTACTGTAGTCACTTCGGTGCGGCAAACATCGCGGCGAATGGATATCACCCGACATCGACACTCGCCGTCGGCAGCAGCTTGTAGCCCTCCCCGGAGCATCCTGAGGTTCCGCTGCCGTTATCGGCGTAAAGTAATCACAAAAGCCGGACCCGCTCCGGCCTTATTCCCGGCACCATGACCCCGCGCGACTCGATCGATTTCTCCGCCATCCGCGTTCTGGATGGCGGCCTCGCCACTGAATTGGAACAGCGTGGGTGCGACATTACCGGCCCTCTCTGGTCCGCACATGTTCTCGATCGTTCTCCTGCCGCTCTGGCCGCGGTGGATATGGATTATCTGCGGGCCGGCGCAGACTGCATTGCGACGGCCAGCTATCAGATTTCCGCTTTTGGATATCGAGAGTTCGGGCTGACGGACCGCGAAGCCGAGAGCGCGGCCCATCGAGCCCTCGTTCGGTCAGTGAGGGTAGCGGAAGAGGCGCGTGCACAGTATGCGTACGAAAATCCCCGCCGCGTCTGGATCGCCGCTTCACTGGGTCCCTATGGAGCGGCTCTCCATAACGGAGCCGAGTACCACGGCCGATACGACATCGATGGCAGCGCGCTGGTGGCATTTCACACTGAGCGCCTGGCGGTACTGGCGGGAACCAATGCGGACCTCGTCGCCTTCGAAACCGTTCCTTCGCTGGCGGAAGCGGAGGCGATTGTTCAGGCGCTCGCGCAGTTTCCACAACTGGCTGCATGGATTTCCTTTACCTGTCGCGATGCTGTGCACATTGCCCATGGTGAGCCGCTGCAGGCCTGCGCAGAAATGCTGTCTGACGTGGCCGGCATCGTCGCGATTGGGATTAACTGTACTGCGCCTCATCTCATCCTGCCCCTCCTGGCCGCCGCGCAGAATGGTTCCCAGGGGCGAAAGCCGGTCATCGTCTATCCCAATTCCGGAGAAGTCTGGAACGCTGCCACGCGTACCTGGCATGGCGATGACAGCACTCTGAGCTTTGGAACGATGGCGCGATCCTGGTTTGCAGCCGGAGCAGCGGCCGTCGGTGGGTGCTGCCGTACTCGTCCGGTCCACATCGCAGCCGTCGCGCAGGCAGCCCGCTCTTTCATCCCCACAGCCGCACCGTAGTATCCTGAATAAACGCGCCCGTAGCTCAGCTGGATAGAGCGGATGCCTCCGGAGCATCAGGTCGGGAGTTCGAATCTCTCCGGGCGCACCATCCCCACAATCCACTCCCATCCCAGTTCCACCTCCAGTCCGGATATAGTTCTCTCGTCCGCTATGGCGGAACTTTGGCGCGTTTGTTTGGGAGGCCGTGACCATGCTGAAGCACTCCTTCACCTGCTTTGCTTTTCTCGCAATTGGCGGTCTCGTTCTGAACTCCGCCGCCTCTCTCCACGCACAGGCAGTGCAGGCGCCGATGGGCCTCTTTGAGAGCCAGTCGGATGTTGGCTCCGTTACCCCTCCTGGAACCGGAAGCTACGATCCCGCCGCAGGTACCTACACGCTTACAGCTGCCGGCGCTAATCTCTGGGACACCACCGATGCCTTTCATTTTGTCTGGAAGAAGATCTCCGGAGATGCCGTTCTCACCGCCGACATCAACTTCCCGCAAGCCTCTGGCGAACATAATCCGCACCGGAAAGCGATCCTCATTTTTCGTCAGAACCTCAATCCCGGCAGCCCCTATGTGGACGCCGCCCAGCATGGCGTTGGCCTGATGGCTCTGCAGTACCGATTGTCGGAAGGTGCGACCACCGATGACATCGAGCTGCCCGTTCAGCAGGCGCCGCAACGCCTCCGCCTCACCAAACGCGGCGACACTTTCACCATGGAGCTCAGCATGAGCGGCGAGCCCCTGCACCCCGTCGGCAATTCCGTCCAGCTGCACCTGCAGGAGCCGTTCTACGTGGGCATTGGCCTTTGTTCGCACGATCCGAATCACGTCGAGCAAGCGGTCTTCTCCCACGTCACGATCGAGAAACCTGAGCCCCTTCCCGCCAATCTCACCCTGAGCAGCACCCTGCAAACCGTCAACACCGATTCCGATTTCGCCCGCGCCATTGCCGTCTACTCCGCGCCTGCGCATTTTGAAGCACCCAACTGGTCACGCGACGGCAAGACACTCATCTTCGATGAGGACGGCAAAATTATGATCATCCCTGCGGACGGCGGAGCCCCGCGCCCTCTCGACATCGGAGACGCAACCCGCTGCAATGGCAGTCACGGCCTCTCCCCGGACGGACAGTCTCTGGCCATCACCTGCAGCGCTCCCGGAAAGCCGGAATCGCGCGTCTATATCGTTCCCGCCTCCGGTGGCAATCCAAGCCTTGTGACCGAGAATCCAAATTCCTATTTCCACAGCTGGTCGGCGGACGGCAAGACCATCGTCTTTACCCGCCCCGATCACGGCGCGAGCAACATCTATGCCGTCTCCGCCAGTGGCGGCCCGGAGCGCGCGCTCACCACCGGCACCGGTATCAGCGACGATCCTGACTGCTCGCCAGATGGGCGATGGATCTACTTCAACTCCGACCGCGGCGGCAGCATGCAGATCTGGCGCATGCACCCGGACGGCTCCGGCCCCGAGCCGGTCACCCACGATACCTTTGTCAACTGGACACCCCACGTCTCGCCCGATGGCAGGAGCATCGTCTTCATCAGCTATGAGCCGGGCACAACCGGCCATCCGGTGAATCGGCCCGTTGTCCTGCGCCTGCTGTCGCTCGATACTGGCAGGATTCGGAGCCTTGTGCGCCTTACCGGCGGCTCCGGCACCATGAACGTGTCCTCCTGGGCACCGGACAGCCAACACCTGGCTTTCGTTAGCTATCAGGAACTCCCCAAATCCGCCACATTGCCGGCAAATTGAAGTCCCCATTCAGGTTGCAAACCGTGCGACTCACAGGCCTATAGCGCCATCTAAACGAAGAGTGTGTTCTCTGCCTACCCCCTGCGGTACACTCAGGGCAGAGACGTTGTCCCCAGGAGATTTCAGCCCATGGCTACTTCCACCGTTCCGACTACCGCGACTCCCGAGGTTGCTCCCGCGCCGAAGGCCACACCGGTCCGCCTCACCGACAATGCGGTGAATAAAGTGCGTGAGATCATGGCGACCCAGGATCCGCTGCCTGCCGGACTCCGCATTGGTGTCGTTGGCGGCGGCTGCTCCGGTTTCCAGTACTCAATGTCGTTCGAGAACCAGTCCGGCATGATGGACAAGGTGTACGACTTCAACGGCCTGAAGGTCTTTGTCGATGCCACCTCGCTCATGTACCTCAATGGCTGCGTTGTGGACTATCTCGAAACCCTCGAAGCCGCCGGCTTCAAGTTCGAAAACCCCGCAGTCAAAAGCACCTGCGGATGCGGCTCTTCCTTCAACGTCTGATTTTCAGAAGATAGAAACAACAGGGGCCTGCCTGCCGGCGGGCCCTTTCTATTGGGGCTGCGTCTGTGGCTGCGTCGTCGGGCTGTCCGGCGAATTGCTGTTGGAATTGCCGGGCGGTATCAGCGTCGATCCGTTGTTCGGTGGCTGGTTATTCGTGCCGAAAGGTGAGTTTGTGTTCTGAGTGCCGTTTGTCCCATTCGGGCTCGTGCCGCCTGCGCCACCAGCTAATCCAGCCATCGCCTGCGCCTGATCGGCCATGGGATCGTAATTGAACTCCCAGTGGTCGTAGCTGGTCTGTTTCATGTAATCGATCAGGGAAGGTTTCTTCACCGGCAGGGTGAAGCCGACAATCGGTCCGGCTCCGCCAAACGTCGAAGCAGAGGTTCCGCCGATTCCGCCCGGGGCTCCTGTCGTAGTGCTTGGGGCGCCCCCCATGGGGGAAGTCGGACTGTTGCCCATCGGCGAAGACTGGCCAATACCCATCGAAGACGATGGATTGTTGCCAAACATCGAGCCCGACCCGATCGACGAGCCCGGCGAGCTACCGAATCCACTGCTGGGCGTGCTCGGGCTGCTTCCGAAAAGTCCGCCTCCGGTGGAACTGCCGGCGGCGCTTCCGTTTGCCTCCGCAGGGCTCGACCCGTCGCTCGGCGCGATGGGGACGCCATTCGCATCGGTCGTTGCCTGGACCGGCGCATACATCGACGTGTTTATGCCTGCCATTCCCGCCATCCCCGCAGCCGCCATCAGCGGCTGCCCGAAGAATCCCAGGGGGCGGACATGGGCTCGGCCAAAATAGACGGGCTTCCAGTCGTCCTTGCCCGTAAGCGGGTCCGCGTACTTCTTGCGCAGAAAGCGCATCTGGTTCGTTTCGACCAGTTGGTCGATCGATGTTGGATAGTTGTTGAACTTGCGGTAGTACAGCTGGATCGCGCGCCGGTATTGCTCGCCGCGATGGATGGTCTCCAGCTCCTTGTCGCGCTGGATCGACCGCGCCATCTTCGGCGCAGCAATCGCAATGCTGATCAGCAGCAGGACACAAAGAAAAAGCGCCGCCAGCAGCACGAATCCATCCTCGGGGTCGCGTTGGTGCCTGTTGGGGGAAGACTGCATAGGAAACTCAGCTCTGCGATAAAGGCAGCGTCTGCGTGTTGTTGTACAGCAGATCGGTCACCTGAATCGACAGCGGGTTGATCTTGATGATTCTGTAGTGGTGGTCCACCACGTCGCCCTCCGACGCGATGAATACATCGTCGTTGTGCAGCAGGAAGGCCTTCTTACCGCCTCCCTCCGCTTCGTAGCCAAAGAACTTCAGATCGATCGGCGGCGGTGGTGGCGGACCTTTCGGCCCTTCCGCGATCACCTCCCTGGGACGCACCGGCCCGATCGGCGTTTCAATCTTCACCGGCGCCGAGTTCATCGAGAAGATGTTCCGGCCCGAGCCGTTGTATTCCAGCGATTCCGCCCCGGCCATTACCTCCGGATGCAGCGTGGGATCCAGCTTCGCCAGCGAGGGAAGCTTGGTTGCCTTGTGCTCCCCAGTTCCTGTTGGCGATGGTTCCTGCTGCGTCGAGACCGCCGGCGCTGGTTCCGCAGGTCGGGCGCTGCCTCCAATGAAGACCGATTTCACGAAATAGACGATTGCGGCGACCAGAATGATCAACAGGACAACCACAATCGCGACGTTCCGTTTATTGTCGAGGCCCGTCTTCATGGCGTCACCTCGGCTGCGGCCGGTTCAAGGCTGGCGGTGCTTTCATCCGCCGGAGGCAGGTCCGTCGCCCCGGCGCGCAGATAGGTCCGCAACCGCAGCCGCAGATTCACAAGGCCGCCCTGTTGTCCGCTCAGCGTCACCCCATCAATGACGAAGAACACGTGTTCTTTATCCCGTTCCAGATCGTTGATGAAGTGCATCAGGTCGGTATACTCGCCGCTCAGCCCGGCGTCGATGCGCACCTCAGTCAGCCCATCGATCGACGGAGTGGGGGTGTACCCCGCTCGTGACAGCTTCACGTGGTTCTTTGACGCAACCGCGCCCAGTTGCGCCAGAATCGTCGAAAAATCGGGAGCAATCCGCGCATCGAAGAACTTCTGCGCGTCATCGTTCGCCTGATCCACTTTCTTCGGCAATCCGTTCAGGTGCTGCATCTGTGCTTCGAGCAGCCCATAGCGGAGCTCCTCTTGCACGTATGCGCCCGATTGGCCGGAGCGAATCGCCTCCCAGGCAAGGCCAAATTTCACCGCCAGAAAAATATCGGCAGCCACGACCAGCCCCAGCAAGGCAAAATGCAGGTTGAGTTTTGTGAAGAGGGTTCCCCGTTTCATCGCGTCGGTTTCCCCCCCTCTTCGCCGGCCGACGGCTTTTTCGTTCGTTTCCCGCGCGGCGCTTCCGCGGTCCGTTTCGCGTGAGACTTCTTCTCGTCTTTTGAAGTCCCATTGGCCTCAATCGGGAGAGGTCGATAGTCCGCCAGGATATCGAAGTTCACTTCGTCTCCGGTGCTCGCAGCCTGGACGCCTCCCTGATTACCCTGCGTCGCGAGGGTCTCGGTCGCCACTCGAGGCGACGCGAAGTGCCGGGATTTCTCCAGATTGCGCACCAGGTCCAGCGCCCGATCCCGTTCGCCGGTGACTCGCAGACGGATCGTCACATGCCCATCAGGGGCCACAATCGGATCGAGGCTCAGTACCTGCACGCCGCTCGGCAGCACCGTCTCCAGATCCGTCATGGTCGCGGTCCACGAGAATGCCTTTTGCCGGAACAGGCCGTTCAGAAAATCCGACTGCCGCAGAATCGCAGCGTTCTTCGGCTGCTGCATCATCGCTTGATAGTTCTGCTGCTGCTGCTCCAGCTGCTGTACGCGATTCTCCACGTTCGCCACCCGCGCCCGCGCCTCATTGGCCTGCCCCCGCTCATTCCGGTAGAGAAACCACATCGCCAGTCCCACCAGAAGCAGAATCGCCGTCCATGTGCGCAGCCGGGTGTAGACAGGCCGCAGTTCCACATAGGGGTGGCTCGCAAGATTGACAGAAATGCGCATCAGCCTGCCAGAGCCCCCGTCACGCCCGCCGTCAGTCCAGCCGGGATGCTTGTCATGGTCGAGGCCTGTTCCGGTACCGCAAAGTCTTCAATCCGCGGGATCGGGTCCACCATCGCCGTCCATGCGGACGCTCGCGCCGCTGTTGCTCCGCCTGCCCCCGCATAGTACAGCGTTCCCGGCGCACTCTGCAGCGTGTCTTCATACCACGCGAGCGCCGTAATCACCGCCTGCGCCATCTCCTGATCGCGAGCCCGCTCATCCGCCGGCAATTCCATCAGCCGGTGCAGCAGCATCTCGTTACCCTGGGTCACCGCTGTCGTCACCGCCAATCCCGCAAGGTTCACCATCAGCGCTGCGTCGCTGCTCTCCATGGCTGCTGAAATCGCCAGCGTGCTGGGAAGCACCACCCCAGGCGTATAACCCGCCTTTCGGATCACGTCCTCATATTCCGCCAGCACATCGCCCGGCATGACCGTCACCAGAACACTGAGCTGCCCCGCCTTCTCGGCCATCACCTGATAGCTCACCACCGAGGATTCCACATCAAACGGCACCATCTTCCGCAGCCGGAACCGCACCACCGCCAGCGCCTCTGCCCGCTTCCCTGGGAGTGTGTCGAAATCCAGCAGCAACACCCGCGCCGCGGCGTCCGGCACCACCAGTGTCAGATCCTTCGTCTTCGCGTTTACATCCCCGAGTGCCGACTCAACCGCCGCCGCGACTGTCGCCTGATCGGCAATATTAGGAATCTTCAGTCCGGGCGCCAGCGCGCCTCCCGCCAGGGGAGCAAAGGCCATCACCGTTTCGCCCCCATGACCATGCGAGGATGACTGCGCCGCGATTACGCCCTCCGGGCGAAGCTCGCACGCCAGCCCTGGGCGTCCCGATCGATGGATGCTCGTCCGTTCCGCCACTAGCGCGATGCCTCGATAAACGTCACCTTGTTGATTTCCTTCAGCGTCGTCAATCCCCGCCGTACCCGATCCAGAGCACTCTCTCTCAGAAAGTGCATCCCTTCCTGCTGTGCCAGCTTCCGCACCTCCGAGCTGGGCTTCTTCTCAAGAATGATTTCCCGGATGGGGTCCGTCAAATCCAGCAGCTCGTGAATCGCCGTCCTCCCCCGATATCCCGTTCCGCCGCATTCAATGCATCCACGGCCCTCGCGGAAAGGGAACTCCCGCCATTCTTTCAGGTCCAGTCCGCTCTCCACGAGCATTTCTTCGTCGTAATGGACTTCATGCACGCAGTAGTCGCAGATGGTGCGCACCAGTCGCTGCGCCAAAATGCAGTTCAGCGCCGAGACAAAGTTGTACACCTCCACACCCATGTTCACGAAACGCCCCAGCACGTCGACCACATTGTTCGCATGCACCGTAGTGAACACCAGGTGGCCGGTCAGCGCCGAGTTGATGGCAATCTGCGCCGTCTCCTGATCTCGAATCTCGCCCACCAGAATCTTGTCCGGATCGTGCCGCAGAATCGACCGCAGCCCGCGCGCAAACGTCAGCCCCTTCTTCTCGTTCACCGGAATCTGTGTAATCCCGCGAATCTGATACTCGACCGGATCCTCAATCGTGATGATCTTGTCTTCGTCGCTCTTAATCTCATTGAGCGCCGCGTACAGCGTCGTCGTCTTGCCTGAACCGGTCGGCCCCGTCACCAGCACCATGCCGTACGGCTCCCGAATGTAGCGCCGGAACCGCTTCAGATCGTCATCGGCAAAGCCCACCACATCCAGCGTCAGCTTGCGGAACTTTTCGCTCATCGACTCTTTGTCGAGCACCCGCAGCACCGCATTCTCGCCGTGCACCGTAGGCATGATCGAGACACGGAAGTCGATCAGTCGCCCCTTGTACCGCACCCGGAAGCGCCCGTCCTGCGGCACGCGACGCTCGGCGATATCCAGTTCGCTCATGATCTTGATGCGCGACAGAATCGTCGTGTGATGTTCACGCGCAATCGGCGCCATCGCCATTTGCAGCACGCCGTCGATGCGGTACTTGACGATCACCGAATCGTCGTAGGTCTCAATGTGAATGTCTGACGCACGCCGCTCCAGCGCCGTGAAGATCGTCGTGTCCACCAGCCGAATGATCGGGCTGATGTCCTCTTCCGACGTCAGCTTCTCGATCGAGATGTTCTCATCCGGGTTGTCGTCCGACGACAGCACATCAAACGTCAGCCCTTCTGACGCCTCGTCCAGCACGCGCTGGCTCTGCTCGGTCTTCTTCAGCAGATCGGTGATCTGCGACAGCGTGGCCACCCGCGTAACGATCCGCTTGCCCAGCAGTCCGCTGATCTCATCCAGCATCATCAGCTTGCTGGGATCGCTCACCGCAATCGTCAGACGCTCCTCGTCCGGCTGCTCCAGCGGCACAAAGTTGTAGCGGAACATCATGTCCACCGGCACCGAGCGCAGCACCTCGTGCTGGATACGGAAGTTCCGCAGATCGACAAACTCGCAGCGATAGCGTCGCGCCAGCGTTTGCGCCTGCAACGTCTCTTCCTGCTCTGTCGGAATCGGAATGGGGGGGGCCTGAGCCATACTGTTACCTCGTCGTTTCTTAACCCTTAACGTCACCCTGCGCGAGTCGCCGTCAGCGAGTCGAACCGGGCCGGCTGAATCGCACTAGCGGTTCAGCCTCCGAAATTCGCCGCGTTGCTCATCGAGAAGATGGGCAGATACAACGCGATCAGAATCACTACCACCACAACGCCCATCACGATCAAAATCGCCGGCTCAATCAGTGCCAGCGCCGCCGTCAGCGCCGTCTGCACATCTTCTTCAAAAAACTCTGACACCGAGTTCAGCATCTGCGGCAGCGCGCCTGTCGACTCGCCTACTTCAATCATCTCCACGGAAAGCTCGGGGAAGACTCGCGTTGCTTCAAGGCTCTTCGCCAGCCCCTTTCCTTCACGCACGCTGGTGACCGAACTAAAGACCGCCTTGCTGATGCGCTTGCTCGTGATCGACCGCGCCGCCGTTTCCAGCGACGGCACCAGCGGAATGCCCCCGCTGAGCAGCGTCGACAGCGTGCGCGCAAACATGGCCACCTGGTACTTCAGCCAGATCTTGCCGAACAAGGGCAGGGCGATCCGTATCCGGTCGATCCGCTCTGCGCCGGCTTCGCTGTGGCTCCAGCGCCAGATGCCAAACGCGATCAGCGCCAGAAAGGGCAGAACATACAGGATGTAATGCTGCGCACCCTTACCCAGGGCCAGCATCATCAGGGTGATCGTCGGCAGCTTCGTCCCGATCTGCGCGTAGAGCTTCGCGAACTGCGGCACGACGAAAGTGACCAGGAAAACGAACATCCCGAACACCAGCGTGATCAGCAGCGCCGGATAAATCAGCGAGGCCTGCAGTTTTTTCCGGAACGCCAGCGAGATCCGCTGGAATGACAAATATCGCGCCAACACCTCTTCCAGATTCCCCGACCGCTCGCCCGCCAGCAGCGTCGTCGTGTACATCAACGGAAAACCGCCCTGCGCTTCAAACGCCGCGGAAATAGGCTCTCCCGTCCGTACCCGCGCCGACACGTTTTGCAGTTGCGCGGCGAAATTAGGGTTCTTCTGCCCCTTCGCCAGCATCTCCAGCGACCCCAGGATCGGAAGTCCCGCCTTGATCAGCGTGAGAAATTGCTGGTTGAAAATCAGGAATGTCTCGAGCTTTGCCTTGCGCGCCGCACCCGTCAGCCCTCGCGGCTTCACCGAATAGACGTAATACCCCGCCTGCGTGAAGCGCTGGCGCAGCTCGTCGGCCGTCGCCGCTGACTGCACCTGCTCCTGCACGTGGCCTCGCTCATCGGCCAGCCTGATGACATATTCAGCCATGGAAAAAGTCGTGCTGCCTGGTGGTAGGTCGCTACCGGATGCTGCCCTGATAGACGCAGCCCCGGCCTCAAGCGTTCGCCGTCTTCCGGCTAAGCCCAACCTCTACGGAAACATAGCCGAAATCCGCTAAATCCCGCCGTCCGCCGCGGCCGCCCCTTTCATTGTACGAGCACAGTCTCTTGCCAATCGCTGGTGTAACCGCTTACATTGTTCCCGCTCGGAATTTCTCCTCAAGGAGATCCCCTAATGCCACTCCGTCCCTCACCCCTTCTCCATTTCGGGCTGTGTGCTTTGAGCCTTCCCCTCATCGCCTGCGGTCAGCAGGTTGTTCCTCCCACGCCGCCCACCAGCGCGTTGCCCCGGACCTATACCAATCCTCTCCAGCTGCAGACCAGCAAGGGGCCCGCGGTCAGCTGTCCCGATCCAGCGATCATCCGGCAGAGTCTCCACGGCCGCGATACCTGGTTTCTGTACTGCACCGGCGACCCGCTCAATGCAAACGACGTCAATGCCCAGGGCCAGCTGAACGCTCATCTCATTACCCAGTTTCAGTCTTCCGACCTCGTCCACTGGACCTACATCGGCGACGCCTTCCGTCAGACCCCTCTCTGGGTCGGGGGCGCCACCAACCAGTTCTGGGCGCCCGCCGTCAAATACTTTAACCATCAGTACTACCTCTATTACGTCGCTCCTAATACGCTGGCGGGAGGTTCCGCCATCGGTGTTGCGACGAGCGCCAGCCCCGCCGGCCCCTGGGTCGACACCGGCGCTCCCGTCGTCGCTCCCGAAAACAATCCCTACAATGGCGCTCCCGGCCGCGCGGTCATCGACCCCGACGAGATTCAGGACGACTCCGGCCAGCGCTACATCATCTATGGCAGCTTCAACGGCGGCATCAGCATTCGCAAGCTTTCCGCCAACGGGCTTACCTCCGATCCTTCCTCGGAGCAGCAGATCGCCATCGATAACTATTTTGAAGGCGCCAACCTGTGGGAGCATGACGGCGAGTACTATCTGTTCGTCTCGGTCGCCACCTGCTGCGATGGCCCCCTGAGCGGCTACAGCGTTCGCGTCGGACGCGCCTCCAGCCCGCTCGGCCCCTTCTTCGATCAGGATGGCGTCTCCCTGAACACCTTTGCTCCAGGCGGCAGCTTCGCCATCGCCGCCAATGGCAATCGCTGGGGCGGACCCGGCGGCAATGTCGTCTTCACCGACGACGCCGGGCAGGACTACATGCTCTATCACGCCATCGATCTCACCTCGCCTTACTTCAGCGGATTTCCCGGCGCCACCGCCCGTCCGGCCCTCATCGATCCCATCGCGTGGGTCGACGGCTGGCCGCAGGTCCGCGGAGGTGCATGGGCGTCCGATACGCCGCAGCCGGCTCCCGCAGCTCAGCCGTTCGAACGCGGCGCAGAACCGCCTCCGGCCCTCGAGAACGTCGACCGTCCCGGCCAGCTGATCCCGTCGCTTTCTGACGAATTCAACTCCAGCATTCTGTCGCCCCAGTGGCATTTCATTCATTCCGGTGCGAACAACGCCTATACCCTCACTGGCAGTGCGTATCAGGTGCAGACCAATGGCCCAGACGAGAACAGTGACGCGCCTCAGGTCTCGATTCTCGGTGAGCCCATGCCCCGTGTCCCCAACTGGATGGTCGAGACGAAGGTCACCACCAGCGTTCCCTTCGATAACAGCTGCTGTTACAACTTTGCCCAGGGAGCGCTCTTCATCTACGGCAACGATCAGAACAGCATCAAGCTCGACGTCTTCCCCGACTGGGATACGCGCCAGACCGAGTTCGGCAAGCAGATCGGGCCGGTACCGGCCAACTACCCGACCTACGATCACCAGAACGTCGGTCCTGCGGCTCAAACCACCTGGCTGCGTATCGTCTGCCACTCCCTCGGGAAAGCCGGGGAACTCTACACTGCGTATTCATCCACTGATGGCGATCACTGGACCAAAGGAGGCACGTGGCAGCATCAGCTCGGCTCCGGCGCACAAATCGGCATCTCCGCCGAGAACACCCCCGGTTTCACCATGGACTTCGATTACGTCCATGTGTACACACTCGCACCGGGCTCATCGGAGTGAACAACGAACCCCGTGTCCCGAAGAAGTCGCACTGAATCACGGAAGTGTCATCCTGACCGCACGGGGCCCCAAACGTCTTTCAGTTTTGGGGTGGTAAGGGAACAATCTGCGGTTGCCTTTCGGTGATTGTGGATGGGAATTTTCGGGACGCCACATGCCTCAGAGTGCCCGGCCGGTTGACCTACGGCCGGGGCATTCCGTTTCGCTCACTTCTTCTTCGGCAGCTTGTCCCGATCCAGCTTCGCAATCCGCCCATTCGGCCCGACGATCCAGGGCAAACCTAGCGCGTTCCAGTTCCCGTCATCGAGGCTCGTCCACGTCTTTCCATCGTCGTAACTGATGTCCGACCCGTTCGTCCCTGCCGCAATCCAGGCCTTCGCGTCTGCATCCCACGCCACCGCCGACCGAAATCCATGCGGAGGCTTCGTCGCTGCGGTCCACGTCTTACCGCCATCTGCTGACCACGCTGCCGTCCTGGCAGGCTCACTGGGTTTCTCGTAGTCTCCTCCAGCCGCCACCAGAAGCTGACGACCTCCGGCCGCCACTTCGCCGGAGCCCATTGAGAAGATTCCACTGCTCGCATTTCCGCGAGCCAGCGGGCTCATGTATGTTGTCCAGACTTCCGTGACCTTAGGCCCGGTCTCCGATGGCGCATCGAGCACTGTACCGGCAAACCGCAATCCCCGGTAGATAACGCCGCCTCCTGTACCGAACAGAAGAGACTCGTGAGTCCCCCCGACCAGCGCGGAATTGCTGGCGGCAAAGACGCCACTGGCACCATGCACCGCCTTGAGCCTCGGTGCGTTCGATTTTTGCCAGGTGACTCCGCCGTCTCCTGTTGTAAAAAAGGAAAACCTTCCGTTGACGAGATCGCCTAACAAAAATCCCCTGGTTTGATCAACAAACAATACCGCATCCCAGAACCCATCCTTATCAGGATTCGTAAACAGCAGCGTCCAGTGCGAGCACCCGTCCGTCGTCTTGTACAGCCGCGACGCGTCGCCTGTCCCGCTCGACATCACGATCGCGGTGTTGTCGTCCCAGGCCCAGATCCCCCGAAAATCCAGCTTCTCCGCTCCCGGAGGCATCGCGCAGCTCTGCCACTCGTAGCCGCCATCCTCGGTCCGCAGAACCGTCCCGTTCGTCCCGCTCGCCCAGGCCACTCCGCCGCCCGCAGCATGAATCCCGCGCAGCCCCGCCGTCGTCCCACTCCGCTCCATCACCCATGGACCGGAGTTTCTCCCGAGGCTCTGTCCCGCGCCGAGAATCGGCGCAAGAAAGACAGGGAACTCACCCAACAGAGGAGACGCATCACGCCGCCAGCATAACCGACTCGGCCACTTCGACCGAAACCGCTGAGCAAAAGTGGCTGCCTCACAAATGGTGCACGCAAAGAGGGTAATACCCAAAAGGTATTACCCTCGATGTGCCGATTTTTCAATTAAGTAGTCAGAGTCCTCACCCAGGGGGGTGGGGGTAAGGGGGGAATCGCCCCTCGCCGAGCGCCTCTAAACCGGCGGCATTCCCATCACCACATGCACGCCTGGGGGCGGCGTGAACACGAAGGCTGAGTTCGGCGCCGGGACATTACCCGCTCTCGCTGAAATCGAAAGTATTGGTCACCCCATCGGTCTCTTCGATGGTCATCGACTGGATCGTCCCGTCCGGCGCCGCCGTAATCTTCAGCGAAGCCACCCGCTGCTCCAGCCCTTTCGGCACCCCAGCCAGCACATGAAGAACCACCACCGGAAGAAGTCACGGTCAGGTTCTTCAGCTCTTTCTCCAGTTCCGTGTGCCCAAGAAGGAACTGCAGCGGTGAGCGCAAATCGTCCAGCTGTTTCTCCGGCACTTTCTGCGCCTCGCTCTCCCCCGGCGAGTAGAAAAATCCGTCGTGCCCATCCAGAATGAAGAGCTTGCCGTCTGGATCGGTATATGTCCACCGCATCCTGCCCGGCTTCTTCAGCAGCAGCACCCCCGCTTCGTGCCGGTGCATCCCCATCCCTTCGTAATTCTGGACGAAGTGCACCTCCAGCGAGTGCAGGTTGTTGTAGTGCCGATCCACCCGGGCCGCAATCTCCGCCGGCTTCGTGCTCTGCGCCCCGGCCGGAATCGCCAGGCTCAGTGCGCAGAACGCCGCCGGAAAGAGAAACCGCCGGAGGCGCAGCACCGTCCGGCGGTCCTTATTGTGGCTACCCAAACTCAACGCAGCGGCACCGTGCAGTTCGTTCCGCCGGTTGGATCCTTCCGGATCTCACCGCTCATATCCAGACAGAATCCGTTGTGGCCGGTCTTACCCACAGCCTGCGGCACCGCGGTCGCTTCGAAGCTGGTGTACATGTCCTGGTTGTTAACGGTGGTCTTGGTGCAGTTCGTCAAATTAAAGACGTACCCCGACTTAACCCCGCTTGCCAGGTCCTGCTGCAGCAGTTGCGCCGACTGCGCGCTCGGCGCCCCCGAACTGGCATTCCCGCCCAGTGCGGCCAAAGAGCACGCATATCCGTTTTGCGGATAGGTAGTGTTGAACTGGATCTCCGCCTCGTGAATCGTTCGCAGCGACTGGATCGCCGACGTCTCATTAGCCGTGGCCGTCAGGTTCAGCATGTTGGGAATGGCAATGAGCATCAGGATCAGCATGATCGAAATCACGATCAGCAGCTCCATCAGCGTAAAACCAGCGTCGCGTTGCCGCTCACGCTGCTGTCCTTGGTTTCGTTTCATGATTGAATATCTTCCGCGAGCTTCATGCTATCGCAAAACCAGAGGCTCCGTACCCGGAAATTCCAGCCTCCGCACGCTTCCCGCCGCACGCAGAGCGCTTACCTGCAACCCTGTCGCCTCGCCTGTAAACAAACCAGACGCACCCGCACCGCCATTCGCTCAGGTCAGGCGGCCCTCCGAGCTCGGCGCCACACCCAAGTGGATCAGCCGGCAAGACACTCGCGGACCATCCAACCTGGTTTTGCTCGGCTCTCACGAATGGCCTGCCTTTACCGCCTTTCGCCGGCCCTCGCGCATCCACGATCGAAGACTCACTCCATAGACGGCAATGCAGAACAGATTGGCGGGAATGAACGCCAACTGTGCCGTTCGCACCCCAATCACGCAGAGAATCACGCTGTTGATCCCGGCCACTACCAGGCCGCTCCAAAGCTTCCGCCCCACCAGAACCGTCGACAGCACCGTTAAACAACAGGACAAATAATCCAGCCGCAACACAACAACACCCAGCCTCTGCTGCCAGTTTGACAGCGACAGGACGTTTCGCTCGGTGATGGATCGCACAACGCTCACCCGCTCTGGGCGGCGCAAACGGGTTATTCTTGGAATGGGGCTGCCCCGGAGCCGCCCATCCGGACAATCAGGTTTTCAGCTGCCGGTCTGGCGCTGAAGAGGCTTCATGCATATCTCGGCCACAACCTCCGCCGTCGCTTCCGCCTTTGGCGCCGTGGCCGTTCTTGCCTGGCGCGTGCAGGAGGGCCGCCGCGCCATCACCATCAAGAAGATCATCTTTCCGCCCCTAGGCATGGCCACGGGATTTTCGATGTTCATCGTGCCCGCCTTCCGCGTGCCCTGGCTCTGGGCCCTGGGTGCCTTCCTCATCGGAGCCATCCTGCTAGCCTGGCCACTCCTCGCCACCACCCGGCTGCAGCGCGATGGAGACGCAATCATGATGAAGCGCTCCGGCGCCTTTCTCGTCGTCATCATTGTGCTGGCTGCGGTCCGCTTCTTTGCCCGCGGTTATTTCGACACCATCATGACCATTGAACAAACTGGTGGCCTCTTCTTTATCCTGGCCTTTGGCATGATCCTCCGCTGGCGAGCTGCTATGTTCTTTGCTTACCGCGCTCTCACCACACCCATCTCTGCCCCTGCTGAAACATAGAGGAACGCCCCGGCAGGAGGATCCAGACCGGGGCGCATTTGTTCTGTACAACGAGTTCGGTTACGGCTTCACAATTGCTGTCAGCCGCGGATCCTTCCACAGTGGTGCGAAAACCGGATCTTGGTAGACGCTGGCCATCTGGCGGTAATGCCCGTCTTTAGCGCGTCGCAGATAATCGAGCGCTCCCTCCATATTGCCGCGCTTTGCATAAGCTTTCGCAATCAGGAAAGAAATCAGCGCCTGCTGTTCGGGCGTCGAGATTTGAGCAAAAACGCCTTCCTTATCCGTGCTGCTGAGGATATCGGCGTCCAGTTCCAGAGCCCGCGCATACTCTGTCATGGCGCGTCCTACTTGCTTCTGCCCCATCCACGCTTCGGCCAGATTCAAGTGAGCCGATGCCTTGGTCTCATCCAGAGCCAGCGCCAGTTTCAGGTATTTGATCGCAGGCCTGTATCGCTTTTGCAGGCAGTTCACCGCGCCCAGGTTGTTCAGCGCATCCACAAATGTAGGATCGCGCTTCACCGCCTCGCCGAACGATTTCCGCGCGGCTTCCATCTCCCCGGACTTCAGTTGCGCAATGCCCAGCTTATTGAAGAGCACCGCATTGTGACTGTCGTAATGCGTGGCGGCAAAGTACCATGCGGCCGCGGAAGCGTTCTCGTCTCGCGCACGCGCCACGTCACCTTTGAACTCATAGTTCTTCGCCGCCTGTTGTGCGGCCGTCGTCGTTGACTGATCGGGCTCTGAGGCCCAGCTGCAGGTTGCCGGCCCAATCAGCAGGCTCGCCGTCGCCATCATCAGGATCAGAGTTCGCATATGCACCTCCGTTGCTGGGGACCCCGGCCGGAGACGCCCACCACGTCACACCCCGCCAGCCCGTTTCCACCACTGACTCTGATCTAAGACCCTCCCCGTCCCCCGCACAACGCTAGAGCCGCTACCGCCCCGTTACCCAGGCAGTAACGCACCTCAGGATCCCATCTTTCCAGCAACTTAGCTCTCTCGGCCAGCGGCACGAAACCTGATGATCCGCACCCTGCATTCCCCGTTAAATGCCGTTACGTGTACTTGTCAAAGACGGTTTCACCGTTAAGGGATCACATCGTCCCCGTTGCAGCGTATATAGAAAGGCAGGCTGAGCGAACGATGCCGATACAAAACCAGGACACGGTCGATCTCGAGGCGGCGCGGGAAGAGCTGCAGGCGGTTCTGCAGTCGAAAACCTTCCGTCAGGCGCCGACCCTCGCCGGTCTGCTCTCCTGGCTCTGCGAGAAACGCTTTGCCGGGGAAGCCAGCCAGATCAAGGAATATTCGATCGGCGTCGACGTCTTCCGTCGCGGCCCTGAGTTCGATCAGGAAGCGGACTCGATCGTTCGCGTCGAAATCAATCGCCTTCGCAAGCGCCTGGCGGACTACTACGCGCAGGAAGGCGCCGCGCACCCCCTCCGCATCGGCATCCCGGTGGGACAGTACGTCCCTGAATTCCGGGCTATGGCGACGGCGGACCCCGGCGTCATGTCAGGCGCGCCTGAAGTCGCCACTTCTGCGCCAATGGAGTCCTCTCCGCCGCCGAAGCCTCTCCCCCGTTTTCGGCTCCTCTCCATCCTTATTGGTTCGATGGCGATTCTGCTGCTGATCGCGGTCGTCCTGATTCTTCGTGCAGGGCAGAGACCCCATCCCCAGGCTGTCTTCACAGCGCCTCCTGTCTCCGTTGCAGGTCCCACCATCGGCCTGCCTCCGGGCAACGAAATCCGCATTCTGGCGGGCTCCCCACGCAGCTATGTGGATCACGCCGGCAAGCTCTGGAATGCCGACGCCTGGTATTTCGGCGGCGCCGCTGTTCACAGCGACGTCCGCCACATCGACCGCACCCAGGATCCCAGCTTCTATCGCACCAGCCGCCAGGGCCAGTTCCGCTATGACATCCCGCTCAAGCCCGGCATCTACGAACTCCATCTTCACTTTGCCGAGACGGTTTATGGACCGGAAAACTCCGGGATGGGCGGCGAAGGCAGCCGCCTCTTCTCTGTGCGCGCGAATGGGCGTCTGCTCCTCGCCCGCTTCGACATCCTCGCCGACGCCGACGGCGGAGATACCGCCGATGACCGCGTCTTCCTCGACCAGACTCCCGCCCCTGACGGCCGCCTGCATCTGGAATTTGCCGGTGAAGACGGCAAGGATGCCGCCGTCTCCGCGATCGAAATCCTTCCTGGCGTTCGGGGCCGCATCCGACCTGTCCGCGTCCTGGCCCGCCAGACTCCGTACTACTCCAATGACAGTCAGTGGTGGAGTCCGGACAATTACTTCGAAGGAGGTCAACTCGCTTCTTACTCCGAACCCGTCTCCGGCACCGACGATCCCGAACTTTACGAAACCGAACGCTGGGGCAACTTCTCCTATGCCATCCCGGTGGCTCCCGGGAGGTACACCGTCCGGTTGCTTTTTGCCGCCCGCCACCATAACTGGAATCAGCCAGTCTCAGCCTCGGAGCAAGAGGCCTCCACGCCGGTCGAGCATCTCTTCAGCGTCTTCTGCAACGGCAAAGTCTTCCTTGAGAATTTCGATCTGCCTGAGGAGGCCCGCCATAGCGACGTTGTCGTGCGCACGATCCCGGGACTGGAGCCGAACGCCCAGGGCAAGCTGCTCCTCACCTTTGTACCGGTGAAAGGCTACGCCTCGATTACCGGCATTGAGGTTCTGCCGCAGTAGCGCCGTCCCTGGTCAGGCCAGGCACCTGCCTTCAGATCAGCCCCACCCGCTTCTCCAGCGCCACGTATCGCGGATCCGAACGGATCTCGTCGAAGAACGGGTCGTACTTCAGATACAGAATCTGTCCCTCGTGCGCATCAGCTGACTTTGTCAGCTCGGCAATAGCCTGGTCTTTTTCACGCAGCAAGGCCCAGGCGATCGCGATCTGATAGGCCGGCGCCTTGAGCAATTCCATGCGCCGGATGCCCTTCAGTGCCTCTGGCCGGTCGCTCCGACACGCCGCTGCATAGGACATAACGGATTGGGTCACCGCCAGCCCGGGGTATTTCTTGTTGATCCAGTCCGCTTCCTTACCGGCGGTGGTGCAATCATGCTGCTCCACAGAAAATACAACGGTCAGCGCATGACCGCCCAGGAAGTTAGGCTGCAATCGCAGCATCTGCTGCAACATGCGTTTTTGGCCGGCCACATCGCGCTCGAAGTTATAAGCGAAGAATTCATTGAAGGGGGGCGCAATCGATAATGGGTCCTGCTCGGCCGCCGTGTGCAGTTGCTCATGAGCTTCAGCAAAGCGTCCTTGCGTCATCAGGCCCCATCCGTAGTTCTCCCTTGCTCCCGCGCCCGCTCCCAGTTGAAGCGCCCGGCGAAATTCTTCTTCTGCTCGTTCCCAGTTCCAGTCCCATGAATACGCAATCAGCCCCAGCATTGACCAGGCGCTGCCCAGGTTGGGGTCAAGGTCGACAGCCTTCTGTGCCGCCGCGCGAATCCGGGGAAATTCCTCCTCGGCCGTCGCCGTCGTCAGTGACACCTGATTGATCTCGACCTCGCCTGTCGCGTAATACGCTCGGGCAAACGTAGGGTCTTTGGCAATCGCCGCCTGAAACAGCGCGATTGCCTTTCTGGTGGAGTCCGGCGTGTCCAAATATGCCTGATAGACACCCTGGAGATAAAGGTCCTCTGCCTCTGGATTGAGCGTGACAGGATGGATCACAGGCGCAGCACTCCCGCCGCCTCCGCGCACCATTCGAATCGCCGCCGTAATTGAGTTGGCCGCCTCCGCCTGCACCGCCAGCAGGTCCCTGGCCTGCGTCTCATAGGAGTGCGACCACAGATGATAGCCATCTGCGGTGCGGTTCAGTTGCGCTGTGATGCGGACCTGGTCCCCTTCTTTCGTGAGGCTCCCTTCCAGTACCGCATCCACGTTCAGCTGCCGCCCAATCTGGCGAACATCCTCTCCCTTGCCCTTGAACGCGAACGCTGACGTGCGCGCCACCACGCGCAGATCGCGCCATTGTGCCAGATCGTTCGTCAGCTCTTCCGTCATCCCGTCGGCGAGATATTCGTCGGCATGATTCGGTGAGTAGTTCTCGAAGGGCAGCACGACCAGCGAGTGAATGGGCTGCCGCAAGGCAGCAGCTTCCGCCCGCCTCCTCCAAACGACAACTCCTGCGGTCGCGAGAATAGCCATCAACACGGAGGGAACGACCCAGCGTGCCACCCAACGCCGCGCCGCGGTTTCCTGGATTAGTTGGGGAATACCCGCGGTTTCCGGAATCGCATCCGGATCGCGGAACTCGAAGATCGCGGCGTAACTCCGCGGCGGGAAGTCGATCACGATTCGGTCGCGCCGGCCCTCTTCCGCATACCAGGCCTTCAGACGCTGACGCAGCCGGCTGAATTCCGTGCGGACGACCGACTCGATCCGCGGGTCAAACGAATCCGGCTTTCGAAAGACTTCCAGGCCGATCGCATACTCGCTGATCTTGTCTCCGTCGCCGGCCAGAGTTTGCCGGACCAGGTATTGCAGGAGCTGGCCGCGCCGGCTCGAAGCAGCAAATTGCGGAGTATCCAGCAGCTGGGCCAGGTAGGCACGAACCTCCGCGAGGCGCCCATCCGGCGCACGAGAGGCGGCGAAGGTTTCAACGGTGCCCGGCATGCTGGGCCTGATGCGGGGAAGTTGGATGAGTTTACCACGCGTCGGCAAGCGCCCGGTAGAACGAGATTGGCGGGATTCGGAGAGCATGCCGCTGGCTCCCGGGGCGGGGATTCGCCGCAAAATGGGAGCCACGGAGGGGTCTCCGCCGCCGGGCAGAAACCCTCGTGGCTGTTGCAGTTGGAGGAGGATGCTTACTGGTTGTGCGGCTTGAAAGCGTAGGTAAAGCCGAACCCTGCCGCCACCGCGCCTGGCGCCATGAACATTGACCCGAGGATGGCCCTGGCGCTCCCGCTCCCGTGAAGCGCGTAGATATAAGCGCCCATGCCCATGGCCGCGGCGCCCACGATGCCCAATACCAGCATGCCCGGCCGCTGCACGCCGTGATGCGGTTGCGCATTCGTCAGCTGCTGGCCCTGGTTGTCGACCGCTTCTTTCATCGCCTTGTCCAGATTGGGCAGGGCGCTCGTGGCCATCGCATCTGGCGCCGCTTCGGTCGGCGCCGCCAGCAGATTCAGATCCGGCAGCTCCGTGTTGCTCGCGATCAGGGAAAGATTCGTCGAGTCAGAGTTGGTCTCAGGAATCGTGCCGGCATAGGCCACCGCGGGGTGATCAGCCTGTGCCGCCGGCTGTGCGCTCTGCGCAAAGCTCGGGACCGCCAGCAGACTCACCAGAATTCCTGTTAAAGCGCAACGGCCAGCTCCGCGCAGCTGCGCCCCAAGTGCGTTGGGTCGATTCATTGGATCCTCCAGAAGAGACAGATTGAATTTGGACGGCAGCCTGATCCGGATCCAACTTGTCGTGGCAAGCCAGCCGGAGCGGGTGTCGTTGGAGGCACCATGGCCCGAAGCGCACCTGTGACGGAAGTCTCAACAGGCTACTGTAACGTTACAAAGACGCACTCTTCTTTGCTTTGTTGGAGTTGCTGTGAGTGAGAAAAACGCCCCGGCAGGCCACCAGCTCAGAGGCGGCGGCCTCACCGAGGACGAGCAGCTGCTCTAGAACGCGAAGCGCGCGCCGAACTGGAACTGCCGCGGCGTATTCACTGTTCCCGTGATCTGCCCAAACGCCGCTGCCTCATTCGGCTGCGTCTGAACCGCCGTGATCGAGGGCGCTCCCGGCATCCCATACTGCGGCGTGTTCGTGAGGTTGTACGAAGACACCTCCAGCCGCAGGTTCCGGTTCTCGCCCATCGGAAATGCCTTGTACAGCGAAATATCCAGGTCCCGCGCTCCCATGGTCCGCACATGGTCCAGGTAGGCCGGAGCCGTCCCCGGCACAAACGGGCTCGACGGAATCGCGAAGCAGTCCGGCGTGAACCACGTCGCCACTGTGTGCGGAGCACCCTTGCCGGGATCGCAGGTCAGATTCGGCCGCTGATTGAAATATTCGATCGGCGCACCCACCGTGGGCGATGCAATCGGAATCCCGGTGCTCAGATACACGATCCCGTTCGTCGTCCATCCGCCCAGAATCGCGTCTCCCACCCCATGCAGCGGCACCGCCCGATCCTTGCCGAAGGGCAGATCGTAGGACGCTTCGCCGGTGAACTGATACTTCACATCCTGCGGGCTCACCGAATGTTCATACTGCAGGTCCTTCGTAGTCCTGGGCCCCGCCTCCATGCGATCCCACGAAGCCCAGCGGAGGATTGCCGTCATCGGTCATCAGCTTCGCCCATGTAAAGCTGCTCAGCGTAGTGAAATGGTGCGTCAGGCGCTTCTGCACCTTGGTTTGCAGGGAACTGTAATCCGAGTCGCCGCCGGGATATCCGTTCAACAGAATGCCGTTGCCGGAACCGTAGCTGCCATCCCCAAATTGCGGATATTCCTGCAGGGATACCCAAAGCGGCACGGTTGAAGATCCGTAGTTGCTGTTGGTCGCCGGCTGGGTTGGCGCCCAGATGTTGTTGACCGTCTGGCACGCCGGATTCGAGGGGTCTGACACACAACGCAGCCCCGTACTTCTGGATCGTCGCCAGGCTCAGCGTGTTCTGATCGACCGAGCCCATTGGCAGGAAGAGCCCGCGGCTGCCCACATACCCGAGCTCCATACGATCTCATGCGGGAACTCGTACTCCAGGCCGAAATTGAAGTCATACGTGGTCGGCGTCCGCTGCGAACGCAGCACCGTGTTGAGCGTGTTTCCCAGATTGTTCCCGAGTCCTGAAGGCGACTGGATCAGCGGTACCACTCCGTTCGGGAACGGATTGCTGAGCGAGTAAATCCCGGTGTCGCTCGGCGCAGGATTTCCCGGCGCCGCGCCTGGACATGCCGACGTGCCGTTGTAGACCGTGTTCCCGTCGGCGTTGATGCAGGTAGCATCCCAGTTGGTCACTGAGGAATATCCATCGCTGTCCAGCGACGCGCTGCCCACCATTTCAGGACTTGGCCCGTAGTAGATCTCGCCCCCGCCGCGCACCACAAGATGGTTCATTGCCTGCCAGGCGAGCGCCACCCGTGGACCGAAATCCTTCATGTTAGTGGTGAACGGAGTTCGGTTGCTGCCGTTCGCATAGACCTCCGCGCCCGTGTACGAAACTCCGGCAACCGTATTTGAAGCACTCGGATCGAAATATTCCAGCCGGTTATGCCGCTCCGTCCGGCCGCCGAAGATATCCCACCGCAGCCCCGCCGTCAGGGTAAAGGTCTTGGTTGCGTGCCAGGTGTCCTGCAGAAAAGCCCCGTAGTAAGGATTCGACTCCGCCGCGAACAGATCTTTGGTGAAGTTGTAGCTCTCGCTGCCCGGAGTTCGCCCATCCCCACCAGGAACGACGCAAAATCGCTGCCGCCTCCGCCGTTGTCGACCGTTTGATCCGTCGCGCTCACGTCGAAGTAATACGCCCCCGACGGTGCCGGCGGCTGCCCCACGTTCAGAAGCCGCTTCATGTATTCAAAGCCAGCGCTCAGCTCGTGATTGCCCTTCACCTTAGTCAGGGTCGCGCTCACGTCGTTGTTTTCGCTGGCGTAGACGAACGTGTCATAGTTCGCCGTACCGCCGACCCCACCTCCGACATCGTTGAAAATTACATACGGCAGCGTCTTATAGACCTCCTGCGCCGCCAGTGACGCCGGAAAACCCAGCTGCGTGATGTCATAGCCGGTCTGGCGCGGGTCGCCCGTCTGGTTCTCATAGTGACGCGTGAACGAGTAGCGCAGCTGCAGCACCGTGTTGGAGTTGAACGTATAGTCGTCTGCCAGCAAAACGTTGCGTCCATTCGTTACGTTCTGAGCGTAGAACGGATCCCATTCGTTGTTGAAGGCGTTCACCAGCGCGCTGTACAGCCGGTCGAACGAGAACCGCCCGAAAACGTGTTGCTTCTCGCTCTTATCCCAGTCCATACGAATGTCGAACTTCTGTGCCGTCATCGGATCGGTTCCCGGCACATACAGGTTGTTCACTGCTCCGGTTGTGTCCGAATCGCAGGTGCTCGGACTAGGCGCGTTGCACTTGGGCATCTCCGCCAGCATCTTCAGCGCGATCGGGTTCGGACTGGGAATGATGTTGTTCGCAAATGCCTGCCGCGTCCCGTCCGGATTGTCCGGCACCATCGGGTTGTAAATGGTGAAGTCGTCAGCGGAAAAATCCCCGGTCCGTTCCGCGCTGGTGGGTACGGTGAAAATGTTTGATCCATCGAACAGCTGCTGCTGCGTCGCCTCGTAATCCCCGAAGAAGAAGAGCTTTTGGTGCAGAATCGGTCCGCCGATCGAGCCCCCCTCCTGATAGCGGTGGAACGATGGCGGCGTGTTCGGTGTCCCGCCGGCCAGCTCGCTCTGTTTATTGAAGTACTCGTTCGAAGCCAGGATGTCAGGACGGAAGACGCCGAAGACATCCCCGTGGATCTTGTCCGTGCCGGATTTGGTCACCAGGCTGATCACGCCTGCTCCGCCGCTCTGGTAGGTCGCCGGCGTGTTCTGCGTCTCTACCCGCGTCTCCTGCACCGCGTCTTCCGGAATCATCATGGCCGGGATAATCGCGGCCGCGTTGTTCTCGGCAATCCCCACCGGGCTGCCGTCCACCATGTAGTACACCGACCCGATAATCGCGCCATTGATGGTGTACGACGACACATCCACGCCCGGCCGCCCGCTCGTGATGCTGGCGATTGCCTGCGAATTTGACGAGTTGGGCGAGCCGTTTGCCGGCGTCACACCCGGGCTCAGCTGCGTCAGATCGTAGACATCGCGATTCAGCAGCGGAACGCGGTCGATGGTATCCGCCGAGATCAGTTGACCCACCGTGGAGTTGCTCGGCTCCACGAGGTTGGTTTGTTCATTCACTTTTACGACCGTGTTCACACTGCCCACACGGAGAGCAATATCGACAATCGTCGTCTGATCCACCGTGACCGTCACATTTTCCTGCTGTGCGGTGGTAAAGCCGTTCTGGCTTGCAGTCACGCGATACACGCCTGGATTGAGCGAGATGAACGTATAGAGCCCGGCGGCGCTCGTCTGCGCGTGCAGTGACACCCCGGTGGCCGGATTGAGCAGAGTCACACTCGCGCCCGGCACGATCGCCCCGCTCGGATCCGTAATGGTTCCGCTGATATTGCCGCGTCCGGCCTGCCCGAGAGCACTGGGTGTGCCCGGTATCAGAAGGAGGACGAGTGCGAGAAAGGCGAGGCTACCGGCGATCTGCAAATTTCTCAATTTCATGGCCGCCCCTTTGATTTGTTGATGTTCAAACGTTTGAATGGTATACGAATGTAGGCAGATTTATGACCTCTGTCAAGGGGTGAATTCCCGGCGCCGGTTCCTTTCCTGTCTCTCGCCGCCGGGCAGTGGCCCGTTTGCCGCGCCGCATGCACAATGAACGGGTGCACGGAGGTACGAAGGTGACAAAGCTCGAACGTGGTCACGTGACTCTCTCCGATGTCGCCCGTGCCTGCCATCTCTCGGTCTCGACCGTCTCCATCGTGCTGAGTGAGGCGCCGCTCTCCCGCCACGTCGCCGAGGCCACGCGCGAGCGCATCCGCGTCATGGCGGCCCGGCTCGGTTATCACCCCGACGTTCATGCCCGATCTCTGCGCCGCCGCCGTACCGAGACCATCGGCGTCCTCGCCTATGACATGTCCGACCCCTTCTGCATTCCCGTGGTCCGCGGCATCGAGGAAGCCCTCCAGGGAGCGCAGTACTTCTCGCTTCAGGTGAACGCGCAAACCCAGCGCATGCTCTTCGATCGTTACCTGCGCATGCTGCTTGAACGCCGCGCGGAAGGCGTCATCGTGATTGCCAGCTGGGTGTTTGAGGAGACCAACCTTCTCGCCGACATCGAAAAGAACCACGTGCCCATCGTCATCGTGGGTCGCGATCTCACCGCCCGCCGCATCCCCTCGGTTCTGGTCGATAACCGGGCGGGCGGCGCGCTCGCCATGCGCCACCTGCTCGATCTCGGCCACCGGCGAATCGCCGTCATCCGCGGCCCCGACGAGATGTTCGACAGCGAGCCGCGCTGGCGGGGGATTCAGGATGCCGCCTGCTCCGCCGGTCTCCAGATCGATCGCCGCCTGACATTTCAACTGCCCAACCAGGTCGATCCCCGTTCGGGATTCGAAGGCGGCCTTCGCTTTGCCGGCGAAATGCTGGCCTCCGGCATCCCTTTCACCGCCGTTCTCGCCTTCGACGACCTCACCGCGCTGGGTGTGGTGCGCGGCCTCGCGGAAGCCAGCCTGCGTGTTCCCGGTGACTGTTCTGTCCTCGGCTTTGACGACATTCTGCCGGCCGCCGTCGCCACGCCGGGTATCACCACGATCCGCCAGCCCCTGCACGAGATGGGGCTACTTGCCGCCCAGCGCATGCTCGAGGCTGTGGGCCAGCGCGGTGGCCGCGCGCCGAAAGCTCGCCTGCATCAGCTCGTCCCCGAACTTGTGGTGCGGACCTCCTCCGCGCCGCCGCATCCGGCCATAACCGACGCCAATGGCCGCCGCCGTGCCCCGTTGACAAAGGAAGCTGAGTGAAGATTGAATTCAAACGATTGATCGATGCGCCGGACTGTCTGCTCCGGCGGCAATTGCATGCAATAACTTCTTAACGAATCCAGATACGTCTCGGAGGACCAGCCGATGAACCGCCATTCCCTCGTTTCGCTTGCCGCTCTCGCAATGCTGGTCCCCTCGCTGCAGGCGGCGACGACCATGCCTCTCCACGACGGCTGGCGCCTGCAGTCCGCCTGCAAACTCAGCGCGGCCGGCGACGCTATCTCAGTGCCGGGCTTCTCCACCGACGGCTGGATTGCTGCCACCTTGCCTACCACTGTCGTTGCGGCTCAGGTTGCCGCCGGACTTCTGCCCGATCCTTACTTTGGCGACAACCTGCGCAAAATTCCCGGCACGTCTTATCCCATCGGCCATAATTTTTCGAACCTGGCCATGCCTGCCGACAGCCCCTACCACTGCGGCTGGTGGTACCGCGACGACTTCACCGCGCCCGCTGCGGCGGAAAAGGCTGCGCAGTTCTGGCTGCACTTCGGCGGCATCAACTACCGCGCTGAGATCTGGCTGAACGGCCACCGCGTCGCCGATTCCTCGCAGATCGCCGGCGCGTATCGCACGTACAATCTCGATGTCACCGGCATCCTGAAGCCGGGCGGCCACAATGTCCTTGCGGTGGAGACCTTTGCGCCCACCGAGACCGATCTCGGAATCAACTGGGTCGACTGGAATCCCGCACCGCCTGACAAGGACATGGGTGTGATCGGCGATGTCGATCTCGTCGCCACCGGCGCCGTCACGGTGCATTCGCCGATGGCCGCCACTCATTTTCCCGACGACCTCAGCACCGCCGACCTTACCGTTTACGCTGAAGTGGAGAACGCCACCGGCAATCCTGTTCACGGTGTTGTCTCCGGATCCGCTGCCGGCGCCAATTTCGAGCAGACCATCGAGCTGGCCCCGCACGAGCAGCGCACTGTCACCTTCGCGCCGGAGCAGTTCCCGCAGCTCCGCATCCATAATCCGAAGCTGTGGTGGCCCTGGCAGATGGGCGATCCGCATCTCGAACCGCTCACCGTGCGCTTCACCGATCCAGAACCAGGTCACCGACGAGAAGACCGTTCAATTCGGCATCCGCGAGATCACCTCAGTGCTTACGGGCACCGGCGCTCGCCTCTTCCGCGTCAACGGCAAGCCGATTCTGATTCGCGGCGGTGGCTGGTCTCAGGACATGCTCCTCCGGACCGATCCCAAACGGCTTCGCGAGCAGTTTCGCCTGGTGCGCGACCTCAACCTGAACACGATCCGCCTCGAAGGCAAGCTCGATACCGACGACTTCTTCCATCTCGCCGACCAGAACGGCATCCTGGTCATGCTGGGCTGGTGCTGCTGCGATCACTGGGAGCACTGGAGAAGCTGGAGCCCGGACGACCCTCACTGTCGCCACCGCTTCGCTGCACTCGCAGATGCTGCGCCTCCGCTATCATCCAGCCTGCTGGTATGGCTCAACGGCAGCGACAATCCTCCGCCGGCCAACGTCGAAAGCGCCTATCTCGACGTCGAGGCCGAGACGCACTGGCCCAATCCCATCATCTCCTCTGCTTCCGCCACGGCTACCACGCCACGGGCGAAAGCGGCGTCAAAATGACCGGCCCCTACGATTACGTGGAACCGAGCTACTGGTATGTCGACCATCCACGGCGGCGCCTTCGGCTTCAACACTGAAACCAGCCCCGGCCCGGCCATCCCCTCGCTCGCCAGCCGCGCAGAAGTTCCTGCCCGATCCCGACGCGTGGCCGCCCACGGCCGACTGGAGCCTTCACTATGGCGGCGGAGAATTCATGAACCTCAAAGTCATCGACGAGGCGATGGCGGCTGTTTATGCCAAACCCACGTCCGCCGCTGACTATGAGCGCATTGCCCAGACCATGGAGTACGACTCCGAGCGCGCCATGTTTGAGTCCTACAGCAAGAACAAGTACGTGTCCACCGGCGTCATTCAGTGGATGCTGAACAACGCGTGGCCTTCGATGATCTGGCACCTCTACGACTACTATCTCGACGCGGATGCCGGCTACTTCGCCGCGAAGAATGCCTGCGAGCCTCTGCACATCCAGTACTCCTACGACGACCGGTCCATCGTGGTGGTCAACAGCACGTACCAGTCCTGTCGAAGGCCTGCATGCCACCATCGACGTCCACGGCGTCGGATGGAACGAGCTCTACCACACCACCGCGACCGTCGATGCTCCTTCTGACAGTTCGCAGCAGATCCTTCGCCTGCCCGGGAGTCTTTACAACGGCACCGACCGCATCTTCCTCATCGATCTCACTCTTGCCGACTCCGCCGGCAAGATTGTCAGCCGCAACTTCTATTGGGTGCCGTATACCCTGACCGTCCTTCGATTTTGGAGCCACCGAGTATACGTACACTCCTGCCGACCGGTATGAGGATCTCACCGCTCTCGCTCACTTGCCGCCCGCGACGATCAGGTCGCAGGCCGAAGTGCACACCACTCCGCAGGGGCGGGAAATTGAACTGCATCTCGACAACAGTTCCGGCGCGCTCGCCTTCCAGGTGAATGCTGCGGTGCGTACCGCCTCTGGCGGCCTGATCGCGCCGGTGTACTGGTCCGATAACTGGATCGAACTGGTTCCGGGCGAATCGCGCACGCTCACGGCTCGGCTCCCGGACGACGCTCCGGCCAACCCAGTCGTCAAAGTGGAGGGCTGGAACGTTGAGCCGGCGACGCTCACGCCCGGTGTAGCGCAACCCTGAGGAACGAGCCTTCAATGGCGGCGAAAAAGGATTGTTTTCGATGGCATCGTTGGAAGACTCCATTCATTCCATTGGGGCAGATCGGTAACATCCGGGAGTGACATTACCCTGGGTGACAGGGTCACGGGAAGCGGTTTATGGTTGGGCCGCCGGAGACGCGTCGGTGCTGGGGACGGTCATAGACGTTTCCGGACACCATTCCCTTCCAAAGGAAAAGCCCGCTCGCGGCGGGCTTTTTTCTTTTTGACTCTATAAGTTCAGAATACCAAGTTTGGGTTGGTTTCCTGCCAGATTTTCGGGGAATTTTGGCGGGGAACTGCCTTTGTATCAGCGACTGTGACTTTCGTACTGTCGCCAGAGGGCTTGACAAGATTTCCACAGATCGGGCAAGAACTGCATACTTCGGTGAGGATTCGGTACGAAGGTCATAGTTTTGGCCGAACAAGGAGGAAGAAACGATCCTTGTTCGCACGCCCCGGCATCCGTCTGCATGACCTGGCTCGCACCGGAAGACAGAGTCGTCGGAGGCATGAATCCGCGCGGCGGATATCTCCGGAATTCACCGGTTCGTGACGAGCGTCACCGGTCCACCTGACCTCGCTTTGTTAGAATTTGCTTTGGAGCGCCGCATTTTTACGAAGGCGGCCTGCCTTCGATGACCTTTCTGGAAACCATCGCCGCAGCCACCGGTGAACCGATTCGCGTGGATCGGCGGCCCAAACTCAATGAGCGCATCCAGCACCACATTGTGAGGAGCACTATGACGGAAATTGCTGCAATTCATGCCCGGGAAATTTTGGACTCCCGCGGCAACCCGACTGTGGAAGCCGATGTTGTTCTCGAAGGCGGTTCGATGGGGCGGGCGATTGTGCCCAGCGGAGCATCGACGGGCGAGCACGAGGCGGTTGAGCTGCGCGACGGCGACAAGAGCCACTATCTGGGCAAGGGCGTTCTGAAGGCGGTGGAGAACATCGAGAGCATTCTGGCGCCGGAGCTGACGGGCATGGACGCTTCGAATCAGCGGCTGCTGGACGCCACGATGATTTCGCTGGACGGCTCGGAGAACAAGGGGCGGATCGGCGCGAATGCGATTCTGGCGGTTTCAATGGCGGCGGCGCGCGCCTCGGCGGTAGAGCTGAAAGTGCCGCTGTACCGGTATCTGGGCGGGGTGAATGCCTCGATTTTGCCCACGCCGATGATGAACATCATGAACGGCGGCGCGCATGCCGACAGCAATGTGGACTTCCAGGAATTCATGGTGATGCCGGTGGGTGCGGAGCGGTTCAGCGACGCGCTGCGCTGGGGCGTGGAGGTCTTCCACACGCTGAAGGGCGTGCTCAAAAAGAAGGGCTACAACACCGCGGTGGGCGATGAGGGCGGATTTGCGCCGTCGCTGAAGTCGAACTCCGAGGCGATTGAGCTGATTCTGGAAGCGATCGAGCTGGCCGGGTACAAAGCGGGTGACGATGTCGCGATCGCTCTCGATCCTGCGTCGAGTGAGTTTTTCGACACGGACAAAGGACAATACGTCTTTAAGAAGGGCGATAAGAGCGAGCGGACCGCCGAGGAGATGGTGGCGTTCTATGCCGACTGGGTACGGCAGTATCCGATCGTGTCGCTTGAGGACGGTCTGGCGGAGAACGACTGGGCCGGCTGGAAGATCCTGACGCGGGAGCTGGGGAGCCAGATTCAGCTGGTGGGTGACGACATCTTCGTGACCAATACGGAGCTGCTGCAGAAGGGCATTGAAGAGGGTGCGGCCAACTCGATCCTGATTAAGCTGAACCAGATCGGGACCGTCAGCGAGACTCTGGAGTGCATCGAGCTGGCGCGGCGGTACGGATACACCTCGGTGATTTCGCACCGCAGCGGCGAGACGGAAGACACCTTCATTGCCGATCTGGCGGTGGCCACCGGCGCTGGACAGATCAAGACCGGCTCGGCATCGCGCACCGATCGCATTGCGAAATACAACCAGCTGCTGCGCATTGAGGAAGAGCTGGGCCAGGCGGCGGAGTTTCTGGGCCTGGAAGCCGTGAACTACGGCGAGTAGCTTCTACTGGCGGCGCGGCACTCTGCTGCGCCGTTTTCCGCATTTTTCTGGAGAAGGATCGTGTCTCAGCACAAGCCTGTCGTTCTGACCATTCTGGATGGATGGGGTTATCGCCCGCAGACGGAAAACAATGCCATTGCGCTGGCTCGCAAGCCCACCTATGACAAGCTGCTTCGGGAGTATCCCAACACGCTGCTGCATGCGTCAGATCACTTTGTTGGCTTGCCCGACGGACAGATGGGCAACAGCGAGGTGGGCCATCTGAATATAGGCGCCGGCCGCATCGTCCAGATGGACATCACCCGGATCGATGCGCTGATTGCCAGCGGCCAGTTCTCCACGCACCCAACCATTGTCGAGGCCATGCAGAAGGCGCGAAAGGCGCAACTGCATCTCTTCGGTCTGGTTTCCGACGGCGGCGTTCATTCGCACCAGGAGCATCTTTATGCGCTGCTGAAGACAGCGAAGCAGCAGGGGGTGGAGCAGGTTTTTATCCACGCCTTCATGGACGGGCGTGACACGCTGCCGACGAGCGGGGCGGCCTATCTTGCCGCGCTGGAACAGAAGATGCGCGAGACCACCGGCAAACTGGCCAGCGTCTCCGGCCGTTACTATGCGATGGATCGGGACCGGCGCTGGGAGCGGGAGAAGAAGGCCTTCGACGCGATGGTAACCGGCAGTGCCGAGGGTGGCGCGTACCGCGACGCGATTGCTCGGGTAAAGGAGTCGTACAACAACGGCACCACAGACGAATTTATTGTGCCTTTCGTTGTGACAGATCAAAATGGGCGACCAACGGGCGTCATCCGCGACGACGATGTCTGCATCATGTTCAATTTTCGCGCCGATCGTGCGCGGCAGATCACGCGGGTGCTGGCCCGGAACAGCGGAATGAGCAAAGACGCGGGCCGCGAGCTGCCATCGTCCGAGGAACTGGACACGACGATTCCGCGCAGCACGGTTCCGAGCAATCTGCACTATGTTTGCATGACACAGTACGACAAGCATTTCACGCTGCCGATGGTCATTCTGCCGGAGTCGATGGATAACCTTTTGGCCAATATGATGGCGCAGGCGAATCTGCGCAATCTGCGGGTCGCGGAGACGGAAAAGTACGCGCACGTAACTTATTTCTTCAATGGCGGGATCGAGACGCCGTTTCCGGGTGAGGATCGCATTCTGATCCCGTCGCAGAAGGTGGCTACTTACGATCTGGCTCCGGAGATGTCCGCCGCGGGGATCGCCGACACGGTGATCAAGGCGGTGAACGACCGGGCCTTCGATGTGGTGGTCGTCAATTTCGCCAACGCCGATATGGTAGGGCATTCCGGGAGACTGGAGCCGACAGTGAAGGCGGTGGAGACGGTGGATGCCTGCCTGGGACAGATCTATCAGGCGATGAAGCAGCGCGGCGGCGGAGCATGGCTGATCACGGCCGATCACGGCAATGCGGAGCTGATGGTCGATCCGGTGACGGGCGGTCCGCACACCGCGCATACGACGAATCCGGTGCCGTTTATCTTTGTGAGCGAAGATACGCAGCACTACGGGATGAGGCCAGGCGGATCGCTGCGCGATATCTCACCCACGATCCTTGCGTTGCTGGGGTTGTCGCAGCCGATGCAGATGACGGGCGGGGATCTGCGGGTGCCGAAGGGCTGAGATTCGGGAGCAGCGCAGCCGCGGCTGGCAGAGCGGCGTGATTTCCTCAGCCGCTTTTCAGGGAACGGGGGTCAGTTTTACCATCAGGGCATGGCGTTTCCCATTCGTGTATGCAGCGTTTGCGGTGAAGAATTTGAATTGAAACCGGATAAGCCTGGTTTCGCCAATCGGTGTCCAACGTGCAGCGAGCCTGAAGCGGAGGCGGTTCCGCAGGGGCCGGCGGCGGCGGGGAAGTTCGGCAACGATCGCGAGGCGAATGCGGAGCGGCGGCGTGTGATGCGGGACATGCTGTACAAGAAGGACAGCTAGACGGCGGCGCATCGGTCAGAGGCGGTTCAGAAGTCGATGTGCCCGCGAAGCGAGCCAACCCACACCGGACCGCGATCGCGATTGTAGCCGGGATCGTCGATGTGCTGGCCATCGACCGCAAAGAAGAGACCCTTCCATGCGTGCCACGTGTAGTAGCTCTCGACGATATTTTCGCGGCCATAGCGGAGTGTGCCGTCGCCGATCAGGAAACCGAGGCCGCCATCCTTCAGGTAATTCTGGTGATCTTTCTTGATGGCGTTGCTGACAAACGCGACGCCGAGCTTGTCGGAGGGGCGATGCCAGCGGGATCCGTAGTAGTCGCCGGCGACCAGAGCGGTCTGCGCCACCTCAGTGTAGACGAATGACTCCTCATGATCGTCGTTCCAGCCAAAGCGGGTGGCGATGCGGAAGTTGGACGTGATCTCCTGCTCGTTGTTCCAGCCAAAGCCGTACTTGTTGGTGCCGAAGCGCTCGACGGAGATGATGTCGGGCCTGGCGTCTCTCCCGCCAGGTAATGCTGCACGGCCTCGCGGTAATTGCCCATGTGTGCGGTATTCATGTAGGCGAGGAATGCGGGTGCTGCCTTTGCGGCCGGGAATGAAGGAGTGGCGCAGCTCGTATTCCCAGTTCTGGCCGTGCGCGCGGGAGAAGGCCCAGTCCAGCGCGATGCCGTTCGCGACGACCGGCATGGCGAAGAGGCCGTACCGCGCGCTCCAGGCATGGTCGTCATATTCGAGCGTGCCGCCGACGGTGTAGCCGCGTGTATCGGCGGCATAGTCCCATGCGCCGTTGTCGTCGATGGTCCAGTTCATGAACTGGAGATGGCTGTCGGTCGCGACCTCATTCTGATCGAAGATGTCGTTCGCGCCCATCTTGCCGACACGAATCTCGAATCGCCGGGCGGGCACCTGGGGGGCGAGGGAGAAGACGCCGCGGTCGGCGTCAGCCATGTGATTCGTGAGTCCGATGGTCTGGTGGATGCCGCCGCGTGCGAGATAAGGAGCGGAGCCGAGGTTGGGATTGCGCACGACATCCAGATTCGTGAAGCCGGCAAGACCGAGGGCCTGTCCGAGACCGCGGCCCCCGGCGCTCTCCAGATCGAGCAGGAGGTCGGTGTTATAGCGCAGGTTGCGGTGGGGCTGCCAGCCGAGGAAAAGCGTTTCCACCATCGAGGTCTTATATTCCGACGCATTGTCGAGGCTGTTCGGGCCTTGATAGGGCGAGTGAAATCCCGGCTTGCCCTGGAAGATGACGTTCACCTGGCCGGAGATCCACCAGGGCGCGGTTGCACTGTGAGGGAACATCGTCAGCTGTGGCGACTCGGCGGGAGGCGGCGGCTGGGGGGCCTGAGTCTGCGACAACTGGGGAGCGGCGCCGGACTGCTGGGCTTCCGTAATGACCGGAAGAGGCGCATCTGGCAGGGAAGAAATCTGCGCGTGCGCAGCTGAGAATGCCGCTGCGACAAATACGGGATAAAGAACGAAAACGGAGAGACGCAAGCTGCCTCTGAGTCAGGGGATCCGTGGATTTGCAGCCCAGTCTCAACAGGGTACACGAATCTAGTTAACTATAGTTAATTAAAAATGGTTAAACAATCTTCACGCGTCTGCGCGACGTTGTTCTATGGCCGCAGCTGGGCCAGGCGATGGATCAGGGAGGCACTGAGAGATGCCTGCGCCGCATCGTCGAGCTTCTGGCCGCCCTTGGTGAGATAGAAAACATCGATGGCGGCTTCGCCTTCGGTATCGATCAGCGCCACGGTAATGTTGCAGCGCGCGGCGGTAAAGCTCAGGGCGATTTCGCGGAGCAGGCCGGGTGTGTCCTGGGTAACAATCTGCAGCAGCGTGCTGTGGGAAGAAGCGTCGTTGTCGAACTCGAGGCGTGTATCCACGGCCACCCGCGGGCGCGCCGGCTTGTGATTCCGCGAGCGCATGAGGTGATCGACGGAGACTTTGTGCGTCAGGGCGTCACGAATGCTCTGGAGAAATCGATCGACCTCGGACGTATTGAGCTCGAGGGTGCGATATGCGTCGGTGAACTGGAAGGTATCGACAATGATGCCGGCGGCGTTCGAAAACGCGTCCGCTTTGACGATGTTCATTCCCCAGGCGGAAAGAACACCGGCCACATCGGCGAATAAACCGGGGCGGTCGGGAGTGACGAGGGTGACTTCGTTGAGCTGGCGCAGAGCGCGAAAGGCTACCTGGATCGGATGGTCGCGGAGAGCCTGGCTGAGGCGGAACTGGGCCGCAATCTGTTCCGGTGAGCGCGTGTTGAGGTAACGCTGCGGCAGGCCTTCAAGAAAAGCGCGCAGCTCCTCCGTGGGTATCGGGGAGGCGACCGCGAGGCGGTCTTGCGGCACCGTGGCAGACGCGGCGTTCATAGCGGGAATCAGGGCGGTGATGCGGCTAAAGAAGGCGGGGTCGGCAGCGGCGTGGTAGCGAATCTCGTCAACGCTGCGGTCGAGAAAATTCGATGCGCTCATGTAGAGCTGCCAGAGGCTCTCTCCTTTCCATGGTGAGAGCCTCCGGCGAGACGGCGCCAATGTCGGCATAGGTCATCAGCGTGAGCATCTTCAGCTGGGAGGGAGTGGCGATTTTCTCCGCAAAAGCGCGAACCGTTTCGTTATCGAAGATGTCGCGGCGCATGGCTGCCGACATTTCCAGGTGGTTGTGGATGACCCGTCGGACGGTTTCCCGCTCATCCGCATCAAGTTCGAGGCGGGCAAAGAGGCTCTCGCTCAGCTCGACGCTGGCCGAGGCGTGATTGCCGCTGCGCCGCGCCTTACCGGTGTCGTGCATGAGGAGGGCGAGAAAGAAGAGGTCGGGCCGGTCCAGCTCGGGCAACAGAGCGGCGAGCCGCTTCTCCCACTCATGCTGCGGCTGGCGCAGGCGGTGCACGTTGTCGATGACGTGGAAGGTGTGCTCGTCGACCGTGTACCGGTGCCAGGTATCGCGGATGACCAGCGCGTCGATGCCGTGGAACTCCGGAATCAGCAGCTCCAGGATGCCGAGGGCATGCATGGTGCGCAGCGCATGAGCTGCCCACGGTCCCAGCAGCACTTCGCGCAGGCAGTTCCACAGGAACGGACCTTCGGGCATTTGCACGGCGAGGACCGGCAGCGCGTCGGCGATGCGGTCCTCAGTGGAATGGCTCATCCGATAGCCGTGTTTGGCCATCAGGCCAAAGATCTGCAGGATGCTGTCCCCGTCGTGGACGTTGGTGCCCGCGGCCAGTTCGAGACGGCCGTCTTCAACAAAAAAA
This sequence comes from uncultured Acidobacteriaceae bacterium, assembly GCA_963702295.1. Taxonomy (GTDB): domain Bacteria; phylum Acidobacteriota; class Terriglobia; order Terriglobales; family Acidobacteriaceae; genus Palsa-343. Next base: position 23,190 of record CAVPCE010000111.1, on the reverse strand, counting down.
TCAGTCCCTGGACCGGGGCGCGCTTCCGCCGGAATTGTTTGTAAAACGAGCGGCGCGGTGGCGGAACAGCATCGATGCAGGAGCGAGGCGCGGCGATAGACGGTGCGGCTCCTGGCGATACCGTGCGCATCCAGAGGCGGGATCAGAAGTGCCGCGGGTTTCCAGGCCGATGGAACGAGCGGCGGCTTCGTCCTGCGCATGCCAGTCGAGGGTATTGTCGTCGCGGCCGGCCCGATAATGCAGGAAACATCGCACCGCCGACAGTAAATCGTAGGCGGACTCCGGTTCGTCATGGGTACCGTAAAAATCGTCGGCTGCGGGGCGCGGCCACGCTTTCTCTTCGCGCACGGAGTCGAGCAGCGTGAGCCACTGCGCCAGGTGGTAGTCGCGAAGACCGCCGGGGCATTCCTTGACGTTTGGCTCCACGTGAAAGATGGTGTTGCCGTATTTAGCGTGACGGGCGCGAGCCATCTCGGCGAGATTCTGGACGATGGTGTCCCATTCGCGCAGGATGACGAAGGGCAGGAGCTCAGTTTCAAACCTGGTATAGAGGGCGCGACTGCCGGCAAGAAAGCGGCGATCGAGCAGGGAGACTGTGAATTCAAGGTTGTCGGGATGGACGCGCTCGCACTCCTTCAGCGTGCGGGTGGCCGGGCTGGCGCGGAGGCCGATATCCCACATGGCCTGGATACAGGAGCGGATCGAATCGCCAAAGGCCGGTTCGATTTTTTCATTGGCGCAGAGAAACAGAACGTCCACGTCCGAGCAGGGAAAGAGTTCGCGCCGCCCAAAGCCGCCGGTAGCGACCAGGGCGATGTCCGCCTGGGCAGAACCGGGAACCAGTCGCCCCCACAGCTCACACAGCAGAGCGCCCACAATCTGCGAGCGGCGCCGAATGGCGGCGGAGCCATCCCCGGTGCGTTCGAAGTTCTGGCGCAACTGGGTGAAGTCGTCCTGATAACGACTGCGGAGACGCTCCAGGGAAAGCGGGTCAGCCACCATGGACAATACTCAACGGTCGTTCATTCCGCCGGCACGGGAAACAGCGCTGCCCGAGTGAGCCGACGGGCATCAGAGCGCTGAGGGGCCGCGCTCGTCATTGCGGATGCGAATGGCTTCGTCGACCTTCTGAAACGAAGATTTTGCCGTCGCCGATTTTGCCGGTGCGCGCGGCGCGAGATGATGGCCTGAATCGCCGGCTCCTTCCATCTCATCGCGAACCACCATCTCGATCTTGACCTTGGGCAGCAGATCGACGGTGTATTCGCGGCCCCGATAGAACTCGGTGTGGCCCTTCTGGCGGCCATGGCCGCGGGCTTCGAGGATGGTCATGCCTTCGATGCCCGCCTCGAGCAGCGCATCCTTCACTGCGTCCAGCTTGGACGGCTGAATGACAGCTTCAATCTTCACTTGCATAGTGTCTCGTTTAACCTTCTCCTAATGCTGAACACAGAGTTATACGTTCAGCGCGAAATCAGGAAGCGAAGTCGTAGCCTTCTTCGCCGTGCTGGGTCAGGTCGAGACCCTCGGTCTCCTCTTCGCTGTTGACGCGCAGGCCGATGATCAGGTCGCACAAGCTTCAGAGCATGATCAGCGTGCCGACGATCGAGAGCCCCAGGCGATGGCGACGCCGCTGAGCTGGTTCAGCAACCTGTGCCCAGTTCCGTCGATGCCGCCAGTCCCATGGGCTTGCCCATCTTCGGGCGAACGATCGTTGACGGCGTTGGTGGCGAACACCCCGGTGAGGAGCGCGCCGAGAGTGCCGCCGGCGCCGTGCACGCCGAACGCATCGAGCGAGTCGTCGTAGCCGAACAGTTGTTTGACCTTGGTGACCATCAAGAAGCAGAAGACGCCCGGCAATAAAGCCGATGAGCAGGGCGGGCATGGGTTTCACGAATCCCGAGGCCGGCGTGATGGCGACCAGGCCCGCGACCGCGCCGGAGATCGCGCCCAGAGCGCTGGGTTTGCCGTTGCGGCATCCACTCCGCGAACATCCAGCCAATCGCCGCGGCGGCCGTTGCGAAATGCGTGCGACGAAGGCGCTGGTGGCCAGACCGGTCCGGCGGCGACCGCACTGCCCGCGTTGAAGCCGAACCACCCGACCCACAGCAGGCAGGCGCCGATGACGCTGAGCACGAGGATGTGCGGCGGCATCGGCTCGTTGGGATACCCGACTCGCTTGCCCAGATAGAGGGCGCACACCAGCGCCGAGACCCCGGAAGTGATGTGGACGACCGTGCCGCCGGCGAAATCGAGACAGGGAATCTTGCCGCCCGACTTGCATTCAGCAAACCGCCTTTGCCCCACACCATGTGGGCCATCGGGAAGTAGACCACGATCGCCCAGAGGGTGAGGAACAGCACATCGCGCTGAACTTCATTCGCTCGGCGAAGGCTCCGCAGATAAGCGCCGGGGTGATGATCGCGAACATCAGCTGATAAATCATGTAGGTCTGTGCGGGGATGGTGGCTGCGTAATCGGCATTGGGCGCAGGCCGACGTTGTGCAGGAACAGGTAATGGAAGCCGCCGATGAAGCGTTGCCGGGACCGAAGGCCAGGCTGTAACCGACGATCGCCCAGAGCACGGTGACGATGCCCATCATGGCGAAGCTCTGCATCATGGTGCAGAGCACGTTTTTCGCGCACCAGACCGCCGTAGAAGAGGGCGAGGCCGGGACCGGTCATCATGAGCACCAGAGCGGCGCTGGTGAGCATCCAGGCGTTGTCGCCGGCAGAAATGGTGGGCGCCGTGGCCGCAGTCTGCGCCAGGAGGGCGGGGGAACAGAAGAGGGGCAGCAAAAGAGACAGGCGGGTCCAGCGTCGAAAAGGCATAACACTCCGTAGGTGGTGCAAGGGTTATGTCACGACGAGGTGACGCAGGATGCAGCCGGCGGCGCGGCCAGCCGCGAAGAGACAGTGCGAGGATCCTGAAACCTACTTTTACATGATTTTTCCCGATGGAAAACAGGGAATTTTTGAACGGACCGGCGGCCCTTCTTTCTCGTTGCAGGTGGCATTACCAACCGCGGAAAGGAGTCGAGTCAAATGCGAAAGGGGCTGGGCCGCGCGTTATCATAAAGACATGAGTGAAACGTTGCGAGACCGCCGACTCTTCGGGAACATGGAGAGTCTTGCGAAAAATCGGGAAAAGGTCTTCGAGGCCAGCTATGGCTACGAGCAACCCGAGGGCGTATTTCTCACGACCGTGGACTCGGCCATCAACTGGATCCGCAAGAATTCCATCTGGCCGATGACCTTCGGACTCGCCTGTTGTGCGATCGAAATGATGTCGATGGGTGCCTCCCGCTTCGATGTGGCGCGGTTTGGCGCGGAGGTGTTCCGTCCATCGCCCCGCCAGTCGGATCTGATGGTCATTGCCGGCCGGGTTTCATGGAAGATGGCCCCGGTCATCCGCCGCCTCTACGATCAGATGCCTGAGCCGAAGTGGGTTATTTCCATGGGCGCCTGCGCCACTTCCGGCGGGGTATTCAACAACTACGCCCTGGTGCAGGGGGTGAACCAGGTGATCCCCGTCGACGTTTATGTGCCGGGTTGTCCGCCGCGGCCGGAGCAATTGTTGTATGCCATCACCCTCCTGCAGGAGAAAATCCAGCATGAGAGGGGCAGTCTGAAGCGGGTTCTCAACTTGCAATAGTAGGCGGCCCCAGTTAACTTAGTATGTAAGAGAAGGTTTGCGCGGCCGAGGGTCCGTCGCGCATTTTCCCACGGTCAGGACAGATTGGTCTGCTGCTGGCTGTAACCGCGCAGGTTACATACTCGAAGAACTCGCAGGAATCTGCCTGGATGCGGGTCAACTGATTGAAACAATTGCGTTCCGGCAGGAATTCCTGTGGTAATTTCAATAGGCGGAGACTTTTTCCGTTTCCCTTACGATTATCAGACTAGTACTGGCCAGTCGTAGTCTTCGTTAGCTCTTATCAGTGGTTGCGGAGGATTAGACGCATGTTTTCTCGTCCATTCAATTTTGTGGGTCGAATTCTGCTTGTGGGCTGCGCTTTTGGACTGAGTGTTGCAGCGCTCCCCGGACAGACATCGTCCTCTTTGCCGGCGGCGCCAGCTGCCAAACCGGATCGCCCGGTCTCGCGAGCCGATGTCTTCATGGGCTACTCCTACCTCGCCCCGCACGGCACGGTGACGACCACGCTGGGCGATGGCTCGGTCAACAGCCTGAATTATTCTTCGATTGATCTCGGCGCCATTGGCAGCTACTCCTACTACTTCAATCGCTATGTGGGCGGCCAGATCGAATACGCGAATCATCCGAACGGCCAGAACGACGGCATCTCCGACGCCCAGGCGGGACTTGTGTTTCGTTACCCAGCCGAGGGAATGACTCCTTTTGTTCATGCCCTGGCAGGCGGAGCCCGCGTCGGTGGTCCTAATGTCTCCGGCCCCGGCGGCAACCCCAAACATCCCTATACCTGGGGGCCAGCCCTCACCGTTGGTGGTGGCCTGGATTACGATTTGCCCTTTTGGGACCATCGATTTGGTCTTCGCCTCTTCCAGGCCGATTACCAATACATGCATGCTGACTTCGGACCGGTCCCGAATATCGGCGGCCGCGCCAACATCAATGCCGCTCGTCTGAGCACCGGCATCCTGATCCATTTCGGCAACATCGTTCCCCCGCCGCCGGTACAGTACGCCTGCTCGATGAATCCGGCGTCCGTTTTCCCGGGCGAACAGGTAACGTTGACTGGCACGGCCACCAACCTTAACCCGAAGAAGACTGCCAGCTACACGTGGAGCGGCCAGGGTGTGACCGTGAGTGGCACGAACCCGACCGCCACGATCGATACGGCCAGTCTGCAGCCCGGGACCTACACCGTGACCGGTCATGTCACCGAGGGCAATAAGCCAGGACAGTCGGCTGATTGCACCGCGCAGTTCACCGTGAAGCAGTTCGAGCCGCCAACCGTCAGCTGCACCGCGAATCCGACAACGGTGAAGCCCGGCGAGAGCTCGACGATCAATTGCAACGGCGTGAGCCCGCAGAACCGGCCGCTCACGTACAGCTACTCGGCTTCGGCAGGGTCAGTTAACGGGACCGGAAATACAGCGACTCTCTCGACGACGGGTGCGCCTTCCGGAACCATCACCGTAACCGGCACCGTCCAGGACGACAAGGGCCAGACCGCTTCGGCAACGACGACTGTGGATGTGGAAGCACCGCCGCCGCCGCCGGCTCCAAAGTCGCAGACCCTGTGCTCGATCCAGTTCGACAAGGACAAGCACCGTCCGGCCCGTGTGGATAACGAAGCCAAGGCTTGCCTTGACGACGTAGCTCTGAACGCTCAGCAGAAAGCCGATGCCTCGCTGGTGGTTGTTGGCAATTCGGCTCCGCTGCCGGAGCATAAGGGCCGCCATGCTCGCAACGCGATGACTGCCGACAAGCTGGCAGCGCAGCGCGCGGTGGACACTAAGGACTATCTGGTGACGGAGAAGGGCATCGATGCCAGCCGTATCCAGGTGAGAACGGGCACAAACGGCCAGAACGAGGTGGAGAATTACCTGGTTCCGGCGGGCGCGAACTTCGACAACGACGTGCCTGGCACGACGGCGGTCGACGAGAACGCCGTGAAGGCCCAGCCTCGCAACGCGGTGCATCACCATCACCACCACGCGGCCGCGAAGAAGTAGTCCGGCCAAGCGCAATAACGACAGGGCTGACCTCTCATGGTCAGCCCTGTTTTTCTGCCCAGTTCCATAACAGCCAGGGCCGGCTGCGCCTTCTTGCCGATCATGGAACGTCGGGCGCTCTCGCCGGGGCAACTCTGCTGAAAGCGGGTAGCATTAGACATATCGGCCGATTGCGATTGGCGACTGCCTCCCCGGTGAAGATGAGATCGATGCGGTACCATTTGTGGCTTGCGGCGATGGCCGCTTTTCTGTCTGGTTGCGGCTGCCTTACAGCAGCTGCGGCAACTCCTTCGTGGAATCCCGCCGGTCCTGACGGCGGGGATGCACGGCGCTTTGCCTTCAACGCTCAGGATCCGAACCGAATTTACGTCGGCACCACCGATAGCTGGATCTACGTCTCCAACGATGGCGGCTCAACGTGGTCGCGTCTGGCGCATCTGGGCAACCAGGACGACCTCGTCGTTGACAGCCTGGTCGTCGATCGTTCGAATCCGCACACGCTTTACGCGGGGGTCTGGGTTATGGACCACCCGGATGGCGGGATCTACATCAGCCACAACGACGGACACACATGGGCCCAGGCTCCGGAGATGTACGGGCAGTCGGTACGATCGCTGGCCCAGGCGCGCTCGAATCCACGCGTGTTGGTGGCTGGAACGTTGCGCGGCGTGTATCGCACCGAGGACGGTGGCCAGCACTGGAGGGAGATTAGCCCGCCGGAAAGCAAAGAGCTTCACGAAGTGGAATCCCTCGCCATCGATCCTTACGATGCCGGGACCATCTACGCGGGCACGTGGCATCTGCCCTGGCGCACCGAGGACGGCGGCGCGCACTGGAGCAATATCAAACAGGGTGTCATCGATGACTCCGATGTGTTTTCCATGATTGTCGATCCGTCTCGGCCCAGCATTGTGTTTCTCAGCGCCTGCTCCGGCATCTATCGCAGCGATAACTATGGCGGCGATTTTCGCAAGGTGCAGGGTATTCCGGCGACTGCCCGGCGTACCCGCTCCCTGCGCATGGACCCGGTGAATCGCAACACCGTTTATGCCGGCACCACCGAGGGCCTTTACAAGACCGAGGACGGTGGAGAGCACTGGACCCGCACGACCGATCCGAACGTGATCGTCAACGACGTCTATGTGGATCCTCGCAATCCGAAGCATGTGCTGCTGGCGACGGATCGAAGCGGTATCCTGGCGAGCGAGGACGGAGCGGCGGGTTTTCAGGACTCCAATACCGGCTTCTCGCAGCGGCAGGTGAGTGCGCTGCTCGCCGACAGCCGATCGCATGGCACCTTGTATGCCGGCGTGATCAACGACAAGACCTATGGAGGCGTGTTCTCGAGCTCGGATGAGGGTCGTACCTGGAAACAACAGAGCGATGGCCTGCGGGGGCGCGACGTCTTTGTGCTGGCTCAGAGCGCTGACGGCACGGTCCTGGCGGGCACCAGCGACGGTATCTTTCGCATGGACGGCACTACGTGGCTTGCCGCTAATACCATCGCGGGCGGCGATCCAGTGGTTCCCGCGAAGGTTGAGACGCATAGACGACGCACCCACAGCAAACGCCGTGTCGTGGCGCCAGAGCCCAAAGAGTCACAGGAAATTCACGGCCGCGTGACAGCGCTGGCAGCGTCGGGCGACGCCTGGTTCGCGGCGACGGCACACGGCGTGTTTCACAGCACGGATCGAGGGCAGCAGTGGCAACCGATCCTCGCCCCCCACGATGCCACGTCGTTCTTCCGCGACGGCGAGTATCTGGCTCTGGCAGTCTCCGGGCAAACTGTCTTCGCGGGACGCCGCGAAGGCATAATGCTTTCCCGCGATGCGGGCGCAACGTGGCGAGCGGTGCCTCTTCCTGCGGGGCTCACCGCCCTTGCGACGCTCACCCTGGCGCCGGATGGCTCCCTGTGGGCCGGCGGCCGCGAAGGGGTGTTTTACTCCGGAGACGGTGGAGAAAGCTGGACTCCCCTGCGGCGTTTGCCGGTCGTCGCCGTCAACCGCATTGCGTGGGATTCGGATCTGGGGAGGCTGATCGTTACGTCGGGTGAAGGTACCCTGATCTACGCGGTCGATCCGCATGACCGAACGTGGCAGTGGTGGAATACGGGATGGACGGTGCGCGCCGTAGCCTCGCTTGGCAGCCGCCTGACGGCCGCCTCTTTGTATAGCGGGGTCGTGGTGCAGCCGCCGGCCGAAACCGCTCGCAGCGGAAGCGCCGTCCAGGACGCGCGACAATAGTTCGTGGCTTTGAAGCTTCGCATTGCCGTCACTGAGGATTTCCCTGCGCTCTACGCGCTGGATCAGGCCTGTTTTGCGCCAGGGATCTCCTGGTCTAAAGCGGAACTGCAGTACTTTCTCCGCTATCCCGGGAACATTGCCGTGGTGGCGGAAGAGGACGGCCGGATCGCGGGTTTCGCCATTGCCGGATCGCAGCTGCGCAAGGGCGCCAGGGTGGGGCGGCTCATCACCATCGATGTCGACAGCTCCATGCGCCGCCGCGGCATTGGTCACCAGCTGCTGCAGGCCATCGAGGAGCAACTGCGGAACCAGAAAGCCGTGGCGATGATCCTCGAAGTAGCCATCGATAACCTTGCCGCTCAGGGGTTTTATGCCCGCCATGGATTTGTGAAGACGGGCCGCATCCCTGGCTATTACCTCGATCGCATTGACGCGCTGGTGATGGAGAAGCCACTGCCCTCATAAGGTTCGCCTTTGGTTTCAGAGCTGTCCCATCAACCACACGACTACAATAAAGGCGATGCTCCGTCTCAGAATGAGGGCTGCGTGCTGGATCGCTGTCTTTGTGTGCGCTCTTGCGCCCGCATTCGGTCAGGCGGTCAAGGATCTGCCCCAGCCCACCGACTACGTCAGCGACTTCGCGCACGTGATGTCGCAATCGACGAAAACGCAGATCGACCAGGTTTGCGGCGAAGTGGATCGCGAAGCGCACGCGCAGATCGCCGTGGTCACCATCAATACGCTGAACGGAGAGTCGGTTCAGCAGTACGCGGTTGAGCTGGAAGACGCCTGGAAGGTCGGACAGAAGGGCACCGATCGCGGCGTCATTATTCTGCTGGCCGTCAACGATCGCAAGCGGTTCATCGAGACCGGCTATGGTCTCGAGGGCATCCTGCCGGATGGCAAAGTCGGCGACATCGGCCGCCAGATGATGCCCATGCTGCGCAACAACGACTTCGACGGCGCGGTAACCCTGGCCGTGGACGAAATCTCCCAGGTCATCGCGCAGGATGCTGGCGTCCAGCTGCCGCCGCTCACGCACTGGGGAGCGCAGCAACAGCAGCCGCATGCAACCGTGGGCCAGGTGATTGGCGGAATTGTTTTCCTGATCTTTGTCGTTATCTTCCTCATCTGGGCCGGCGGGACAGGCCTGCTGGGCTTTCTGCTGGGCATGTTTTTTGGCGGAGGCAGTGGCTTTGGAGGCGGTGGTTTTGGCGGTGGGAGCTTCGGCGGTGGCGGAGGCGGCAGTGGCTTCGGGGGCTTCGGCGGCGGCAGTACCGGTGGCGGCGGAGCGGGCGGCAGTTGGTAACATCGATACGGAATCCATAAGGAGAAAGACCGAATGATGCGTCGTGGGCTGTGGATCGCAATGGCCGTGATCGGCGTGCTGGTGCTTGCTGGGCTGCTGATCTTTGGCAGCTTTGTCAGCGCGCAGAAGCAAATGGTGGCCAAGAACGAAGCCGTTAATGAGCAGTGGGGCAACGTGCAGGCAGTGCTGCAGCGCCGCGCCGATCTCATCCCCAACCTCGTGGCGACCGTGAAGGGCTATGCCCAGCATGAAGAAACGGTGTTCGCCGATGTGGACAAGGCGCGCGAAGCTCTTCTGGCTGCGCACGATCCGCAGGGAAAGATGGCGGCAAACGGGCAGCTCGATGGCGCACTGGGACGCCTGTTGGCCATCGCTGAGAATTATCCAAATCTGAAGGCGAATCAGAATTTCCTCGAGCTGCAGGATCAGCTGGAAGGTACGGAAAACCGCATCGCCGTTGAGCGTCATCGCTATAACGAGACACTGCGCGACTACAACACCTATATCCAGCAAATCCCTAACAACATCTGGGCCCGCATGGCTGGATTCCACCCGAATAACAATTACTTCCAAGCCAGTCCGGCCTCGCAGAATGCGCCCCAGGTGAAGTTTTAGACCGAATCAGCCGGCGATAAGAATGCGCAGATCGCGCAGATTGTTGCCCGTTGTTCCGGTGACGATGGTATCGCCGAGCGCGGTGAACAGGGTACAGGCGTCGAAGCGCTGCAACGTGGCTTCGGGGTCGAAATTGTAACTGCGGGCGCGCGCAATCGTCGTGGTATCGGCAATCGCTCCCGCCGCCGGACTATTCCCGTCAATGCCGTCGGAGCCAGCACTTAGCACCGCCAGCGGCTGGCCCTCATACCGAGCCAGATCGAGCGCCGCCTGCAGTGCAAACTGCTGGTTGCGTCCGCCGCAACCCGGATTCCTGCTCAGATTCACGGTGACTTCGCCGCTGGATAGAAGGCAGACCCGTTCGTGCTGGCTGCGCAGCTCATGAAAGCGGGTCAGCAAATATTGCGCCGCTTTGGCGTAATCCCAGTCGTCGCATGCATTGTCGATGAAGACCTTGTAGTCCAGCGATCGGGCATAATCGCGCGCCGCATTCAGGAAATCGTGGTTGGAGAGCAGGGTATCGAACTGCGAATGTGCGAAGGCTTCTAAAGCAAGCTGCTGCTCTTTCTTTTGCGCCTCGGCGGATGCCTCGCTGCTCTGCAACTTCTCGAAAAACATCCTTACGCTGGAAGGAAACTTTTCCAGCAGATGAAAGCGCTCCAGAATCTCTGCGCACTGCGCAAGCGTGGAATAGTTTGGCAGGGTCGGCGATGAGGCCACCGCGGCCAGGTCTTTGAGCGGAACATCCGCCAGCAGAAGCGAGAGCTTTTCCGATCGCGGCGCCGCGAGCGCCAGGCGGCCGCCCTTGACTGCGGAGAAGTATTTGCGCACGGTGTTGATTTCAGTGATGGTGGCGCCGCTGGCCACCAGCGTTTCATGAAATGCGATGGTGTCATCCAGATTGATCTTCTTGTCGCGCGGCAGTTCCAGCATCGCGGAACCACCACCGCTGATGAGGAAGAAGATGAACGTGTCCGTATTCGCATGCTTCAGCAGGTCCAGCGTAGCCCGCGCCGCTGCAAACGAATCGTCATTGGGCAGGGGATGACCACCCGCGAAATAGCGAATATTGCGGCGCCGCTCTTTTGGAACCTGGGGGGCCGAGCAAACGCCGAGCACGCGGGTCTTTTCCGGTAATCGCGCCAGCAGCACGTCCAGCATTGAGAGAGCTGCTTTGCCGAGGGACACTACAAAGACTTCCCTGAAGCGATCCAGCGGCACCGTGATCGCGGGCAGCCGCGGCGAAGGGTGGCGGATCAGCGTCCTGCCTTCAAAATGCAGGTGGCGGTCGAACGCCTGGGCGATATCGGACGCACGCAGCGCCTGGTCAAAAATGTCCCGGGAAACGGTGTGCAGCTCGTCAAGAGTGATCATTGGCTGGCGAGCGCGGGGAACTGTCGCTGCGCCCATGCGCGAAGGGCCGATCGCATCTCTTCCAATTTACTCCCCGTGCGCTGCTGCGGTGCCGCCGAAGTTCCACCCGGGATCGGCGTGAAGAAGTGATCGGCATCGGCAATCCAGACGAGCTCCTTCGGTTCGGACGCAAGACGCACCGCAGCTTCCACCTTCGGCACCGGCCCGAACGGGTCGCGTTCTCCGCTGACGAAGAGCTTCGGCTCCGGGCAATCGCGAAGGAAGTCGTATTGATAGTCGCGGCCTTCCGCGTGAACCGGCAGACCCAGCGCGATGAGTCCCGCCACGCGCGGATCGCCGCAACAAGTCTGCAGACCGACGTACGCGCCGAACGAGAAGCCTGCGAAAAGAATGGGCAGCCGAAATTCGCGCTCCAGCCAGTCCAAAGCGGCTCGGACGTCATCCTGTTCACCGAGACCGTTGTCGTGAAGGCCTTCGCTTAAGCCTGTTCCGCGAAAGTTGAAGCGCAGCACCGGCAATCCGAAGCTCTGCAGAGCCTTCATGGCGTGGTAGACCACCTTGTTGTGCAGCGTTCCGCCTCCCAGCGGATGCGGATGACAGACCAGCGCGGCGAACGGCGCCTCCGGCGATCCGGGATTCAGAAGCGCTTCCAGCCGCCCCGCCGGACCGCGAAGGTCGTCCACGGTGCGCAATACAGCGGAGCCAACTTGCGATTGCGTCATTGTTCTCATTGTACGAACACAACCGGGAGGTATTCTGGCTGAGCATGCCTCTGGATCCTGTTCAGTTCACGCGGCGCCTTGTCGACATCGAGTCCATCACCTACAACGAAGGCGCGGTGGGCGCATTTCTGGCGGAGTTTCTGACGGCCCAGGGATATGCGGTCGAGAAGATACCCGTGGAACAGCACCAGGAAAGCCGCTCCACCAGCGAGCGCTTCAATGTGTATGCCTGCACTCCAGGGCAAACGCCTGAGATCGTCTTTTCCACGCATATGGACACAGTGCCGCCCTTCATTCCCTCCAGCGAGGATGACCGAGTTCATCTACGGACGCGGCGCCTGCGATGCCAAGGGCATCATCGCCGCGCAGATCACCGCATCAGAACGCCTCCGCGATCAGGGGCCCCCGCATGTGGGCCTGTTGTTTGTCGCCGGCGAGGAACGCGATTCGGCCGGAGCCAAGGCGGCCAATCTCCAGCCGCGCGGCAGCCGCTTCCTTATCAATGGCGAGCCCACGGACAATCGGATCGCCCTGGCCTCGAAGGGTTCTCTGCGCGCGGTCGTCCGCGCCACGGGCAAAATGGCGCACTCCGCTTACCCGGAACTCGGCGACAGCGCGACGCACAAGCTGGTTGAAGCTCTGCATCGCATCCTGACCATCCCGTTGCCGTCGCTCGATGACATCGGTCCCAGCACGCTCAACGTGGGCATGATCAGCGGCGGCTACGCGCCCAATGTGATTGCCGACCACGCGGAAGCGCAGGTCATGGTCCGGCTGGTTGGGCCATCCGAGGAAACCCGACATGCGATCGAAAAGGCCGTGGAAGGCCTGGCCACGGTCGACTTCACGCTTGAGATCCCCTTCCGCCGGCTGCGCGCGCTGCCCGGCTTGCCGACCATGATCGCCGCCTTCACGACCGATATCCCCTGGCTCAGCAACTGGGGCGAGCCGGTGCTTCTTGGGCCCGGATCCATCCACGTGGCGCACACGCCTCGCGAGAAGCTGGCGAAGAAGGAGCTGTTCGACGCCATCGATCTGTACGTCGACGTTGCCCGGCGGCTTGTGAACGAGCCGCGCTGAGGCAGCACCGATTCGACAGAATCACCCCAATGCTCCAGGCTGGAAGTATGGCCGATTCCACCAGCGCCGCAGTCCATCTCCGCAACACCCTCGACCAGGCTTCGTCTTCTTTATCTCCGATCCGCGATGCATCAGCCGGTCTACTGGCAGGAGTGGGGGGAGGCCGCCTTTGCGTTGGCTGCCCAGCTCGAAAGGCCCATCCTGCTCGACGTGGGTGCGGTGTGGTGTCACTGGTGCCATGTCATGGATCGCGAATCGTATGAGGATTCCACCCTCGCACAGACCGTGAACGAGCATTTTGTCGCCATCAAGGTCGATCGCGATGAGCGCCCCGATGTCGATGCTCGTTATCAGGCTGCTGTTCAGGCGATCGCGGGGCAGGGCGGATGGCCTCTGACGGCGATCCTTACGCCTGACGGGCGCCCTTTTTTCGCTGGCACCTATTTTCCCCGCGAGGACCGCTACGGCCGCCCGGGATTCGAGCGCGTGCTGCTCACCCTGGCCCAGGCATGGAAGACCCGTCGCGAAGAGGTTCTGGAGTCGGCTGCCAGCGTGATCGCCGCTATTGAGCACGGCGAGACCTTCTCCGCGCGTGGCGAGACTCTCTCGCTGGAGATCGTGGACAAGCTCGTCGCCAGCGCCGTCGGCCAGTTCGATCCGCGGAACGGCGGCTTTGGCTCGCAGCCGAAATTCCCGCACCCTGCGGGCTGGATCTGCTCATCGATGTCGCTGCCCGCACCGGCAACGAAGCCGCCAAAGAAGCCGCCACCGTGACCCTCCGCAAAATGGCCCGTGGTGGCGTTTACGACCAGCTGGCCGGCGGCTTCCATCGTTATTCTGTCGACGAGCGCTGGGTGGTTCCGCATTTTGAGAAGATGCTCTACGACAATGCCGGCCTGCTCGCCAACTACGTCCACGCCTTCCAGACCTTCGTCGATCCGGAGTTTGCCGCAACCGCGCGCGACATTCTGCGCTGGATGAACGAAGGTCTCAGCGATCAGGAGCGCGGCGGCTTCTATGCCTCCCAGGACGCCGATATTTCCCTCGACGATGACGGAGACTACTTCACCTGGACGCGCGACGAGGCGGCGGCCGTCCTCACCCCGGATGAGATGTCGGTGGCGGAGCTCTACTACGACATCGGCGACCTGGGCGATATGCACCATGATCCGAAGAAGAACGTGCTCTACCGCAATTTCACCGTTGAGGAAGTCGCGCAGAAACTCGGGCGCGACACCGCTTCGGTCGAGCGCGATCTGGCGTCTGCAAAGCAGAAACTCTATGCCGCGCGCCTGCAGCGCCCCACGCCCTTCATCGACAAAACTATCTACACGGGCTGGAACGCGATGGCCATCTCCGCGTATCTGGAGGCGGCCCGCATCCTCGATCTGGAGGCGCCCCGCGCTTTTGCTCTTCGCACGCTCGACCGCATCCTGAGCGAGGGTTGGAGCCCTACTGCCGGACTGGCGCACGTCATCGCCTATCCCGATCAGCCCGGGAGGGTGAAGTGGATCGCCGGCGTCCTGGATGACTACGCGCTGCTGGGAAACGCCTGCGTTGACGCGTGGGAATCAACCGGCGACCTTCACTACTATGAATCGGCCATGCAGATCGCCGTGTCGATGGTGGATCGATTCCATGATGCCGAAGGCGGCGGCTTCTTCGATACCGAGAAAAACGCCGGAGACAAGCTGGGCGCTCTCGCAGCCCGCCGCAAACCCATGCAGGATTCCCCAACGCCGGCCGGGAATGCCACGGCCGCCAGCGCATTGCTGCGCCTTCACGCCCTCAGCGGGCGCGATGATTTTCGCTCGATTGCCGAAGACACTCTCGCCGCATTTGGCGGCCTTATCGACCAGTACGGCCTTTACGCCGGCAGCTATGGCCTGGCGCTGGAGCGGCTTCTGCTCCCGCCGATTCAGGTCGTGATTGCAGGTAAGGGGACCGCCGCCCGCCAACTCGCTGCTATCGCCAATGCCCGCTATGCCGTGAATAAGGCAGTCATCCTGCTTCGGCCCGAGCAGATTCTGTCCGCAAACCTGCCGCCGCATCTGGCCGAGACTCTTCCGCATATGCCCGGCCTCGACCCATCGTCGGACCAGGCACTTGCTCTTGTGTGTCGGGGAACTTCGTGTCTGCCTCCCGCCCCCACGCCGGACGCGCTCATCGAGCAAATCAACGCGGCTCTTTGAGCCTTTCAACGGTAACGGAAACCGGTCGCCGGCCGCTGTTGACAGCCCCGCATTCCTGCTATGCTTCATGGGAATCAATCGATTCGGAGACATCGTTATGGCGAAGAGTGTCAACAAAGTGATCCTCGTGGGCAACGTCGGAAAGGACCCTGAAATCAAGGTGGCGGGCAGCGGCGCGTCCATTGCGACCTTTTCGCTGGCCACCAGCGATCGCACCAAAGATCAGGCCGGCAACTGGACGGATCGCACCAAGTGGCACAGCCTGGTGGCCTTCCAGCGCACCGCCGAAATCATTCGCGATTACGTGAAAAAGGGCTCGAAGCTTTACATTGAGGGCCGCATTCAGACTCGTTCCTGGGACGACAAGGACGGCCAGAAGAAGTACCGCACCGAGATCATCGTGAACGATCTGGTGCTGCTCTCGGGCCGTGGCGAAGGCGACTCCGGCGGTTCCTCGCGTTCCAATTCCTACGATCAGCGCCAGCCGGCAGCCAATGACGATCTGGTCCAGTCCACCGAGATTACCGACGACGACATCCCGTTCTAGCGTCGAGTTGCCTCCCCCAGGAGGAATCGGCATGCAAACCTGGGTCCGGCGGGCTCTCCTCGTGCCGCTTGTCATGGTCGGTGGTCAGCCCTGTCTCTTCGCTCAGCAGGATACGAATGTCCAGCCGGCGCAGGTCGCGCAAAGACTGGTGGCTCAGTATGAATCCTGGGGGCCGAAGATCTCGACTCCCGGTGCAACGATCACCGCGAAGCTCGGCTCGCGCGACGGTTCCATCTTTAGATACAACTTCTACGTCACGGGCCTGCCTGCGGGTCGCCTGTACGACGTCGTCGCCTTTCCTCTGACTGAAATGCAGCCAGTTACCGTCCAGGAGGGCGTCAGTCTCGGCAAGGACGGCATAGTGATGTGCACGGGCAAGCAGGAGGGCGAGTGCGACGATCCATCGGGGGATCACGGCGTCGTGAATTTCGCCATGAATCCCGCCAAAGGGGAACCGTTCCGTTTCGCACTAGTCAATGAAAGTCAGAATCTGCGCGCGACTGTCGTGATCATTCCCGATCCGATTCTCGCCACAGACAAAGGCTGCACGCTAAGCGCTGTTCGTCTGCTGCCACACTTTGAGGTGACCTATTTCTCCGGCGCAGGTTATTCCCCTAATGCGGACGTGACTTTTGCCAGTGACTCATGGGGCGAGAAGCATACGGTCAAAACGCGCTCCGACGGGAATGGCGCGATCCGGTTCGCCATGATGCCGGCCGTTGCGGGGCATTCCGGGGGCACCACCAGAATCAAAGCCGCCGGCATGGCCTGCGCCCCGTCACTGACTTTCGACTGGGGCCAGTAGCGCCGGAAATTAAGGGCGTTTGCGAACCCCCAAAGCGGTCGGTCCGCTGGGAACCTCCGGGCAACCCGGCGCCCTGCTGGTTTCTGCCGAAAGCAGCTAACCCCGAACCGCTCATTGCCCCTCCAATTAAGCAGGGAGATTTCCGATGGCTGCCATTGCTGGAATCGTCATCCTGTTTCTGTTGTTTGGCCTGTTCTTCCTTTTTCGGGCCATGGGTTCCATGGGGCAAAAGCCTTCTGCCCGTGAGCGGACGCGGCATACAACCAGCGGAACCCATACCGGCGGCCCACGCGCCTCAGGCCTGGACTGATCGGCTCGTCTGGCGCCCGTGGAGATGCACTGACGGCGACTCAGATCCCTTGAGCCGCGGATCCATGCAACTCGCTTGTTACACTTCCGGCAGTACGGCCGAGGACCCTTGAACCTCGCCGCCCCGAATGCATGCCGCTCACCCTCTCGGTCGCGATCATTACCAAAAACGAAGAAGCGAACCTGGCCCGCACGCTGGAGAGCGTCCGCTGGGCCGATGAGATTGTGATCGTTGACTGCGGTTCCACCGACAAAACTCAGGAGATAGCCCACTCCTTCGGAGCGAAGTTCTTTGTTGAGGAGTGGAAAGGGTTTGGCGCCCAAAAGAATTCTGCCATCGCGAAGTGCTCCAGCGACTGGATCCTGGCTCTGGATGCCGACGAAGAAGTGAGCGCGGAACTGGCGCAGGAGATACGAGGCCTGCTGAGCGGTTCGCCCACGGATACAGCTTATTTTTTGCCCCGCAGGAACTTTTTCCTGGGGCGCTGGATCCGTCACGGCGGTTATTACCCCGACAAAAAGCTACGGCTTTTCTCGAGGGGCGGTTGCCAATTTGAAGAGAGTGCCGTCCACGAGACCATTCGTCCCGCCGGGGCGACGGGGTATCTCGGCGGAGACCTCCTCCACCATGCCTATCCGAACCTCGAAACGTACATCGAGCACATGAACCGTTACAGCTCGCTCGGCGCCACGCAGGCTGTCGCGCGCGGCAAAACCAGCCGGAATATCCTGTCGTTCTGGTGGAATGTCTTCATCGTTCCCGTCGCCACGTTCAAGTACAACTACTTCTTCCGCCTGGGTTTCCTCGACGGCCGCGAAGGGCTGCTCCTGCACCTGTACCACTCGGCTTACGTGAGCTGGAAATACGCTAAAGCCTGGGAACTGTCGCGCAAGCCCTGAGGGGAGCGGTTTGCTTGTTGTCCACTCCGTCGCCTATCCTGATGCGTTTCAGGAGCGGTGTTGATCATGCCTGAAAACTCGTCTGACCTTCGGGATACTGTCTACGCGGATCTCACCGAGGACCGCCACCCCTCCGCGGCCGAGCTGCGCTGGGCCGAGCAGACCCTCGGGCCGGCGCTCGCAAAGAACCCGGAGCATCCCATCGGCGCCCCCACCGGCATCAATCGCGATGAAGCCGGGCAACGCGCGTTTCACCACCGTTTCCGGCGCGCCCGTCCGGCGCCTCTACACGGACGCGGACTTGCCTGAGGACTGGAACTCCAATCAGGACGCCGTGATCTCGGCCCAGCCCGGCCAGCCGCCTTACACACGGGGTATTCATCCCACCGGTTATCGCGGTCACCCTCTGGACCATGCGGCAGTTCTCCGGCTTCGCCTCTCCGGAAGAAACCAACCTCCGTTACAAATACCTGCTTCGAAAGGCGGCGCTAATGGCCTCTCCGTCGCGTTCAACCTGCCCACCCTGATGGGCTGCGACTCCGATGATCCTCGCGAGCGAAGGCGAGGTAGGCAAGTGCGGCGTCGCTATCGACTCCCCTTGACGACATGGAGACGCTGTTCTCCGGCATTCGGCCTCGACAGCACGACCGTCTCGATGACCATTAATTCCCCGGCGAGTGTCCTTTGGGCCATGTACCTGGTCGTCGCCGAGAAGCAGGGGGCCGACTGGAACAACGTTTCCGGCACGCTGCAGAACGACATCCTTAAGGAGTACATCGCCCAAAAGGAGTATCTGTATCCGCCGGAGCCGTCGATGCGCCTCGTGATCGACACTCTGGAGTTCGGCGCCCGCCAGACTCCGAAATTCAACCCCATCTCCATCTCCGGCTACCACATTCGCGAGGCCGGTTCCACGGCGCTGCAGGAGCTCGCCTTCACCCTTTATGACGGCATCGAGTATGTGGAGTGGGCGCTGCGCCGCGGCCTCGCCATCGACGACTTCGCCTCACGTCTGAGCTTTTTCTTCAATTCGCATAACGACTTCTTTGAGGAAATCGCCAAATTCCGCGCCGCCCGCAAAATCTGGTACCGCGTGATGACCGACCGCTTCCACGCGCAGAATCCGCGCTCCACCTGGATGCGCTTTCATACCCAGACCGCCGGCGTCTCTCTCACCGCCCAGCAGCCGAAGAACAACATCGCCCGCGTCGCGCTGCAGGCGCTGGCGGCGGTCCTCGGCGGAACGCAGTCCCTGCACACCGATGGCTTTGACGAAGCCCTCGCGTTGCCCACCGAAGACGCCGCGCGCATCGCTCTGCGGACCCAGCAGATCCTCGCGTATGAATCCGGTGTTTCGAACGTCATCGATCCCCTGGGCGGCTCCTATTTTCTTGAGAAGTTGACCCTTGCCATGGAGCAGGGAGCGTTCGCCTCATTCGAAAAACTCGACGCCATGGGGGGCATGGTGAGGTCTATCGAAGCCGGCTACCCGCAAAAGGAGATCGCGGAAGCCAGCTACCAGTACCAGCGGGCTGTGGAGGCTGGAGAAAAAATTATCGTGGGCGTGAATCAATATGCAATCGACGAACCGCCGCCGACGATCCTCTACATCGGTGAAACGGTCCGCGAAGCGCAATCGGCGAAGCTCAGGAAGCTGCGAGCGGAGCGTTCCGGTGAGGCCGTGCAGCGCGCCCTCGACGCGCTCAGGCATGCGGCGGAGGCAGAACCGCAGGCACGAGCCAACGGCATTGCAGCCGCCAATACCATGCCTTTCATCCTCGACTGCGTGCGAGCGTATGCCACCTTGGGTGAGATTTGCGGTGCCCTGTCCCACGTCTTCGGTGGATGGGAAGAAGCCTGATTGCACAGAATCTGATATCGTTCGTAAGGCGAATTTTTTCTACTCAATGACGCAGGGCAAGGAATCGACAACGGAAGCACGACCCCTGAACCTCCGGCAGCTTGCCGAGCATCTTCAGCTCTCTCAGACGACCGTTTCGCTGGTCCTGAATAATTCCCCCGCCGGACGATCCATTCCTCAGCACACGCGCGATCGCGTGCTCGAAGCGGCTCGGCGCTTCCACTACCGGCCGAATTATTTCGCCAAATCGCTGCGCAACAGCCGGAGCATGTCGGTCGGCGTCATCGTTCCCGACCTCAGCGATGGCTACTTCCCGGTGGTCATGAACGCCATCGAGAAGCACCTGTTAAAGGCGCACTATCTTCTACGTGACCGCCAGCCATTACCGGCGTCCCGAACTCGTCGAAGAATACTGCATTCGCCTGCTCGAGCGATCCGTCGACGGATTGCTGCTGCTGGACACCCCGGCCAAAGTGAAGCTGCCCGTACCCGCGGTCGCCGTTTCCTCCCACAACCCCGGCCCTGGCATCGTAAACGTCGTTCTCGATCACGATTGTGCTGCGCGGCTGGCTCTTACCCACCTGCGCGAGCTGGGCCACGAGCGCATCGCCTTTATGCGCGGCGCGCCCGGCATCACCGACGCAAAATATCGCTCGGGGAGTGCATCCTCACCACGGCGGCGGAAATGGGCATCTCGGTAACCCCTGAGCTCACCATCGAGCTCCACGAGGTCACACAGTCGCCCGAAGCCGGCTACCGTCACACTCGCGGGCCTGCTCGAAAAGACGCGCGACTTCACCGCCATCTTCTGCTTCAACGACATTTCGGCCATCGGCGCCATACGCGCCATCCGCAAGTTGTCGGCCTGCGTATCCCCGCAGATATCTCGGTGATCGGCTTTGACGACATCATCACAGCCGCCTACTGCGAGCCACCCCTGACGACGGTCAAGCAGCCACTGCGCGAAGATGGGATCCCGCGCCGCTCAGATCCTGCTGGCACGCATCGACCAGCCCGACAAGGAATATTCTTCGGAGATGGTTATGGAGCCGGAACTGATCGTCCGCGATTCAACCGGGCCGGCGCCGGGACACGATCGCCACTCCACCCCCTGATGGGTCGCGCGACGCCCAATTCCGCGAATCACCCCTACCCACCGCAAATGCACTAGAATTCATCTCGCGTGCACACCGTTAAGGCCATTTACCCCGGCAGCTTCGACCCGGTGACCAACGGCCACCTCGACCTCATCGCCCGCGCCGCGAAGATGTTCGACCATCTGGTGGTAGGTATTCTCCGCAACTCGGCCAAGAACCCGCTCTTCACCGTCGAGGAGCGTGTCGCCATGCTCTCGGAGGGCACCGCGGAGTTCGGCAACGTCTCAGTCTCCACCTTTGACGGCCTCCTCGTCGACTTCGCCCGGGAGGAGCGTGCGCACGCCATCGTTCGCGGCATTCGCGCTATCAGCGACTACGAATACGAACTGCAGATGGCGTTGATGAACCGCCGCCTGGCGCCCGATGTGGAAACCATCTTCCTCATGCCCGACGCCAAGTACTCCTTCGTGAGTTCGCGCCTGGTGAAGGAGGTCTTCCGTCTCGGCGGCTCCGTCGAAGGTCTCGTTCCCAAATTTGTTATCGAACGCATGAAGGACAAAAGCCGGCACTAACCCAGCCGCCGGTCATTTCCCGCGTTCCCCCTGCTTCATCTCCTGGAAAGCCTCGAGCGCGGCCTGTCGCGCCTCTGCATGGTCCACCAGCGGTCGCGGATAGCTAGTTCCCAGCTGCACTCCCGCGGCGGCGAGCATCAGCGGCGGCGCCTCCCATGGCTTGTGAATCCACTCGTTCGGCAGTCCTGCCAGCTCCGGAACCCAGCGCCGCAAATACGACCCATCCGGATCGAACTTCTCCCCCTGCGTGATGGGATTAAAGATCCTGAAATACGGCGCCGCGTCCACGCCGCAGCCGGCCACCCATTGCCATCCCATCGTGTTATTCGCCAGATCGGCATCCACCAGCGTGTCCAGAAACCACGCGGCGCCCTCCTGCCAGGGAATCAGCAGATGCTTCACCAGAAACGAGGCCACCACCAGTCGCGCGCGGTTGTGCATCCACCCTGTTGTCCATAGCTGGTGCATCGCCGCATCCACAATCGGATACCCTGTTTGCCCCTTCTGCCAGGAGCGCAGCCGCCGCGCGTTTCTGCGCCAGGGAAAGTGCCGAAACTCCTTCTGGAACGGCTCGCGCGTGGTCTCCGGATTCTCCACCAGCAGGTGGTACGCAAATTCCCGCCAGGCCAGCTGCCGTAGATACGGTTCTGCTCCCGGCCGGTCCGCCACAGCGTGCCAAATCTGAATCGGGCTGATCTCCCCAAAGTGCAGGTAGGGCGACAGGCGCGACGTGCCATCCCTGTCGGTGCGGTCGCGATCATCGCCATAGTCGTTGACCGGACCCTGCGCAAATCGCCGCAGGCGGTCCTGCGCCGACTTTTCCCCGGGCGCCCATGCCGCGCGGATGCCTGCGGTCCAGTCGATCTTCGGCTCCAGGCGCAGGTACGCAATTTCCAGCGAGGTCGGCCACTGAAGGGGGGCAGAAATGCTCTTCGGTTTGCTCAGCGGCTCGCGCAATGCCCCGCGCTCATTCCACAAGGCACGCCAGAAGGGAGTGAAAACACGGAAAGGCCCCCCTGCCGCCGTCCGAATCGATCCCGGCTCGAACAGCAGGCTTCCGTTGAAGCTCTCCAGGAAAACGCCCTTCTCCTGGAGTTGCGCCTGCAAAGCTGGCTCGGCCGCCAGCGCCCCCGGTTCGTAGACCCGATTGCAGAAGACCCGCCGCGCCCTCGTCTCGCCCGCCAGTTGCAACAAGGCTTCCGCAGTCGGTCCCCTGCGCACGATCAGCCGCAGTCCCTCGCTCTGCAACGATCGCTCCAGTGCCACCAGGGACTGGTGCAGCCACCATCGCGAAGCGGCGCCCGGCGCTTCTTTTCCATCTTCCTCGGGCGCCCACACAAAAACTGGTATGACGGGGCACCCGGTCGCGGCCGCTGCACGCAGCGCAGGGTTATCATCGAGCCGCAGGTCCCCCCGGAACCAAAGTAAGACACACTCTGCGCTCGTGCCTGCATTTGTCATATTTGTATTAAGCGCGATCCTCGGGAGTTTCGATGCGGCGACCTCGCCATCGTCTCATGCTGATTTGCGCGACATGTGCTGCGGATCGCGGCTTGCTGTCCTGCCGGCCATCCCCGGAGATCTGCCGTCGTCGGCTGAAGCAGCGAATTCTGCAACCGCGCTGAATCGCGTGCGCGGAAACGCCTCGGGATAGTTAGCACGGATGAACTCCACCATCTTCTCGCGAACCAGACACGAAAGATCCCATTGGTCGCTGGAGTTACGCACGCTGAACAGGCAACGGATCTGCATCATGCTCGAAGGAAGATCCGTTATGCAGTTGCAGAAGATGATGCGTCCAACCGGGCATACTCAGTCCAGTTTCACCTGGCCATACTCCAGCAGCGTTACCAGGACGACGCCCCCGGAAATATTTCCCATCGTGGCAAACAACAGCCACTGA
>CAVPCE010000110.1:0-48330 GCA_963702295.1 uncultured Acidobacteriaceae bacterium | reverse complement strand
CCGGCACCGTGCCCTGGAGCAGCACCGCCTGCTCCGCGCCAGGAATCGCCACCGCATCGCTCCACCGAACTCCGGCAACGGCCCGCAATGCCTCCTCAATAGCCCGAGTGGCAAATACGCCGATCCAGCCACCGTCGGCGAGCCGCTCCACCGCCATCCGGCACGCAGCCGGCATCCTGTCCACAGCCCGGAACGTGACCGCGTCAAAGACCCGCTCCTTCGGCATCGCCTCAACGCGCCCAGCCCAAACCTCAGCCTTCAGTCCCAGCGTCCGAACCGCCTCTCGCAGAAAGGCCGCCTTCTTCCCCTGCGACTCGGCCAACGTCACCGTAATCTTTGGACGGTAAATCGCAATCGGGATTCCTGGAGACCGCTCCGGATCCGAAGTCCAGCAGCGTCTTTGCTTCAGAAGGAACCTGCTGCGCAGCGAAGATCGATCGGCAAAATGCCGCTGCACAATCTGCTGGGCTCTCGCACCGAAGTCAGATTCGTCCGCGCATTCCATTTCAGAAGGAGAGAAGATACTGCTCGAAACGCTCCGCCATCGCGGGTTCGAGATCCAGCTTCACAATTCGCTCGCTGTTCAGTCCGCGACCGACTCGCGAATCATCCGCGGCTCCCATTCTGCCGCCGCGTCTACGAATGCCTGAAACAGGCACTGCGCCGTCTTGCTGTCGTTCAACAAGCGCTCTGGATGCCACTGTACGCCGACCAGGAACGAGTCTTTGTGCCCTTCGGCTGCCTCGATCACCTCGTCGTCCGGCGACCACGCTGCGCGAATCAGGCCGTCGCCGAGAATGCCGACCGCCTGATGATGGCTGCTGTTCACCGGCAACGCTGTCCTGGTTCCCAGGCCGAGCATCCGCCGTAACCGCGATCGCGGATCGATTTCGATTGCATGCGCCTCCAGCACCTCGCGCCCAGCTGCGTGGTTCACCTGCGTCTTCAGGTGCTGTACAAGGGTTCCGCCGCGCCACACATTCAACGATTGAAACCCATAGCAAATGCCCAGCAAGGGCTTGTACAGATTCGACGCGTCCTGCAGCAGCAGCTCGTCCACCGCTTCCCGAGCGGGATCGCACGCGTTGCAGTCCGCATCCGCCTCTTCGCCGTATTTCTGAGGATTTACGTCCGCTGGGCTTCCTGGCAGCAGCACGCCTTCGCACGAGGCGACCAGCTGCGCTACCTTTGCGGGCGAATCCGTCAGCGGCACCTTCACCGGACGCCTCCAGCCCACTCGACGGCATGAGCGTATTGCGGCCAGGCTCGTTCGCTGTATTCCCGGTCATCGAGGTGCGGTTCCGGAATCGCGATGCGTGGTGCCTTCATGGTTGCGGCGCCCCCTCACTACGATCATTCGCAAGGTCTCGCGAAACCGTCAACTCCGCCAAATCTCCGCCCTCGTGATTCCGCTCCGGACCGGCCGCGATCGCCGGCCGTTTTCGCCAGGAGTGCTCATAATACAGCGCGGCGATCCGTTCCTCCAGTTCCGCGGTCACAACGTCCACCTGCTTCATTGTGAAACCCTTCGTATCCATCGGTTCGCCGACGACCAGTGTCACGGGAACCGGATGAAACTCGCTGGAGTGAATCGGCAGCAGCTCATGTGTTCCGATCAGCGCCATCGGGATCAGCGGCAATTGCGCCCGAATCGCCATAAACGCCGGCCCATTAAGGAATTTCTCCAGATGTCCGGTTTCTGTCCGTCCACCCTCAGGGAAGATGAACAGCGGCATGCCGCTCTTCAGTGTCCGCACCGCGCCGACGAGGCTGGCGATCGAGGCGCGCGGATTGGCCACATCGACTGGCACCTGGCCTGAGCGCCGCAACCACCAGCCGATGAACGGCAAACTCCAGAGATCGTGTCGCGCCACGATGCGGAACTGAAAGGGCAGCGAGCTGAAGATTACCGGCGTATCCATATAAGACAGGTGGTTGCAGACGTAGACAGCGGGCTGCGCTTTCAGACGCTCGGGATGCAGCACAGAGACTTTGGCTCCGCTGGCGGTGACGCAGGCTCGAGCCCATGCCTGAGCGATGCGGTGCTGGCGGCGGCCGTCCTTTTCAAACAGAGACGCCAGCAGCGCCAGGCTGCCGTAGAAACCCGTCGCCAGGAAGAACAAGGGCGCCCGGATTCCGTAGCTCACCAGGCGCTCGCCAAAGGGCAGCGAATCGGGTCTCGGAGCCAACGGCTTCATGGAGCGGTCTCCGCAGGCACGAGCAGAGGGCGCAGTTCGCCAACCAGGTAGACCGATCCGGCGATCACGATCCGATCCTTCGTCGAGTCTCGGCCCACGCCCGGTCGAGAGCTTCGTGACCATCGCGAGCGGCGAGCACGCGGACGCCAGTTTTGGCCGCCGCCGCTAGAACCTCTTCCACGCTGGCCGAGCGCGGCGACGGCACTGGCGTGGCCACGACAAGGTCGAAGATTGGGAAGAGAATCTGAGCCATTTCCTCGTAGGCCTTGTCCTGCATGCAGCCGAAGACGAGGACCTTGCGTCGAGGCAGCTCATCATCGAGCGAGGACAGAGCGGCGCGCAGCGCCCAGGCTCCTGCGGGATTGTGAGCGACATCGAGAATCAGCTCGGCTTTGCCGGGAACAGCGATGCGCTCGAGGCGCCCCGGCCACCGCGTTTGGCGAATGCCGGCTTCTATGTGGGCTGAGGCGATGCGGAAGCCGTGATTCTCGGTCAGTTCGACAGCGGCGGCGATGGCGAGGGCAAGGTTGCGGCGCTGGTGAGCTCCGGCGAGCGGCGAGTCAACCTGAATCGTTTGGCCCATTACCGTGAGCGGATAGCGGTTGCGCAGGATGGAACTCTCGACGTGATGGTCGCCGGCGAAGGGGGGGACGTATTCAGCGGCATTCACACCACGGACGCCGAGGCCAACGGCAACTTCGCCGATCGCCTGATTCGCTTCGGGATGCTGCGGCAACGTGACCAGCGTGCCGTTTGGCCGCAGAATGCCGGCCTTTTCGCGGGCGATCTCGGGAATCGTGTTGCCGAGCCATTCCATGTGATCGAGCGAGATGTCGGTGATGACGGAGACGAGGGGCTCGACGACGTTTGTGGCGTCGAGGCGACCGCCCATTCCGACTTCGAGGACGGCGAGATCGATCTCCGCTTCGGCGAAGGCGGAGAAGGCGAGAGCCGTCAGGGTTTCGAAGAAGCTGGGATAGCCAGGCAGTTGGCCATCGCGGATTAGCTGGCCGGCGCAGTCGTCGACGCGGAAGTAAAGGCGGGCGAAGTCCGCATCGGAGATCGGGGTGCCGGCGATGCGGATGCGCTCGTTGACGCGATCCAGGTGGGGCGAGGTATAGAGGCCGGAGCGATAGCCGGCGGCGAGGAGGATCGAGGCGAGCGTGGCCGAAGTGGATCCTTTGCCGTTGGTGCCGGCGATGAGGACGGAGCGGAAGCGCTGCTCGGGATGACCGAGGGCGGCGACGAGAGTCCGCATCTCCTCGAGACGAAACTTGCGGCGAGGCTGGCCGGGGGCGACGTGGAGCTCGGCTGTGCGGGTATGAAGTCGGTCGAGGGCGGCGGCGTAGGACATGCTCAATTTCAGGAGGTTGAGGGATCGGGCCAAAAAAGGTGCTTTCGATGCATCGCTATGTTGCCTGGATTCAGCAGCCTGCATGATCGACCAGGAGCCCCGTCGGCTCACATGCTTGATTGCAGACTACGCCGAGAGGGCTCCTTCTGATTTTACTTGTCAGAAGCGGAGATTCGCGGCCGGGATCATCGGTCGCAGCCGGGTGGCGGACCAAGCGATTTCAAAGAGCGGAGACTCGCATCGGCGAGTGGGGCCTGGGCCTGGATGGAAAAAAGCTCTGTTCGCGTTTGGCGCGGGACAGAGCTCTCCTTCTTCAGCGTAGGGCCGTTGTGAATTCGGCACAAGAGTACGGAGGTACTGTGGGGCTCGTTTCATCCCAGGGGACGCAGAGAGCACGGAGAACGCTGAAGGGAGGAAACGTCCCTCTTGCTTACCGAGGGGAGTTGTGGCAGTATATCTCGGTAACCGTGAGGAGAGGGGGCTTCTGTGAGCAAACCTGCTGACCTGGTCCAGGGCACCCTGGACCTTCTGATCCTGAAAATTTTGGCGCTCGAGCCGCTGCATGGGTGGGCTTTGAGCCAGCGGCTCAAGCAGGTTTCAAACGAAGTGCTGCAGGTGAGTGACGGGTCACTCTATCCGGCGCTGCACAAGCTGGAGCAGCAGGGGTGGATTCAGGCGGAGTGGAAGCCGACGGAGAACAACCGGCGGGCGAAGTTCTACTCCCTGACGCGGCTGGGGCGGCGACAGATGGAAACGGAAGCAGCCAACTGGGACCGCATCTCGACGGCGATTACAAGCGTGGTGCGGCTCACGGAGGTGTGAGCGATGCGAATCGAGAACTGGGTGTATACGATTCCGCTGCGGTTGCGGTCGTTGTTGCGGCGCGGGCAGGTGGATTCCGAACTGGACGAGGAACTGCGCGATCACATCGAACGGCAGACAGAGGAGAACATTGCGCGGGGCATGCAGCCTAAGGAAGCGCGTCGCGCCGCGATGATTGCAATGGGCGGGGTGGAGCAGCGCAAACAGCAGTGCCGGGACGAGCGGGGCGTGCACTGGATCGACGATCTGGGGCACGATTTGGTGTACGGCCTGAGGATGATGCGCCGGGAGCGGGGCCTGACGGTGGCCGCGGTGTTGATGCTGGCGCTGGGCATTGGGGCGAGCACAGCGATCCTGAGCGCAGACCGAGCGCTGCTTTTTCATGCGCTGCCGTACCAGCATCCGGGCCAGCTGGTGGAGATATGGCAGCAGGCGGTTTCCGATCCGAGTGCCGACACGATGCCGGTGGCGCCGGCTAATTATCAGGACTGGAAAAGCGACACGCAGGCCTTCCACGGCATGGCAGCGTGGGAGATTACCACTTTCAATCTGGGCGGCGGGGACGATCCGGAGAGAGTGCTGGCCGCCGCGATCTCGCTGAATCTGCCTGGGGTTCTGGGCGTTGAGCCGATGGTGGGTCGGGGATTGCAGGGCGGAGAGGACGCGCCGGGAAAAGGTTTGGTGGCGATCCTGAGTTACGACCTTTGGCAGAGGCGGTTCGGCGGCCGAGGCAACGTTCTGGGTACCACGATGCGAGCGAACGGCCAGATCTACACGATTGTTGGCGTGATGCCGCCGGGCTTTAGATTTCCCATCGGATATCTGGCGAGCGATGTGCAGATCTGGACGCCTCTGGTGCTGAGCGACGCAGAAAAATCCAGCCGGAGAGACATAGTGCTGGAGGTGGTGGGACGTTTGCAGCCTGGCGTCAGCCGGCTGCAGGCGCAGGCGAGCCTTGGCGCAGTTGCAGCTCGGCTGGCGCGGGCTTATCCGGAGACGAACAAAAACTGGGGCGTCAGCCTGATGCCCCTGGGCGATCGTGGCGTCGCCGAATTTCGCGGGCTGTTCGGGTTGCTCTCGGCCGCGGTGGGTCTGGTCCTGCTGATCGCGTGCGCGAATATTGCGAATCTGCTGCTGGCTCGCGGGATGGAGCGACAGAAGGAGCTCTCCGTGCGCAACGCGCTGGGCGCGCGACGGAGCCGGCTGATTCGCCAGTTGATGACAGAGGGAGTTTTGCTTTCGCTCCTGGGGGGTCTACCCGGAATTGGCATTGGATGGTGGGGGACTCGGCTGCTGGCCTGGCTTGCGCCGGCGAGGGAGATGCCGGAGATGAAACACGCCACGCTGCACACCCAGGTGGTGCTGATGGCGCTGGCGCTGGCAATCGTGACGGGACTGCTGTTCAGCGTCCTTCCGGCGTTGATGCTCTCCAGAACGTCGCCGCACGGAACGCTGCAGGAGAGGGGCCGCGGCAATACCGGAACACAACGCGCCAATCGGCTGAAGGCAGCCCTCGTGGCGGGAGAAGTGGCACTCACGCTGGCTCTTCTGCTGTGCGCCGGGGATATCCTGAACAGCTTCGCTTCGTACATGAGGATCGATCCGGGGTTCGATCAGCGAGATGTGGTGACGATGCGGGTCACGCTGCCGAAGCAGAAGTACAGTCGTCCTCAGGAGTGGGAGGCATTCTTTGGTCGCGCTGTGGCGGAGATCGAAGCGATTCCCGGCGTGACGGCGGCAGCGGCCGGGAGCGGCGCACCCATGGACGGATACGGTTCCGTTCTGCGCTTCCATACGGAGGGGCACGCCGCAACGGGAAGCCTGGAAAGCCAGCACATCCTGGAATCTCTGCACACGACGCCGGACTATTTTCGAGTAACCGGGATCGAAGTCCTGCGTGGTCGAGGTGTGCTGGCCTCGGATCGGCGCGGCGAGCCGGCCGTTGCCGTGGTGAATCAGACCTTTGCGCGAACGCAGTTCGGCAACGCTAATCCGATCGGGAAGAGGATCTTTCTCGACGGCGACGTGAACGCGTCGGCCGAAGTCAAGACCACGGGTCCTCCGCTGGAAATTGTCGGCGTGGTGCGGGACATCAAAGAGTACGGCGTGTTTCGGACGACTCCGCAAATGATCTACGTTCCCATGGAGCAGGATCCGGAAGCCTCCATGGTGTTGCTGGTGAAGACGCGCGCGAAGCAGGACAGCGTGGTCAACGCGATTCGCAGCAGGCTGGCCAGGATCGATCCGGATCAGCCGGTCTATAACGTTCGCAGTCTTGAGGAAATTGCCGCGAACGAAAATGCTTTCTTCCGCTTCTATACGCTGCTGCTGGCGATCTTCGCAGGGATGGCCCTGCTGCTGGCCCTGATCGGTATGTACGCCGTTGCCGCGAACGCGGTGAATCAGCGGAGGCGCGAGTTTGGGATTCGTCTGGCCCTCGGATCGCCGGCGCATCGCATCCTGAGTCTGGTGCTGACGCAGGTGGCCTGGATCAGTGCAATCGGGATCGGGATTGGGCTGGCGATTGCCTGGCCGGCGACTCTTATGCTGGCGCAGGCGGTTCAGTCGTCGATGATTTTGAAGCTGCTGCGGACTAGCTCATTGCTTTTCCCGGTGCTTTGCGCAGGCCTGGCACTGACCATGATGCTGGCGTCTGTGGCGCCGGCACGTCGTGCGATCCAGTCCGATCCGATGGAAGCACTGCGCTGCGAGTGAAAGGTCCCGGGCTGGCCGGCGTTTTGCCAGCGATCACAGGGGTGCAGGTAAACTGGGAACAGGATGATCCTCCCCTTTGTCCGCGAGTTGTTGGCGGACCTGAGCACCCCCCCGCGTTTGAACAGGCAAGAAGGCACCTGGCGCTTGCCCGTGGGCGTCGTCGTGTCTCCGGCCTGACGTCAACGGCGCGGGCTCTCTACATTCCTTTGTTTGCGCGGGCCGCGGATGCTCCAGTGGTGCTGGTGGTGGCCGATAACAAGGCTGCGGAAGCGGCGCTGCTGGCGGCGCGGACGGGCTGCGAGCTGACGGGCGCGATTCCTCCGGAGCGGGTGCTGCATCTGCCGGCGCACGATGTACTGCCGTTTGAGAATCTGTCGCCGCATCCGGACATTCAGGAGCAGCGGGCCAAGACGCTGTGGAAGATCGCGACGGGCGAAGCGTCGATTGTGATTGCGCCAGTGGAAGCGGCGGCGATGAAGCTGTTCCCTGCGCCGTTCTACGCGGGGCTGGCGCAGGTTCTGCGGCGCGGCGAGGAAGTGGACGTCGAGACGCTGCTGGCGCACCTGACGAGCATTGGCTACACCCGCAACGACATTGTGGAGATGCCGGGGCAGTACACGCGGCGCGGTGGGATTCTCGACGTGTATTCGCCAGAAGCGGACCGGCCGGTGCGGTTCGAGTTCTTCGGAGATGAGATTGAGTCGATCCGGAAGTTCGATCCGGAGACGCAGCGCTCGGCGGCGCCGCTGGACGAGGCGCGGCTGCTGCCGCTGACCGAGACTCCGGTGACGGAGCGTTTGCTGGCGGCGGTGCATACACGGCTGAGCGGGGAGCGGGTGGAGTCGACGGAGGACCCGGAGTTGGTGGAGGCGGCGATTGCCGCGGGCGGTGTGAGCGTGTTTCCGGGGTGGGAGTTCTTTGCCGGAGTGGGCGGGGCGACAGAGACGCTGCTGGATCTGTTTCCGAAGGCCAGCCTGTTTGTGGAAGAGCCGGCGATGATCCGGAACCAGGTGGACCGGTGGTGGAACAAAGTTGAGCAGCGGCACGAGCGGTCGAGCATTGGGTCGCTGATTCGTCCGGAAGACATTTATTGTGCGGCCGGAGCTGCTGCAGGCGCGGCTGCAATCGCATGCGGGGATCGATATCGATCAGCTGGGCGTGGTGGATGTTCTGGAAGAGGACGCGACGCTGGGGGAGATCGAGTTCACGTCGCGGCCGACGTTGAGGTTTCACGGATCGATTCCGGCGCTGGTGGAGCAGATTCGCACGCTGATGCAGCAGGAGGTGCGGACGCTGCTGGTAGCTCCGAATCAGGGCGAGGTGGAGCGGCTGGCGAGTCTGCTGCGCGAGTATGAGCTGCCGTACCGGCTGGGGAGCCGGATTCAGCATGCGGGCAGCGAGACGATGTACGACGAGAGCAGCTACCTGGCGGGGGATCTGCGAACGCCGGTGATTGTGCGGACGTCGCTGGCAAGCGGGGTGAGCCTGCCAAATGCGCGGCTGATGGTCTTCGGCGCGCAGGACTTCTTCGATGAAGCGGATGTGACGGCGCGGCCGGCTCCGAAGAAGTCAAAGACTGCGGCGTTTGTTTCGGATTTTCGTGATCTGACGGTGGGCGACTACGTGGTGCACGTGGAGCACGGGATCGCGCGGTACCAGGGGCTGCGGGAGATTGAGCAGGACGGGATCTCGCTGGAGTTCATGATCCTGGAGTTTGCGGAGGGGGCACGGCTGTATGTGCCGCTGACGCGGCTGGATCTGATCCAGAAATACCGGTCGACGGAGGCGGGACCGGCGCCGGTGCTGAATCGGCTGGGCAGCCAGCAGTGGGCGAAGACCAAGGCGCGCGTGAAGAAGGCCATGGAAGACATGGCCGATGAGCTGCTGAAGCTGTACGCGCAGCGCAAGGCGGCGAAGGGACACGCGTTTCCGCCCGACAACGAATTTCAGCGCGAGTTTGAGGACGCGTTCGACTACAACGAGACGGACGATCAGATTGCGGCGATTGCGGACATCAAGAAAGACATGGAGTCGACGCTGCCGATGGATCGGCTGCTGTGCGGCGATGTGGGGTACGGCAAGACCGAAGTCGCGATGCGGGCGGCCTTCAAGGCGGTGCAGGACGGCCGTCAGGTGGCGATGCTGACGCCGACGACGGTGCTGAGCTTCCAGCATTTTGAGAGCTTAAGAACAGGTTCCGGCAGTTCCCGATTACGGTGGAGATGATCTCGCGCTTCCGGACGCCGAAGGAGCAGAAGCTGATTCTGGAGCGGGTGGAGACGGGCCAGGTGGACATCCTGATCGGCACGCACAGGCTGCTGTCGAAGGATATTAAATTCCACGATCTGGGACTGCTGGTGGTGGATGAGGAGCAGCGCTTCGGAGTTCGCCACAAGGAGCGGCTGAAGCAGATGCGGCGGGAGATCGATGTGCTGGCCATGTCGGCAACGCCGATTCCGCGGACGCTGCACATGTCGCTGGTAGGGCTGCGGGACATGAGCGTGATCGAGACGCCGCCGCGGGACCGCATGGCGATTCAGACGGTGGTGGCGAAGTTTGACGAGAAACTGATTCGCAGCGCGATTGAGGTGGAACTGGAGCGGGGCGGGCAGATTTATTTCGTGCACAATCGCGTGGAGACCATCTACGAGATCGCCGCGAAGATCCAGGAGATGGTCCCGACGGCGCGGGTGGTGGTCGGGCACGGGCAGATGGGCGAGAGCGAACTGGAGAAGGTGATGCTCTCGTTCATGCACCACGAGCACGATGTACTGGTGGCGACGACGATTATCGAGAACGGACTGGATATCCCGCTGGCGAACACGATGATCGTGAACCGGGCGGACCGGCATGGGCTGAGCGAGCTGTATCAGCTGCGCGGGCGCGTAGGGCGGTCGAACCGGCGGGCGTATGCGTACCTGCTGATCCCGCCGGAACAGGAGTTGACAGAGGTGGCGCGGCGGCGGCTGGCGGCGCTGAAGGAATTTTCGGATCTGGGCGCGGGCTTCAAGATTGCGGCGCTGGATCTGGAGCTGCGGGGGGCGGGGAATCTGCTGGGCGGGGAGCAGAGCGGACACATCGAGGCGGTCGGGTTCGAGATGTACACGACGATGCTGGAAGAGGCTGTTGGGCGGCTGAAGGGCGAGGAAAAGGTGGAGCGTCCGGCAGTGCAGCTGAGTTTGGGGATCGCTCTGCGAATCGACGAGAGCTATATCGCTGAGGAGAATCAGCGGCTGCGGATGTACAAGCGGATTGCGGGCGTGGAAAACGAGCAGGCGCTCAACGAGGTGCGGGCGGAGCTGGAGGATCGGTATGGGCCGCCGCCGGCGAGCGTTGGGCATTTGCTGGAGGCGACGCGGCTGCGGATGGAGTGCGAGCGGATCGGAGTGGCGCAGGTGGATCGGAAGCGGGATCAGCTGCATATCCGGTTCACGGAGTCGGCGGCGGTGGATCCGGGGCGGCTGATGAAGCTGGTGGCAAAGAACGCGAAGCGTGGGGCGCAGTTCACGCCGCAGGGGGTGCTCAAGTTTCCGCTGACGGCGATGAAGCCGGACGACGTGTTGGCGGAGGTGCGGGGACTGTTGGTGGAACTGGCCGACAGGGCTCAGGGCACAGAGCACGGGGAACAGCCTGTGGCCCGCAGCTGGTAGCGAGTAGCCGAAACGTCACCACAGAGGACACAGAGAACACAGAGTAGTTCGGCGGGAGAACAGAGCATGGGGAACGGCCTGTTGCCCGTAGCCGGTAGCGAGTGGCCGAAACGTCACCACAGAGGACACAAAGAGCACAAAGGCATTCGGCCGAGAAGAGAACCGACTGGCGCTCCTCGTTGCGCTCAAAAATGCTGGAGCAGGGCGGCAAAGGTGGGCAGTTCGAGGAGGTTGCGGCCTTCGGGCGCGGCATCGATGGGGTCGTGTTCGAGGACCCAGGTGCTGGGGTGGTGGATGTAAACGGCGTGCAGGCCTGAGGCGAGGGCGGGGTTGATGTCCGACTTTGGGCTGTTGCCGATCATCCAGGTGGTATGCGGCGCGAGTTCGTATTTCTCGCAGACGCGGCGATAGGCTGCGGGGTCTTTCTCGCGGGGGATTTCGACAGCGGTGAAGTGTTGGGCGAGGCCTGAGCGGGCGAGCTTGTCGGCCTGTTCGGCCTCATTGCCTTTGGTCATGAGGATGAGGCGGTGGCGGAAGGCAAGGGCGGGGAGGGTCTCGGCGACGCCGGGAAGGAGCTCGATCTCCTGGTCGGCAATGGACTGGGCGAAGCTGAGGATGCGCTCGTGCTTTTCAGGTGAGATCGGCTCGGGGCTGAGGCGCTCGAAGCAGGTGACGAGGGCGCGGCGGAAGCTGACAAGGCCGTAGCCATGGAGGCGGACGTTTTCACGCTCGACCTCATTGAGTTTTTCGCGGACCTGGTCCCGGGAGTACTCCTTGTGATCGATGAAAGAGATAAAAGCGGCAATCGCGCGCTCGAAGTAGATGTTGTTTTCCCAGAGGGTGTCGTCGGCGTCAATGAGGAGGGTCTGGCCGGCGGGAAATGGGGCCTCTTGTGGCATGTGTATCAGCAGGCTACCAGCATCTAAAATTGCGGCGGTTTGGACGGGTCCGGCACCCCGGAAGGAGCGCAACAAACTGCCTCCTCACGGGTTAAGATGAGGTTAACCAACCCTGGGCTATGAACTGGCTCGACCGCATATCGAATGATGAGACCGCACAAGCCATTGCGATTTCTTTTGCCGACTCTGCTCGTCTGGCTGTGCACGATCTTCGCCTGTTCTTCGGCTTTCGCTGACGCTTCGCTTCTGCTGGAAGAACCCTTTGGCGAATTCGGGGCGATGAATCCGACGGGGCATGCGGCCATTTATCTGAATCATGTATGTGCGGAGAGCCCGACGCGCCTGCGGCCGTGTCGCGAGGGAGAGCACGGCGTGGTTCTAAGCCGGTATCACCGGATCGACGGGTATGACTGGCTGGCGATCCCGCTGATTCCCTACTTATATGCGGTGGATGAGGTATCGGAGGTTCCGGAGACGGCGACGCCGCGGCTGGAGTTGAAGCTGCGGGATGCGTACCGCCGGGAGCACCTCTCGGCGCTGGTACCGGACAGCCCGAAGCATGAGATTCCGAAGGGGGACTGGATCCAACTGGTGGGCGCCTCTTACGACCGGGAGATCTGGGGCTTTGAAGTGGCGACGACCCCTGAACAGGATGCAGCGCTGATCCGGCGCTTCAACCACCGGAAGAATGTGTCGCACTTCAATCTGTTCTTCCACAACTGCGCAGACTTTTCCGAGTCGGTGATGAACTTCTACTATCCGCACTCGATACACCGGAACTTCATCGCGGATCTGGGGATGATGACTCCCAAGCAGGCGGCAAAGTCGCTGGTGAAGTACAGCCGGCGCCACGAGGAGACAGACCTCGACACCTTCGTGATTC
Organism: uncultured Acidobacteriaceae bacterium; assembly: GCA_963702295.1. Taxonomy (GTDB): domain Bacteria; phylum Acidobacteriota; class Terriglobia; order Terriglobales; family Acidobacteriaceae; genus Palsa-343. The sequence goes on along the minus strand of CAVPCE010000110.1, from coordinate 35,809 downwards.
CCCAGGTACCGGGCACGATTCCACGGAGCACGCCGGTGGATGGCGTGGTTGAATCGCTGGTGAAATCGAAGAAGTATGTAGTGCCGCTGGCGGTAGTGAATCCGTATGTCACGGGAACCCTGATCGCGGCGTATTTCACGGATGGACGCTTCCATCCGAACCCGAATGCGACGGTGTTCGACCCGGCGCGGGAATTTGAGCGCGGTCTGGAGTCGCGGCTACCTGCGGCGGCCACCGGCGGGACGGGCGAGCGGGCAGCGACGACGGTGCGGGAAGTGCCGGCAAGCGACCATCAACAGCCTTAGCTCTACGCGGGCAGAGGCTCCCCCGGCGGCTGGAATCGGCTGCAATTTCTTCATTTAAAACGTTCAGGGAAGGCATGGGAACGATCTTCGCGGGTCGCGTATGATTTTTGTTTGCGATCAGGAGGCTTCATGCAATTTCGTGTGCTGGTGATGGCCGGCTGCCTTGGGCCGGTGCTTGCTGTGTCATGTTTTGCGCAGGCTGCGGGCGCGCCCAAAGCCGGCGAGGCGATGAAGAAGTTCGAGCCTATTCCGGGGTTCGATCCCACGGCGATGGACACCGCGGCCGATCCCTGCTCAGATTTCTACCAGTACGCATGCGGGAACTTTGCGAAGCTGCATCCGATACCGGCGGATACGCCGGTGTTCGACGAAGGCTACAACCTGTACGAGTTCAACACACAGGCGCTGCACCAGCTGGTGGAGAAGGCTGCGGCGGCGCGCGCGGCGGTGGGCAGCAACGAGCAGAAGATCGGGGACTATTACAACAGCTGCATGGACACGGACTCAATCGATAAGGCAGGGCTGACGCCGATTGAGCCGGAACTGAAGCGGATTGCCGCGCTGCAGGCGAAGGATGAACTGCCGGCGCTGATCGCGCACCTGAACCGGATGGCGGTCGGGGTCTTCTTCGATTACGGATCGATGCAGGACTTTAAGGATGCGACGCGGGAGATCGCTTATATCGATCAGAGCGGGCTGGGGCTGCCGGAAAAGGACTATTACTTCCGCACCGATGCGAAGAGCGAGCAGCTGCGCAAGGACTATGTGGCGCACATGGCGAAGATGCTGGAGCTGCTTGGGGAACCAGCAGAGACGGCGGGGGCGGAAGCACAGAAGGTGATGGAACTGGAAACGTCGCTGGCGAAAGCGTCGCAGGGAGTCGTGGAGCGGCGGGATCCGGCGAAGATTTATCACATGATGTCGCTGGCCAGCTTTTCGACGACCGCGCCGGCGATTGAAGCGCCGAAGTACGTGGAGATGATCGGCTCGCCGGGGGTCGAAGAGCTGAATGTGGTGGCTCCGGATTTCTTCAAAGCGTATGGCCAGACGATTGGGGAGACGGATCTGGCAACGATCCGTGCGTACCTGCGGGTGCATCTGGCGGACTCTTTTTCCATGCGGCTGCCGCAGGCGTTTGACGATGAGCATTTCGACTTTTACGGGCGGAAGCTGGAGGGGACGCCGCAGGAGCAGGCGCGTTGGAAGCGATGTGTGCAGGCGACGGACGCGTCGCTGGGAGAGGCGCTGGGCAAGCTGTATGTGGCGCAGTACTTCACGCCGGACATGAAGGCCCAGACCGTGCAGATGGTGCACGATATCGAGACATCGATGGGCAAAGACATCGATGAGATCGACTGGATGAGTCCGGAGACGAAAGTAAAGGCGAAAGAAAAGCTGGCTGCGGTGGCGGACAAGATTGGCTATCCGAACAAGTGGCGGGATTACTCAAAGCTGGAAATTCGGCCGGGCGATGCGATTGGGAATTCGGAACGGACGCGGGAATTTGAGACAGCCTATCAACTGAACAAGATCGGCAAGCCGGTGGACCGTGAGGAGTGGCAGATGTCTCCGCCGACGGTGAATGCGTATTACGACCCGAGCATGAACGACATCAACTTTCCGGCAGGCATTCTGCAGCCGGCGTTTTACGACAAGAATGCGACGCCGGCAACGAACTATGGGCACATTGGCGCGGTGGTGGGGCATGAGCTGACCCACGGGTTCGATGATGAGGGAGCACAGTTCGACGCGCATGGTAATTTGCACAACTGGTGGACGCCGGAGGACAAGAAGAATTTCGACGAGCGGACAGGATGCGTTGCGGAGGAATACAGCCAGTTCACCGCGGTGGGGGATGTGAAGGTGAACGGCAAGCTGACGCTGGGCGAGAACACCGCCGATAACGGAGGGTTGCGGCTGGCCCTGACGGCTCTGATGGCGCGGGAGGCGCTGGGAGGCGCGGCAGCGGAGACAGCGGAGGCGAGAAGCGAGGCTAAGTTCACGCCGGAGCAGCAGCTGTTTCTGGGATATGCGCAGAACTGGTGCGCCACGGAGCGGCCGGAGTATGTGCGGATGCAGGCGCAGACGGACCCACACTCACCGGATTCGATCCGAGTGAAGGGAGTGCTGGTGAACATGCCGGAGTTTGCGAAGGCTTTTGGATGCAAGGTCGGACAGCCGATGGCACCGGCAAAGCGATGCCGTGTGTGGTAGGGAGCGAGTTACGGGCGCGAGGCTTAAGTTACGTTTGATAAACAGCTCAGGCAAAGAAGTAAGGACAAGAAAGGGAAGGGACAAGCAGATAGCGCAAGGCAGTTCCATTCCGGGATGGAAACCCCCGACGAGCCATCACTAAAGTGTGCGAGCCGCGGGCAGCCTTTATCGTTTGGGGGTACTCTTAGTAGGCGCGTTATGCGCAAAAGAGGATACTCTCCCATGAAGAAGGCAACGCGATATTTAGTGTTGTGTGGAGTGCTGGCCTTGTCCGCAGCGCCGGTTTTTGCGGGCGGACCGGGCGGCACAGATCCGCCTCCGCCAAACCAGTCATCCGTGACGTCCGGAACGAACAGCACCACGACCACTGGGATAGTGGCCGCCGTGTTGGCGTATCTCGGACTCTAAACGCAGCAGCGTTGCTCGGTAAATGAAGCGACTGATTCCCCGCGTCCGTCAGACGGACGCGGGGAATGTCGTATCGTAGGTAGCGGGCGAACGCATGCACTTTACAGCAGCAGCGAAATTCTGGTGGGCGGCGGGATTCTTATCGACCGCGGTGTTCGTGGTTGTCCTGCTGATACGGGGGCGGTGGCGCGAATTTCCATTGTTGACGGCATGGTTCGCGTTTTTGGCGGCACGGACGATTACGTTGTTCATGCTGTATAGCGCGCACTGGGCGGATGAATACAAGCTGGTTTATCTCGCTTGTCTGTGGGTGGACTTTGCCCTGCAGCTGGGGGTTGCGGTGGAGATCGCGCGGATTGTGCTGCGACCGACCGGAACCTGGGTGCAGGATGCAAGGGCACGTTTTGTAATAGCAGGTGTAGCCGGGGCGGTAGTCGCCGGGCTGCTGGCTTGGTTGGTTTCGCCGCCGGCCTCGACGGTGTCCTGGGTATGGCGGATCCGGGGTAACCTGTTCACCAGCCTAGTAATCTGCGAGCTATTTGTGGTGATGACTCTGACGGCCAATCGACTGGGGCTGGGATGGAGAAACCATGTTATGGCAGTGGGGCAGGGATTAACTGCCTGGACCAGCGTCATGGTGGTTACCACTGCGCTGCAAAGTTTTCTGGGGGCGCAGCATCTTTATGCCGATCTGGATTATGTGAGGGATCTGGCCTACCTTGGCGCCGCAATATGGATGGCTGTGCAGTTATGGATTCCGGAGCCGGAAAGGCAGCCAATCGCGCCAGATCTGCAGGAGTACATTCTTGCGCTTCACCGACGGGTCGAGTACGATCTTCGGAGACTGGACGCGCCGCGATAATCGGGTGATTGCGCAAAGCAGGCAAACGTGTAGTCTGGAGCTTCGCAAAGAAGGGGCTTTTCGGTGTTAGTTTACCTCCTCCTGGGTGCGGTAGTTGGCGGCCTTGTTGTGGCTGCGATCCGATCCCAAATCTCGGCCGTAAAGGTGGATCGGCGCAGCTGGACCGATCTGGTTGCGGCGATCGAGCGCATCGAGTTCGAACGCGTGAAGTCTGTGGCTCGCGATTATCTCGATCCTCAGGAGGGACAGATTGCGCTGGAGCCAACGGACATGTGGCTGATGCTGGGGGGCCGGGAAGGCCTGCGGCGGATGCGGCAAAACGCGAAGCTAATGATGCTGCTGGCTGCGCACGCGCAACAATGGAATTTCGACGAAGGCGTGATTGTGACGGAGCGAATCCGACGCGATGCCCTGCGGTTGCAGGCGGCGATTCGTCAGATTGAAATGGCCCTGATGATGCATCGAGTCATGCGCCGCTCGGCGACGCTGATTCCCTTCCACCTGCACGAGGCAGCTTCGTCTTACTACCTGATGCGGCAGAGGCTCCTGGCCCTGTATCAAACGAGCCACGCGGGACTGTATCCGCGGCTGGCCGAAGTTCTCTAAATAACGAATATCGTCAAAAAAGCTCGACCTCTCAGCTCAAACCAATCACACAAAACTTATCTCTTCGCTGGCGAAGGATTCCCTGTGCCTGCGTTTCTATACGAATTCAAGCTGTCTTCTGACGTGTGGTCCGCTTCCGGTCCGCTTCTCCACTAAGAGTCTGAGACTCGAATTGCGCTGCCATGGGTCGCGTGCCGGCGGCCGGTTGCACCGCGCTCGTGTCGACGGGCGAATCGCCGAAGTCCTGCGCGCCATAGTCGTAATCGATGCCGCCTCGATGTTGCTGGTCGGGAGGGATATGGCGGCGCCGATCCTCATTGAGCCCCCAGCCTTGCTCGTGGGCATTCTCGCTGGAAGTCTTGCGGGTGTGTTCGCCGAATCCACGCGGTTCGGGCGAGGAGGAGTGCTGGTCTTTGAGATTCTGGGCCATGAGATCACCTCTCCTTTAGAAGGATGCTAGCGATGGGCGGAGCGATGGCCTTGGGAATTGGCAGACAACTTGTGGCGACGTACCGCTCTCCGAAGGAGAAGAGCCTTCCATGAAAAGGAGAGATCATGGCGAACCGTGAGAAGAATCAAAACGAGAATGGAAGCAAGCAGGAGACCCGAACGATGGATGCGATACGGCATGTCGGGCCGACCCTGGAGTCGGAAGGATTATTTATTCCCACTGGAGAACTGCCGGAAAACCGAATCGAGAACGAAGGGTTGACCGAGACAGCGAACGTGCGGGGCACCACGGAAGATGCCTGGGATCGCGAGGCGGAGGCCATGGGCGCGGAACCGCTGAAGACGCGGCTGCCGGGAGATGAAAGCTCAGATCCGCATACCGACGTAGATCCGGACAATGCGACGACGCCCAACGAGGATCGCGGGCAGAGCGCCGGCGGAAAGCGCGGGCGCGCGGCATAGTGTTTGTGAAACGTTGGGAGATCAGACGCGCAATTTGCCGCCGAGCGCATCGAGAGCGGCGATGATTTGCTGCGACCAGGCCTGCACTTCTTCTTCGCGCAGAGTGCGTTCGTAGGACTGGAAGATCACGCCGAGCAAAAGGGAATAGTGGCCGGGCGGGACGAGCTTGCCTTTGGGATCACGGAGGATTTCTTTAGGGGCCAGGCTCTGCAGTTCCGGGAAGGGGAGCGACTCGATTGATGTGCGGAGGCGCGCCCAGGTGAGGGAGTCGGGAAGAATGACGGAGAAGTCGCGGCGGACGGGCTGATAGCGGGAGAGCTCGCGCACGACGGGCTGACGCAGGTTGTGGGGATAGAGACGGTCGAGGTAGAACTCGCCGAGGAAGACCGGTTGTTTCAGCTTGCGGCGATCGGCTTCGGACGGATGGATCTGGCCGAACCAGCCGACAGTGGCCCCCTCGAGGATGGCGCGCGCGCTTCGGCCGGGATGCAGCCACGTCGGCATGAGGCCGGAGGCGGCGGTGAAGCGGTCGAAGTCCATCATGCGGGCAGAGAATTTAGCGAGGATCTGCTCGGCGGCGCCTTTCAGGTCTGAGAGCTGGACAGTTTGCGGCCCGAAGGCGGATCCCGTGGCGCCGATGGCGATCGATGGGCGCTCCTCGACGCGGGGATAGGCGGATTCCGGTGAACCGGAAAAGACCGTGCCCATCTCGAAGAGGGCGGCCCCTTCGACGTCGCGGCTGATGTTGAGGGCCAGCATGTCGAGCATGCCGGGGAGCAGCGAGGGTCGCAGCATTCCGGCTTCCGCGCTGAGCGGATTGTCGAGCGCAACCGATGAATGCGGTTCACGGGAAAAACGGTCAGCATCATCGGCAGAACAGAAAGTGGAAGCGACGGATTCGTTCCAACCGAGGGCGAGCAGGGTTCGACGGACCGAGGCCTCTTTTTCTGCCCAGGGAAGCTCGACGACAGTGCCGGCGAAAGCGGGGAGGGTGTTGCGGAAACGATTGTAGCCGTAGACGCGGGCAATTTCTTCGATAAGGTCGACTTCGCGCTCGAGGTCGAGGCGCCAGCTGGGGAGCCGAACATTCCACTGTTCCGAAGAAGTCGTGGCGAGGCCGCAACCGAGGCCGTGAGGGTGGATTCGGCCGTGGCGGGTGTGATGCCCGCGGGATCTTCGGTGGGACCGAGGATGCGCTGGATTTCGGAGACGCGGAAGCGGATTGGCGCGCGGTCGGCCGTGCGCGCCTGGGCATCGGGGACGATGACGTCGACGAGCTCGCCTTCGACATGCCCTCCCGCCTCGAGGATGATGCGGCTGACGAGGGCGGAAGCGATGGGGGGCGCGTTGAAGTCGGCGCCGCGCTCGAAGCGGTGGGAGGCGTCGGTATGGAGGAGATGGCGTTTGGAGCTGCGGCGAACAGTGCCGGGGTCGAACCAGGCAGCTTCCACGAGGATGTTTTTGGTGTGGCCGAGATGACAGGTATCGAGGCCACCGATCACGCCGGCGAGGCCGAGCGGCTTTATTTTCGTCGGCGATGACGAGGTCGTCGGGGTCCAGGGTGCGCTCGATCCCGTCGAGGGTCACGAGCTTTTCGCCTTTGCGCGCGCGGCGGACGATGATGCCGCCTTCGAGCTTGTCGAGGTCGAAGGCGTGGGTGGGATGGCCGATGGCGAGGGTGACATAGTTGGTGGCGTCGACGGCGTTGTAGATGGGTTTCTGCTCGAGGAGTCGAAAGCGCTCGGCGAGACTTTGCGAACCAGTCCGAGACTTCCGATGTTCACATTGCGGAGAATGCGCGCCGTGAAGCGGCCGCAGACGTCTTGGCTTCGATGCGGAACGGGGTAACCCGGCCCATTCGCCGGCTTCGGCAGGCTCGCGTCGAGCGGTGCCAGCGGCAAGCCATAAATCGTCGCGGCTTCGCGGGCGATGCCGTAGTGATTCATGGCGTCGACGCGGTTGGTGGTGATGTCCATCTCGAAGAGCGAGCCGTTGCCGCGCCCAGATCGAAGACACCTTCGACGGCGATGCCGCGCAGGGTCAGATCGTCAGCGAGTGCGCGATCGTGACGGTGATGCTCGGAGACGTAGGAGCGGAGCCAGGAGCGTGAGAATCTTCATGCGAACTGCTCCAGGAAGCGCAGATCGCCGGAGTACAGCAGGCCGATGTCGCTGATGCCGTACTTCATCATGGCGATGCGATCGACGCCCATGCCGAAGGCGAAGCCGCTGATCTTGTCGGGATCGTAGGCGGGCTGCTTGTGCGCGCGACGAATTCGAAGACGGCGGGATCGACCATGCCGCAGCCGAGCAGCTCGATCCAGCCGGAGTATTTGCACTTGCGGCAGCCTTTGCCGCCGCAGAAGATGCAGCTGATCTGCACGTCTGCGCTGGGCTCGGTGAAGGGGAAGAACGACGGGAAGAAGCGCGTCTTCACGCTCGAGCCGAAGAGGCCTTCATGGCGTGATCGAGCGTGCCCTTGAGGTCGCGAAGGTGATGTTGGTGTCGACGCAGAGGCCTTCGACCTGGTGGAAGATGGGCGAGTGCGTCGCGTCGGCGGCGTCGTTGCGGTGGACCTTGCCGGGGATGACGATGCGCAGGGGCGGCGGCTGCTGCTCCATGGTGCGGATCTGCACCGGCGAGGTGTGGGTGCGCATGAGGAGGCGGTCGCGCAGGGGCTTGCGCTCCTGATTGGCGACGACCAGGGTGTCCTGGGTATCGCGCGCGGGGTGGTTCGGGCGGAAAGTTGAGGGACTCGAAGTTGTAGTAGTCGGTTTCAACTTCGGGACCGACGCCGACGGAGTAGCCCATGCGCTGGAAGACGGAGACAATCTCGTTCCTGGTGCGAATGATGGGGTGCTCAGCGCCGAGTTTGCGAGCGGTGCCGGGGAGGGTGATGTCGATCGCCTCGGCTTCGAGGGCGGCGTCGGGCGTTCCAGCCTGGGCGGCCTGGTCGAGCCGCTGCTCGATGTGGGCCTTGAGGGTGTTGAAGCGCTGGCCGAGGGGCTTTTTGGCGGCCGGGGAGCGGCTTTGAGCCAGGCGTCGCTGATGGCTTTCAGGCGTCCCTGCTTGCGGCCGAGCCACAGGAGGCGGAACTGCTCGACATCGTCGGGCGAGGCCAGAGAGCGGGCGGATTGCTCGACTTCGGCGGCGAGGGCGGCGAAGGCCTGGTCGAGTTCCGGCTCGGTCCAGCCGGAAAGATGTGGAACCGACTGATCAGACATGTCTTTTGTGAGAATAAAACACTTAAAGGAGCGGCGATACCTGCGAGAAAGCGGCGATTACACTATCCGTATGATTCGTTCGTATCAGGGAAAAACCCCGGTGATTCCCGCGAGCTGCTACGTCGATGTGTCGGCGCAGGTGATCGGGGACGTCGTGCTGGGCGAGCATGCGAGCGTGTGGATGAACGCGGTGGTGCGGGGGGACGTGCATGAGATTCGGATTGGGGCGCACTCGAATGTGCAGGACTGCGCGGTGCTGCATGGGATGCGCTACAAATGGCCGGTGATCGTCGGCGACTGGGTGACCATCGGGCATAACGCGACCGTGCACGGGTGCGTGGTCGAGGATGCATGCCTGATCGGGATGGGGTCGACGATTCTGAACGGTGCGCGGATCGGCGAGGGATCGATTGTGGCGGCGGGGGCAGTGATTCCGGAAGGGATGGTTGTGCCGCCGCGTTCGCTGGTGGCGGGGGTACCGGGGAAGGTGCGACGGGATCTGACGTCGGACGATCGCGAGGAGATTCTGCAGTACGCGCGGAATTATCTGGACTACGTGAAGATCTATCTGGGAGAGACCAGGGGATAGGGATTAGGGGTTAGGGGTTAGAAAAACCGGGGGGATCCGGGCGTCGTCCGGATCCCCGTTTCATTTAGCGGGCGGCTGATGAAGAGGAGGAACTGGCGTTGCAACTGGCGGCGAGTGGATCGGTGAGGGTCGCGGTCTGCGGGCCGGCTTTGCTGGAGCGGCGGCGCAGGAAGGCGCCGAGTAGCTCGTACTGATCGCTGGCGATGTAGTCCACGCCGGCCTGCTGGGCGGCGCGCCAGCGTTCTTCTGCGGCGGGGAGGGAGCCGAAGTTATAGCCGTGGAACCAGCCGTTGCAGCTCTCTTCTTTTTCTGTTGCGCCGTCGAGGGTGTAGAAGCGGATCCAAAGGCCGTTCTGATGGGCGTGCTGGACGAGGGCACGAAGGCGCTGGTCGTCGGCCTCGGTCCAGGCACCAGCGTGCTGCTGGCCCGCTGCTTCGACGACACGCCAGGGATTGTTCCACCAGCGGCGATAGTTGGAAGCGCGCTCGGGCTCGAGGACGTCGGGCGGGGCCATGGGATTTTGCGTGTGGGTGTGGACGGCGCCGAAGACGAGGAGGCGTCCTCCGACGGGAACCTCGTCGTAGAAGACCGCTTGCTGCGCATCGGACTCCCCGGTGAGGACGAGGATGGGTCGGATCGTCAGCGGCTCGACGCGGGCGGGGTCGCTGGTTTTGGGCGCGGTGGAGAGCCAGTCCTGATATTTGGAGAGCAGCGCCCAGATGGCGTGGAGGTGCGCGGGCTCTTCCGTCTTGAGGTCGAGATTGAGAGTGATGAGGGGCCAGTTGCCTTGGTTGCCGTCTTTGAGAGCCTGCTCGACGATGGGTCGGACGCGATCGAAGAAATAGTGCTCCATGGTGGGCTCATGGCCGCTGAGGGGCGCGCCGTGGGCGACGAGCGACCGGGACTGGCCGGTCTTCGGATCCGTGTACCAGTAGAGATCCTGCTCGATGGCGAGCGGAGTTCCGGCGGAGAGGGCGCGGTCAATACGGTCGTACCACCACTCGTAATAGGGATAGCAGTTGTGGGCGTCCATGACGGATCGGCTGCCGGGGTGTGACTGGTCGCGCGGGCCTGGGGCGGCGAGGGCGAGGGATGTGGAGGCGAGAAGAATGAGGCAGAGTGCGCGGCGCATGCGGGTCCTTTCGATCAGGGAAGTTCTTGAGCGGCGGCGGGAGCCTTCGCGGGCCAGTTGAGGTAAACGGGATTGCCGAGGAGGAGCAGGCGCCCGTCGCTGTCGTGGACTTCGGCGCGAATCCAGTGACGGCTGCCGTCGAAGGTCCACTGTGCGTGGAGGGTTTGATCGGCGGATGCGATGGATTGCTCGGGGAGAGCTGGGGACTCGGCTCCGTCGAGGAACCAGTGAACCGTAGAGCCCGGGCAGTTGGCGACGTGGAGATCGAGGGAGACGGGTGTGTCGGCGGGGGCAGCGAGGGTGCTGCCCATCTCCGCTGAGACCTCGCCCGCGTGGGCTTCGAAATCGAGAGAGTGATCCCGGGAGCCGGTGACATCGATGAAGACGCGGCCGGAGCGGATGCCGTCGAGGAGCGCCGCGACGGAGAGGTTCTGCGCGTAGATGACAGTGGTGGGATCGCCGACCGAACCGGGATGATCGGGGGGCCACGGGGCGTGGTGGTTATCGCTGCCGCCGACGGCGGTGAGGCGGTATCCGCGGCGGAGCTGATCTTCCCAGAAACGAGTGGCCGGATGGCCGGCGCCGTTAACGACCTCGATCGAGGTGACGAGGCTCATGTCGGCGGGGGGCGAGGCGGTCCATCCGCAGCCCATGCAAATTTCGCCTGAAGGCGATTCAGGATGGTTGATGGAGACGATGGCGCCCAGTTTACGGGCGGCGCGGAACATTGCATTGACGGTTGGGACCTGGGGCGTGCCGACTCGGTAGTCGATGTACCGAGTCGTTCCCCACTCATTCGCGTGGCCGTGGAAGGTGGTGAGCTCGCGGCCGGGGATGAGGAGGGTCTTGTCGAAATACGGCTGGAGCTCGCGTTCGTCGTCGTACTGCGAAGTGGCGTTGTGGTCGGTGATGGCGAGGAAGTCGAGGCCACGGCGAACGGCAGCTTCGATGGTGAGAAAGAGCGGGCAGGGAACGGATTTGCCGGACTGGCTGGGGCAGCTGCCATCGCTGTGCGCACCGTGCATATGGAGATCGCCGCGGTACCAGCCAGGATTTGCGTTGAGGGGCTGGTCGGTAAACGAGGAGTCGTCGAGCGCGGAGTTAAACCAGATTTCGGCCCGATAGCGGGAGGTCACGCCGGGGCGGATGTTGGGTACCGAGACGAGGATCTTCCAGCGGCCAGGCGGGATCGCTCCAGGCAGATAGGAGGGCGTGGCGTCGGTGTTGCTGACGGTGAAGTGGTCCTTATTGCCGCCACTTTGGCCACGGAAGCGGAAGGGATCGGCGAGACCGAGGTCGAGCACGGTGTGCTGGTCGCGACCAAGGTTGTGGAAGGTGATGGTGATGCGATGGGTGCCGGGCGGGACCGTAAAGGGGACCGGGAAGTAGGTCTGGTTCTGCGACGGGCGGACGGTGCCTTGCAGGACGAGGCTGGGCGGAGAAGTGATCTGTGCGGCGGCGACAGAGGAAAGAAGAAGGCAGATTGGGATCAGAGAAGGCAGGATCCGCGAAGATGGGTTCATGACTCTCTACAGATTAGGGCGGAGACGGGCCGTGGTTGCGGCCCGCCCCGCGCAGGGTGAAATTCAGAACGAGACGCGGAGAGCGAACTGCATCACGCGGGGATCGCCGGCGAGACTGGTAATGCTGCCGACGCCTCCGCTGGTGATGTTGCCCTGCGGTTGACCGAACTCCGGTGTGTTGGTTACGTTGAAGACTTCCCAGCGAGCCTGGATGTTCCACCCTTCGGTGATGGGGAAGTTGCGCAGGAGAGCGGCATCGAGAACGTCAATGTGCGGACCGCGCAGGGTATTGCGGCCGACGTCCCCGATGGTTCCAACGGCAGTGGTGGCATAGGCGTCCGTGGATCCGGAAGGAGCCTTCGCGCCACAGGCGGAATCCTTGCTGGCAAAGAACCAGCAGTCTGGATCCCCGACAACGTGAGGCGTGCCCACCTGATCAGGAGTGGCGGTGGTGTATCCGTACGGATCGAGGATGGAGTTGTGGTTGCCATCGTTTTCGTTGATCTGGAAGGGATGGCCACTGTAGTAGGTGTAGACGCCCGAGGTTTCCCAGTCACCGAGGACCCAGGCAAGCGGGCCGTGCTGGAGCATGGTCTGACCTTTGCCAAAGGGCAGGTTGTACACGTAGCTGACCGCGACGCGGTTGGGGATGTCGAAGTCGCTGGGGCCATACCAGGCGGCGTCGTTGCGGCCGTCGGGCGCGTCGCCGGAGTTGGACTCAAGCTCTTCAGGCACGTTGTCGAGGCTGCGCGAGTGAGTAAAGGCAGCGCGCAGTTCCAGCCCGGAGGTCATGCGACGGGTGAGGCTGGCCTGAAGTGCGTTGTAGTTACCGGCGCCGATGGGCGAGGTCCATTCGATCTGGCCGAAGTTGGGATAGGGAAGCACGCCGGTGCTGACGCCGCCGGAGATGAGGGGCTGGTTGTAGTCGCGGATGACGTCGAGATGAGTGGACTTGGTGCCGACGTAGTCAGCTTCAGCCGCCCAGGCCTGACCGATCTGGCGCTGAAAGCCGATGCTCCATTGCTGGACGTAAGGATCGGGATCGGAGACTGGCTGGGAGCGGATGTGGTACGCGGTGAGGTTGCTGAAGTCGACGGTGGAGGGATCGAGAAAGTTGGAGGGGAAGCCGACCGACGGCGACAGAACCGGGGCAGTGTTGCTGACCAGCTGCTTGTTGATAAGGAAGGGCGGGTTGAGAGCGAGCTCGTCTTCGCTCCCGATGCGTTCAAAGAGGGTGTAGTAGATGCCATACCCACCATGGAAGACGGTTTTGGTATCGGGTGAGAAGGCGAAGCCGACGCGAGGGCCGAAGTCTTTCGTGTTGGGCTGAACGATGGTGCGATCCTGCAGGGAGCCGCTGCCCTTCGCAAAGATCAGGGAGCCGGAGCTCGGATCAAAGTCCGCCATGCGATTCTGACCTTCCTCAGCCGGGGTTGCGAAGTCATAGCGGAGGCCGAGGTTGAGGGTCAGCTTTGGAGTGACCTTCCAATCGTCTTCAAAGAAGCCGGAGGCCATCCAGAGACGCTGATCAACGAAGAAGACGTTGGTGAGCGAAGTGGTCTGGGTGTAGCCGAGGAGACCATCGGCGTAGGAAAGGCCGGTGCCCGAAACGCACTTGCCGGGTGCACTGTGCTGGCAGGTGAAGACGCCGGTGTAGTCCAGGTCGCCGCGGGTGCTGGGCTCGTCCTGGAAGAGGTTGCGCATGGGAGCGTAAATGCTGACGCCGACCTTCCAGGTCTGGCGTCCGCGGACCATCGAGAGGGTGTCGTTGTACTGATACTGCATGGGGACCTGCTGTTTGGGCAGGAAGTCAGGCGAACCTTCAAAGGCGTAGTTGGAGAACTGGGTGAGCGGGACGCCTCCGCCGAGGGCGGGATTGTCGGGAATGCCAGGAACGAAGCTGCCGGCCAACTGGCTCAGAGCGAAGGGCTGCTGCTGCGCATAGGAATAGTCGCGGACCCAGCCGAAGCGGAATTCATTAACCATGCTCTGGCTGAGAATGTGGGTCCAGCCGAAGACGTCACTGTAGGACCTGAGGGTCTGGTTACCCCAGGCGGAGGTGGAGGTGCCATCGGCGAGTCCGCCGAGATATCCGGGGATATCGCGGTTACGCGTGGAGTAGTTGTAGCGCATGAACAGCGTGTCCCTTGAGGACGGGGTCCAGTCGACGCGGGCGTCGTAGTTGTCCTCAAAGTCGGTGAGGGGGGCATTGCGAATGTAGTTATTGATGTCAGGCGGGCTGCCCGCGGTGGTGGTATTGGGCAGCGGGAAGAGAGCCATGAGCTTCTGCATCGCAGGGTCAAGACTGCCGCTGGGGACGGTGTTGTTGGCGAAGGGCTGGCAGTTGGATCCGGAGAAAGCCGGCGAACAGGTGGTGGGATCGTAGATGGTCGGATACTTCACGCCGACGGCGGCCGCGGTTGCAGGACTGAAATCGCCGATGCGTTCGTTGGGCAACGGGACAGTTGCGGTCCGCAGCACGCCCTGCTTGATGCGGGTGCCTTCGTAGTCGAAGAAGAAGAAGAGGCGGTTCTTCATGACCGGACCGCCGATATTGGCGCCAAACTGGTTCTGGTTGTACTTCGGTTTGATCAGGTGGTGGCGATCGGAGAAGAAGTCATTGGAATCGAAGTAGTTGTTGCGGACGTACTCGTAGCCAAGACCATGGAACTGGTTGGTGCCGCTTTTGGTATTGACCGAGACTACGCCGCCGGGGCTGCGGCCGTATTCGGCGGAGTAGGGATTGGTGATTACATTGAATTCCGCAATCGTGTCGACGGAGGGGTGAGCTGCTTCAGTGCTGAGCTCCTGGACGTTTTCGCTGAAGGTGTTGTTATCGATGCCGTCGAGGATGAAGTCGTTCTGCAGGGAATGGACGCCGTTGACATTGAAGTCGCCGACGCGGCCAGCCGAGGTGGCGCCGCTTTGCTGGGTGTAGCGGGGATCCTGAACGCCGGGAACCACACGCAGCAGGTCATCCCAGTTGCGCAGAGACAAGGGAGTCTGCTCGATGGTAGTGGAGCCGATTTCAGTGCTGACGGAGGCGTCATCGGGTGACAGCAGAGGAGCGTTGCCCTGGACCTGGACCGTCTGCTGCGTAGAGCCCACTTTGAGATGGAAGTCTTCGCGGGCCCGCTGGCCAACCGTGAGGGTGATGCGTTCTTTCACAGAACTGAAGTTCGGTGCAGACACGGTCAGTTGGTAATCGCCAATGGGGAGCTCCTGGAGGGAATACGCTCCGGCGCTGTCGGTTTGCGCGGTCCGAGCGTAGCCGGTTTCCACGCCGGTCGCTGTGACCGTGACGTGAGGCAGGGCGGCGCCCCCGGGGTCTGTGACCAGGCCGGAGAGACTGGCGGTGTTGATTTGAGCCTCCAAAAGAGCTGCTGGCGCTGAGAGCAGCAGAAGCAGACAGGCAACTCGAAACGATGAAAACATCGTGGAATTCCTCTCGTTTTTCCTCGGTTGAATTGGTTGACAGGAGAAGACGGTTGGCCGGTACTGACGGCAGGCCGACACCAGCCGTGCCTCTCCAATTTTCACGGGGAATATTACCAGTTAGTTAAGCGAGTGTGAAAAGGGCTTCAAAAAGAACATAGCGAGATGGGGTCGGTTCCCGACGCGAGCAGGAGCGTCCTCCATGCAGGTCTCGGAGGAGTTCCGGATCGGTGGCAAGCCAGGCGCAGGAATGGCCGTAAGTGGCTGATTCGTGGGTAGCAAGCCGCTAAAAGTTGTATGGCGAAGCTAATGGCCGAAGACCCATCATCAAGGGATGGAGCGACGCGGCGCCAGAACCCGTCTGGCCGCCATACTGGGATCCCTGTTGGCGACGGCTCTGCTGGCCGTGGCCTTTTGGGTGGGGTCTGCCGTCAACCGGCATGATCCGCTGCAGGTGCTTCAGGAACTTCCCGTTCATTCCGTTGTACATCTGGCCGGCGTAGTCACGTATATCGATCAGCCGGGGAATCGGTTCTGGATGGAGGATGAAACGGCGGCGATTCCGCTCCCATTGCCGCGTGATCCCATCCCGGCAGGAATCCTCGTAGGTTCGACGGTTCAGGTCGATGCGGTGAAAACGGCGAGATACGATCCAAACCAGGGACTGGCCAGCGTGGATCTGCAACAGGTTCGAGTGGCGCCTTCCTCCCGGGCGGTGCATCTGCCAGCGCCGATACCGGTCACACTTGCGGAGTTTCCGCGTCCGGAGAAGAATGGAGTTCGAGTCCAGATCAGCGCCGTGATTCGCGCGGTGCGGGTGGACAGCCAGCGGCAGGCGCATCTCTTCATTGCTGAACGCGGGCGGGATGTGGAGCTGGTCATTGCGCGGCCGGATCGCGACTACACAGGTCTGGTGGACAGCCGAATCCGGATCGTGGGATTGCCGGAACAGATTCGGAACGATCAGGGCGCCCTGATCCTGAACCGGCTCTGGTCCCCGGCGGGAAACGATCTGCAGGTGGAAGAACCAGCGCCGGGCACTGTTCCGCTGGTCGACATTCGGACGATTTACCTGCAGAGCCACACGGGCCAGGGGCATCGGGTGCGGATCCGCGGGCAGGTCGCCGCTGTTTACCCCGATTCGATTCTCCTGGAAGATCCGTTGGGCGCGATTCAGTGCAACGTAACAGGCTCCAACCTGCTGCAAGCCGGACAGGGAGTTGAGTTGTCGGGATTTCCCAGCCTGGAAGGACTGGGCGTGACCCTGGTACACGCGCGGGTGACGCAGTTGACGGAGGGAGAGGCAAGCGGCGAAGAGGCGGACCGGCTGCCGGCTGCTCTGACGTCTGTGATCGCGGTACGCAACCTCTCCGCTGCACAGGCGGCGCAAGCTCTCCCCGTGAATGTGACAGGAGTGGTGACCTACGCCGACAGCCAGCGGCAGCAGTTGTTTCTTCAGGATGCGACCGGCGGGATTTATGTGAAGTACTCCGGTGACTATCCGGAACTGGCCATGGGCAAGCGCGCATCGCTGACAGGAATTACGAACGCAGGCGATTATGCCCCGGTGATTGTGGCCCCCAAAATCCGTATCACGGGGAATGCGCCTATGCCGGTGCCAGAGGCGGTCACTCTGGAGAAATCCGCATCGGGATCGCTGGACTCGCGTTACGTCGCGATCGATGGCGTGGTTCACCCGATGAAGGCGCGAGAAGCGTCGGCGCATTCGGCACTGACATTCGACATTTTCACGTCGGTGGGGCAGGTGCATGTTTATACATCGCCGCTCTTTCCCGGGCTGGAGCAATCTCGAAGCCTGGAAGATGCGCGGGTGCGAATTCGCGGCGTGTTTGGGACGGTTTTCAACTCGCGGCGGCAGCTGGTGGGGTATCAGCTGCTGGTGGAGCGGCGGTCGGACATCGATGTGCTGGAGCCGGGAGTTTCTAATCCCTTTGCGGCACAGGCCACGCCGATCGGTTCGCTGCTGCGCTTTTCTCCGCAGGCGCACTTTGGACATCGGGTGAAGATAGAAGGCACGGTGACGCTGGCCGGCCGGGACTTTCTCTATCTGCAGGATGCGACAGACGGAGTGGAAATCCGAGGCGACGCTTCCGCGTTCCGCGCAGGCGACCGGGTGGCTGCTATCGGCTATCCGACACTGGCGGGCCGGTACTCCCCGGTGATCACAGATGGGGAGTTCCAGCTGCTGGGGCATGGCGGCGGCACAGCTCCGAAGAAAGTGACGGCAGAGTCGGTCCTGCAGGGTCATCAGGACTCGATGCTGGTGACGCTGGAGGGACGGCTGCTGACGTCACTGAAGACGTCAACCCACGAGAGCCTGGTACTGCAGTCAGGGATGCGCACGTTCACGGCGCAACTGGACACCTCTGATCAGGGAGTGAATCCGCTGCCGCTGAAGGAAGGCAGCGTGCTGCGGCTGACGGGAGTGGTTTCGACACAGGTCGATCCCAGCCGGCTGTATCGGATCCTCGAGGAGGACCCGACAGGGTTTCAGATTCTTTTGCGGTCGCCAGAGGACTTGACGGTGCTCCACCGAGCCCCGCTGTGGACGACGGAGACGATTCTGTCTCTGCTGCTGGTCCTGTCGCCGGTGATTTTCGCGATCCTGATGTGGGTCATTCTGCTGCGGCGCCGGGTCAGTAGGCAGATGGCGGATTTGCGGAGGGCAGCAGATACCGCGCGAGCAATCCGGGATCTTTCGACCGCCATGCAAAACGTCACGCGGGAGCAGTGCTTCGACACAGAGGTGTCGGCCCGAGGTAGTGAAGCCATCGCGCAGCTGGTGCTGGGCTTCAATCGCATGCTGGTGGAGCTGCAGCAGCGCGAGAAGGCGAAACAGGAGGCGGAAGCCCGGCTGCAGCACATGGCTCTGATCGACGATCTGACGGGTTTGCCGAACCGACGCCTGCTGGCAGAAAGGCTGTCGCACTGCCTGGCGCGGGCGCGCCGCGAACAGAGAATCCTGGCGCTGCTGTACATCGACCTCGACGGCTTCAAGCTGGTCAACGACAGTCTGGGACACGCGATCGGAGACGAGTTGCTGAGTCAGGTGTCGCAGAGGCTGAAGGCGCGGTTCCGCCAATCCGATACTTTGGCGCGCCTGGGCGGCGACGAATTCACGCTCATTCTTGACGGCGTCCACGAAGCCAGCGACGCAGAGCGCGCGGCGGAAAGCCTGCTGGAGGTGCTGAAACCTCCTTTTGAGATTGAGGGCCATTCCATCCGGATGACGGCCAGCGTGGGCATCAGCCTCTTCCCGAACCATGGGAACGAGGGAGGCCAGCTGCTGCAACAGGCCGACTGCGCGATGTATGCGGCCAAGCGTAACGGAAAGAACCGCGTGGTGCAGTTCGGGGACCATCTGGGGCATGCGGCACGCGAGCGGCTGACACTGGAGGGCGAACTGCGGCGCGCCCTGGCCGACAAAGACATCACGGTTCACTATCAGCCGGAGTTCGAGCTGGTGGGCAACACGATCGTGCGGTTTGAGGCGCTGGCTCGATGGATGCACCCCACAATGGGGAATATTCCCCCGCTGAGCTTCATTCCGGTGGCAGAGGAAAGCGGGCTGATCGTTCCGCTCGGCGCCTACATCATGGAGCAGGCCTGCACGGAAGCGGTGCAGTGGCAGCGGCATGCGGACCGGCCCATCCAGGTAGCGGTGAACGTATCCAGCGTACAGTTTGCCCGCGATTCATTTGTCGAGGAGGTTGAGGACATTCTGCATCGCACCGGCCTCGATCCATCTCTGCTGCAGATTGAGCTGACGGAGTCAGCTACGCTGACGGGGGTGGAGCGCGCGGCGGAGATGATGCGGCGGCTGAAGAGCAAGGGCATCAGTGTCGCGATGGACGACTTTGGAACGGGCTACTCGTGCCTTAGCTACCTGCCGAAGTTGTCGTTTGACGCGCTGAAGCTGGACCGGTCGTTCGTGAACGAGCTCATCGTGCGGCCGGAGACACGCGGTTTTGTGAAATCAATTTTGATGCTGGCCCACAACCTCAACATGAAAGTGATTGTGGAGGGAATCGAAACTCGGGAGCAACTGGAATTGATCCGCGCGCTCGGAACGAACGAAGCGCAGGGTTATCTGCTGGGCCGTCCTTCGCCCAATCCGCTGGAATACCTGCAGAAGCCCCTGGTACTGGACGGCGTTTCCGCGGTGAGCGTGGCGGAAGATCTGGAGACGGTTCGGTGATGGCGGCGCCTATGGACATTACCTCGAAATTCCCGCACCAACGGTCGGGCTCGGCGAGCAGACGATGCGCCGCACCGGAGCGCCGGGGATCGCGATCGGCGAAGGGCAGGTGTGTTCTCTGGGCTGTGGCCATCCTGATGATGGCGGCAGGCCGACCGGCGCTGGGGCTGAATCCGGCAAAGGCGATTACGCAGTACATGCAGACCTCGTGGACGAGCGAGTCGGGGTTACCGCAGAACTCGGTACAGGCAATCGCGCAGACGACCGACGGATATCTCTGGTTCGGGACGCAGGAAGGCCTGACGCGGTTCGACGGCGTCCACTTTGTGACATACACGCGGCACAATGCTGCTGGACTGGCGTCCAGCAATATTCAGGCGCTGGCGGCGAGCCGCGATGGGAGTCTGTGGGTAGGAACGGACAGCGGACTGAGTCATTACGTGCCGGCCGCGATGCCCGGCGACACGGGCACGTTCACGCCGCTGACGACGCGAGAGGGGCTTGTCGGGGACAACATTACGGCTCTCCTCGAAGATCGCGAAGGCGGGCTGTGGGTCGGTTCTTCGCGAGGCCTGAGTCGGATTCAGCACGGAAAAATCGAGAAGCGGAGTCTGACCCGAGGCGAAGAAGATGAGACCGTCAACGCCATGGCCATCGACAGGGGAGGCACGCTGTGGGTGGGTACCCAGCAGGGATTGGTGCGATTCGATCATGGCCACTTCGTCGCGTTTCCCCTGCGCCATGGACTGACTGGAGATGCTGTGGTCGCGCTGACGGCTGCGCCGGATGGGTCTCTCTGGGCCGGAACGGACTCCAATCGCCTCGTACAGATTCGGCGGGACAGCGTGTTTTTGGTGCCGCAGCAACTGCCCGGGAGCGAGATGTCCGCATTGTTAGCGGATCACGACGGCGCTGTATGGATTTCGTTTGTCCGCCATGGGATTGCGCGGCTCTATAGGGGCAAGGTGGATTTTTATGGAGCTGCTCGCGGGCTTCCCAGCGACCGGTGCGCCAAAGCTCTGATGGAAGACCGAGAGGGCAGCTTGTGGGTGGGCCTGCTGGATGCCGGGGCGGTCCAGCTGCGCGACGGGAAGTTCTCAGTATTCGGGACGCCGGAAGGGCTGTCGGGCAATTACACAGGGAACGTTCTGCAGGCGCAGGACGGCACTATGTGGATTGGCGCGGACAATAATGGGCTCGATCACCTGCTGGCAGACGGACGCGTGGAGGTCTGGAACCAGAGCCGAGGGTTGCCCAATCAGGCGGTCTACTCGATTCTCCAGCGACGCGACGGCAGCGTGTGGGCAGGGTTTCAGCGGGGCACGATCGCGGAGATCCGCAACGGGCACGTATTGAGCTGGCGCGATCCGCAAGCCAGCGACACCTCCATTAATGCGTTGTATGAAGACCGCGAGGGTCATTTCTGGGTGGGATTCTTTGGCCACGGTCTGGCTCAGTTCGAAAATGGAGTCTTCCATCACGTCACCGACTCCGGACGGGTTTCCGCGATTACCCAAACGCGGGATGGCTCGCTGTGGATCGGCCTGGACGGGGATGGCGTGGAACGCCTGCAGCAGGGGAGAATAACTCGTTGGACCACGACCAACGGCCTGCACAGCAATCACGTGATGAGCCTGTATGCGGACCCGGACGGCAGCCTGTGGGCCGGGACAACCGGTGGGGGTGTGAGCCATCTTCACGATGGTCGCGTGGACACCTGGACACCGGACCAGGACGTGCCGGATACCTCGATCGGCTCGATCCTCGAGGACAATGACGGCAGTCTCTGGTTTGGCGGCGACACCGGAGTTTTCCGCATTCCGAAGCGGGAGTTCGCTGAGACGGCGGGACGGCCGACCGAGAAATTGCAGCCGATGCTGTATGGGACCGCGGATGGTCTGCGTTTCGCGGGAGACGCTTTACGGGAGCATGCCCTGCGCCTGGAAGGGCCGCGACGGACGGCTCTGGTTTGGAACAATCGATGGGGTCGCGGTCATCGATCCTTCGCACATTCCGATCAACAGGATTGTGCCACCGGTATGGATTGAGCGGGTGACCTTCGACGGGCACTCGATTCCACTGCAGGATGGCATCCGGTTGAAGCACGGCTCGGGGAATCTCGAGATATCGTTTTCGGCGCCGAGCTTTGTCGCTCCGCAGCGGGTGCGTTTCCGGTATCGGCTGGCAGGCTTCGATCCGGACTGGATCTACTCAGGGACGCGGCGAAACGCGTGGTACACGAATCTGCCGCCAGGGAACTACACGTTCATTGTGCAGGCGGAGAACAATGACGGAGTGCGCAACCTGACGGGAGCGTCGTTCCGCTTCGTTCTGCGGGCGCCCCCAGGGCAAACCCCGCTTGCTTATTTGTGTTACGCGCTGGCAGCCCTGCTGCTGACCTGGGGGATCATCGCGTTTCGCACGCGGAGCCTGACGCGCCGCCAACAGCAACTGACGCGGCTGGTTGCCGAACGCACGGCACAGCTGGTAGAGGAGAAGGCCGCCCTGGAAGAGGCGCGCTGCGCGCTGCGCATCCAGGCCACGCATGATTCCCTCACGGGCATCTTCAATCGCGCCGCGATGCTGGAACAACTGGAGCGCGAGATCGCTCGCGCCACCCGCGACCAGACGCCCCTTGGGGTATTGATTGCCGACCTCGATCATTTCAAGACTCTGAACGACAGCTACGGACACCTGTGTGGGGATGATGTGATTCGCGAGGCGGCGCAGCGTTTTGGCGAGGCAATGCGGGCCTACGATTGGGTGGGCCGGTACGGAGGAGAGGGATTCCTGTTTCTCTTCCCGGGGTGGGACCCGGCAAGCGCGCCCGGGCGCATCGACGACCTGCTGGATGCGATCCGATCACGGCCTTTCGTGGTGTGCGATGTGGAGATCCGTCTCACCTGCAGCATCGGTGTGGCGACGTTCCGGCCAGACCTGGATGCGGCGTCGATGCGCGAGGTTCTGGGCCGGGCCGACACTGCGCTGTACGTGGCGAAGAACTCCGGGCGCGATTGTGCCCGCTATGAAACCCGCGAAGCCAGTTCCCCGACTCGACCGGGAATCCTGTCGGTGGCTGACGCGGTGGAGCAGGAGTCCTGAGCCGAGGCCAGCATAGGTCCGGGATATCCCTTCGATAGTCTGGCTGGCCCAAACGGCATGACGCTTGTGGAAGCGGCGCACGGTGCGCTGCATCTAATGGATAGAGGTTTCCTTTGGGGCCGGGGCTGCCGGGTTGAAATAGACGGCCGTGTGGCGGTACACTCTGATATAGGACTGCTTTAGTCGTATATTGTGGCGGAAGGACCGGAGGTTGCGCGATGCCCCGGAATCCGAGGAGAGCTGAATGAGCACCGATATGAATGTCGTCCACGAGCTGGCTAGCCGGGAGTATGAGTGGGGCTTCGTCACGCGAATTGAGGAAGACCGCATCCCGAAAGGCCTGAGCGAGGACGTGATCCGGCTGATTTCGAAGAAGAAGAACGAGCCGGAGTTCATGCTGGAGTGGCGGCTGAATGCCTACCGCTACTGGGCGAGCCAGGAGAGAGCGCAGGCGGAGCCAAAATGGGCAAACGTGCAGTTCCCCCCGATCAACTATCAGGACATCGTTTATTACTCGGCGCCGAAGCAGAAGAAGCAGCTGACGAGCTTGGAGGAAGTGGATCCGGAAATTCTGCGAACGTACGAGAAGCTGGGGATTCCACTGGCGGAGCAAAAGCTCCTTGCGAATGTCGCCGTCGATGCGGTGTTCGACAGCGTGAGCGTGGCGACCACGTTTAAGGCAAAGCTCGCAGAGGCTGGGGTGATCTTCTGCTCGTTCAGCGAGGCGGTGCAGAAGCATCCTGATTTGGTGAAGAAATATCTGGGTTCAGTGGTACCGCATACCGATAATTTTTATGCGGCGCTGAATGCAGCGGTGTTCAGCGATGGATCGTTTGTGTATGTGCCGAAGGGCGTGCGCTGCCCGATGGAGCTCTCAACGTACTTCCGCATTAACGCAGCGGAAACGGGTCAGTTTGAGCGGACGCTGATAGTGGCCGAGGAAGGCGCGTACGTGAGCTATCTGGAAGGCTGCACGGCTCCGGTGCGGGACGAGAACCAGCTGCACGCGGCGGTGGTGGAACTGGTCGCGCTGGATAACGCGCAGATTCGCTACTCGACCGTACAGAACTGGTATCCCGGCGATAAGAACGGCAAGGGCGGGATTTACAACTTCGTGACCAAGCGCGGCAAGTGCCTGGGCCAAAACTCCAAGATCTCGTGGACCCAGGTGGAGACGGGCTCGGCGATTACGTGGAAGTATCCCAGCTGCATTCTGCAGGGCGATAACTCGGTGGGCGAGTTCTACTCCGTGGCGCTGACGAACAATTATCAGCAGGCGGATACCGGAACGAAGATGATCCACCTGGGGAAGAACACGAAGAGCACGATCGTTTCGAAGGGCATTTCGGCCGGCCACGGGCAAAACACCTATCGCGGCATGGTGAAGATCATGAAGGGTGCGGAGGGCGCGCGCAATTACACCCAATGCGATTCGCTTCTGATCGGCGATAAGTGCGGCGCGCATACGTTCCCGTACATCGAGGTGAAGAACTCGTCGGCGCGCATGGAGCACGAGGCGGCAACGTCGAAGATCGGCGAAGACCAGCTGTTTTATCTGCAGCAGCGCGGCCTGAAGACCGAAGATGCCGTTTCCATGATCGTGAACGGGTTCTGCAAACAGGTATTCAAGGAATTGCCGATGGAGTTTGCGGTGGAAGCGCAAAAGCTGCTGAGCGTGAGCCTGGAAGGCAGTGTGGGCTGAGCTGCCGATTAGCGAAATGGCGGTCAGCTAAGGTCCGGGCAGCGATGAGGCGGTCAGCCAAAAGTGGCTGCCGAGAACAATTTTGAAGACGAGGGGAAGAATGAGTCTGCTGGAAATCAGGAATTTGCACGTCAATGTGGGTGGGAACGAGATCCTGAAGGGGATCGATCTGACGGTGAATGCGGGCGAAGTGCATTCGATCATGGGGCCGAACGGATCCGGCAAGAGCACGCTGGCGCAGGTGCTGGCACGACGCGACACGTATGAGGTGACGGAAGGCTCGATCACGCTCGACGGGAAAGATCTGCTGGAGATGAAGCCGGAAGAAGCGGCGTCCGAAGGCGTCTTTCTGGCGTTCCAGTATCCGGTGGAAATTCCGGGCATCGGCAACACGTACTTCCTGCGGTCGGCTCTGAATGCGCAGCGCAAACATCGCGGCCTGGATGAGATGGACGCGATGGATTTTCTGCCGCTGTTCCGGGAGAAGCTGGCGCTGCTGGAGATGGATGACAAGCTGATGAACCGTTCGCTGAACGAGGGTTTTTCAGGCGGCGAGAAAAAGCGCAATGAGATTCTGCAGATGGCCGTGCTGGAGCCGAAGCTCGCCATTCTGGATGAGACGGATTCGGGACTGGACATTGATGCACTGCGCATTGTGGCCAGCGGCGTCAATTCGCTTCGGAGTCCGGAGCGGGCGATGCTGGTGGTGACGCATTATCAGCGGCTGCTGAATTACATCGTGCCGGACTTTGTCCATGTGCTGGTCGATGGGCGGATTGTGCGCTCGGGCGGTAAAGAGCTGGCGCTGGAGCTCGAGGAAAAGGGCTACGGCTGGACGGAGACGCCGCAGGCGGTGGGAGCGCGGGCGTGAGGGAGCGGAGCGTGGCGGCAGTGGTACAACTGGAAGGCTGGCTGGAGAACTTTACTGACGCGGAGAAGACCGCGCCGCGGGCGGGATGGCTGAAAAAGCTGCGCGAGGATGCATTCGCGCGTTTCTGCGAAGTCGGTTTCCCGACGACCAGGGATGAAGACTGGCGCTTCACGAATGTGGCGGCCATTGCGCGGACGGCTTTCCGCCCGGCGGGCGCTGCGAAGCTGACAAAGCAGCAGGTGGCGGCATTTCGCGTGGAAGAAACCACCGCAGCGACCCTGGTTTTTGTGAACGGGCGCTGGGACGCGGAGCTTTCGCAGGTGGATCGGCTGCCAAAGGGAGTGACGGTGGCGAGCCTGC
Organism: uncultured Acidobacteriaceae bacterium; assembly: GCA_963702295.1. Classification (GTDB taxonomy): domain Bacteria; phylum Acidobacteriota; class Terriglobia; order Terriglobales; family Acidobacteriaceae; genus Palsa-343. Next base: position 10,346 of record CAVPCE010000110.1, on the reverse strand, counting down.
GGGAGCAGATCGAATCGCATCCTGAGGAGCTGGAGAAGCATCTGGGACGGTACGCCGACACGCAGCGGGACGCCTTTGTCGCGCTGAACACGGCATTTATGGCGGATGGCGCCTATGTGCACGTGGCGCGCGGGGTCGTGGTCGAAGCGCCCATAGCCCTGCTCTACCTGTCGACAGAGGAAGCGACTCCGGCGATGACGCATCCGCGGAATCTGATTGTGGCCGAGGACGAGAGCCAGGTAGCCGTGATCGAGGATTATGTGTCGGTCGGCGGGGAGTCGGTCGCCTTCTCCAACGCGGTGACAGAACTGATTGCCGGCGAGAGCACCGTGGCGCAACACTACCTGATTGAGCGCGAGCACCTGAAGGCCTACAACGTGTCCACGCTGCGGATTCACCAGGGGCGCAGCGCGAATGTGGCCTCGCACTCACTGCTGCTGGGCGGCGGACTGGTGCGCAACAATGTGCATCCGGTGCTGGCGGGCGAAGGCGGCGAGTGCCTCATCAACGGGCTGTTTCTGGGCACGGGGCGACAGCATCTGGACAACTACATGCATGTGGAACATGCCAGCCCCCACTGCGGCAGCCGGCAGTTTTACAACGGGATCCTGGACGAGCAGGCGCACGGGGTGTTTCACGGTCGCATCGTGGTTCATAAGGCAGCGCAGAAAACAGACGCGAAGCAGACAAATCGGAACCTGCTGCTGAGCGACGATGCGCAGATCGACACCAAGCCGCAGCTGGAGATCTACGCCGACGACGTGAAGTGTACGCACGGGGCAACGATCGGGCAGATCGAGGAGAACGCGCTGTTCTACCTGCAATCGCGCGGCATTACCGAGGCGGAAGCCCGCAAGATGTTGTTGATGGCGTTCGCGGAAGAGTGCGTGGATCGGATGCAGTCGTCTGCGGCTCGGGCGCACATCGAAGGGCTGATCCGGAAGCATCTGTTGTTCCTCGAGAACGCGCCAGAGGCGAGTTCCGGACATGGGGTCGAGCGAGCGATGGAGGAAGTGGGATGAGCGCTGTTGCTGCTGTTGCGATTGGCGATAAAGCGGTAAAGTCGCCGTTTGATGTGGAGACGGTTCGGGCGGATTTCCCGATCCTTCGGACGAAGGTTCATGGGCATCCACTGGTCTATCTGGACAACGCCGCGACATCGCAGAAGCCGCAGAGCGTGATCGATGCAATCGTGCGGTATTACCAAGGGGAAAACGCGAATATCCATCGCGGAGTGCACTATCTGTCGCAGATTGCGACAGAGGAGTTCGAAGCGGGCCGCTCGGCGGTGCAGCGATTTGTGAACGCCGGAAGTGCAAGCGAAATCATCTTCACGCGGGGGACAACCGAAGCCATCAACCTGGTGGCGCAGACCTGGGGACGCGTGCATGTGGGCGCCGGCGACGAGGTGCTGATCTCCGCGATGGAGCATCACTCCAACATCGTGCCGTGGCAGATGCTGTGCGAGGAAAAGGGCGCCCGGCTGCGGGTGATTCCCATGAACGACGCGGGTGAGCTGCTGCTGGACGAGTACGAGAAATTGCTGGGGCCGCGGACGCGGATCGTCGGAGTGGCGCATGTGTCAAATGCGCTGGGGACGGTCAATCCGGTGAAACAGATGATCGCTGCGGCGCATGCCAGGGGTATTCCAGTGCTGGTGGATGGTGCGCAGGCCGTACCGCATATCGCTGTCGATGTGCAGGACCTCGACTGTGACTTTTATGCTTTGTCGGGACACAAGATGTACGGGCCAACGGGGATCGGCGTGCTCTACGGCAAGGCAGCCCTGCTGGACGCAATGCCGCCGTACCAGGGCGGCGGTGACATGATCAGCTCCGTGACCTTCGAGAAGACCACGTACAACAAGCTGCCTCACAAATTTGAAGCGGGCACTCCGGACATGGCAGCCGTGACGGGGCTGAAGGCCGCGATCGAGTACATGAATCAGGTGGGTGTGGGGAAGATCGCCGCTCACGAGCATAACCTGCTGGAATACGCCACGGAGGTTGTAGGTGGGTTGCCGGGCGTGCGGCTGATCGGGACCGCACGTGAAAAGGCCAGCGTACTGTCGTTCGTGCTGGAGGACGTGCACCCCCATGACATCGGGACCATCCTGGATCAGGAAGGCATCGCAGTGCGGACGGGGCACCACTGTGCGCAGCCGGTGATGGAGCGGTTCTGCATTCCGGCTACTGTGCGCGCCTCGTTTGCGATGTACAACACGCGCGACGAAGTGGATGCTCTGGCGCGAGGTCTGCGGAAGGTGCAGGAGGTTTTTGCCTGATGCCGGAGCTGCGCGATCTTTATCAGGAAGTGATTCTCGAGCACAGTCGGGCTCCCAGGAACTATAAGACGCTGCCGGCGGCGAATCACAAAGCCGAAGGCTACAACCCGCTGTGCGGAGACCGCTTCACGGTTTATCTGGAAATGGACGGCGACGCGATCCGCGACGTCAGCTTCGAGGGCGCCGGGTGCGCGATTTCCAAGGCCTCGGCGTCGATGATGACGCAAAGCGTGAAGGGCAAGACAAAATCTGAGGCGCACCACATCTTCGAGCAATTCCATGAGCTGGTGACCGGGCACTCGCACGGGACTGCGGAAGGTCTGGGCAAGCTGGCCGTATTCTCCGGCGTTTCGGAGTTTCCGATGCGGGTGAAGTGTGCCACTCTGGCCTGGCACACGCTGCAGGCGGCGCTGGAAGGCAAGCAGGAGAAGATCTCGACGGAGTAGGTGCTGCGCGCACGGCGAACGCTCATGATTATTACCAACCAAACCGTTACGCTGAACCGCGATTGTCCGGCCATCGCTGTACCCGCTGGAACGCCGCATGTGCTGCCCAGCGGAACGACGGTGCGGATCACGCAGGCGGCAGGGACCAGCTACACGGTTTCGGCGGCCGGCGCGCTCTACCGGATCGAGGAGAAGGACGCGGATGCTCTGGGGCTGAGCGGTGCCTCCATGGAGACGCGGGCGCCATCGACCTTCAGCGAGCGCATGGTGTGGGATCAGCTCAAGACCGTCTACGATCCGGAGATCCCGGTGAACGTCGTCGATCTGGGGCTGATTTACTCCTGCGAGATCGGTGAGGGCGTGGATGGCGGGAAGAAGATCGACGTGGCAATGTCGCTGACGGCTCCGGGATGCGGCATGTCCGATGTGCTGAAGGCCGATGTGGAACGCAAACTGGCGCGCCTGCCTGAGGTGCGGGAGGTACAGGTGCAGGTGGTCTTCGATCCGCCGTGGAATCCAGGACGCATGTCGGAAGCGGCGAAGCTGCAACTGGGTTTCGACCTCGATTACGGCAACAACACAGGCAGCAGCACGTTTCCGATTCTTCGCTAGCCGCGATCGTTCCTGAGAGCAAGAGCTGTTACGGCTCAACAGGCTCCACGTAGAACATTTCGTTGGTGGGGCGAAAGCCATTCGCTTCGTACAGGCGGCGACCCTCTTCAGTGGAATGGAGAGCCACGACGCGGATGCCGCGGCGGCGTGCCTCGGCCAGCGCCAGCTCGATCAGCTGGCTGGCGAGCGCGGCGGCGGCGATATTCCGGCTCCACGTACACATTCAGCAGATAGCCACGCTTCGTGGAACGGGGATCGAGCGGATGAGGCGGCCAGTCGAGCAGGAGCAGGCCAGCGCCGGCCACCGGAACGCCCTCATCTTCGCTGATCCAGCCAATGTACAGGCCTTCGGCGATGGCTTTGGCGACCCAGGGCTCGTGAGCCTGAGCCATGACCTCCAGGATCTGATCGTCGCGTCGCCCGGCATCGACGAACATCCGGCGACGATGACGGGTGATGAGGGTAGCATCGGCAGCAATCGCCAGCCTCGTTCTCAGCATGATGAGCAGTATAAGACGACCCGGCTGGCCGCCGCTGAGCCCGAAGCGCGCGACTGAGCCAGCATTTCTCCTAAAGCGGCTAGCATGGAAGCGTGATCCAGGCGCCGAGGATCGATCTCCGCGAGCTGCATGCAGGCATGCAGGTCGCTGTGGCTGTGTCCGGCGGGGCGGACTCGGTGGGGCTGCTTCGTACGATGGTCTTAGCCGCCCAGGAGATCGGGCTGGTGTTGTCGGTGGCGCATGTGCACCACGGCATTCGAGGCACCGCGGCCGATGAGGATGCTGGTTTCGTCGCCGAGCTGGCTGCGCGGTTGCAGCTCCCGTTTCTTCTGCATCGGACCGATACTCCCGCGAGGGCGCGGAAGCATGGGCAGACGCTGGAAGAAGCCGGCCGCCACGACCGATATGCGTGGTTCCGCGCTCTGCTGGTGAAGGGTACGGTCAACGCCGTGGCCACGGCGCACACGCTCGACGACCAGGCCGAGACGGTTCTGCATCGGTTGCTGCGCGGGGCATGGACGGAGGGACTGGGGGCATTCACCCGGTGATTGCCTGCTCGGGAGGCGCGATCATACGGCCTTTTCTGGATACAGGGCGTGCCGAGATTAGCGAGTGGTTGCGGGCGATTGACCAGTCCTGGCGCGAGGACGCCTCCAATGAGGACCTGAGCTTCACGCGAAACCGCATCCGGCACGAGCTGCTGCCCCAGCTGGCGCAATACAACCCACGGATCGAGGAACAACTGGCGCGCATGGCGATGCTGGCGCGCGACGAAGAAGCCTGGTGGGAAGCGGAGATGCGCAAGCTGCTGCCATCGCTGGCCCTCCCCGGGCGGCCTGTTCGCGGCGGAGGGCGTGCCGTGTCCACGCACCCCGATGAAAGCAGCCTGGGGATCGAACTCGAGAGGCTAAGGGAACTGGCCCCGGCCCTGCGACGGCGAGTGCTGCGAGCGGCCGCGCAGGAGCTGGGTTCCGAGCTCAACTTCGAGCAAACCGACCGGCTGATGAACCTGTGCGATCCAACGGCTGCCCGCAGGCAGGAACTGACCGCCGAACTGCGTGCGGAACGAACGGCACGAGAATTAAGACTGGTGAGAGAAGGGCCGCAGGCGAGACAAGGATCGCGGGCTGCGGAACCTGTGGAACTGCCGATCCCTGGGGAAGCCGTGGGCTTTGGACTGCGGCTGCGGACGAAACTTCGAGGGGTGGAACAAGATGGGCATCTCACTGCGGCGACGCTTCGCGGACCGCAGCCCGGGGATCGCGTGCGATTGCGGCACTCGCGCAACGCCAGGCCTCTGAAAGAGATCTTTGAGCGGATGCAGGTGGAGGCGGATAAGCGCAGGAGCTGGCCACTGCTGGAGTGGAACGGGCGAATTGTCTGGATGAAGGGCGTCGACGTGGATCGCGGAAACGAATCTTCCTTTTGAGATCGAGGCGGCGAGCGAAGCGGAGGAATGAGACGCGGAGGTCAGCGAACGCCGTTCGAGGGCCACTCATAGACCACAACGCCGAGATCGCCGAGCGTTTGCATGGTGGACTCCACGTTACGGCGGATCTGCGTACGGTCCTGCGGCGGAGCCGTGGGATCTTCTTCCACTGCGATGACCCTTCCGAAGGGCCAGACATTGGCCGGCGTCGCGGCGAGGGCGCTCGGCAGGTCGGAGAGGCGGAGGTCAAGCACACGGCGCCGAGCGGCGACGGGCCGCAGAAACTCGCTGCCTGGGCTGTTCGCGGGACCGTTGTCCGGGTAGAGGACGCTAAGGCTCACGGTGGATTTGCTGACAATGAGGAATGGATTCACCCAGCTCTGGCGGGTGTGGATGGCCAGGTAGACGTTCTTGGAAGGCGGGGGAATGCTGTCCAGATCCTGCCGATCCTGATCCTCGGCTGCTGCTGTAGCCCGCGCCTGCTGCAGAGCGTGCTCTCTTGCCGCGGCGGCAGCGGCGACCGTGGCGACGGGATGGTGAGTAGACCTCGAGCAGCCTGTTATCAGTAAGGCCAGCAGCAGGCCACCGGCCGGACCAGCGTGGGGTTTCATAGGGCGAATCGGTTTATGCACGGGTTTCTGAACCATCAGAATATCAAGGCGCGGCACCCTCCTGGGAGATAAGAAGTTGTCCGGCCTCTGGCGCGGAGGAACCAAATAGAATCGAACGGATGAAGACGAGTCTTTTCGATCTCTACAAGGTCGGGATTGGACCTTCCAGCTCCCACACCATGGGACCGATGCGGGCTGCCCGGCGATTTGCGAGCGAGCTTGAAACAACGGCGGTATTGTCGCAGGTTGCTGAGGTGCGGGTGGAGCTGTATGGCTCACTGGCACTGACTGGGCGAGGCCATGGAACGGACCGCGCGGTGCTGCTGGGCCTAAGCGGCGACGAGGCAGCGACGATCGATCCGGCGACCATTGAACCCAGGCTGGCGGAGATTCGGTCGTCGGGGAGGCTTTCTCTTCTGGGGTGGCACCGATTGCCTTTAGAGAGACACAAGACCTGGTTTTGCACGGCGACCAGATGACGCCACCGGGGGCCACGACACAGCACCCCAACGGAGTTCGCTTCATCGCACGTGACGCGGCTGGCGCGCAGTTGATGATGCGCACATACTTCTCCATCGGAGGCGGATTCATCATCGAGGACGGTGAAGATGGTTCTCCGAAAGCAGCAACGGCGGGCGCTGCTGTTCCTTATCCGTTCGCGAGCGCCGCGGAACTGCTGCGCATGGCGGGTGAAGCGGGCAAGCCGATTTGGGCGATCATGCTGGCCAACGAAAGCGTGTTGCGTCCGGTGGAGGACGTGCGGGCGGGGATCCTGCGCATCTGGAGCGTGATGTTCGGCTGCATCGAGCGGGGCATGGCGGCCGAGGGAATTCTGCCCGGTGGTCTGGCAGTGCGTCGGCGGGCCGCACGACTGGCGGCGCGACTGCGCGGCAAAGGATCGGTGGATCCGCTGGCGCCGCTGGACTGGGTAACCGTGTATGCCATGGCCGTGAATGAAGAAAATGCCGCCGGAGGGAGGGTTGTCACGGCTCCGACGAACGGAGCGGCGGGGGTGATTCCGGCGGTAGGCCGGTACTATCTCGATTTCATTCCCGGGGCGGATGAAGAGGGCATCCTGCGCTACTTCCTCACCTCTGCGGCGATCGGGGTGCTCTACAAGGAGAATGCCTCAATCAGCGGCGCAGAAGTAGGCTGCCAGGGCGAGGTGGGAGTCGCCTGCTCTATGGCCGCGGGAGGCCTTGCTGCGGCGCTTGGCGGCAGCAACGACGAAGTAGAGCATGCAGCGGAGATCGGCATGGAGCACAACCTGGGTATGACCTGCGACCCTATTGGAGGGCTGGTGCAGATTCCGTGCATCGAGCGGAATGCGATGGGCGCCGTAAAGGCAGTGCAGGCGTGCCGCATCGCTATGAACGAAACGGAGGGACACAAGGTTTCCCTCGATCAGGTCATTCGGACGATGCATCTGACCGGGCTCGATATGCAGTCGCGATACAAGGAGACGTCGTTGGCGGGGCTGGCCCTGAATGTGATCGAGTGCTAGAACAGCAGGGATTGGATCAGAGCTTAGGGATCAGGAAAGTTGACCCCAGCAGACAACGCAGTCGTGCTTCATCGTCACGTGGCCGTCCGACTGGGTTTGATCAAAGAGTGTCCGGATTGCGGCGCGCATTGCGGCGGACCGAGGGTGACCGGGCTGTGGCATGTAGGAAGAGGAAAGCACTCGGCCTTCAAGGCCCTCCCGATCGAAGGACTGTTCGTTCGGAAGCACCGTACATTCCATCGGCGACGGTGCGAAGAAGGCCGCCAGGCGCTTTCGCCCCATATGCTGCTGCTTCACTGCCGTGTAATCGATGCCGAATTCGTGCAGCAGGTGTTCGTAGCCCTCGTGGAAGGCATCGCCGCCCGGGGGACGATTGTTGTAGATGACGGCGCAGCATCCGCCGGGCCTGAGGACGCGAACAAACTCCACGCGGGCCTTGTCCAGATCGAACCAGTGCATGGCCTGAGCCACGGTGATCAGGTCGATGGAATGATCGGAGAGCCTTGTGGCCTCGGCGGTTCCGTCTGTGAGGCGCAGTCGAGGAAAGCGCTGTGTCATTTCAGTGCAGGCGGTGCGCATTTCGGCATTCGGCTCAACAGCGACGACGGGGAAGCTCCCGGCGAGAAAGATCTCGGACAGGCGACCGGTACCGGCAGCGATATCGGCAACGACGGAGCCGGGAGTCAGCCGGCAGGCGCTCCGCAGCAGATCGACCAACTCCGGCGGATAGCTCGGGCGATAGCGTCGATAGCTGTCGACCCGGCCGTTAAATCGTTGGGTGGGATTGGGAATCATGCAGCGATGAGCTAACGCCTCACTCCCCGGCTGAGTTTCCGGGCCAACTTTCAAAACCTTGTCGCGCGGCGGTGTCCGGCTCGACGGCTAGGCGCGTTCGAGAGCCATAGCTACCGAGTTGCCACCTCGCCAGGCAGAGAGCCACAACGCCGCGGCGAGCGTTGCGCTGGGCCATTTCGTACAGCAGCGTAACCAAAACACGCGCACCGCTGGCTCCGATGGGATGACCAATGGCCACCGACCCGCCGCTGACATTGACCTTCTCCAGTGGTACGCCAAGCTCGCGGGCGACAGCGATGGCCTGCACCGCGAAGGCCTCGTTCAGCTCAAAGAGATCGACCTCGTCAACCGACCAACCGGTGCGGCTCAGGACGCGACGGACGCCTGTGACGGGCGCCATCATCACCCATTTGGGATCGACGCCGCTGGTGGCGTGGGCCACGATGCGGGCCATGGGCTTCAGGCCCAGCTCCCGCGCCTTACGTGCTGTCGTGACCACAACGGCGGCCGCGGCGTCATTCACGCCCGGCGCATTGCCGGCAGTCACGGTGCCGTCTTTTTTGAACGCGGGCTTCAACGCCCGAAGCGCATCGAGGCTGGCATCTTCGCGAACCGACTCGTCACGAGCAAAGAGGGTTGGCGGCTGGCCTTTCTTTTTGGCAGGGATTTCTACGGGAACGATCTCGGCGTCAAATCGGCCGTCGCGCCAGGCGGCTGCCGCTTTCTGGTGAGAACCGAAAGCGTAAACATCCTGTTCTTCGCGGGTGATGCCGTATTTTTCCGCGACTAACTCTGCGGTCTGTCCCATGTGAAAGTCGTTGTAGATGTCCCACAGGCCGTCATGCACCATCGAGTCGACGACGGCAGCGTTGCCCATGCGGAAGCCGCTGCGTGCCTGCGGCAGCAGGTAAGGGGCGTTGGTCATGGATTCCATACCGCCCGCGACGACGATTTCAGAATTGCCAGTCTGCACCGATTGTGCGGCGAGTGCCACAGCACGCAATCCCGACCCGCAGACCATGTTGATTGTCAGCGCGCTCACTTCGGACGGCAGCCCTCCGTAGAGGGCGGCCTGCCGGGCAGGATTCTGGCCAAGCCCCGCGGGAAGCACATTGCCCATGATGCATTCGTCGATCTGTTCCGGCTTGAGCTGAGCGCGCCGAACGGCTTCACGCACAGCGATCGCACCAAGACGGGTTGCGGGAATATCGGAAAGAGAGCCCTGAAATTTTCCAACCGGCGTACGGACACCGGCAACGATCACCATCTCATCCATAAGTTTTCCTGCTTTATTCGATGCAGCGAAGAGCCATTAGAATCCAGAGGAAGATACCAGAGGGAAGGGGTCACATGCACCAACAGCCGCCGGAGTCGCCCGCATCGCGTCCATTCGCTGGCGCAGCGATCGCCCCGTGGTGGCACACAGCCCTGCTGGTGGCGCTAATGGCGGGTGGATCGCTGCTGAGTGGGCGTCAGGCGCACCGCGCCGCTCTCGGCGCTCATCACGTCGCGCGTTACGGTCTCACCATTGCCTCCGAGCTGATTCTTCTTCTCTGACATGGTGGGGACTTCGGATGCGTCGCGTATCGATGTCGGAGTTACTGCAGTTCCAGCGCGGATGGCGCGCCTGGGCCGAGGATATGGTGGTCGCCGCGGTGTTCTGGACTACCTCGGCCACGATCCTCGTGGTGATCGGACTTGCGTTGCGGGTGGCGCATCTCGCCACGCCGGACAAGACGCTGATGGCGCTGGCGCCGCGCACCGGGCTCGAATTGCTGCTGTGGATCGTGCTTAGCATCACGGCGGGATTCTGCGAGGAATTGGTCTTTCGCGGATATTTTCTGCGGCAGTTCTCCTCGCTTGGCGCGGGTGTTGGAATCGGCGTGCTCGCTTCTTTCTCTGCTGTTCGGCGTGAGTCACGGCTATGAAGGAGCCGCAGGAATGATTGCGATCACCGTGTATGGCGCGCTGTTCTGCGTGCTCGTCCTTCTGCGCCGCAATCTTCGCCCGGGCATGATGGCGCATGCGTGGCACGATATTTTCAGCGGCGTGATGCTCGCTCTGCTGCGGCACGTGCATCCTCTGTGAGCCGCATCCCTCGTTCGTGGGATCCGCACGATTTCTGTGCGCGCGAGTCTGATGCGAATTTTGAATTTTTTTCTTCC
>CAVPCE010000109.1:0-5424 GCA_963702295.1 uncultured Acidobacteriaceae bacterium | reverse complement strand
CGAGAGCTCCACTGTTTATCGGCAAGCAGTGGAGCGGTGCAGCTCGATATGGCAGGAACTGACGGGAGCCTCGCTGACACAAGCGCTCTATGGCGGGAGCGAGTTGAAGGATGCACAGGTCGCGCAGCCTGCGCTGTTTGCGCTGGAGTACGGGCTGGCGGAGCTGTGGCGCAGCTGGGGAATCGAGCCGGCATTGGTGCTCGGGCACAGTCTTGGAGAATACGTGGCGGCAGTAGTGGCTGGATTGCTGACGCTGAAAGATGGGCTGCGGCTGGTGCATGCCCGAGCCGAGTTGATGGATCGTCTGGTCGTGCGCGGTGGAATGAGGGCGGTGGCGGCCGACGGCGACCGAGTGCGGAAGGCGCTGGCGGGCTGGGAGGCTGAGGTTGCGATTGCGGCCATTAACGGGCCGGCGAGCGTGGTGATCTCGGGATCGGTAGAAGGGCTCAAAACGGTGGCGGGAAGCTGGAAGAAGACGGCATACGGACCCGTGAGCTGGAAGTGAGTCATGCGTTCCACTCGCCGCTGCTGGAGCCAGTTCTGGACAAGTTTGAGGAGCAGGCGGGCAGGGTCACCTACGGCAAGCCGCGAATGCGGATGGTGTCGAACCTGACGGGGCGGGTAGCGGCAACAGGCGAGATGGCGCGCGCGCGGTACTGGCGAGACCACATGCGGCAGACGGTGCAGTTCCACGCGGGACTGCAGGCAGCACTGGCGGCTGGATGCACGACGTTCATTGAGATTGGACCGCAGCCGCATCTGCGAGCGATTGCGGAGAAGACGGATGCAGGGCTGGCGGATCGGATCCGGGTATCCATGACCCGAAACGCATCGCCGTATGCGCAGATGTGCGAGAGCCTCGCACAACTATATGTCGAGGGGCAGCCGGTGAACTGGGGCGGCTTCGATCGCGGGTGGCGCCGGTCGCGCGTAGCGGTGCCAACGTATCCCTTCGAAAGGCAGCGGTACTGGCATGGCCCGAGGGCTGAAGAGACCGCGCGTGAGGTGTGGCGTCGGGCATCGGAAGGCGCGGCGGCCCGGGCGCAATTCGTGCCGATGGAGATGAAGGTTGAGGCGTTCCCGGAAAAATGGGCTGCCCTGAAGAAGCTGACCGTGGCGCAGATGCTGGCAACGCTCGGGGAACTGAAGATTCTGGCTGAACCCGGCGAAGATGATCCCGAGGCGCTGCTGGCGCGGGCCGGCGTGGTTCGAAGCCAGCACCGGCTGATGCGGGGCTGGTTGTCCCTGCTGGCGGACGAAGGATACTTGTCATGGTCGGCAACGCGGATCGTGATTCCGGCGGAGATTCGTGCGCCGGATTTGCCAGGCGCGTGGCGCAAAGCTGAAGAGCAGCTGCGTGATGATCCGTATCTGTTGGCCTATCTACGTAACTGCGCGGCGTTGCTGCAGCCGGTCCTGCTGGGGAAGGCAAGCCCGCTGGAGACCCTGTTCCCGGGAGGTTCTGCGGACCTGGCAACAGATGTGTATGAAAGATCGCCAGGGACGCGGTATGCGAACGCGATTGTGGCCGAGGCGGTGCAGGCGGCCGCGATGGCCGTCCCCGCTGGGCGAAAACTGCGCATCCTCGAAATTGGCGGAGGGACAGGAGCGACAACGGCCGGCGTGCTGCCACGCCTGACAGCCAATGATGCCTCATATCGGTTCACCGATGTGTCAGAACATTTTCTGCAGCGGGCGGCCATGCGTTTCGCGGGCTGTTCGTTCCTGCGCTTCGGACTGCTGGATATCGAGAACGAAGGCCATCTGCAAGCTCATCGGCACTCGTGCGATGTGCTGATCGCCGCGAATGTGGTGCATGCGACGCGGGACCTGGGAAAGACACTGGAGCGGCTGAGATACCTGGTCGTGCCGGGCGGGACCGCGATCCTGCTGGAGACGACGCAAAGCTTTGCATGGCACGAGATCACTATAGGGCTCATCGAGGGTTGGCAGAAATCCGATGATCCGCTGCGGAGTGGCGCAGCCCTCATGGATGCGGGTGCGTGGGTCGCGGCGTTGCGGGCGGCGGGGTTTGTCTCGGTAGCGCAGGCGCCGGGAGTCGGGTGGGCGGCGGAGGCCGCAGGGGTGCATGTTTTCCTGGCGCAGGCGCCGAGTGATGAGACCGTTTCGGAAATTAGTGCGCCGCTTCCGGAGATTGCCACGTGGCATCCTGCGGCAATATCAGAGACCGCGTTGGAGGATGGGATTGCGGCGCATCTTGCGGAGGCTCTGCCGGCGGAGCGGCGGGAAATTGTATTGGGCATCGTGCTGGAAGAGGTTGCGCAGGTATTGCGGCTGCCATCTCCGGGGGCGGTGCGGAAGCGGGATCGGCTGATGGAGATCGGTCTTGACTCGCTGACGGCCCTGGACCTGAGCCGGCGACTGGCAACACGCGTGGGCGTCGGTGAGATGCCGGCGACGCTGATGTTCGATTATCCGACTCCGGAGGCGATCGCAGAGTACATCGTCACCCGGCTGGTACAGGATGATCGCGGTGTCATCGTCTCTGAACCAGAAAGTGTTGTGTCTGCCAGGAGTACGCGATTCTCGGCAGAAGAGGTGGACGAGATGCCGGATGAAGCCGTGGCGGAACTGCTGCGCGGCCGGCTGGAGCGGTGAGTCTGATGGACGAGAGGGCAAACGACCAATCCGCGCTCCTGAAGAAGGCATTCCTCGCCATTCAGGATCTCGAGGCGAGACTGCAGAACGCTGAGCGCGCGGCGAGCGAGCCCATTGCGATTGTGGGTATCGGTTGCCGGTTCCCCGGCGGGGCCGACGATGCAGAGAGTTTTGGGAACTTCTGCGGGACGGGCGCGATGCTGTTTCCCGTGTGCCGGCGGATCGCTGGGATGCGGATGCATGGTTCGATCCCGATCCTGATCAGCCGGGCAAGATGGTCACGCGCCACGGCTGTTTTCTGGATCAAGTGGACGGTTTCGACGCCGGATTCTTCGAGATAGCGCCGCGCGAGGCCGCCGTGATGGATCCACAACAGCGGCTGGCGCTGGAGGTGGCGTGGGAAGCGCTGGAGAACGCCGGCTGCGCAGCGGACCGGCTACAGGGGACAAAGACCGGTGTCTTTCTGGGCATCGTGAGCGCCGATTTCAGCCAGCGAATGACGCAGGCCGGCGATGCGGAACTGCTCACCACGCACTTGTGGGCGTTTTCCGGGCGTATGTGTCCGGGGCTCCCGCTCCTCGCGAGCGGCGACCGACCTGGCGGACGCCACCGCGGTGGCCGACATACTGACCGACCCGGCGAGCACCGCGCCGGCCGACGTCAACAGACCCTGTGCTTGGTCTACACGTACCAATTTCACAGGCGAACCGCAGGCGTGATGATCAGCCACGAATGTTTACTTCACGGCGGGCGCGATTCAACGACGCCTCGGCTATCGCGAGGACGAAGTGATCGGCCTCTTTCTGCCGCTTGTTTCGACTACGGCCTCTATCAGATCTTCCTCGCCCTCGGCGCTGGTACATCGATGCTGCCTCTGCACCCGCGATGGCACGATGTTGTCTATCGTCCACAGGCTGGCGGCCGAGGACATCACTCTCCTGCCCGGCGTTCCCTCGCTGTTCTCGTCGCTCGTCCCAGATGCTCGGCACCCTCCACCCGCTGCCGTCGCTGCGTGCGATCACGAACACCGGGTCGCATCTGCATCAGTGAACCGTCGATCGCCTGCGGAGGCTGCTCCTCACGCTAGCTTGTACTTCATGCTCACCTCACGGAATGCAAGCGAGTCGCGATCTTGCTCCCGGAGGAGTTGGCCGACCGTCCCAATAGGTAGGGCGTCCTCTCGACGGCACCGTAGCGGAGGTGATGATTGAGAATGGTGGAGTTGCAACGCCCGGCACGCGGCGAACCGGTGGTTCGCGGCCCGCATGTGACCATGGGCTACTGGCACCACCGATGAGACGGCCCGTCGGTTCCGGAGTGCTCGGACGGGACCCATATGCTGCTGACGGGCAACATGTGCCGGCAATCCGCGGATGGTTTCCTCTACTTTGAGGGCCGGGGAGATTCGCAGGGAAGCGCAAATCCGCATCTCATTCGACGAGATCGTCGGCGGCATTCCTCACGCCGGCGCGGTCGGCGCGGCGGCGGTCATGCCGCCGGACGGGAGCAAGATGCACCTGTTCGTCGCGGTGGATGAGCCCTCCACGACCGCCGTCACGATCCTGTGCGAGTTGCGCAGCAGGATCGACCATTACAAAATTCCAGAATGCTCTACGTATCTGATTATTGCGGTGACGGCGAACGGAAAGGTCGATGCGTCGCCGCCTCTGCGATAATCGACGGGAGCCGATGATGGACCACCGCGAGCTGGCGTTGTTAGCCGAGGAATTCGGCACGCCCCTGTACGTATACGACCTCGATGAGGTCGAATCCCCGGTCTCTGGAGCTGCTCTTCAGGGCCGTCTTGCCGGATGGCGCACACCTGTACTACTCGATGAAAGCGAATCCACTCCCGGCGGTGGCGGAGGCGGCTGGTCTCGCCGGCTGTCGCGTCGAGGTCTCGTCCGAGGGTGAACTCGCCGCGGCCGTGGGGCCGGCTTCGTGCCCGGAGCGATCCTTTACACCGGGCCGGCGAAGGGGTCGCTGGCGAGCTGGGCCTCGCGATGGGTGCGGGCGTTCGCTGGTACTCGGCCGAGTGGGCCGGGGGACCTGGATGCGGATCGCCGCTGTGGCGCTTGCGAACTCGGCCATCGCCAGCGTAATATTGAGGGTGAATCCTGGGGAGCCGCCCCGGAGCCGACTTGGTGATGACCGGTATCCGAGCCAGTTCGGCTTGGGGAATGAGAATATAATACGCCTGTCCGATCGTCTCGAGTCGATCCGGGGTGCGTATCCTGGGTGCCCACTTCTACCTCGGGACTCAGGCCGAGGGCCTGGACGCAAGTCATTGGCAACTTCGGCATCGCGATCATGGCCGCCGACCGATTGGCATCGGCTCTCCCCATGCGGGTTCTCGACCTGGGCGGCGGATTCCCTGGCCATTTGCGGTCGCCAGTTCAGCGAATATCGGGCCCGATGGCACCTCGGCTGCGGGAATTGATCCAGTCCAGCCTGCATTGTGCCGAACGCCGAGCTCTGGTACGAATCGGGCCGTTACATGGCGGCATCTAGCCGGACGCTGCCAACGCGCGTGGTCGATATCAAGCAGTCCCGTGGTCTCACGTTCTACGTGCTCGAAATGCCATCCTGGATTGTTGCCTCCGTGTGCCAGCAAGCTGTTGACGCGCTCAATTCCACTTCTTTCCGTTGCAAATCTTGCAATTGCATGCGTATCTGTTCTAATGGCTGCGTAAGCAGGTTGGTGTAATAGAAAATGAGGTAGATGGTGCCAATGCTTGTCAGTGCTGGCTCCACAGGTAGGCGCCAAGCGCGAACGACAGTGCATTGCCCAACGCGAACAGCGTC
>CAVPCE010000108.1:0-18924 GCA_963702295.1 uncultured Acidobacteriaceae bacterium | reverse complement strand
GTTATGTGCCCTCTACTGGTTCCGTTGCGTATTGCTCTGCGGCAAGTTCACGGACGCGTGGCCGGGGTGGGAAGATTCGGCGGTGGCGCCCGAGTACCTGGGGAAGTATCTGCGAGAGCTGCGAGCGCTCTACAACAAATACGAATACAATCCGGCGCTCTACGGGCATTTCGGGCAGGCATGCGTGCACTGCCGGGTGGATTTTGATCTGACGAGCGCAGCGGGGATTTGGAAGTATCGGTCGTTCATGGAGGAGGCGACGGATCTTTGCAAGAGATATGAGGGGAGCTGGAGCGGCGAACACGGGGACGGGCAGGCGCGGGCAGAGTTTCTGGTAAAGATGTTTGGGCCGGAGCTGATGGAAGCGTTTCGCGAGTACAAGCTGATCTGGGATCCGGACTGGAAGATGAATCCGGGAAAGATCGTCGAGCCGAATCGGATGGACGAGGATCTGAAGCTGGGCGCGGAATACCATCCCTGGGATCCGGAGACGCATTTTCAGTTTCCTGACGATGGGGGGAGTTTTGCGCATGCGGCGCTGCGGTGCGTGGGTATTGGGAATTGCCGGCGCAAGGACAGCCGCCTTCCGGACAACGACACGATGTGCCCAAGCTTCATGGTGACGCATGAGGAGCAGCACACGACCCGAGGGCGCGCGCACACGCTGTGGGAGATGATGCACGGCGGGATCGTTGAAGACCGGTGGCACGATGACAACGTGAAGGAGGCGCTGGATCTGTGCCTTTCCTGCAAGGGGTGCAAGGGCGATTGTCCGGTGAACGTGGACATGGCGACCTATAAGGCGGAGTTTCTGTCGCATTACTGGGAAGGGCGGATGCGGCCGCGGCATGCGTATGCATTTGGGCTGATCGATCAGTGGTCGCGTCTGGCATCGGTGTGGCCGGGGATGGTGAATCTGGTGACGCAGACGCCGGGGCTGAGCCATCTGGCGAAGGCGGCGGCGGGGATGCCGCAGGGGAGAACGATTCCTGAGTTCGCACCGGAGACGTTCAAAGCGTGGTTCCGGGGGCGGGAAGGGAAAAAGAGCGGGGAACGAGGGAAGGTGATTTTGTGGGCGGACACCTTCAACAACTTCTTTTTTCCGGGGGAAACGGCGCAGGCGGCGACCGAGGTGCTGGAGAGCGCGGGGTTCGAAGTGAAGGTGCCCATGCAGCATCTCTGCTGCGGGCGGCCGCTGTACGACTACGGATTTCTGGATCTGGCGAAGGGGTATCTGCGGAAGATTATGCGCGCCCTGCGGAAGGATATTGAGGCGGGCGTGCCGGTGGTGGTGCTGGAGCCGAGCTGCGCGACGGTGTTCCGGGATGAGCTGAGGAATTTGTTTCCGAAGGATCCGCTGGCCACGAAGCTGCGGGAGCAGACACTGGTGCTGAGCGAAGCGACTGGAAAAGAAGGCGCCGGATTTCCGGGTGCCTCGGCTGGCGCGGCGGGCGATTGTGCAGGGGCATTGCCACCACAAGTCGGTGATCCGCTTCGACGACGAACAAAAAGTGCTGGATAAGATCGGACTTGATTACAAATTAATGACCTCCGGATGCTGCGGGATGGCGGGTTCCTTCGGCTTTGAGGCGGATAAGTACGACATTTCGTTACAAATTGGCGAGCGGTGTCTGTTTCCGGCCGTGCGCGAGGCCGAAGACGAAGCGATGATTGTGGCGGACGGATTTAGCTGCCGGGAGCAGATTGCCCAGGACACGGATCGGCAGGCGCTGCATCTGGCGGAAGTGATGCAGATGGCGTTGCAGAAGGACGGCAACGAAGCAGAGTTGCCGGTGCGGGGACGTCCGGAAGCGGCGCTTGCGGAACGGCGGAAAGAGCAGCCGGCGGAGGGCGCGGATCAGCGCGCTGCTGACGCTGGGCGCGCTGGGGGCTGCGGCGTTCGCTGTGGGGAAGGCGATGCGGGAGCGGACGAGCGTTGAAAAGGTTGGGTAGAGTTGGCGGTTGGAACGCAGGCGACAAGAGGTCCAGTGGACGGAAGTCCAACCCGCGTCAAAGTAGAAAATGCGGATCCGTTCGAGTCCACTGGAATTATTGTTGTGCCAAATGCGGCGCAACGACTGGGAAAGCTCGCTCAGGATGACGAGATCTTCTGTTATCGAGAACAGTTTTGCGGGCTAAGCCTCGATACGGTCTGCGGGGAGACAGGCCTACCAGGAAAAGGTGACGGATTGGGTTACGTATCCCTGGCCGGCGGGGAACTGGATGGTGACGGTGCGGAGGCCATCGCGCGCCGGGGCGAGTATGGCGCGGTCGGCGGTGAGATGCAGGCGCGGGGCGTTTTCGCGAACGGAGAAGGTCTGGTGGATGATCCTGGAGCGGAGAGGATCAAAGTGAGCGAGCGCGGGGTGTGCTGTTCGTCAAGAACCTTCATCTGCTCGGTTTGAGAACCAGGCGCGGGAAGGCCTGCCGGAACTATGACCTCCACGGCGGGAACGGGAATGTGCAGCGTCGCGCCGGTGATGCGGGCCTGCTGGCTGTGCGAGGCGAGACGGATGGCCGCGCCGCTGCTGGTGACAAGCCATTCGGAGCCCTGACGGGTGAAGGTGAGATCAACGGCTGAGGTCCCGAGCGGGATGTGGCGCACGGTCGCGGTGTTCCAGTCAGCGGGGAGATTCGGTGTGACGGTGAGGGTGTTGGCAGGGGCGTTCCACTCCAGGCCAAAGAGGCCGCGCAGAGTGGGTGCGATGACCATGGCGGAGGACCAGAGCTGGTGGGCGGTGCTGCGTCCGAGGACCTGGAAATATTGACCGGAGAGCAGCTCGGTGATGTTGCCGAGATCCTGTGACCAGGTGAGGTCGGCGTTCTGCATGAGGTGTGCGTAGCCGGCGAGCGGGTGGCCGGCGCGGTATTCGGCCAGCGAGACCCAGCCGGTGAAAAGCGGCCAGACGGTTCCGGTGTGATAGCTGATGGGATCGTAGAAGCTGACGTGGTCGCCGATGTCGCGGGTGCCCCAGTCCGTGGAGAATTCGCTGGAGGCCCAGCGCTGCATCATGGCCGATGGGTGCTTCAGTTCGAAGGCGCCGTCCCACCAGGCGACAGCCGGATAGATCGTCGGCGTGTCGTCGGCATTGCCGGTGACATTGTGGCTGAAGGCGTAGAAGTTTTGGGCGGGGAGGAAATATTCCTGCTCGAGGATTTGGGCGAGATGCGTGGCGCGCGCGGCGGCCTGCCCACCTAAAGCGGAGTGGCCGGTGGCGCGAGCGAGGTCGGCAAAGGCGAGGCTGGCCTGTTCGTCGAGGGCGGCCAGATAGATTTCCTGTGCGGGCAGGCGGGGCGACCAGTTCTCGACCCAGCCCGTGCCCTGCGCGTTGTTGTAGAAGCCGTCGGGAGAGACGTGGGTGGTTTCGAAATTCCAGGCGCGCGCCAGGTTGTCCCAGTGGGAGCGAACGTAGTCGAGGTCGCCGCTGGTTTTCAGGTAGTCATTCATGGCCATGAGAAGAGCGGTGTGGCGTCGGCAGCAGCGTATTCATAGGGCAGAGACTGCCAGTCGACGACGTTGGCGGTCTGTGAGTATTCGTGCATGATTTTGCCGTCGGCGCGCTGACGGCTGAGGAGGAAATCAAATTCCTGACGGGCGGCGGGAAAGTCGCCATAGCTGTCGACGGCATAGAGGGTCCAGAGCGCATCGCGGCCGAAGAACCAGCCGAAGCCGGGACGCACGGAGTCGCCGGAAGAGATGAATCCGGCGGTGAAGGCCTGGCCATCGTGGGTGGGCGTTTCCACGCGAAGCTGATCGATGGACGCGATGGCCCAGGAAAAGGCTTTGTTGAGGTGTCGGTCGGGAGTTTCGATGCTGGTGTGGGTGCTGAGCAGGTTGCGGAAATCATCGGCATTGGCGGAGTAGAGCGAGGGAACGGCCGCGTCGAGGGCGGCGAGACTGCCGGCGAGAGCGTGCCATCCCGCGGCGGCGCGGGTATTCGCCATGGTCATGAGCAGGGGGAAGAAGGTGTTGCTGTCGCGGGCCGGGTCGAAGTGGAGGACGAACTGGAGGGGCCAGGTTTTCGGAACGTTCCTGATAGGGCGGGAGAATACCAGGTTCGGCCGAGGGCATGGCGAGGGCGGCGGCGTGGTCGGGAAAGCTCTCATGCAGGATGTAGAAGCCTGAGGTGGAATGTGCGGCGGTGGGAGACGACCAGGTGGGGAGCCATTCGGGGGAAGGCGCGGGATCAGAGGCCGCGGGCCACATCTGATACATGTCCGGCGTGAAGCTGAAGGTGAGGGTCATGGGGCGGATGGATTCGATTTGAAAAAGAACGACGACGCCGGCGCCATCCGGAGCGTTGCGGGGCGCGAACATGATCTGGCGAATTGTGAAATTGGCGTGGGAGTAGGTGAGGATGGTGACGTTGGGATGGACCTCAATCCACGCAGCGTACTGATTGACGTCGATGGGGACGGGATAGTCCTGCATCTCGACGGTGATGCGGAGGTGGCTGCAGATTTTCCAGGAAAGATCCATGCTTCGAAGGCGCCGTTCTGATGGCCGAGGAGGGCACCGTGCGGGCCGATGACGGAAAACGGGCGGGAGGTATCGACTTCGCGGGCGATCTGGAGGCCGCCGGGCTGGGAGAGGGGAAAAGCGGCGACGGAGGGAAGCGCGGCGGGCCGGGGAGCCTGAGCGAGAAGGATGGATGGCAGGCTTGAGAACACCAGAGCGGCGAGGATCGCGCGCGTACTCATCATGAAACTCCGAAGAGTGAGGATGGAACTCTGTGGCCGTCGCCGAGGGACGCAGGCGGCAGGCGGGCTGAAGTCAGCGACCAGGCGCCGATGCGATGGAGAAGCAAAACAGTGTGAAATGCTACCACGTCATGCGGTTCACTGCGGGGGCAGGCGGCTGAGATTGGCGCGCGCCTGTGCGTGGCCGGGATTGATCTGCAGGGCGCGGAGAAAATCGCTGCGAGCGGCGGCGGTGCGACCGGCGCGGGCTTCGAGGACACCGAGATTGTTCCAGCCATCGGCGTCGTTGGGCTGCAGGTGAAGCGCCTGGCGCTGCTCATCAATGGCCTGCGGAAGCTGGCCGCCGGCGCCAAGGAGCTGGGCGAGCAGGGCATGCACTTCGGCGTCGCCGGGGTTGCCCTGAGCGGCTTCGCGCAACTGCTGCAGCGCATCGTCGGCGCGGCCGGACTGGGCCAAGGCCATGGCGAGGCGCTCTCGTGTTTGCAGATCACCGGGTTGCTGCTGGACGGCTTTCTGCAGGAGCGGGATGGCCTGTTGGGGCTGGCCGGATTCGATGGCGGCTTCGCCGAGTTGGGCGAGCGCGGTGACGTTGGCGGGATCGAGCTGGAGGGCGCGCTGGAATTCCGCCTGGGCGGCGGAGGCGTCGTTTTCACCCGCGAGCGCGATGCCGAGGCCGCTGTGGACATCCGGATCGTCGGGGCAATGCTGGAGCATGGCGCGGAATTGCTGATCCGCATCCGAGAAGTCGCTGCGCTTGAGATCCAGTTGCGCGAGGTTGAAGCGCGCATCGCAGGCGGGGCCGGAGGCGATGGCCTGAGTAAAGGCGCCGGCGGCTGCCTGGGAATCGCCGCTGTTCTCCAGGGCGGCGCCCAGGCTGTTGAGCGCGCGGCTGTCGTCGGGGTGAACGCTGAGCACCCTGCGATAGTCGGCGACGGCTTCGGTGTAGTGGCCGAGGCCGGCGAGAGCGGAAGCGAGGTTGTAGAGGGCAATGTCGTCGGCGGGCACTTTGGTGAGGCGATGTTCCATCCATGCTTCTTCGAGGAGCAGGCGCGGGTCCGGACTGCCGGGCGGCACGTGGACGGGGAGGACCTGAATCCAGAGGTGGGCCATTTCGTCGACGGAGCGATTGCCGTTGCGGACGCGGATGGGCGGGCTGTTGGGATTGTGAACGTTGTCTGCGGAGTTGTCGTAGACGTAGCGCATGTGCAGGACCGATCCGCGGGGAAGAAAGACGGGGCTGCGGTAGCGATAGACGGACTGGCGATCGATATCCCAGTCGGGAATGCGGATGAGCCACTTCTTTTGTCCCCCGGGGAGATCGGCCCAGCCTTCGAGAATGTGTCCGAGATAATGCGCGTGCGGATAGATGCCGAGGGCGTCGACATCGATGGGCAGGCGGAGGGAATCCTGGACGACGAAAATGCGATCGTTGGCGGGGATGTTGAGCTGCTGGTCGGCATCGAGCTGAAGCAGCATGGGGTGCTGCGTGGCGGGCTGCGCGGCAAAGTAGAGGCCGATGCGAGCGGACATGACCTCGGGCTTTCCACTGGGCTTGAGGTGCATGTTGAGGATGAGGTCGTTGCCGGGATCGAGGCGCCAGGGCATGGAAGGCGCTTCCTTGAGGACGGGTGTGTCGGGCTTCCAGAAGAGGAAGTGGCTGTCGGGATCGAAGACATTGCCGGCGTCGACTTCGAGTTCCATGCCGCCGAAGCCGTCCTGCCAGTCGGAGGGATGAGATCGGCGCCAGGAGCCGGTGCGATCGATGAGGACATTCGCGTGATGCACGACCTGAGGGACGCTGGGGAGAATCTGTATGGCGCGGATGTAGTGGGTTTGGGTGAGGGGATTGGGAAGGATGAAGTTGTGGAAGACGTCGGTGCCGGAGGCCTGGAGGGTGAAGGAGCGGGGAACGGTGAGGATGAGATCGGGCTTGCCTGCCTGCCAGTCCGCGTCATAGTGGGGCGGGGGCGGAGCTTCAGAGGGATTGCCCTGGGGCATGCCGGCGGAGACCCAGCGGCGGATGAGGGCGATGTCTTCCTCGCTGATGCGGCGGTCGTCGATGAAGTCGCCATAGCCCGGTTGGGGCAGCCAGGGCGGCATGAAGCGCGACTGCGTGACCTGCATCATCTGGGGACCGCGACGGCGCGCGTCCTGATAGCTGAGGAGGCTGAAGGGTCCGCCGCCGCCGGGGTGATGGCAGGTGCTGCAGTGCTGATAGACGATGGGGGCGATCTGGCGGCTCCATGTGACGGGTGCCTCGGCGGCACGGGTGGTGCGATGAGGGAGCGGCAGGCAGAGAAGGGCACAGCCGGCGAGCGCCAGCGGGACGAGCCGCAAAGTTTTCATGGCTCGTTGCGAGGGACGATGGAGCAGCCGACGGTGGGGCCGCCGGGCGGCGGGACACGCTGATCAGCAAGGACAGCGCGGATGGCCAGCTCCAGGTCATGCTTCATGGCGTGGGGACGTTCCTGGCCGAGGGCGATGTAGCGGTCGTCGATGCGGCCGCGATAGACCTCGCGCCATCCTGAGGCAGCGGGAACGAGGATCGCCGCTTCGGGAGTGATAGTGGCATGAGCGAGAGCGGTGAGGTGCTGGTTCACGTCGAGGACCGCGTCGGCGGAGATATTGAATTGCTGGTTATGCGCGCTCACGACAGGCGCGGTGTCAGCGGGGTTGGGATAGACCCAGAGGAAGTGGACGCCATCGACTTTATAGGATCGCTGCAGCCGCTCGATTTCGGGGATATAGCGATTGGAGATGGGGCAGTCAGAAGCGGCGAAAGAAGAGGACCACAGCTTTGGCGCCGGGTGCTGCGAGACGATCGACAGGCTTGCCGTTGAGATCGGTGCCGAACGTCTGGGAAGCAAAGGCGAGGACGGGAACACCGAGAAGCGCGACAGCAACAACGCGGGAAAACATTGCTTTGAACCTTAGCACGGGTAGCACAAGGAGCAACAGGGCATGAAATCGATTTAGTAAGGGGTAATTGGCGACTTGCCACCGGTGACAGGGCTAACGGGGAGACACGGGGCTTGCAGCCTTCTTGACAAGTGCACAGCCCGATGCCTAGAGTCGTCACACTACCAGAAGTACTGAAGTACCGATCGAGGAGCCTTTTCCCAGTTACCCCATGGCTCTGCGATCAAAAAGTATGTATCCGCAGAAGATGCGATCGAGCAGGACTCTTTTCGAGATGTGTCCGTGATGTTGGAACGGGCGAAGTACGAATCATCTCTGCCTGTCTCGAGTTTCATTTTCTGAGGAATGCAAATGATGACGCTCCTGACTGCGGTACAGGAAGCGCACTAATACAAGCTGTAACTTTTTCGGGAGGACGGTTATGCGATTTTCAAGGCTGCTGGCAGCCTTTTGTCTGGCGTTTGCTTTGTGTTTCTCCGGCCTGTCTCATGCACAGGCGGTTTATGGCTCCCTCTACGGAACGGTAACGGACGCAAGCGGCGCCGTAGTTCCGAACGCCACGGTGACAATCACCGACGTTTCCAAAGGCACATCAAGCTCCGTTACAACGAATGCTTCCGGCGCGTATGTCGCCGAGCACCTGATCCCGGACACTTACAACGTGAAGGTGGAAGCGAGCGGCTTCCAGACGTTTGAGGCGGACGGAGTGGCGGTGGCCGCCGATAGTTCGCCGAAGATCGATGCGTCGCTGAAGACGGGCAGCGCGTCGACGACGATCACGGTCAGCGCGAACACGATTCCGGAACTGAAGACGGATCGCGCGGATGTGGCGGTAGAGTTCACGACCAAACAAATCGAAGACATGCCGATCCCGGATCGGAACTTCACGAACATGCAGCTTCTGCTGCCAGGCGCGCAGTCGCTGAACTGGAGCCACGCGTCGGATGAGAATCCGCAGGGCAGCAAGCAGATTCAGGTGGACGGTCAGGCGTTCGGCGGCGTGGCGTATCAGCTGGACGGCACTGACAACCAGGATCCGATTCTGGGGATCATCGTGATCAATCCGCCGCTGGACGCAATCTCCGAGGCGAAGATCACCACGCAGAATTATGACGCTGAGTTTGGGAAGGCGGTATCGTCCTTCATCTCGGTGCAGACGAAGTCCGGATCGAACAACTTCCACGGCAGCGTTTTCGATTATCGCGAGAGCGCCGCGAATCTGGCGACCGATCCTTACACGCAATATGCGACCGCAAGCACGCCCAAGGGTGTTCCAGCGGCGCTGAAGAACCAGTTCGGCGGCTCGGTGGGCGGCCCGATTATCAAGGACAAGCTGTTCTTCTTCGGCGATTACCAGGGTTTGCGGCAGAAGGTAGGCACGGCGGGAACAGCGTCGGTGCCGACGGCGCATCTGACGTCGACGTGTCTTGGCAATTCGGTTGCCAGCAACGGAATCCCGGGCTGCGACTTCAGCGAGTATGCGCTGGGTATCACCGGGAATGCGTCGACGCCGCTTATTTATCAGCAGACGGGCGGCGGTTCGGTGGCGTATCCGGGTAATGTGATCCCGATGGCGCAGCTTTCTCCACAAGCGCTGGCGCTGCTGAAGCTACTCGCTCCCTACGCGCCAAACAGCGGCGGTACGCCGCACCAAAATAATACTGGCGGGCTGAAGAATAACTACTGCGGCCAGCGGCACGGGGCTGTTCAACAACAACCAGTGGGACGTACGCGTGGATGACCAGATTTCGAGCGCGATGCACGCCTTCACGCGGTTCAGCCGTTTCACGAACGTACTGTCGGGCTCGACCATGTTCGGCGCCGCCGGCGGTCCGGGATTTGGGATTGGCGGTTACGGCGGCGTCAGCCAGGGCGCAGATGACAGTTTGGCGGCGGGCATGGACATCGCCATCAGTCCGAAGCTGCTGACTGACTGGCGGATCGGCTACTACCGTTACAACGTCATCGATCACAAGTACGACCAGAGCACGCAGTTTGCCAATCAACTGGGCATTCCGGGCATGAATATGGGGGACGCTTTCACGAGCGGTGCGCCTGGATTCAACGTTGGGGACGCGGATCGGTCGGGCAACGAAAGTGTGAACAACCCGACGGGCGGGGGCGCGGCCTACGGGTCCGGGCTGAATATTAACCGGTGCAACTGCCCGCTGACGGAGCGCGAAGACCAGTTCCAGTTTGTAAACAACTGGACGCGGATTGCCGGGAACCATGCCTTCAAGGTGGGTATGGATCTTCGCTATGCGCGGAACCTGCGGGTACCCAGCGACAACGACCGGACGGGCCTGATGAATTTTGCTCCGGGGCCAACCTCAGACAACGGGAGCACCGGCGGTTTGGGCTGGGCGAGTTTGATGCTGGGCGATGTGAGCAGCTTTAACCGGTATGTGAGCGTCTCGACGAATGCCAAGGAATTCCAGAAGCGCGATTTCTTTTACGCGCAGGACACGTGGCACGTGACGCCATCTCTGACGGTGAACTATGGGCTCCGGTATGAGATGTATTTCCCTGAGTCAGTGAACGGCAAGGGGAACGGATCGCTGATGGAAATGAACGACGGAGCCGGGCGGTTACACGACCGATGGGTTTCTGCGCGTAGCCGGATACGGCAACATCCCAAGCAACATGGGATGGGATATGAATACGAACGGGTGGAATCCGCGAGCGGGCATTGCGTGGTCGTTGAATTCGAAAACGGTAGTGCGTGCGGGCTATGGACGAAGCTTCGACATGGGAGTATTCGGATCGATCTTCGGACACACGGTTACGCAGAACCTGCCGGTGCTGGCCAACCAGTCGGTAACGGGAGCGAACACCACGGCGAGCGCCTTTTCGCTGGCGACCGGTCCGCCGGCTTATCAGTTCCCGACGGTCCCTGGGGATGGCCTGCTGGCGACTCCCGGATATGCAGTAAGCCCGAAGGCACGGCCGAACAGCCTGCGGCTGCCGACGCTGGACGCCTGGAACCTGAGCGTACAGCGGGCGCTGACCCCGACTCTTTCCCTGACGGTGGCTTACATCGGGAACAAAGGAACGCATACCCTGAGTGCTGGTGACGGGAACAGCACGAACCCGAACGAGGCGGGGATTTTCTGCCACAGCAGTACAGTGTGACCGGTGGCGTGCTGCATTATGACGCCGAGTGTTCAAACATCGGGCATGCCGACTGGCAGTACTTTCGACGGCATTGCAGCCGACGGCGGTACGCAGGTGAGCAACTATCTGCAGCGCTTCTATGGCGGCGGACTGACAGCATGCGCGAATGCTAGTTACCAGGCTCAGCTTCTGAATCTGGCGCCGCCGCCAAGGCGAATTACGTACCCGGCATGTGCGGCTGGACCCAGGGCATCCAATTTGATGGAGACGACCAGAACACTAACTTCAACGCCCTGGACGTAACGCTGTCGAAGCAATACGGCCGCGGGCTGTCCGGGAACATTCAGTATGCGTGGCAACGGTCGTTCAACTACAGCGGAACCTATGCGACGTGGAACAAGCGCGCGGGGTATGGGCCGGACGACGACCTGCGAACCCAGCAACTGGTGATCTTTGGGCTATATCATTTGCCCTTTGGCAAGAACGAGATGATCGCCAGCAATGCATCGCGGCTGGAGGACGAAATCATCGGCGGATGGCAACTGAGTCCGGTGATCAACTGGTCCAACGGGTTGCCATGGACCCTGAACGTTGGCACGATCGCCAGCAATCCGGCGATCCAGGGTTGCAGCTCGTCAGTACCGGGAAGCGCACCGTGTTATCCGGTGGGCAAGAGGAGCGCGCTGCACACGAGCCTGGGCGGATTTAACGTACAGAGCCATAACCGGACGTATTTTAAGAGCTCAGATACCAACTCCTTCACGGCGGCGCCGCTGGATACGATCGGCAACGTGGGACGGAACAGCTTTATCGGACCGAACTACTTCAACACCGATCTTTCGCTGCAGAAGAATTTCCCGATTCGCGAAAGCATCCAGGCGCAATTCCGGCTGGACGCCTTCAACGCGTTCAACATCATCAACCCCGGCAATCCGTCGTCCACGAACACCGGATCGGATGGGAACATCACAGGCGAGCCGGCATTGGGGATCTACACCAATCCGCGGCAGCTGCAGTTCTCATTGCGGGTGCAGTTCTAATCTGACCTGGTTTTCCAGCCTTTAACACGGAGGAGAGTTCGCTCTCCTCCGTCTGTTTTTGTGGAGTAGACTTCCGGCATCATGCTTTGGTGTGGCTGGCTCTGTATGCTCGCCTGGGTGACGTTCGCCGGGGATGTTCCGGGTCAGGCGGCAGCGGCTTCGGGAACGCCCACGGTGGCGAGCGCGCGGGATCTGGTGACCGAGGGAAAGCTGGACGATGCGGTGCGGGAGCTGGATGCGCTGGCGGCAGAGCATCCGGAACCGGCGGGGGTGGAGCGCCTGCGCGGGATTGTGGACTACGAGCGCAATCACATGGCCGAGGCGGAAGGGGATTTCACCCGAGCGGTTCGGCAGGATCCATCCGATCTGCAGTCGATGCAGATGCGGGGAATTGTTCTGTACCGGATGAATCTGCCGGAGAAGGCGATTCCGATTCTGGAGAAAGCGCATTCGTCGGCACCGATCGCAAATGCCGATCCAAATTATGTGCTGGCGCTGTGCTACGTGGCAACAGGACGGTATGACGACGCGCGGCACGCGTTCGCTGCGCAGTATGGTTTTGCGCCGGATTCGGCGGCAGCATGGCTGTTCAGCGCACGGATGTTGTTTCGTCAGGAGCTGACGGCTCCGGCGGCGGCGGGCGCGAAGAAGGCGCTGGCTCTCGATCCGCATATTCCTTTGGCGCATCGGCTGCTGGGCGAGATTGCTCTGGCGCAGGGCGATGTGCCTGGAGCCGTGACAGAACTGGAGCAGGAGATCAGGGTGAATCCGCTGGATGGCGAGACCTACAATCGGCTGGGTGATGCGTATCTGCGCAGGGGACAACTGGATCGAGCGCGGCAGGCGCTGGATCGGGCGGTGCTGCTGGAGCCGGATGCCAGCGGACCTTATATCCTGCTGGGCAAGACGCTGCTGGAGCAACATGATCCCGTGATGGCGACGATGTATCTGCAACGCGCAGAGGAGATGGACCCATCGAGCCGGATGACGCACATGCTGCTGGGTCGGGCGTTTGCGATCAGCGGGCGGAAGGACGACGCGCAGCGGGAGTTTCAAATCGTGGAGAAGATGCAGGGGGCAACCGGAGCTGCCTCCTCGCAACCCTAGCGGAGCCGGCGGGTGATGGGATTGAGTTCAAGTCGATGGCGCGGGGCGGTGAGCGTATGGCTGCTTGCCGGATGCATGGTGTGCGAGGCCCAGCAGAAGTCTGTCGAGCAGGCCAGTGCAGCGTTTCGCGCCGGTACCGCGGCCTATGCGCGAGGAGACCTGAAGACAGCGCGAGCGCAGTTCGGCGAAGTGGTGAAGCTGGCGCCCGGCATCGAAGAGGGTCATGCAGCGCTGGGAGTGGTGCTTTGCGCGCAGGGGGATTATCGTCCGGCGATTGCGGAACTGGAGACGGCGCTGCGGCTGAAGCCTGACGATCGCGCAGCGGAGGGGAACCTTGCCCGGGCATACAGCCAGGCGGGATCGCCGCAGAAAGCGGCGGTTCTGCTGGAGCGCATGGATCACGAGTCCGCGCTGGATGCGGAGATGCTGGCACTCTGGGCCCGCGATCTGGCGGCCAGCTCGCAAACGGATGCGGCGATCGACGTGATGCGCCGGGCTGTGGCCGCCGATGCGGGCAACGCTGTGCTGCTCGATCAGCTGGGCTCGCTGGAGGCGCAGAAGGAGAGCTGGGCGGAGGCGGATTCCTCTTTCAATGAGGCTCTGCGGATCAATCCGAATCTGGCGTCGGCGCACATGCACCTGGGCGTGGTGCTGAGCCATGAGCAGCAGCCGGTGCGAGCGGTGGCGGAGCTGAGCCGGGCGGCGGAGCTGGATCCTCGCAATGCGGCGGTGCCGTTCGAGTGGGGAAACATGCTGACGGCAACCGGGGATGACGGGGACGCCATGACGCATTACCAGCAGGCGATGGCTCTCGATCCGGGCAATGTGGACGCTGAGTACCAGCTGGCTCTGGCGCTGCAGCGGCTGGGGCGATCGGGGGAGGCGGTACCTCTTTTCCGCAAGGTGGTCGAAGCTCGTCCGAAGGAAGCGGAGCCGCTGATCAACCTGGGTCTGGCGCTGGTGCAGACCGGGCATGCAAAGGAAGCGATTCCTTTGTATGTGCACGCAGCCGGGCTGGATGCAAAGAATCCATCGATCTATCTGAATCTTGGCGCTGCTTATCTGCAGGAGAGCGATATTGACGATGCGATCCGGGAGCTGCAGGCGGGGTTGAAGATTGCCGGAGAGAGTCCGCTGCTGCATTACGATCTGGGCCTGGCGTACAAGCTGAAGGACGACCTGCCCGATGCGATTCGCGAGCTGGAGACGACGATCCGGATTGCACCGGACTCACCGGACGCGCCGTACACGCTGGGCATCCTGTACATGCAGTCGGGGCGGTTCGACGATGCGGTGAAGAATCTGCGCGCGGCTCTGGCGCTTCGCCCGGAGAACGGCGATGGGTGGTCGACGCTGGGCAGCATTTATCGCCAGCAGGGGAAAAACGAGGAGGCGGCGGAGGCATTGCGCAAGGCGATTGAGCTGCTGCCGCAACAGCCGGGTCCGCACATTACGCTGGCCGGGGTTCTGCAGGAAGAGGGAAAGACAGCCGAAGCCGCGGAGGAGCGGAAGCAGGCGGCAGCGCTGACGCGGGTGGCGGTGAACCGTCAGCGAGCGGAGTTTTCTACGAATGCGGGCAATGTGCTGCTGAGCAAGGGACGCATTGCGGATGCGATTTCGGATTATCGGGACGCGATCGGGAGCGATCCGGGATATGCCGAGGCGCACCGGCAGCTGGCAGTGGCGCTGGCGCAGCAGGGCCGCATGCCGGAAGCGGCGGCGGAGCGGGAAAAAGCGGAGGCGCTGGCAGCGAAAACACCGTAGGATGGGCATTGTCGTTCCCCATGAATCGCCGAAATTTTCTTGAGTCTCTTTGCCGCACCGCTCTGGTGCTGCCATTCGCGGATGTGCTGTGGCTGGCAACGCCACCGTGGCGACGGAATGCAGTTGCGGCCGCGCAGCAGAAGCCGGGCGCCCAGCAAATCTACAATGCGAAGCCGATGCCGCCGCCGCCCGGGCCCGCATCGCCGATTGCGGGAACGCCGCTGGGGGTGGAGTTTGTCGACGTGGCCGAGTCGTCGGGACTGAACGCGAAGACGATTTACGGCGGCGAGCACAAGAACAAATATCTGCTGGAGACGACGGGCTGCGGTGTCGCGTTCTATGACTACGACCGGGATGGATGGCTGGATATTTTCCTGGTGAATGGCTGGCGACTGGAGGGGTTTCCCAGGGGAGCGGAGCCGACGTGCCATTTGTTCAAGAACAACCGCGATGGAACCTTTACCGATGTGACGGCGAAGGCGGGGCTGGCGCGCAGCGGGTGGGGGCAGGCCTGCTGCGTGGGCGACTACGACAACGATGGATGGGACGATCTGTTTGTGACGTACTACGGACAGAACGCGCTGTTTCGTAACAACGGCAATGGCACATTTACCGATGTGACGGCCAGGGCGGGGTTGCTGCAGTCGAAGCTGCGGTGGAACTCGGGCTGCGCGTTCCTGGATTACGATCGCGACGGCCACCTGGATCTCTTTGTCGGTAACTACATTGAGCTCGATCTGAAGACGGCGCCGCTGCCGGAGTCCGGACCGTGTTTGTACAAGGGAATTCTGGTGGCATGCGGGCCGCCGGGGCTGGCGCCGGGGAAGAACATCCTTTATCACAGCAACGGCGACGGGACCTTTACCGATGTTTCAGCGAAGGCCAACATCTGGGACACCTATGGCAACTACGCGCTGAGCGCGACGGTGGCCGACTTCGACAACGACGGCTGGCCGGACATTTATGTCGCGAACGATTCGACCGCGGCGACGCTGTACCAGAACCAGAAAGACGGCACGTTTCGCGATGTGGCCATTGAGGCCGGCGTGGCGTTTTCGCCGGACGGGAAGCCGCAGGCCGGCATGGGCGTGACGGTGGGCGATTACAACCGCGATGGGCTGCTGGACATCGCGAAGACAAATTTCGCGGAGACACGGATTCGCTGTATGCGAATCTTGGCGGGTTCAATTTCGAAGATCGCACTTACCAGGCGGGTCTGGGCATGAACACCCGCTATCTGGGATGGGGGATCGGTTTCTTCGATATGGATAATGATGGCTGGCTCGATCTGCTGGTCGCCAACGGGCACGTGTATCCAGAGGTGAACAGCGTGAAGACTGAGGCGCAATACGCCGAGCACAAGTATCTGTATCGCAATCTCCGCAACGGGCGCTTTGAGGATGTGAGCGCGCTGGGCGGCTCGGGCATGACGGCGGCGGTCCCGGCGCGTGGATTTGCTTTAGGCGATTATGACAACGACGGCCGGCTCGACGTGGTGGTGAACTGCGTGAACAGCCTGCCGCAGTTGCTGCACTGCAAGTCTGCGCTGCAGCATCACTGGATCCGGTTTCGGCTGGTGGGCGTAAAGTCGAACCGCAGTGGGATCGGCGCGCAGGTTCGGGTGGTGGCGAAGGTGCAGCCGGATCAGCCAAAGCCCATGCTGTTGCTGGATGAGGTGCGGAGCGGCGGCGGGTACTATTCGCAGAGCGATCTGCGATTGCATTTTGGGTTGGGCGAGGCGGAGCTGGCCGAGTCGGTGGAGGTCCGCTGGCCCTCGGGGCAGGTGGATAGCTACAAGGATCTCGCGGTGGATCGCTTGTATGTGCTGGAGGAAGGCGGCAAGGCGCCGCAGGCTTACCTGCTTCCGGATATTAAGAAGGTCTGAGATGCGCAGGCACTTCGCTCTCGTGCTGCTGTTTGCAGGAATGCTGGCCGGGGTGCGCTGTATGCACGCGCAGGGGCAGGATCCGGATGCGCGGTGCGCAAGCTGCCACCGGCAGATCTACGAATCGTGGAAGCGGACGCCGATGGCGAACGCAAGCGGCCCGGCTGCACAGGGCTTCATTGCTGCCGATTTCACGCATGCGGCGTCGGGCGTTCATTACCGGACGGAACTGGATCATGGAGAGATGTGGCTCTCGTACGAGCGGCCGAATGCTCCGCCGGACCGTAGTCTGAGTGGGCGGCAACTGCTGCTGTACTATCTCGGCTCGGGGCGCCGGGGTCGTACGTGGATTTATCAGCGGGAAGGCTATTGGTACGAGATCCCGATCAACTGGTACGCAAAGAAACATCTGTGGGACATGACGCCGCATTATCTGCAGGCGCAGTCGATGCCATTCACGCTGCCGGTTGATCCGGGATGCCTGCACTGCCATGCCAGCGACGTGCAGGCGTCGTTGCCGGAGGCGCGAAACAAATTTTCCGGGCCGCCGTTTCCGCATGGCGGCATCACCTGCGAAGCCTGCCATGGCGATGCGACGAAGCATCTGGCGAGTGGCGGGCGGGAACCCATCCTTAATCCTGCGAAGCTGATGGGTTTGCGCCGGGAGTCGATTTGCCTTGAGTGCCATCTGGAAGGGGAGGTGGCGGTGGTGAAGCAGGGACGGAATCTCGGCGACTTTCATCCCGGAGACAATCTGTTCGAAGAAGCATCGTATTTCGAAGACGGGCGAAAGATCGGGCCGGAAGGACGGGCGACGAGCCAGTGGGAATCGCTGCTGGAGAGCGCGTGTAAACGGGCGAGCGGCGACCGGATGACCTGTACGACATGCCATGATCCGCACGCTACGGTTGCTGCGGAGAATCGTGTGGCGTACTACCGGGCGCGCTGCCTGACTTGCCATACGGGGCTGGTGTCCGGGCACCATGCGGAGAATCCCGACTGCACGGCGTGCCACATGCCGCGGCAGCCGACCGAGGACATTGCTCATGAGCAGGTGACGGATCATCGCATTCAGATTCCGGGGAAGCCGTTTCATCGTGCGAGCGCGACGGATGAGTTGGTTGCGATCGGGGGAAGCGAGCCGACTTCTAGGGACGAAGGAATCGCCTGGTCGTCGCTGGCGGTGCATGGCGATCAGGTTGCGGGGGAGCGCGCTCTGCGCTTGTTGCTGCAGGCCGAGAGCAGCGATCCGAAGCAGGCCTCTGACGCGGACCTGCATGTGAACCTGGGATTTCTGGAGCAGGCCAGCGGAGACCGGGATCGGGCCACAGCCGAATATGAGCAGGCACTGAAAGCCGATCCCTGGAATGAATCGGCGGGGGCTGATTTGGCGGTTCTGGATGCCCGGCTGGGGAATTTTGCCGCAGCACTGCCTTTGCTTGAGAAAGTTTTTCGTGATGATCCGGGAGCGAGTGCGGCGGGTGTGGATCTGGCGCTTGCCCAATGTCGTGAGGGCGATTCCGCAGGGGCGGCAAAGACGCTTCGCCGGATCCTGTTGTTTTCTCCCACAATGAAGGAGCACGGCGCTTCGCTGTGGCGCTCGATGGGGGCAGGGCCAGTTGCGGGGCGGCAAAATGAGCGGGAGCGCGATGAGAATCCGGTCAGCTTCGCTGGTGATGGCTGTGCATTGCGCGGCCGCACAAACGTCGCGGAGTGGCTGGGAGTTTGGCCCGTTCGCGCGACCGGCGACAACCATCCGGTGATTACGCCGGACCTGCATCGGAGTTTCAGGATCCGATTCGTCAAGCGCCGGTGCACTGGGAGGCGCTGCATACTCTTCAATCCGGCGGCTGTGGTGCGCGAAGGGAAGATTGATGTGCTGTATCGGGCCGAAGACAACACGGGAGAGATGCAGATCGGCATGGACAGGTCGCGGCTGGGGCTGGCGGAGAGCGAGGATGGGATCCATTTCAGCGCCGCGCGGACGGTGTTCTATCCGGCCGAAGACGGCCAGAGAGCCGCGAGTGGCCGGGCGGATCGGAAGATCCGCGGATTGTAGAGAGCGAGGACGGGACCTACGTGCTCACCTACACGCAGTCGAATCGGCAGACATTCGGTGGGCATTGCGACGTCGCCGGATCTGGTGCACTGGACCGAGCATGGGCCGGCGTTTCGGGATGCAGAGGGTGGGAAGTACGCGCAGTTGAAATACAAGTCAGGAGGGATGCGACTGCGTTGCGCAAGGGCCGGCTGGTCGAGACCAGGATCGAAGGCAAGTACTGGATGTACTGGGGCGAGGGTGCAATCGATCTGGCTACGTGAGAGGATCGATTCACTGGACGCCGGTGGAAGGAAAGCACCGCGAGCCGCTGGAAGTGTTGTGTCCGCGTGCGG
>CAVPCE010000107.1:0-11127 GCA_963702295.1 uncultured Acidobacteriaceae bacterium | reverse complement strand
GTACATCTACTGGTTCGTTACGTATTGTTGCTGCTGGCCGGCGCGCATCTCTACGTGCGCCTGATTGTGATCCTTGTGGGCTTCGTTCGTCTGGCGAAGGACAAATTTCACATTGCCGGCGGATTGAACTCGATCGACAAGATATTCATCGTGTGGGCGTGCTATCGCGTCTTCGCAGCCATCGTGACGAACTGGCCGGGCGGCACCAACGAGCAGCTTGCCTTTCTGCTGCAGGCGCTCTGCGGTTACTTCCTGATGCGCTATCTGATCCAGAACGAAGACGATGTGGCCCGAACCGCCAAAACGCTGGCTGTGTGCGCCCTGGTCCTGGGAGCAAGCATGGTGCTGGAGCGGGCGGTCATGGTGAATCCCTGGGGATACTACCTGGGTGGAACGGATGTCGTGCCGCTGATCCGAAATGGCTCCGTCCGCGCTCAGGCCACGTTTGGCCACTCGATTCTCGCAGGCTGTTTCGGAGGAACGCTCGTCCCGCTCTTCATCTGGTTGTGGAAGAGGAAGGAGCGGGTCTTCGCCATCGTCGGCCTCGCCGGCGCAACCATTATGGTGGCGACCGCGAATTCCAGCACACCGATGCTGGCCTATCTTGCCGGAGTCCTCGGAGTGCTGCTGTGGCCGGTGCGCCGCAAAACCCGAGCGATTCGCTGGGCCATCGTGGGGGTCCTCGCGGTTCTGGCGGTTGTGATGAACGCCCCTGTCTGGTTTGTCATCGCCCACGTCGATGTGGTCGGCGGATCGGGTGGCTACGATCGCGCCTTCCTGATCGATATGTGCATCCGCCATTTCAAGGACTGGTGGCTCTTCGGCACCAATCAAAATGGCACCTGGGGCTTCGACATGTGGGACATGTCGGACCAGTTTGTGGCCGAAGCGGAAACCGGCGGCCTGATCGCGCTGATCTGCTTCATCGCCATCATCTCGAAGTGCTTTGGGCGTCTGGGAACCATGAGGAAAAAGGTGAGGCCCAAAGAGCAGTGGCTGTTGTGGTGTCTCGGGGCCACCATGCTCGCTCACATCTTTGCCTATTTCGGCGTGGCCTACTGGGATCAGACGCAGATCTGGTGGTTTGCTTTCCTGGCCATGGTCAGCGCCGTAACGGTTCCCGTTGCCGCCGGAATGGCAAAGCCCGCTTCGCGGGTTCGCGCCGTGGCGCCAGTGCCCGAGGTACAGGAAATGGCCCCGCCAACGCCTGCCGGGTGTGTTGTTCAGAGAGCGACTTCGGCCGTGGGGCGGCCCTGAACTGTGACCGACCTGTCGATCATCATTGTCAACTGGAACTCCACGGCCTGGCTGCTGAAATGCCTGGAAAGCGTCTACGCGCAGACGCATGAGACGGCGTTTGAGGTGGTCGTCGTCGATAACGCTTCGCCGGATGGCGATATCGGGATCGTGAAGCAGCGTTATCCGGAAGTTGTCGTGATCGAAAGCCCCGTGAACCTGGGATTCGCCGGCGCCAACAATCTAGGCTTCCGCATGTCGAGAGGCGAGAACGTCGTCTTCCTGAATCCGGACACGGAACTGATCAGTCCGGCTTTTGACCTGATGCTGAAGCAGGTGCGATCGCTGCCTTCGGCAGGCGCGGTGGGCTGCACACTGCTGAATGAAGACCAGTCCCTTCAGATCTCCTGCATCCAGACCTTCCCAACGATTCTGAATCAGCTTCTGGACCTGGACTTCTTCTCAATCGCTTTCCTGCCTGTCCTTTATGGAATATCGCGCCGCTCTTTGCAGGCGGCACGGAACCGAGCCGCGTCGAGGTCATCTCCGGCGCCTGCGTGCTGTTTAAACGAGAGGTATTTGCGCAGGTAGGGATGTTCAGCGAAGACTACTTCATGTATGCCGAGGATCTGGACCTGTCGTACAAGGCATCGCAGGCCGGATTCACGAACTATTACATACCTCAGGGACGGATCATCCACTTTGGCGGCAAGAGCAGCGTCAGGCGGCGCGCCGTCGTGATGAAGTGGCGATCGATTCTGCTGTATATCGCGAAGCACCGCGGATATGGCTACCAGCTGGCCTTTCGAGCCGCAATGGCGTGCACGCGCTCATTCGCATGGCGTTGCTGGTGGCCGCGGTAGCTGTGAGCCGGGGGCCGCGCCGGGAGTCTGCCCGGAACGCGTTATTGAAATGGTGGCTGATCCTGGGGACCATGGTGACACCAGGCGAGCCAAAGCAGCCGGTGAAGGCAGTGACGACAGAAGGCGCGCAGGGGCTTCAGGATGCAGCGCGCAATGGCGCGTCAGGACGTTAACGGCGGGAACAATCTATGTGCGGAATCTGCGGTAAGTTAAATTTCGAGCGCGAAAAGCCGGTCTCCAGCGGGCTGTTGAAGCGCATGGCCGACTGATCGTGCATCGTGGACCGGACGATGAAGGCTACTATTTTTCCGGCCCGGTTGGCCTGGGTTTTCGTCGTCTGTCCATCATCGATCTGGCCACGGGCCACCAGCCCCTGTCGAACGAGGATGGAACCGTCTGGATTGTCTTCAACGGGGAAATCTATAACTTCGAGGAGCTGCGCGACGACCTGCCGAGCCGGGGCCATATTTTGCACGCGTACCGATACCGAGGTGATCGTCCACCTCTACGAGGAATACGGAACAGCCTGCGTCGAAAAGCTTCGGGGCATGTTTGGCTTTGCGATCTGGGACGAGCGGCAGCAGACTGGATGCTGGCCAGAGATCGGGTGGGCATCAAGCCTCTCTATTACGCCATTGAGAAGGATTCGATTGTCTTTGGATCGGAGATCAAGGCGATTCTGGCCGATCCGGACATCCGCGCTCAGGTGCGGCCCGACATCGTCGATCGATTCCTGACCTTCTACTACGTTCCTGGCGACGACACCCTCTTCAAAGACATCTTCAAGCTGAGACCCGGCTCGATCATGACGGTGCGCCAGGGGAAGGTTGAAATTCATCAGTACTGGGACCTGGATTTCCGTCCCACCCCCAGGTCGATTGCCGATTCCGAGAAAGAACTCATCGAAATTTTGGATGAGTCCGTCCGGCTGCACATGATCAGCGATGTGCCGGTCGGCATTCTGCTGAGCGGCGGTGTGGATTCGACGGCCATGGTCAGTTTTGCCAGCAACCGAACCGATCACAAGCTGGGCAGCTTCACCCTGGGATTCGGCGGGTCGGAGGTTCCCGATGAGCGTCCGTACGCTCGTCTCGCCGCCGAGCGCTACGGAACCAACCATCACGAGATGACGATTTCGGCGGAGGACTTCCGGGACTTCCTCCCCGACTATGCGTGGTACATGGAGGAGCCGGTGTGCGAGGCGCCGGCGATCGCCCTCTACTACATCACCAAACTGGCGAGGGAGTCGGTGAAGGTCCTGATCTCTGGCGAAGGCGGAGACGAAGCCTTTGCGGGCTACCAGACCTACCGCGGCGTCCTGTGGCTGGAGCGGCTGAAAAAAGCTCTGGGTCCGATGCGGGGACCGGTTTCTTCCGCCGCCGGCGCGGCCAACGGATTCCTGAAGAATCCGCGGATTGCCAAGTATGGTCCGCTGCTCGGTCGCCCATTTGAGTCGTACTATTACAGCCGCAGCTCGGGACCCGATTCGTTCTTCAATCGGAATCTCAACGCGCTCTACTCCGGCGACTTCGCGGGCCAGAGCGACAAGGACTTCGCCACCCGCCCCATGCAACGCGTCATGGCAGACTCGCGAAAGTTTGGCCTGGTCAACCGCATGTTGTATGTGGACACGAAGACCTCGCTCCCCGACGATTTGCTGCTGAAAGCCGACAAGATGACGATGGCGAACTCTATCGAACTGCGAGTGCCGTTCCTCGATCACAAACTGCTGGAATTTGCCGCCTCGCTGCCGGAGAACCAGAAGGTGCGCGGTCTCACCACGAAGTACGTTGCCAAGCGAGCCCTCGCGAGCCGCATTCCTGATCCCATTCTCAAACGCCGGAAGGCGGGCTTCCCGGTACCCTTCGGCGCGTGGCTGCGAACCGACCTGAAAGGGTTCGTGCATGACGTGCTGCTCGATCGCACCACGACCGAGCGCGGCTATTTCAATACCGCGTGCATCGAAGGGATGCTCCGGGCGAATGCGGAATCCGGTGCATATGCCAAGGAAGTGTTGTCGCTGCTGACTCTGGAACTATGGCACCGGGCCTTCCTGTCGAGCAACGCAGGCGTCAGACCTGAGCCCGTCCGCGTCTGAACTCACACCTCAACCTCAGGCCACCTCACTCACAGGCGCCGTCACATTCACATCTATGTCACTCAATACCAAAAAATACGTGCTCATCTCGCCGGTCCGGGACGAAGAAGTGAACCTTGCGCGGACGATCGAAAGCGTGATCGGCCAGACGATACGGCCGAGCGAGTGGGTCATCGTGAATGACGGCTCGACCGATAAGACGGGGGAGATTGCCGACAGCTATGCCCGTCAACACGACTGGATCAAAGTATGCCATCGGGAGAACCGAGGCTTTCGCAAGGCGGGCGGAGGCGTAGTGGATGCCTTCAACGATGGCTACCGGATGTTACAGATCAAAGACTGGGACTATGTTGTCAAGCTGGACGGCGATCTGTCCTTCAACGCCGAATACTTCGAGTCGTGTCTGCGCGAGTTTGAAGAAGACAAGACCCTGGGCATTGCCGGCGGCACAATCTACAACGTCATTGATGGGCAGGCAATTAGGGAATACTGTGGGGTTTTTCACGTTCGAGGGGCGACCAAGATCTACCGTCGGCAGTGCTGGGACGCGATCGGAGGCTTCTGGCCAGCGCCTGGCTGGGACACGATGGACGAGGTCAAAGCGCAGATGCTGGGCTGGTCCACGCGAACCCTGACCGATTTGCAGGTTCTTCACCATCGGCCCACCGGGAAGAACGACGGGACGTGGGGTGCGGGGTTCAAGAACGGCAGAGCGAACTACATCTGCGGCTATCACCCTCTCTTCATGGTGTTGAAGTGCGTCAAGCGGGTCAAAGAGAAGCCGTATGTGATCCAGGCCGCAGCTCTCTTCTGCGGATTCATCTCCGGTTATTTGAAAGGCATTCGCCAGGTCGATGATCGGGTCACGATCAAATACCTGAGGCGCCAGCAGATGGGCCGCCTTCGGGGAGGGGAAACGATATGGCGGTAGCCGTTCCTTCTGCCAGTCGTTTGGATCGGACGTCGGAGCAGGGCCGCGGCGAAACGGGGTTTGCCGTGGCGAGAGAAGTTTACGAACTCGACCCTCTCTCGGATCCGCGATGGCCGGCTCTGGTGGCTGCGCATCCCAAGGCTTCGGTCTTTCACACGCGCGCGTGGCTCAGCGCGCTGCAGGCCACCTATGGATACCGGCCGCTGGTGCTTACCACCTGTGCTCCGGGTGTTCCGCTGACCGACGCGCTGGTGTTCTGCGAGGTGAGTTCATGGCTGACCGGGCGACGCCTGGTCTCACTGCCGTTCTCCGATCACTGCGAACCGCTGACGGACGATCCCGCAACCCTGCACGCCCTGTTGCTGCATGCGCGCCAGGCTGTGGACCGGGGAGACAGCAAGCGGATGGAGGTCCGGCCCCACTCCGCGCCCACTGAGGAAGCCGCCGGCTTCCAGCTGAAAGGGGAGCCGTTCTGCATCGGCTGGACCTGAGCGCTCCTGCCGAACAGCTCTTTCGCAGCTTTCACAAGGACTGCATCCAGCGGAAGATTCGCCGTGCGGAGCGCGAGAACCTTATCTACGAGGAAGGTAACTCCGAGGCGCAGCTCAACGATTTTTATCGCCTGATGACCATGACCCGCCGGCGTCACGGTCTGCCGCCCCAGCCTCTGCGCTGGTTCCGCGAGCTGATTGCCGCCTTCGGCCCCGACCTGAAAATTCGCATCGTTCGCAAAGACGGCGCGGCGGTGGCCAGCATCGTCACGCTTTCCCACCGGAAAACCATGGTCTATAAGTACGGCTGCAGTGATGCGTCTGCCAATAAGTACGGCGGCACGCCGATGTTGTTCTGGCAAACCATTCAGGAAGCGAAGCGCAACGGCCAGACCGAACTGGATATGGGACGCTCCGATCTGGACGATCCCGGCCTGAGCGTTTTTAAGGAGCACTGGGGCAGTATCCCCACCCCGCTCACGTACTGGAGATATCCCGCCGAATCGTCGCGAACTCGTCCGCAGTGGCAAAAGGACTGGATGAGCCGCGTAATTGCCGTCAGCCCGGATCAAGTCCTGCAACTTGCAGGGAATGTTCTTTATCGGCACGTGGGCTGAAACTGGTATGGTTCCGTTAAGAACCTTCCCGTCAATCTGCTGTATTTGCACGGAGAAGGCAGGTTTTTATGCTCATTGAAGCGTACTACTTCGTAAAGCCGTTGCTGCCCTGGCGCTTCCGCATGAAGCTGCGCCAGTGGCGCGCCGAACGCCGGCGCCAGGAATTTGCCGATGTGTGGCCGATCGATCCCAAATCGGCGGCAGCTCCGCCGCACTGGCCAGGATGGCCGAACGGCAAGCGGTTTGCCCTGGTTCTCACTCACGATGTGGAAGGAAGCAAGGGTTATCAACGCGTCCCGCGTCTCATCGAATTGACACAAAAGTACGGGTTCCGAGCCTCTTTCAATTTCGTCCCTATCGGGCGAATACCGAGTCACTCCGGGCATGCTGGAGATGATCGAGCGCTCGGGTTTTGAGGCCGGAGTCCATGGCCTCACCCACGACGGCAAGCTCTACAGCTCGCCGAAAAAGTTTGCCTCCAAAGCTGCGCAGATTCGCGATTTCATGCATCAGTGGGGTTCCGTCGGTTTCCGTTCGCCGCTCATGCAGCACCGCCTGGGCTGGATGCACGAGCTGGGTACCGAGTACGACTGCTCGACCTTCGACGTCGATCCGTTTGAGCCCGAGCCGGACGGCATGCGAACCACCTTCCCCTTCTGGGTACAGGCCCCCGGCAACAAGGGCTTCGTGGAACTGCCCTACACGCTGGTGCAGGATTTCAATCTCTTTAAGGTTCTTGGCGAGCAGACCATCGATATCTGGAAGAAGAAAGTCGACTGGCTGGTGCAGCAGGGAGGGATGGTGCTGATCAATACCCATCCCGACTACATGTGCATGGATGGCTCGCCCGGTCGCGACGATATCCCGTTGCCCGCTACGAGGAGTTTTTGAGCTACGTGCGCGACAACTATGGCGACCAGTGCTGGCATGCGCTGCCGCGCGAAGTTTCCCGCAACTACTGCGAGAGGTTCCGGCCCCCACGGAACACACGCCGCCGCATCTGTATGGTGGCCTACTCCGGATATGAAACCGATGGCCGTATTCGCCGCTATGCCGAAGCGCTGGCCAGACGCGGCGACATGGTGGATGTGATCGCGCTGGAGGGGCTGAACGGCGAGCGGAAGATTACCACGCTGAACGGTGTTACGATCTATCATATCCAGCGGCGCGACCATAATGAATCGGGCCACTGGAGCTATGTCTCCCGCATGCTTCGTTTCCTCTTCCGCTCCTCCCGTTCTCACCCGTCTGCATTCGCGCAATCGCTATGATGTGGTGCACATCCACAACATGCCGGATTTCCTGGTCTTCGCAGCGTGGTACCCGAAGCTGACCGGGGCGCGCCTGATCCTGGATATTCACGACATCGTTCCCGAGCTGTTTGCCAATAAATTCAAGTCGGTTTTGAAGCACGTCTATGTTTCCGGCCTCCGCTTCGTGGAAAAGCTGTCCGCGCGCTTTGTCGACCACGTCATTGTCTCGAATCATCTGTGGGTGGAAAAGCTTGTCGGCCGTTCCGTTCGGCCCATGACTGCTCAGTGGTCGTCAACCTTCCCGATCCCGGAATCTTCTCGCAGCGAAAGCGCACTCGTCAGGATGGCCGCTTCATTGTCATCTTCCCCGGCACCTTCCAGTGGCATCAGGGCCTCGATATCGGCATCAAGCCTTTGCCGAGCTTAAGAAGAAGGTGCCCAATGCCGAGTTCCATCTTTACGGCGCGCAGACGAGAGGCTGACGAACTGGCTGAAAGGCATTTCCCAGACCTTGGGCATGAAGACCCGTGAAATTCTGCGGCATCGCGTCACTCGACGACATCGCCGGCATCATTGCCAACGCCGATCTGGGCGTCGTGCCCAAGCGCGCCGATTCCTTCGGCAACGAGGCTTACAGCACCAAGATCATGGAGTTTATGTCCCAGGGCATTCCGGTGGTCGTCTCGCGGACCAAAATCGACAGCTACTATTTCGACGAAGAGACGGTCCGCTTCTTCCCCTCCGGCGACAGTGACGGCCATGGCCGAAGCCATGTACCAGGTGGCCAGCAATCCGGACCCTGCGGGACACGATGATCCGCCGCGGGCTTGAATATGTGGAGCTCAACGGCTGGGATCGTATCAAGCAGCAATACTTCGATCTCATCGACGGTCTCTCCACTCGAAAACTTCGGCACTTACGATCTGAAGCAGGGTCTTACTCCGGTCGTCGAACACTGACTTAACTCACATTTTCCGCCATGTCGTTAAACACGATGTCTCAATCCTCTCTGTGAAATCACGCCTTCCGTGGAATTGCTGTCTCCGGAGCCATCATCATGGAGGTGGATCCCGGAAGGACCCCCGATGGGAGGCCTTCGTCATGCGTCACCAGAGGCCACGTCTATCACCATCCTGCGTGGCTGGGGGCGCTCGAGCGCGAATACCGCCAGGCGCTCGCTCTTCCTGGGCTGTGAGGATCCGGACGGAAGCTACGGGGTATTTTTCCACTGATGTATACGCGCGGCGTTCCCCTCAGGGGGGGTCCCATCACCGGGCCCCGGCTTTCATCGCTGCCGCGTACTCCGCTCGCGGGACCGCTGGCCTCGACCCGCGGCATATCGGCACTGGTGTACGAAGCGCGCGACGAGCCTCAACCCGGCCTTACGGCTGCAGATTAAAACCCAGGCGGCGGAGTCAACGAGGATATCGGGGAATTGTAAGAAAGCCTGGCGCATGAACTACATCGTGCCGTTGCCGGAATACCTGGCCAGCCTTATCACATTCCCGGCAGTCAGAATCGCTCCAGCATCAAACGCTCGATCAACAAAGCCATTGCCGACGGCGTGCGCACGCGCCCGGCGGAGACAGAAAACGATCTGCGCATCTGGTATCGGCTTTATCTCGAGACCATGCGCCGCAACGTTGTTCCTGCGCGGCCTTATCGCCTGTTCCTCGCGATGTGGGAGCTGATGCGCCCGAAAGGCCTGATGCGCCTGCTGCTGGCGGAGCAGCAAACGGACACCGGCGCTCGCATCATTGGCGGTCACCTGTTCTTTTTCTTCGGGGCAACCGTGACTTACGCGTTTGGAGCCTCCAGCGCCGACGACTTCGCTCTGCGACCCAACGACATCATCATGGGGCAGGGAATCAACGACGCCAGCGAGGCGGGCTACCGGTTCGTCGACCTCGGCGAAGTCCCCGAGGGCGATGAAAACCTGGGCCGCTTCAAGAGCAAGTGGGGAGCGGAGCGGGTGCGCATGTACCGCTACTACTCGCCTGACTTCCCGGACGACGAGCATGGAGCCTCCGAAGAGGCAAACTCTTCCTCTCCCTCCTCGCGCACCGGATCTGGACTCGCCTGCCGCTCGCAGTCACCTCCTGGCTGGGCGACCGCATTTACGCCTACCTGTGATTGC
Source organism: uncultured Acidobacteriaceae bacterium (assembly GCA_963702295.1). Taxonomy (GTDB): domain Bacteria; phylum Acidobacteriota; class Terriglobia; order Terriglobales; family Acidobacteriaceae; genus Palsa-343. The sequence continues at coordinate 1,501 of CAVPCE010000107.1, read as the reverse complement.
GGGCACGATCGGCCAGGTCTCCCCGATGAACCCCCGCACATGACCCGTCCTCAGTGAATCCCCACTCCTTCCTCTCTCGTAGTCTCCGCACCGCTCCCCCGATGTTCAAATCTCATGACCGCAAACCGCGCCCAGTCCGCGGCTGTGCCGCTTCACGCCCATCAACCCTGGACTGTGCGAGTAGGTACCGGGCTCGACGATGATGAATGGGATCGGTTCGTGGCCAGCTCCCCGCATGGCTACCATGAGCAGACCAGCCTCTGGTCTCAGGTCAAGGCTCTTTACGGGTGGAAGCCGCTTCGCATCACGCTCCGCGATGACGAGAGAATTGTCGCGGGTGTTCAGATCCTGATTCGAACCGTCCGAGGCGGCTATCGGGTCGGGTATGCCTCGCGCGGCCCTGTCGTTCGTTCGTGCGATCCACAGCTGATATCGCAGTTGGTCGAAGAGATGGGCCGTGCCGCAGAAGAAGAGAAAGTAACGTATCTGGCGATTGCTCCTCCTTATGATGGGCACGCTCTGGCTGCGGAGTTGGGCGCGCGCGGTTTCCGCAGAAAGCCCGAACCTCTGCCGCCGGGCAGCGTGATGACCGCCACCCTCCTCATTGACCTATCCCATGATCTGGACAGGATTCAGGCGCACATGCGGATGCAGGTACGTCAGCACATCCGGCTGGCTCAGCGCAAAGGCATCGTGGTGCGCGAGGGCAGCAGAGAAGATGTGGAAATATTTCGCGCGCTGATGATCTCGGTCTGCAATCGTCGAGGGATATCGCCAACTCCTCCGGAAAAGGATCTCTTCGAAAATCTGTGGCAGGTGTTCGCTCCTCGCGGCTGGGGTCCGGGATCTTCTTGCCGAAGTCGACGGGCAGCCGGGTCCGCGGCCCTCTTCGTCGTTTCTTTTGGCGACACCGCGCGCGTCTGGAAAGCTGGATGGAGCGGCGAGTTTGCCGATCGCAGGCCTAATAATCTTGTTTATTGGGAAGCCATCCGCTGGGCGAAGCAAAACGGATTTCGCTATTTCGATATGGTGGGCATTGACCGCAAGTTGGGCGAGCAGCTGCTGACCGGTGCGGCAATCGACTGGACCCGGGTCACCGGCCCCTGCAATTTCAAAGTCGGTTATGGTGGAACGCCGGTGATCATGCCTGAAACCTGTTGCCGATTCCTAAGCCCATGGCCGCGGCTCCTCCTTGGCATGGGAGGCCATCGCCTTCTTGAGAATCCGCGACTGGCGCATCTCCTGGAACGCCTCAGCGCATAGGGCAGAGTCGAGAATGATCATGCAGGATGTTGACGTAATTCAGGCAGGGACTCTCTCCGCGGGCTATCGGAAGATTGCTGAGTCGACTCAGGGCGGCGAGTCCGTCACCGCGTGGATCTCGCGCGAAGCCGACGATCCCGCCTGGGATCGATTCCTCGAACCAACGCCCCTCGGACAATTTCAACAGTCGACTCTCTGGGCAAAAGCCAAGGCACCCGAAGGGTGGCAGCCTGTGCGC
>CAVPCE010000106.1:0-6720 GCA_963702295.1 uncultured Acidobacteriaceae bacterium | reverse complement strand
CAGTGCACCCGTATGGAGGATGCCGAGCGCAAAGTCTCGCGCGAAATGCAGAAACGCATCGCTGCCGTCGCCATGGCCAATCGCATCGGCCAGGTCTTCGACGCCATCGTCACCGGTGTCACCGAGCACGGCTCCTTCGTGCGCACGCTCCGGCCGCCCGTGGACGGCATGCTGGTTCGCGGCCAGCAGGGCGTCGATGTCGGCGACCGGCTTCGCGTCACGCTCGTCCGCACCGACCCGGTCCACGGCTACATCGACTTCGCCCGCGCATAATCTAAGGACACAGGCCGCTCTGCGGCAGCCGCATGCGCTCCAGCCTCGCCACATTTGTCGATGATTTCCGCCGCCACGGCGATGCCACCGCTCTCGTTGCGTATCGAGGCAACCGCCGCCTTGCCTCCACCTGGAGCGAGCTGGCGACGCTGGCTGATCGCTCCGCCGCCGAACTCATCCGCCGCCAGATTCCCATGGGCGAGCGTGTCGTTCTCTGGGGCCAGAACAGCCTTGAGTGGATGGCCGCCTTCTTCGGCTGCCTCCAGCGCGGCGTCATCGTCGTCCCGCTCGACCCGGCAGGCGCTCTTGATTTTGCGCAGCGCGTCATCGAAAACACGCGGCCCAAACTCATCCTCGGCGATCGCGAGCTGCTCCGCTCTCTCGGCGAGACCACACCCGCCCTGGCCTTCGAAGATTTTGCGGTGCAGCTTCCGCACCCCTCTGGCGGGGACCTCCGCGATCCCGCCCTCAACCTCGATACGCCCTTTCAGATCCTCTTCACCTCCGGCACCACCGCCGAGCCAAAGGGCATTGTCCACACTCACCGCAACGTTCTCGCCAGCCTCGATCCCATCGAGCGCGAGATGCAGAAATACCTGAAATACGAGCGTCCGTTTCATCCCATTCGTTTTCTGCATACGCTGCCGCTCAGCCACGTCTTCGGTCAGTTCATGGGGTTGTGGATTCCACCCCTGCTCGCCGCCGAAGTGCACTTCGAAAACCGTCTCCAGGCGCAGCGCCTCATCGAAATCATCCATCGCGAGCGCATCTCCGTCGTCTGCTCGGTGCCGCGGGTTCTCGACCTCCTGCGTTCGCATCTGCTCGCCGTTGAGCCCCATCTCGCGGAGCGCATCCAGGCGGCCACGGGCCAAAGCGCCTGGAAGCGCTGGTGGCATTTTCGGAAGATTCATCGCCTCTTCGGCTTCAAATTCTGGGCGTTCGTCTGCGGCGGCGCTTCGCTCTCCTCCGATCTGGAAAGCTTCTGGACCGGCCTTGGTTTCGCTCTTATCCAGGGCTACGGAATGACCGAGACTTCCGCCCTCATCACGCTGAATCATCCCTTCAAGCCAGGGCAGGGAACCATTGGCAAGGTCCTTCCCGGTCGCGACGTCCGCATCACCGACGAAGGCGAGATTCTCGTTCGCGGCGACATGGTCTCCCGCGCTACCTGGCAGCAGGGCAGTCTCCGTCCAAACGAATCGGAGTGGCTCGCCACCGGCGATCTCGCGCAGCGCGACGACCAGGGCCAGCTTCGCTTTGTCGGGCGCAAGAGTCAGGTCATCGTCACGCCGTCCGGCGTCAACATTCACCCGGAGGACGTCGAAGAGGCCCTCAATGCCCAGTCCGGCGTCCAGGCCTCCGCTGTCGTCCCGCTCCTGACTTCAGCCGGTACAGAACCCGTCGCGGTCCTGCTCTTTCGCGGATCACGCGAAGAAGCCCAGAAGGCCATCGTCGCCGCCAACAGGCAGCTCGCCGAATACCAGCAAGTCCACCAATGGAGACTGTGGCCCGAACTCGATCTGCCGCGCACGTCCACCGGCAAAATTCGGCGTCCCAAAGTTACGGAGTGGGTCAACGCCGGGCAAGCGCCGTCTTCCGGCGGCGCGGTCGCCGATTCGCTGCTCTCGCTGGTCCTCTCCATCAGCCATGCCTCCGCCGACCACGCGGGCGACGACGCCCGCCTCTCTGAGGACCTGGGGCTCGACAGCCTCGGCCGGGTGCAGCTCCAGTCCGAGCTCGAACAGCGCCTCGGGCTAAGCGTCGACGACGCCACCCTCGAGCAGCTCGTCACCCTGGCCGATCTGCGCCGCACGCTAAGGCTTGACCACGCCGAGACACCCTCTCTCGAAGCTGCTCCCCAGGGCTCGGCTCCATCCGCCCACGTCGCCGCGCCGGTGCGCCAACCGGTCGAGACCGACATCTACCCGCATTGGCCGTGGTGGAAGCCTGTCTGGCTCGTCCGTGCCGCCTACACAGAGCTCATCCAGCAGCCGCTGGTCCGCTTTCTCGCCAAGCCGCGTGTCGAGCGCCCGCCCACCTGCGCCCCGGCCAGCCGGTCCTCCTCATCGCCAACCATGTCACAGCCTACGATGTGCCGCTGGTCCTCTATGGCCTGCCTGGCCGCATGCGCCGTCATGTGGCCGCCGCCATGGCTGGCAATATCCTGTGGGACTGGCGCCACATGCGCAACGTCGGACCCACTCGCAGCTTCCTGTCCCGGATGCTGGATCCGCTGGGCCCCCTCACCTGGTTCCTTGTCACCGCCCTGGTGAACGCATTCCCACTCCCGCGAAGCGCTGGCTTCCGCCGCTCCTTCCAGCATGCAGGCGAGGCTCTGGACCGCGGCTACAACGTGATCGTCTTCCCGGAGGGCCACCGCACCGATACCGGACTGCAGCCCTTCCGCCCCGGCATCGGCATTCTCGTCCGCGAATCGAAAGCGCCTGTCGTCCCCGTGGCCCTGGCCGGTCTCAGCGAGCTGAAGGAAAAGGGTAAGGGCTGGTTTCGTTCCGGTGCCCTCACCGTCCGCATCGGCGAGCCCATCCAGTTCAGTCCATCCGACACCCCGGAGCAGATCACCGCACGCCTCTACGCCGCGCTGAAGAGCCTGCTGAACCAGAACGGTTCGCCTGCTTCGGACCGGCATTCCTGATCCGTCCGCGCCTTCTGCATCTCACTCCCAGGAGACACGCACATGAGGCAGCATCCGGAACACGAAAAGCACCCGACCGTCACCGAGCATCCCGAACAGCGCCGTCAGGAAGAGACCGGACAGGAAGACGCCAGCGATGCCAGCGAAGTCGGTCGCCCACCCTCGCAGACGCCGAATCCAAAGAAGCAGGAACACGCCGCGTAGGCGCACACGTGCCACGCCTCATCTCTGACGCGAGAGCGCAGAGCGGCGGAGTTCTCCCGTATTCCTGGATTTGTTGAGCCTGCTTTAGTAGCGCCCGCGCCCGCCGGCCTGACGGCCACCACCGGCGCCGCCCTTCTGCGCCTGATAGCAGTCCCGGCAGTAGACGGGCCGGTCGCCGCGAGGCTCGAAGGGAACCGTGGTTTGCTGCCCGCACCCGGAGCAGACCACTGCGGTCCCTCGGGACTCTGACCGCTGGTATCCGCCGCCTCCGCCCCCGCCTCCCTGTTCACTCTTCCGCGCCTGGCGGCAGGCCTTGCAGCGCTTCGGGGACGAATACCCGCGCTCCGAGAAGAACGCCTGGTCTTCGCTAGTAAATGTAAACTCTCGCCCGCAGTCGCTACAGGTGAGTTGCAGATCTCCAGCCATGGTGAGTCCTCATTTCCACTCTATGCCATATTCCCTGATTCCGAGGATTCCGTAAACCTCCTACTGTCGGGCCTCCCCCTCCAGCCGGCGAAACCTGCCGGTAACCAGCGCCGGCCGGCATCCGCTTCCCACCCCTTGTCTCCGCCCGGTATCATGTCTCTTTCCGGAGTCATCCTTCCATATGGCCTTCCCTTTTAAAGGCGTAGATTTCATCGGTTTTGACAGCCTCCTCAGTGACGACGAGCGCATGGCTCGCGACACTGCCCGCCAGTTCATCGAAGACAATCTCGTTCCCATCATCGAGGAATGCAATCGCGAGGGACGATTCCCCCGCGAACTCGTTCCCCAGATGGGACAGCTCGGTTTCTTCGGTGCCAACCTGCAGGGCTATGGCTGCGCCGGCATGTCCAATGTGGAGTACGGCCTGGTCATGCAGGAATTCGAGCGCGGCGACTCCGGCGTGCGCAGCTTCGTCAGCGTCCAGTCCGCTCTGGTGATGTACCCCATCTACACCTTTGGCTCCGACGAGCAAAAGAATTTCTGGCTGCCGAAAATGGCCAGCGGCGAAAAGCTCGGATGCTTTGGCCTCACTGAACCCGACTTCGGTTCCAACCCCGGCGGCATGCGCACCCGCGCCGATCGCGAGGGCGACGAGTACGTCCTCAACGGCGAGAAGATGTGGATCACCTCCGGCAGCATTGCCGACGTCTCCATCGTCTGGGCGAAGACTTACGGCGACGGCGGCGAAGATGGCCGCGTCCGCGGCTTCCTGGTGGAAAAAGACCGCCCTGGCTTCAGCGCCTGGGACGTCCACGGTAAGTGGTCTCTGCGCGCCTCGGTCACCTCCGGCCTGTCACTGCAGGATGTCCGCATTCCCGCCTCCAACCTGCTTCCCAATCGGATGGCCTAAGTCGCCCCTCATGTGCCTGAACCAGGCCCGTTACGGCATCGCCTGGGGCGGCATCGGCGCCGCTATGTCGTGTTACGACACGGCTCGCCAGTACTCGCTGCTTCGCAAGCAGTTCCGCGACGAGCCCATTGCCAGCCATCAGCTCGTCCAGGAAAAACTCGCCTGGATGATCAGCGAAATCACCAAAGGCGCAGCTCCTTTTTCTCCAGGTAGGCCGCATCAAAGACGAGGGAAAGGTCAGCCACGAACACATCTCGATGGCGAAACGAAATAACATCTGGATGGCGCTGGAATGCGCTCGCATTTCGCGCGATATTCTCGGCGCCAACGGCATCACGGACGATTATCCGATCATGCGGCACATGATGAACCTGGAATCCGTGAAGACCTACGAGGGAACGCACGATATTCACACTCTCATCATTGGCCACAGCGTTACGGGCATTCCCGCCTATTAAAGGGTATTGCGTCTCCCCGGAAGAACGTTCATGCTGAGACTGGCTCCATCCCACAGCGCCAGTTGCAGTTCCCTCGTCGGCCCGGCGATTGCCGGCCTACCCCCGTCGGCAGGGAATTGAGGTTGCACCGCAACCCGTGCCTCAGGTTGGCGTCTAACTGTAAAGTGCCTCGGGCGCGACTGCCCAGGAGTGTCTCTTTCGCATGCACTTGCCGAAACTACAGCGGGTTCCCAACTCGATGCACTCCGGGGGATTTTCCTGGCGTGGATGATCCTCGTCCACCTGCCGACTCATTTAAGCAACTACGTTGATCAGCCCTTCGGCTTTGTCTCTTCTGCCGAGGGATTCGTCTTCCTGTCCGCCGTCCTCGTCGGCCGCATTTATTACCGGCAGCACATGCTCGATCAGAAAGGCGTTCGCGCCCACCTCTGGCGGCGTTCGCTGAAGCTCTACGCCTACCACATGGCGCTGCTGGCCTTTGCCTTCACTGTGCTGGCGGTCTACGCCGTCCATACCCATCGGACTTCTGGATAACGCGCCGGTGGGGGAGATTGTAAGGGTGGAAATGTCCGGAATGAAGGTGATCAAGCTGCGTGAGGTTGGCGGCATGAATGAAAAGCCTGAAAAATCCGGCTGGCTTTCCCGCCTTCGCTGCGGCCTTGCAGCGCAGCTCGAGCAAGCTGGGCGAGGGTATCGGCGGGATTTTTGGCGGGCGTAGGCTGGATGGTGAGGCGCTCAACGCGCTTGGAGGAATTGCTGATTGCCGCCGATCTTGGGCCGCAACTTCGGCTAGGCTTGTTGGCGATTTCGCCAAAAACCGTTTCGGCAAGGATGTCACCGAGCTGAGGTGAAAGAGGCGCTGGCGGACGCAGATTGCTGATATTCTGCGGCCCTAGCCGAAGCCGCTTGATATCGACCGCGCGAAGAAACCGTTTGTGATTCTCGTTGCCGGCGTCAATGGCATGGCAAGACGACGACCATCGGCAAACTGGCGAAGCATTATCGCGGGCAGGGGATGAGCGTGATTCTGGCCGCCGGCGATACGTTTCGTGCGGCGGCGATCAGCCAGCTCAAAATCTGGGGCGAGCGCGCGGGCTGCGAGTGATTACCGGGCCGGAGGGCGGAGATTTGGCGGCGCTTGCGTTTCAGGCGCTGGAAAAAGCGAAAGACGCGAAAACGGATTTGCTGCTTATCGATACGGCCGGGCGGCTGCACAACAAAGCCGATTTGATGCAGGAGCTTGCCAAAATCGCGCGGGTTTTGAAGAAGTTGGATGCCGATGCGCCGCACGCTACGCTTCTGGTGCTCGACGCCACACCGGCCAGAACGCGCATGCGCAGGTGGAGACGTTTCGCGAATTGACGAATGTGACCGGCCTTGTCGTTACCAAGCTCGACGGATCGGCCAAGGGCGGCGTGCTGGTGGCTCTGGCCGATCGCTTTCAAGTTCCGATCCGTGCCATCGGCGTAGGCGAAGGTGTCGAGGATTTGCAGGCGTTCGATCCCAAAGAATTTGCTCAATCGCTTTTGGGCATTTTAGGACTGAAGAATGCCCTCCAAGCCCTTCCCGCCCACCACCGCGCTCGCAGGCTAAACAATTCACCAATGCGCGGCAGGCTGTCGCGCATGTGCGGGGAATCTACGATGCCAATACGGGCTGGCTGCGCGAGCGGTTCCAGCATATGGCGGCCGGGCAGGGGGCGATAGGATCGTTGCGCCGCGCATTATCCGTATGCGGCGATTACTGTCAGCAAGCCGACCATAATCGATACGCGGCTTGGTTTCGTGTCTGAGCCC
>CAVPCE010000105.1:0-38878 GCA_963702295.1 uncultured Acidobacteriaceae bacterium | reverse complement strand
AAGATAATCAACCAGTTTCTGAAACAGGACTTTAGCCAAGTTGGCGGTGAGGCACTGCGGGCAGTGATTCATTTGGCAATTCTTGAGGTCGGTTGAATTCCCCTTTAAGAAGATAGCGAGAGATGATAGTACTGATAGTCTGCCAGTTCTTCTGGGGATCCCCAGAGATGTTGTGGCCTCATGTGAAAGGACTCAATCAAATGATCAAGCTTCGAGGAGGGTACGCGCAGATGAAAGATCCTGTTTTGGAACAAGTATTCATACCGTGAGCACATGGTACTTCCTGGTTTAACTCAACTCACCCTCGCAGTACGGATACGAACTCGCATGTTGTTTCGAAAGTGATCTTACACGGCAAGATTTAAATCCAAAATCTAACATGGACCCTTCAATCCCTGCCCGTCATTCCGAAGCTTTAAAATGCCCACTTCTCTCATCACCAAGAGCATTCGCACAAAGTTGAGAAACTCTGAGTTTGAGCCTCGCAGCAGCAGAGATTCTGGACGATATGCGTTTTCTCACTGTATCTATCACATCACAAGATTCACAGTCCAGCACCTCGAAAATCCAAAAGCACGCCTCATCATGGCTACACAAACAACTAGAAGCAAATTCCACACCAAGCACATCTAACCCTCAGATTCTTATTTTTTCACCATCATCCACACAACAGCCCTCACTTACACACAGTGCATCTCCACCCTCTCGCCATTCACCAACGCCTAGACCCCTTCTTGCGTGGAACTGTCCTCCTCTCCCAAAATCTGGCTCGTTCCCTCAGCTGAAAGTGGGGAAACAAATCCCAGGGATCTTTCTTCTGGGTGTCCTGCCTAGCCTGCCCAGGAGGGCATGTTTTCTTATGAGTTACAGGGAAGGTGGTTGAAAAAGAAGATGGCTGTTACGGGGATGACGATTGGGATGAGTGACTTTGGGCTGGCGATAGCGGGATTGAGCAGCATTTTGGAAGGTGCAGAGGTGGATCTCGAGAGAGCGAGAAATAGGGGTAATTGATCCTGTTATACTGAAAAAGAGAGCGGAGGATGGGGTCTTGGCAAGATGGATTTGGTTGAAAAGTGCACGGCCAATGTCTGTGGAGGCCGTCGGCAGTAGCAATCTATTCCTACAGGAGGACCAAACTGTGACATAAAAGAATAATGAATAATCATTCGTTCCTCCAAGTGGGAAAGACCATTCAACATCACAGGATTTCCAGACATAAATCGGCATGGCTGGGCTCACTTCCGCAAGCAGAGCTCTCTTGTAGTGAAAAGAGCACACGCAATCAAGTTTCAGAAAATGCAAGTCAAGTCCATTGCAGTCCATTTATCATAAGCTCACCGATAACGCAAGCCATTAGCCCATTCAGCTGCATTTTGCATTCAGCAACAATCTCAAAAAAAAACTAACGACATCCGCAGAAACAGACATGCCTTCACTGGGTTTCTCACTCTAACTCCGCCCTCTCACTCGTTCATTCCACGCCCAAAATCATTGTAAAGTCTATCATCCGCGAACCCATCCAGTTAAGATTATTCCCAGAGCCCTTACAGTGAAAGATGAATCGCGTAATGTGAATCTGGACACCATTATTCTCATCCCACGCCACCCACATTCCAGAGCCAGCGATCGCCGCATCATAATGTTGACCAGCGTAGTTGAATTGCGGAACATTGTTGTAAGTAATAACGCATCCGTTTCCGCCCATGACGCGCTGGATGACATGCACGCCCTTCACCCGGGCTGCACCTTCTCCGCCGCGGATGTATCGACGGAGCAGAAGTTTAGCGTGCAACACCGTGGCGTTGACGAACTTCGCGTAGAGTATTCCCGGGCAACTGCACATCGGAGGTGTAGCGGGCGCTGCCGGTGGCCTTGGCGCCCCTGTGTAGCGCGGGAACGACTGCCCCACATACTTCAGGTCTTTGTTGATCGGCCACACGCGCTGTAGCGGTACCTGGCGCGCTTCGGTCGTCAACGTGTAGCCCGGTACCCCTATGGGCATCTCGACAGACTTCTTTGCCGGACCTGCGGCCCGCCGGGTGAGCGCGTCTTCCTTAATTGGCGTCTTCATTGGGCTTCTCTCCTCAGGCCTGGCGGTTCGCGGCCGTGTCGAGGGTGGCGGCGAAGATTTTGGGGTAGGTGCCGCAGCGGCAGAGATTGCCGGAGACAGCGTGTCGCACATCGGCTTCCGAGGGCCTGGATTGCGCTCAAGCAGGGCAGCGCAACTCATCACCATGCCCGGCGTGCAGAAGCCGCACTGCATGGCGTCGTGCTTGACGAAGCTGCCTGCAGCGGGTGTAGCTCGCCGCTTCGGGGCAAGGCCTTCGATGGTGGTTACGTGATGGCCAACGCGTCGAGGGCCAGCGTCATGCAGCTGTTCACGGGCATCTTGTCGAGCCACACCGTACAGCCGGAACACACACCGCGATCGCACACGATCTTGGTTCCCGTCATGCCCAGATGCAGGCGCAGCGCTTCGGCCAGCGTCGTGCGAGGCTCGATCTCGATGGTGTGTTCGCTTCCATTCACATGTGAGGCGCACGGGCGCCGGCCCTGGACCGAGTTCGGTGCATCGCCACGATGCCGTCTCTGCGGCTTTGCCGCTTCATGAAGTGAATCCCTGGACGCCTTCCAGCAGGGCTGTCCCTGCCGCGGTCAGACCAGCGCCTTTCAAAAAACCGCGGCGAGTGATGCCGTTGCGCCAGGATTCAGCCGGATGATCCGGCGACGTGGATCTGTGGTGTTTCGCGATCAGCCATGGGTACTGCTCCCCGCCGCCCCACGCAGACAGCCCGGGGCAGCTCTTTGGTTGCCTGAATGGCCACTATAGCGCCGCTGCGGTTCCGGAGTAATCCGGAAGAGCTGCGAGGGAGCGCAATAGCCAGTCATTCCGTATGCGCGGATTCGCCATGACCGATCACCGGGCTCCGGAGCGCCTTGGCTCATGGAAAGAGTGATGGCGCAAAAAAAGTCTGTTTATACCTGGGCCATTTTCACGGTTCGCGCGTCGATAGAGTTGAACCGTTTATACGTCCTGGTTCACAATGGGTTACTAGCGGCTCCCAACCGATTCCCAGACGGAAACGAATCATAAAGATCAGCCGGATCCACACCGGCATCGGACGACTCTTTTGGAGGATCAGTGAATAAGCATCTTTTCGCAGTTTCTGCGTTCGCGCTCTCCCTCGCTCTTAGCCTCTCCGCCGTTGCTCAGGTCGCCACCACTTCGCTGCGTGGATTGGTGAAGATCGAAGTGGCGCGGTTGTCTGGCGCTCAAATTACCCTGACCAACGGAGCGACGGGACAGACGATTAAAGGAACGTCGAATGCCGCTGGGGAATATACGTTCCCGCAGATTCAGCCCGCGCGATACACCATCAAAGTGACCGCTCAGGGCTTTGGCGATCAGAGCAAGACGGCCGAACTGCTGGTGAACCAGCCGGCAACGATTGACTTCACTATGACGCTGCAGTCGCTCTCCCAGGTGGTGAACGTCAGCGCCGCGGCGGAGACCCTCGAATACCACCGATGCATCGCTGGGTAATTCCATGGGCAACACGCTGATCCAGGCGCTGCCCAGCGAAACCCGCAACGTGCCGGACCTGCTTTCGCTGCAGCCAGGCGTGCTCTACCTGCCCAGCAGTTCGGGTGGACCCTCGGCTTCCGAGATGAACCCCATGGGCGACAGCCGCAGCGGCGCTGTGAACGGCGTGCGCTCCGACCAGGGCAACGTGACCATCGACGGCGTCGACGATAACGACCAGGTCTACGGCTATGCTTTTACCGGGGTCCTGCGCGAGACCCAGGATTCCGTCGAAGAGTTTCGTGTGGCGACATCGAACACCAACGCCGATGAAGGCCGCTCGGCGGCGCCCAGGTGAGTCTGATCACCAAGTCCGGAACGAACAAATTTCATGGCGGGGCGTACGAGTACAACCGTCCCACCATGACCGTTTCCAACAACTACTTCAATAAACAGTCGGAGTTGGCCAGCGGACAGGCCAACGTGGCGCCGAAGCTGATTCGCAACATCTTTGGCGCGGATGTGGGCGGTCCCATTCTGAAGGACAAGCTTTTCTTCTTTGGCAACTATGAGGGAACCCGGCAGGCCGAGAATGCTGAGGTGATCCGGACCGTCGCGACGCCCGCGTATCTGGCCGGAAACCTCACGTATCTTGGCGACGACACTGCAGGCAATGTGGTGCCAGTGACGCTTTCTCCAGGTCAGGTGGCCACGCTGGACAACGGGTGCATCTCCGCCGGGGATGTGCCAACTCGCAATACACGCCAGGTCCGGGTCCCAATCCGAATGCGCTGGCTTATTTTGCCTCCGAGCCGGCCGCCAACGGTATCCTTACCGGCGACGGGTATAACACGGGCTCATTTGCGTTCTCCTCGCCCAACCCGCTGACGGAAAACACCAGCATCGCGAGACTCGACTTCACGCCCAACAACAGGCAGCGGCTGTTCGTGCGCGGCGGGTGCAGAAGGATACGACCCAGGGCGTGGAGCAGTTTCCCGGCCAGGGTCCCAGCGACTTCTTTGAAGACAATACCAAGGGCATCGTGGCCGGCGACACCTGGACCATCTCACCCAATGTCATCGACGATGTCCGCTACAGCTATATCCGCCAGGGCTACAGCAACCGCGGTGTCGGTAGCGGCGACTATGTCGATTTCCGCTTCATGGACACGGCCACGGCGGAGACTCGCACCACGCTGGCTTCCGTGCCGGTGCATAACGTTATCGACAACTTCAACTGGAATCACGGCAAGCACGACTTCCAGTTCGGAGCCAATTGGCGGCTCGTCGGGCAGAGCCGCACGTCCGATGCCGTTTCCTATAACGGCGCCAGTTTAACCCGTACTGGCTGGGCGGCAATCCCCCCGATCCCAACGCCATTCTCGGCCTGCCGCCGGTCGACAGCGGCTTTGGAAATTCGTTTGTCATTGCCTATGCGAACCTTGTGGGCACAGTTCCGTCTGTGACCAATCAGTACAACGACAAGCTCACCAGCGCCACCTCCGGTACCTTGCTGGCGGACGGCACGCCGCTGGTTCGCTCCTTCAAGGCGAACGAGTTCGAGTACTACCTGCAGGATGCCTGGAAGCCGCTGCCAACTCTGACCATCACTGCCGGCATCCGCCACACGCTGCTGCAGACTCCGTATGAAACCAGCGGCCAGGAGGTCACGCCCACCATCGACACGGACACCTGGTATAAACAGCGCGAGAACGCCGCGCTGCAGGGTCAGATCGATCGAGCCCCTCCTCACCTTTGCGCCGGCCGGAAACTACTACGGCAAGAAGGGCTTCTACCCGATGTCAAAGGACAACATCGCGCCGCGATTCTCCGTTGCATACGCTCCCACCGCGAACACCACCATCCGCGTCGGCGCAGGAATTTGACTATGACCACTTCGGCGAGTCGGTGGTCAACATCTTCGATCAGAACGGATCCTACGGCCTCAGCGGCTCCGTCACCAATGCCGCAGGCAACTATGGATTTGAAGATTCGCCGCGTTTTACCGGTCGCCGGGATCTCCCCTTTAGCAACGGCGCCGGCGCTTCGCCCCAGACCTATCCCTATACGCCGCCCTTCGACCCGGTCCAGGGTTTTGCGATTACCTGGGGACTCGACAGCAAGATGAAGACTCCCTACACCGAGGCCTTCAATCTCTCGGTCCAGCATCAGTTCCCGAAGGGCTTTACCCTGGAGACAGACTACGCGGCACTCTCGGCCGCCATCTGATTCAGAGCCTGGACCTGGCGGAGCCGCCGGACTACGTCGATCCCGCCGGCGGTGGCGATTATTACCATGCCGGGGCCCAGCTCTCGAAACTCGTGGATAAGAACGGCGGAAGCTGCAACTGCGTCTACGACTCCAATGGCTACGTGGTTGGAAATACGGCAACCATTCAACCTATTCAATACTTTGAAGACATATTTCCGTGGATGGCCGGCTACGACTACGCGGGCGAAAGCGCAACCCAGGCCATCTTCAATAACGAGTGGGCTCCATACCGGTCCAACCTCGGGGCCACCACAGCTTTGGCCGACCTCGACTTCTACGGTCCTGCCTCGTCGGGATTTGGGTTTTACCCAGCACCCGCGAACTGGCAACCCCACTTCTGGCAGAGCCAGTTCTCGTCTCTTTATGCCCTCTCGACGATGGGCATGAGCTACTACAACGCCCTGCAGGTGAGCGTCCATCACCCCACCAGCCACGGACTGGAACTGGATCTCAGCTATACCTATTCCCGCTCCATCGACGAAGGATCGGACGCGGAGCGCAGCACGGAGAACAGCGTCAGTACCGCGCTGAGCAGCATCATCAACACCTGGAAGCCGGAACTGAACCGCGCCGTCTCGGACTTCGATACCACTCATCTGCTCAACGTGAATGGCTATTATGAGTTGCCGTTCGGCCGCGGACGTCAGTTCGGCGGCGGCATGAACGGCTTCGCCGATGCTCTGATCGGCGGATGGCAGCTGACCGGCTTGAGCCGGCACCACCAGCGGCCTGCCATTCACGCTCTTCGAGCCGGGCTGGACGACCGACTGGCAGCAGGAAGGCTTCGGCATCGTCACTGGAAACCTGAAGACTCACCGCCATTTCGATTCCTCCGGGAACCCGCTGTACTTCGACAACCCCAGCGCGATCAATAGTGGCGTCCTCACCGGATCGCCGGTTCGCCTGCCCTATCCTGGCGAGACAGGTGAGCGCAATAACTTTCGTGGCGACGGCTATTTTGATATCGACGGCGGCTTGAACAAAACCTGGAAGATCCGCGAGTACGGCTCCCTCAAGTTCGACTGGGAAACCTACAACGTGACGAACGCGGTGCGCTTCGATCCATTTTCGATTGGGTCGCAGCTCACCAGCAGCAATCTGGGGTATGCCAGTTCGCTGCTGACCCAGCCGCGCCGCATGCAGTTTGCCCTGCGGTTCGATTTCTAAACATGGTGTGAAAACCTGGCGCCGGAGATACGCGTCTCCGGCGCCTTTTCTTTGCTGCCTTGCGAATTGTGCGCGAGAACGTGCCCGCTTCAATTTCTCGCCCTGATTGTGATACCACTACTCCTTCCGTAACAATCAGGCCGGGCGTGGGTGCCAATGCCATGCCCATCACGAAAGGAAAGAACGCCGATGCGCAAGCGCTGCCTGTTGGTCCTCTTCGCGGCAATCATCCCCGCCTTTGCGGTGCGGGCGCAGGTGCCCACGCCTGCCTCAGTGCTGGGCCATACGCCAGGTGACGACTACTACCTGGCGACCTATGAAGAGGAGATTCGCTACTTTCACGAACTGGCTGCGCATTCCGATCGCATCCGGATGATTACGGTCGGCAAGTCGTCGGAAGGCCGCGACATTGAAGTGGCGCTGATCTCATCGCCCAAGAATCTGGCAAAGATCGATGATGACAAGGCGGCTGCCGTGCGGCTGGCCACCGACCAGGGTCTTGACGATGCGCAGGCAAAGGAACTAGCCCACACCACGCCCGTTATCGTGCACATTGACGGGGGCCTGCACGCCAGTGAAGTGGCCGGACCGCAGCACTCCATTGCGCTGGCCTACAAGCTTCTCTCCGCACAGAATGATCCGGAGATCGACACCATTCTCAACAATGTCATTCTCATGCTCTGGCCGACGCTGAATCCCGACGGCCAGGACATGGTCGTCTCCTGGTATCGGAAGAATCTGGGAACGCGTTTCGAAGTCAGTCCCATGCCGTGGCTCTTCCAGGATTATGTCGGCCACGATAACAACCGCGACGGCTACATGCTCAATATGAAGGAGTCGCAGGTGGTCGCGAAGACCGAGATCGACTGGGCGCCGGAGGTCTTCTACTGCCAGCATCAAACCGCACCTTTTCCGGCGCGCATCTGGATACCGCCCTTCAGCGATCCCATCTCTTCCAACATCAGCCCCTACGTGCGGAGCTGGTTCAATGTGATCGGCACGAATATGACCGCGTATCTTGACGCGCACCAGATGCCCGGATCCATCAGCGAACAGCGCTTCGACAACTGGTACCCCGGCTTTGTGGATTACGCCGGTTCGTTCCGCAACGAATTTTCCTTCTTCACCGAGACCGCCCTCTATCGTTATGCGACGCCGCGCTTCTACACGGTAGATGAATTTCCCAAAGACATGCAGGACCTGAAGGCTCTGACCATGTACACCACGCCATGGGAGGGCGGATGGTGGCGGCTGAAGGATGCCGTGGACTATATGGTGGCCGCTTCCATGTCCGTTCTGGACACCTCGGCGCGCTATCGCGAAACGCTGCTCTACAACCGCTATCAGGCGGCGCGCGACAACATCAGGCGCTACGAACAGGGACCTCCTTTTGCCTATGTGATTCCCAGCGTGCAGGCGGATGCCCCCGAGGGAGAGCTGCTGGCGCACATCATGCAGGAGAACGGGATCCAGATCCGCGAATCCGAAACCGGCTTCCGTGCCAATGATCGCGACTATCCGGCCGGTTCGTGGGTCATCCTGATGAACCAGCCTTATAGCTCCATGGCCAAGGAACTCTTCGAAGTGCAGCGTTACCCGGAAGCCCTTTTTCAGGGGAGTAACAAGCCCGTCGATCTTCCCTATGACGTGACCGGGTGGACCTTGCCACTGCAGATGGGTGTGCGCGTTGATGCCATCTCCGATCCACTGACGCCCGACGAGCTGTCGCATTTGAAGTCGGCAGAGACTTTGGATGGACCGGTTGCAGAAGTGCAGGGAAGCGGCGCGACATTTGTCGTGAGCCACCAGTCCAATGCCAGCTTCCGATTGATGAACGACGTATTGGCCGGTGGCGGAACGGTCTCCTTTGCTCAGGACTCGGTGAAGACCTCCGAGGGAACGGAAAAGGGAGCGATCGTGGTCGGCGGCGTGAGCCGCGCGAACCTCGGCGACTGGTCAAAGAAATACGGCCTCTCCGTGCTGGCCGCGGAAAAGGCGCCGGAGCATCTCATCGCGGTTCACAAGGCCCGTGTCGGTCTGTATCGGCCCTGGGATTCCTCCATCGATGAAGGATGGACGCGCTGGATTCTCGAGCAATACGGATTCAAGCCCATCAGTCTGTATAACGCCGACATGCGCGCGGGCGGACTACGCGATCGCGTGGATGTCATCATCCTGCCGGACATGCGCAAGGAGCAGCTGCTCGAGGGTTTCCGCGACGGCATCGTGCCTGGACAGTATGCCGGCGGCCTGGGAGAAGACGGGATCGACAACCTGCGCGACTTCGTCCGCAAGGGCGGCACGCTGGTGGCCTTCAACCAGACGGCGGCCACGCTGGTACCGCTGCTCTCTCTGCCGGTCTCAAATGCACTGGAAGGTCTGAAACCCGACAAGTTTTTCTGTTCCGGCGCACTGCTGCGGATCGAACTCAACAGCGATCGGCCGGCAACCTGGGGATTGCCGAGCGAGCCAGTCGTGATGTTTGAGAACGGCCCTGCCTTCACCACGAAGTCCGGCTTCCACGGTGCCATCCTGGCGCGGTATCCCAAGGACAGCAATCCGCTGGAGAGCGGGCTGCTGCTGCATCCGGAGGCGATTCAGGACAAGATTGCCGCGCTGGAAGTTCCGTACGGCGACGGAAGGATCTTCCTCTACGGATTCAAGCCGCAGTGGCGCGCACAATCGCATGGGACCTACAAGTTCTTCATGAACGCCCTCTACGAATACCAGCAGCCGCCGTTCGCCAAGCCGGAATCTACGGACCAGAAAGATCAGAAGCCAAAGGCCGAGGCGGAATAGAGTCCGGGTTGGCTCCGCGGCAGCATTGCGGTAGTCTCGCCTTCGGGGGAAGATCGATGAGCCAGCAGCAACCCGTGATTCGCGCACCGCGCGGCAACACACGAACCGCGCGCGGATGGATTCAGGAAGCCGCGAAGCGGATGCTGATGAACAACCTCGACCCCGAGGTTGCCGAAAAACCCGCCGAGCTGATTGTCTATGGCGGACGCGGCAAGGCGGCGCGCAACTGGGAGTGCTTCCACCGTATTGTCGAAACGCTGGACCGCCTTGAAAATAATCAGACGCTGCTTATCCAGTCGGGCAAGCCAGTGGCGGTGCTGGAAACCCAGCCACTGGCTCCCCGTGTGCTCATCGCCAATTCCAACCTGGTCCCGCACTGGGCCACATGGGAAGAGTTCGACAAGCTCGATCGTGCCGGCCTGATGATGTACGGGCAAATGACGGCGGGCTCCTGGATCTACATCGGCACCCAGGGCATCCTGCAAGGCACCTATGAGACCTTTCAGAGCGCGGCGCAGCGCCACTTTAACAACACCCTGGCGGGGACCATCACGGTGACGGCGGGTCTGGGTGGTATGGGCGGAGCACAGCCGCTTGCGGTCAAGCTGGCCGGCGGCGTGGCCCTCTGCGTCGAGGTGGATGCGAGCCGCATCCAGCGCCGCCTGGAGACGTGCTATCTCGACAAAGCCACTACCTCGCTCGATGAAGCACTGGCCATGGCCAAGGACGCCAAAGCCTCGCGGACAGCTCTTTCCATCGGCCTGCTCGGCAATGCGGCCGAAGTTCTGTCGCAGATGGTCGCGATGAGCTTCACGCCGGAGCTGGTGACCGACCAGACCAGCGCGCACGATCCTATGTGGGGTTACTGGCCGATCGCCAAAGCGGATGAAGACCTGACCACTCTGCGGGCGAAGCAGCCTGACGCTTATCTCAACCGCGTGCGTCAATCGATGGCCACGCACGTCGAAGCCATACTCACGATGCAGAAGCGCGGCGCCGTAGCTTTCGACTACGGCAACAATCTCCGTACCCAGGCAAAAATCGCCGGGGTACAAAACGCGTTTGACTATCCCGGCTTCGTCCCCGCATTTATCCGCGATTCGTTTTGCGAAGGACGCGGTCCGTTCCGCTGGGCAGCTTTGTCCGGCGACTCCGCAGACATCGCGGCAACTGACAAGGCACTGCTCGATCTCTTTCCCGACGACCAGCGTCTGACCCAGTGGCTAACCTATGCCGCCGATCAGATTGCCTTCCAGGGCCTTCCCGCCCGTATTTGCTGGCTTGGCTACGGACAGCGCGATCGCGCAGGGCTGCTCTTCAACCAGATGGTCCGCGACGGTCGCCTGAAGGCTCCCATCGTCATCGGCCGCGATCACCTCGACGCAGGTTCCGTCGCCAGCCCCTATCGCGAAACCGAGGCGATGAAGGATGGTTCTGACGCCGTCTCCGACTGGCCGCTGCTGAACTTTGCCACCGGCATCGCCAGCGGTGCTTCCTGGATGAGCTTCCACCACGGCGGCGGCGTGGGTATGGGCTACAGCCAGCATGCAGGCCTGGTGGCGGTAGCTGATGGCAGCGATGAAGCGGAACAGCGGCTCAGACTCTGCCTGCGCAACGATCCGGCGCTGGGCGTTGTCCGTCACGCCGACGCCGGATACGAACGCGCGATCGATACGGCGCGCGAGCGCGGCCTGGATTTGCCGAGTCTCCCATGAACGCTGACCTACTCGTGCGAGGGATCTCGCAGCTGGTCACGCCCCAGGGTCCGGGCCCCAGGCGCGGCGCGGAGATGCGGCAGCTGCTCGTAATCGAACAGGTCGCGTTTGCCGTCGCTCAGGGCCGCATTCTCTGGATCGGACCCGAAGCCGAATGGGCCGGCCGCGCGACTCAGACGGTCGATCTCGGACATCGCGCCGTTGCCCCAGGTCTCGCCGATCCGCACACCCATGCGGTCTGGGCGGGCGATCGCCTGGCCGATTTCGAGGCCCGCATCTCCGGCGTGCCCTACGAGGCAATTCTGGCACGCGGTGGCGGCATCTGGAGCACCATCGATGCCACCGCGGCTGCATCGGAGGACGAACTCATTGCCCTGGCCGAACCGCGGCTTCAGGCACTCATGCGTTCCGGCGCGACAGTCATCGAGATCAAGTCGGGCTACGGCTTTGCTCCCGAAGCGGAAATGCGCATGTTGCGGGTCATCCAGCGCCTGGCAGATGGGTTGCCTGCTCGCCTGATCCCCACGCTTCTGATTCATGTGCCACCCAAGAGCGCGTCCGACAGAGCAGCATACGTGTCGGACGTCTGTCAGACACTGATTCCCGAGGTAGCCGGGCAAAAATTGGCGCGCGCCGTCGATGTTTTTGTCGAGAAGGAATCGTGGAGCGCGGCTGAGGCAGAGCGAATCCTCGAGTCTGCTCAACGACACGGAATGGATACGAAGCTGCACACCGAACAATTCCATCGTGTGGGTGGTCTTGAGCTCGGACTGCGCCTGAAGGTGCTGAGCATCGACCATCTCGAGGCGTGCAGCAAAGAGCAGATTGCGGATGTGGCTCGCGGCTCAACTATCGCCACTATTCTGCCTGGCGTCTCGCTGCATCTGGGATTGCCGCCCGCCCCAGGCCGCGCTCTTATCGACGCCGGCGCCGCCGTGGCGGTTGGAACCGACCTGAATCCCGGCTCCAGCCCACTCTTCTCCATGTCTGCCGCTTTGGCCCTCGCGATTCGGCTCAATGGCCTCACCGCCCAGGAAGCCCTGGTTGCGGGCACGATCAATGCCGCGTGCGCCCTGGGTTTGTCGGACGCCGGCCGCCTCGAGTCAGGCATGCTGGCGGACTTTCTGGTCCTCGAGGGTTCCGACTGGAGAGATCTCGTCTACACACTGGGAGCCAATCCGGTGCGCGAGGTCTGGATCGGGGAGAGAAGGTCGTTGCATGAGATCATCGTTGCCAATGGCGGGTGCGGCACAATGAGTCTTCTGGTCCGCCCGGAGTTGCTGTTCGTCGATGGCGTCTTCCTGCCGAAGCGCGCGATCTGCGTCAGTGACCACGGGCGCGTGGAGGCGATTGTCGCGTCCGACACGGCGTCGGACAACGTCATCGACTTGCCCGGCAAAGCCCTGTTGCCCGGCTTCATCAACGTCCATTCCCACTCCTTCCAGCGGCTGATTCGCGGAAAGGCCGAGTCGCGCGCCGTGAGTGGCCGCGACTTCTGGTCGTGGCGTGGAACCATGTATCACGCTGCGGCCCACCTCGACCCGCAACAGGTCTACGACGTCGCGCGCATGGCCTTTCTCGAGATGCTCCTGGCCGGAACTACGACCGTGGGAGAGTTTCATTATTTGCACACCGCGCCGGATGGGCACTCGTATGAGGATCCAAATCTGCTGGCGAAGCAGGTGATCGCAGCGGCGCAATCTGTTGGCATCCGCATCGTGCTGTTGCGTTGCGCGTATCTCCGCTCAGGGTTCGAAGTACCGCGCGATCCGGGCCAGACGCGCTTCTTCGAGAAGCGGGATGTATTCCTGGCGAATACCGGTGACCTTTTGGGCGACACGGCGGATGACATCGTCCGCGTCGGCGTGGCCCCGCACAGCATTCGCGCGGTGCCTCTCGACGACATCCGCGAAATCGCGGCGTGGGCCCGCCAGCATCGCCTCCCGCTGCACATGCACATGGCTGAGCAGGTGGCTGAAAACGAGGCCTGCCTGCGTGAATACGGCGCCACGCCCGTCGCCCTGTTGGGGAAGGCCGGCTTGCTGGGTCCGGACTGGACCGCCATCCACGCGATCCACATTACTCCCGACGAGATTGCGATGCTGGCGGATGCCGGCGCCACGATCGGTTCCTGTCCGACGACGGAGCGCAATCTGGGAGACGGCATTCTCGCAGCTGATACTGTGCAGCGCGGCGGCGTTCGCATCGCCTTTGGTTCTGACAGTCAGGCCCAGATCGAGCCTCTGGAGGATGCGCGCGAGCTGGATTACCATCTGCGACTGGTTCATCAACAGCGCGTGATGCTCGATCAGATCGGCGAGCAGGGGATCGCGTCTCGCCTGTTCGACTGCGCCACTCGCAACGGCGCGCGTTCCCTCGGTGTTCCTGCCGGCACACTGGAGAGGGGCGCGTTTGCCGATTTCTTCACGATTGATCTCCAGGACGTGTCGATTGCCGGCCACTCCGCGGACGACCTGCTGCCGATGATTGTTTTTGGCATGAACCGTACGGCTATTCGCGACGTTGCGGTGAACGGTCGCCTGGTCGTGCGCGATGGTCAGCACGCGCTCCAGAAAGAAATCATCTCGCGCTACGCCGCGGTCCACGATAAGGTTTGGCGCGATGCGGCGGGTCGCGAACCATGAAGGCGGTCGTCGAACATCTTTCGGATCTGATCCGGATTCCATCGCCCTCGGCGATTTCAAATCGCCCCCTGGTGGATTACGCTGTGGCCTCGTTACGGGGCATCGGCTGGTCAACGCGCGAGTTGCCCTATCGTGACACCGCGGGCATTGAGAAGGTGAATTTGATTGCCGCGCCGCCGGGACAGAACGTCGAGGCCCGCGATGTGGACCTCGTTTTCATGTGTCACACCGATACAGTTCCCTTCGCCTCCGACTGGACAGACGCTCTCAAGCCGATCTTTGATGCCGGGATGTTGCACGGATGCGGTGCCTGCGATGTGAAGGGCTTTCTGGCCTGCCTGCTCGCAGCGGCCTCGCAAAACAAAGTATTCGTCGACGGCCTGCGAATTGTGTTGTCGGCCGAGGAGGAGATCGGTTGCATCGGAGCCGCGCGGTTGCTGGATCAGAATGTCCTGCGTCCGCGCCGCATGGTCATCGGTGAACCGACTTCTTTGCACCCCGCCCGCGCCGGCAAAGGCTATTGTCTCGCCGAGGTCACCGTTATCGGCAAAGAGGCGCACAGCGCGCATCCTGGACAGGGAGTCTCAGCCATTTATCACGCCGCGCGGCTCATTCGCGCCATCGAAGACCTCAGCGCCGCTCTCGCCCAGGAGCGGCACCCGTTTTTCGATCCCGCCTGGACAACCATCAACATCGGCACGATCGAGGGTGGCACCGCAAAAAACATTGTCCCCGGCATCTGCCGATTTCAACTTGAGTGGCGACCCATTCCCGGGCAGAGGCCCAACCGCGTCTGCTCTGATGTGGAACAAATGATCGCACAGCTCCAGAGAGTCGATCCGGAATTTCGGGCGCAGGTGAAGCCGCTTCGTCAGCAGCCAGGCTTTGAAACACGGGAGGATGCATCGCTGGTCCGGCGCCTGGAATCGCTCACCGGACGAGCCGCGGTCTCGATCCCATTCGGCTCCGAGGCCAGCATCTTCTCTTCCGTGGCAGAAGAAATCGTCGTCATCGGCGCTGGCGATATGCGGACCGCGCACAGCAGCCGCGAATGCGTTCCAGTCGCCGAACTCGAGGAGGCGGTGCGCTCTGTCAAAGTGTTGATGCGCCCCGCCTCAGAGCCGTCCATTGCCACAAAGGCCGGGACGCGATAGAACTGCAACACCTTTCGAAAATGGATCGGGCACACCCGGTGAATGTGGAGCCGCCAGGGATGGCCTGGGCCTCAGTGAGGCAAAAAACAAGTATGAAGAAGAAACTGGCCGGAGAACTCATTTCAGAAGCCGTGGCTCTGGTGATCATCATCGCTTTCGGCGATTCGGTCGCGGCGATGTACTCGCTCTACGATCCCAGCCCTTACCAGCACGCCTACTGGGGCGTGTGCATCGCCTGGGGCCTTGCCGTCACGATCGCTATCTACACCACTGGATCGGTCAGCGGCTGCCACGCTAATCCAGCGGTCACCCTGGCGCTGGCGCTTTATCGTAAGTTCAGCTGGAAAAAAGTGGTTCCCTACTGCATGGCGCAGGTCGTCGGAGCTTTAGCCGGTGCCGCCATCGTCAAGGTCCTGTTTGGGCCGGTCATCGACGCCTTTAATCTGGCGCACCACCTCACCCGCGCCCAGGGCGGTGCCGCTGGCGTCTTCTTTACCCATCCCGGGCTGGGCATCACCGTCACTCACGCCTTCGGCGACGAAATCATCCTCACTGCTTTTCTCATTTTCGGCATCTTCGCCATCACCGAGCAGTACAACGAAATGGCGCCGGGCGCGAATTTTGGCGCCCTCATCATCGGCTTTCTGGTGGCGCTCATCGGCGCCTCGATGGGCTATCTCGAAGCGTGGGCCATCAATCCGGCGCGCGACTTCGGGCCCCGCGTCTTTTGCCTGCTCACCGGCTGGGGTCCGGCGGCCTTTCCCTCTCCGGGAGGCTACTGGTGGGTGCCCATCGTCGGCCCGCTCATCGGGGGTGCGGTGGGTGGCGGAGCCTACCAGCTTCTCATCCATCCCTTCCTGCCGGCACGTCGTCGCGCCCTCCTGCAGGAACCGCGGTGATTCGGCGGCCTGGGCCGCCCTTACCGAATATTGGAGCACCGGGCGGGAGTTGAACCCGCGAATACTGGTTTTGCAGACCAGCGCGTTTGCCGCTTCGCCACCGGTGCTCAGTCTCCGCCGTGCGGTTACACGGCGGAAGGCATCTCCGCCGCCCCTACTTAGGCTGCGCCGCCGTTCGCAGATACGGCTTCACCGTCTTGTAGCCGGGGAACAGCTTGTCCGCTTCCTCGTTCGACACCGCCCCGCTGATGATGATGTCGTCTCCCTGTTTCCAGTTCGCCGGCGTCGAAACCTTGTGCTTCGTGGTGAGCTGAATCGAGTCCAGCACCCGGATAATCTCATCGAAATTGCGGCCCGTGCTCATGGGATACGAAATCGTCAGCTTGATCCGTTTGTCCGGGCCGATGACGAAAACCGTCCGCACCGGTGCGTTCTGAGCGGGAGTGCGGCCTTCAGAAGTCTCGCCGGCGTCGCCAGGCAGCATGTCATACAACTTTGCGATCTTCAGCTCGGGATCGCCGATCACCGGATACTTCACCGTGTGCCCGCTCACTTCCCGGATGTCGTCGGCCCACTTGTTGTGGCTGGCGACAGGATCCACACTCAGCCCGATCACCTTCGCCCCGCGCTGGGCGAACTGTTTCTCCAGGCCGGCAACCGCGCCCAGCTCCGTCGTGCACACCGGGGTAAAGTCCTTGGGGTGCGAGAAGAGCACCGCCCATGAATCGCCGATCCAGTCGTGGAAGTGGATGACACCTTGCGTGGTTTCGGCGGTAAAGTCGGGAGCAACATCATTGATGCGAAGCGACATGGGATCCTCTCTTTCCGAGCAAATATTGTGAACTGTCGAATGAAAAAGACGAAAACCCATCCCGGGATCCGT
Source organism: uncultured Acidobacteriaceae bacterium (assembly GCA_963702295.1). Lineage (GTDB taxonomy): Bacteria > Acidobacteriota > Terriglobia > Terriglobales > Acidobacteriaceae > Palsa-343. The sequence goes on along the minus strand of CAVPCE010000105.1, from coordinate 21,823 downwards.
GGGAGTGCGCTTTGCAGGAATGGGTGGGGAACGCGGCTCGCTCAGGCCACCGGCGCAAAACAGCGGCAACAACAACCGGAGAAACGGGACCGGAGAAGCGTCATCGTTCCTTGAGCCTAGGGCAGGTCAGCACTAAGTGTCAACCGCACCCCTGTCTTCCCGGCGGGTAGTTAACCCGTGACGCGTGGCGCGGCGCGGATGACGGAAGGGAACCCCTCATTCAGTGAGGCTCGGGCATGCTGGCGCCCAGGATTGGCAGCTTCGCCCGGAACACCAACGCCCACAGTCCAGCGCAGGCCGGCAAAGGACTCAAGGAATCGCACCAGCAGCAGGCATCCACCGTACGTCAAAGTGAACGTCATCACCATGAGCAGGATGTTTCCTGGAACAGACTGCTTCAACACTTCCGCTCCAACATAACGAGGAAACCTGATGGCCAGCATCCCCAAAACCGCCAAGAGGGGCGTATGCGTCAGATATAGGCCAAACGTATGCGCGCGCACGTTGATGAAGCGCGGCCATAGTGCCCGGCTCGCCTTCAGGATGGCCAGACTCACCACGATCGAAAAGATCTGGTTCGTGATGCGCAGGGTATTGACAGGATCTGTCGAGCGCAACTCTTCCAGCAGTCTGGCTTCGCCCAAAGCTGCCAATCCACTCAGGAGAACAAGCCCTGCCATGGCGCTCGCCGGAATGCGTGAGACCCACTTCTCCAGGGCGGTGAAGTGCCAGGAAGCCCATGCTCCGAGCCACAAATAGAAAACGAAGCCAAAGACCGCGCGTGTGTGCTCAACGTGAACCCATCGTCCGTAAGCATTCGCTGCATAGAAGAGGCTTCCCAGCAGGAAGACGGCACCGATCCGCCAATCCCTGAGAAATCGGCGAAAGATCAGCAGAATCGCCAGCGCCACAAACAGGTTGGGTACAAACCAGTAGGCGGTCTCGAACAGGGAATTGGAGAAGATACCGGATCCAGACGACAGTATTTGCCCTGGGTGCAGACCCACCCTCCCTACGGCAAACGAATGGATCAGGCGCAGCCCGCAGAAGCATGCCAGCCAGAATGTCCATGGGACGAAGACATTTCTGAGACGGCGAGCGAAGTACACGTGGGGACGATATCGGTGAATCCGCTCCCCCAGAAGAAATCCTGAGATCAGGAAAAAGCCGATCGTCCCGAATTTGAGAGGCTGCACCAGAGCGAATTGCAGTATGGGATGCCGCTTCCAGGCAAGCGCCCCCCAGATCGTCTCAATTGAGTGGATCCCAATGATGGCGGCCATCGAAATAAACCGCACATTATTCGCGAATAAATGGTCGGACGACGCCCCGCGCGAAGAAGAGGGAATTTCGGGATGTGTGTTCAGGCGAGACACAACGAAAGAACGTCAGAGCCAAGTGAAATCGGCCCAGCGTTCAGTGTCAGTCTCGTGCTGCCCAAATGAACGAACGGAATCTGCTTGGGAGGTTACTTCGGCGTGATTTTCCCAGTTTGAAACGTCTCCCCAAGATTCTCAGTCGTCGGCTTCTCGCTCACTCACTTTTCGGAAGCGGGCACAAAGGGCCGAAACGGATTGACCGCGCTCTTGTTATCTGTCCCCGGTTAATTCGCAGGCGTTGCCGGAACATTCCCCAAAGCCTGGTAATTGCGAGCCACCTGGAAGGCCATGCCGCTGACATAGACATATTGCGCAGCGCGCGCGAGCGGCCGCATGTGATGCCTCACCAGCAATTTGTATGCCGTGTAGTTCACGCCCACCGTCGCAGCCTGAAACGCCGCAAAGGCAGCCTTGTTTTCCACCAGCTTTGTGGGCAGCATCGCCTCGTGGAACTGCGACGGATCGGCCAGCGCCTTTTCCGTGCTGGCGTAGTCCAGAACACGCAGCATGCTGGCTGCCCCAATCAGGCTCCAGTCCAGCACCTTCAGTTTGGGCTCAATCTTTGCAGGTTGTGGAGCACGCTCCACCGGGTAATACCCGGGCATGAACGCCGCGGTGCCCGGCAGGGCAGAACTGGATGCAAACGCCGGATCGTTCGGCAGTGCCGAACTCGTGGCATTGGCCGACGGCAGTGGAGCCCTAAGCAGCGCCTCGGTTTGTCCGAAACACGGTTGAACCAGCGTGAAGGCGAGAGTAGGCAGAAGCACAACAGCGAAACGGGGGATTCTCATCGTTGTTCTCCTGCTTGTTTCCCAGGGAGAGGGCGGCAGCTTTCGTCCAACCAGGGAAACAGCAGTTTGTGGCCTGCGGGTACCTGTCAGGGAGCGCGGCGGCAAGCCTGTGCGCTGCGTCCCTCGTCAACTGCATCGGCACGAATTGCGCCGACCCAACATGCCGTCCAGCCCACCCCTCCAGGACAAACCGGTCCTGAAGTTCCGTCGTCGCATTCGATACGACATGGGTCATGAATGACATGCCAGGAGTGTCGCACAGGTAAACTCCCGTGCTGCACTTATCTTGAGTCACAGCAATGAGTTACTGTCACCGGTCAAAAGAGGTCAGATTCTAAAACGGGAGTAATGTTTGCCCGATCCAGAAATGGTTACCAATGATTGTTACCATTCCCGGACGATGGCCTCGGAGGCGCGCCTCCGCCTCATGCCACGGACCCACAAACCGCACTGAAGTCGGCAGCGTCGGCCACACACGCGGCAGCCACCGGCAGGCGCGAGCCGCTGCGCCTTGCTCCCGAGAAGACCATGGCAGCTCGAATTCCTCGCGAAACCGCGGCCCCAGCCACTCCGCCGTCAAAGCTCGATACCACCGCGGAATCCGTACCCATGACCCCGCGCCGCAAAGGATCGCCTTCGCCATCGCCCGGGCAGGAGCGCCCACTCCCAGCGCGTTCGACGTGCACATCTCTGACATGGATTGTCGGAAGCTGGACCAGTCCTCGGGCAGCGCGGCCGCCGGCAGGCCGAACAACGCCGCCATTGTCTTACTTTCGTTGTAGTATTGGGCCCGCTCCTCTGTGGAAAACGGGTGCACTAACCCGTAGGCGAGCACTGCGCTGTCCACCAGCGTGGCGTAAACCCACCTTAGCGCCGCTACCTCGTTCGCCTCATAATGGGTGGCGCGGGGCCATCCGGCGACCTTTTCCGGTATCTCTCCGCGAATTCCCGTATGCAATGTGTGCAGATGCCGCGCCGCGGCGAGCGCCTGATCGAGACTGCCGAAAACCATCGTGAAGACGATCCGAAACGTGTTGTGGAACCGCGCAATGGGATCGCCCAGCAGGGAAGAATGCTGCTCCAGAGCCGCCGCCACCCAGGGATGCGCCAGTTGCAGCAACGCCGCGCGCGCCGCCCCCAGGAACAGCGCGGCTTCACGATTGACCTTCCAGGTCATGGAGGAGGGCCCGAAGATGCCTGCCCGGGGATCCTTCGTTCGGGCGGTTACCGAAGCCAGCAGCGACTCCAACTCGGCCCGGGAGACCAGATGCTGTCCCATGCCTTCATTATGAGAGCGGCGTAAAGGGCGGAGTTACCCGAGACGGTGGCGCGCGAACTCGCTGCGATGGCGGCTATAGCTGAAGTAGATCATTAGCCCGATGAACAGCCAGACGAAGAAAGCGCATCCACGTCAGGACTTCCAGCCCCATCATCAGAACGATGCAGAAGATGATGCTGAGCACCGGAAACACCGGCCCCAGCGGCGCGCGAAACGCTCGTGGCCGTTCCGGTTCGCGAAAGCGCAGGATCATGACCGCAATCGATACCAGCACGAAAGCGAACAACGTGCCGATATTCGACAGGTTCGAGACCGTGCCGATATCCAGCAGCCCGGCCGGAATCCCGACCACGAATCCCGCCACCCACGTCGCCACCGCCGGCGTCCGGAATTGAGGGTGAATGTGGCTGAAGACATCCGGCAGCAGCCGGTCGCGCGACATCGCGAACCACACGCGCGCCTGGCCAAGCTGAAACACCAGGATCGACGAGATCATCCCCAGCATCGCCCCGATCAGCACGATCAGCTCGCACCCAGTGCAGCGGGTGGCCGCCCGGCGCGACCGAGAGCCGTCTCAGTGCATTCACCACCGGAGCCGCATCGCCCATAATCGACTGCCACGGCACGATGCCACTCAGGACGATCGCGACCCCGCCGTACAGCACGTGCACGCCACCAGCGTCGCCAGAATGCCGACCGGCAGATCGCGCTGCGGGTTGCGGCATTCTTCCGCCGCCGTCGAAACCGAATCGAACCCGATGTAGGTGAAGAAAATGATGGAGCCGCCTGACAGCATGCCCGTCCAGCCATTGGGCGTGAACGGATGCCAGTACCGTGGCTTGATGAAATGGGCGGCGGCGAAGATGAACGCCAGGATGGCGACGAGCTTCACCAGCACCAGGATGTTGTTCGTCCGCGCCGACTCGCGAATGCCCCGCACCAGAACCACGGTCAGGATCATCACAACCAGGAACGCTGGAATGTTGAATCCGAAGTGCCAGCCCGGGTTATAGAGGTTATTACCGGCGAAGTCCTGCAAGCCGGTCGGCAAATAGGCAGGCGAAATCCATCGCGGCCCGGGATGGAAGCCGAACCATTCCAGAAGCGCTTCGATGTGCGCCGCGAAGCCTACGCTCACCGACATGTTCGAGAAAGCGTATTCGAGGATCAGATCCCAGCCGATGATCCAGGCAATCAGCTCGCCCATGGTCGCGTACGTGTAGGTGTACGCCGAGCCTGCAATCGGGATCATGGACGCCAGCTCGGCATAGCAGAGCCCCGTGAACACGCACACGATGGCCACCAGCACCAGCGAAATCGCCAGCGCCGGTCCGGCTCCAGGTCGTCCCGCCATCGCCGTGTGCGTAAGCAGGTAATGGATGAGCGGCGTGTTGCTGATCTCCGGGGTATCGAACTTCTGGCCGGCCATCGCCGTGCCAATGACCGTGAAAATCCCCGACCCGATCACCGCGCCAATGCCCAGCGCCGTCAGCGAAATCGGCCCCAGCGTCTTCTTCAGACTGTGTTCGGGACGTTCCGAGTCGCTGATCAGCTTATCGATCGATTTGCGCGCGAAAAGCTGTGTCCGGGGCTGAGTCCCCGCGGAACGGGATGGCGGCTCGGCGTTCTCCGGCAACGATGGCTCCTGGCAACAGGATGGATGGGAGAGAGTGTAGCTGGTCGGCGGGGCGCGGTGAAAGGGAATTCACCGCGCCCACGATTTGTGAGGGAACTATCGCTTGCTAACGCCCGCGTACCAGTTTCCGCACCTTCTTCTTGTTCGAGCCGCGCGGGACCGTCCGCTTTGCTTTGGGCGCGGCCTTCTTGCGGGCCGTCCGCTTTACCTTCTTGCGTTCTGCCTTGTCTTCGATCGCTTTTGTATTTGCCATAAAATCCTTTTCGGAAAACTGGTGTCGCTCAAGTCCCTGGTTGGCTTGAGTGGGGTACAGGTCAGAGCCGTTCCAGCTGCGCGAATTTCTCCACCAGCTTTTTCACTCCGAATCCTGAAAATTGTACAGTAATCTTCGCGTCCTCTCCGTCGCCCTCGCGCCGGAAGACGATTCCCTCGCCGTATTTGGGATGGCGCACGCGCTGCCCGCTCCTGAATCCCTTCGCACCGCTCGGCTCGGGAACATCCAGCTTCGGCCTCGCCCCCTTGGGGGCCACGCCGCGCCCACCGAAGAATCGCGCGATGTTATCCACGGAATCGCCTCTGCCCGCAGCTGCCGGACGGCTCGTCCCGCTGGCCCGCTGGAACTGCGGAGTTCGCGAGGTCGCGCTCTGGTCCTCGTCCTCGTAGCTGTAATGCCGGGAACCATAGTCCTCGCTGTGCCCCCGCCCGAAGCGCGATGGCGTCTCCGTAGTGTCCGCCGCATACCCGCCCCACGTACTCGGCCGCATGCGCCCGCCGCTCAGGTCCTCCAGCAGATGCTGCGGAATCTCTTCCAGGAACCGCGACGGAATCGTCGCCTCCGGCATGTCGTTGCCGTAGCGTCGCCGGTAGCGCGCCCGAGTCACCACCAGCGCATCCATCGCCCGCGTCAGCCCTACGTAACAGAGCCGGCGCTCCTCCTCCATCTGGGCGGATCGTTCAGCGTTCGCGAGTGCGGAAACAGCCCCTCTTCCATCCCCGCCAGCACCACCAACGGAAACTCCAGCCCCTTCGCGGCATGGAGCGTCATCAGCGTCACCCGCGCCGCGGGATCGAACTGATCCACATCGCTCACCAGCGCCGCATGATCCAGGAACTCCGCCAGCGTCTCGCCGCGCTCCTGCGCGTCCTGGGCGGCGTTGGCCAATTCCTTCAGGTTCTCAATCCGCGAGAAGGCCTCCGGCGTCCCCTCTTCCTCCAGCGACCGGATATAGCCCGTCCGGTCGATCAGGAACTTGATCAGCTCCGGCAGAGTCGCCGCATCGCCTGGTTTCCGGAATCCCGGAACTGCTTCGCCCTCCGCCGCTCCCGGCGCGGCCGCATGAGGCACCGGCGGCTCCTCAGCAAAAACGCTGAACCTCGCAGGATTGAACTCCGCATCCTCAGCAATCCCATCGTCGTGCGTCAGCGCCAGCATCCCTTGTGCCGACTCGCCAAAGTCGAAGCTCACGTCCGTATCGGTGGCCGCGGTCTCCGGCGCAGCCTCGGGAGCCACGTCCGCCGCCAGCTTGTCGATGAACCCCGCCGCCATCATGGCGCGCGCGTCCTCGATCATCCGCTGGAAGCTGTCCAGCGCAGCCAGCGCCCGCGATGTCAGCAGCTTCTGGTCGATGGCTCGCGTCACTGCAGTCCACGTGCTTGTGCCTGTCTCCAGCGCGATCCGCTCCAGCGTCTCCATCGTCGTCTTGCCGATGCCCCGCGCAGGCGTATTCACCACTCGCTGCAGCGCGATCGAGTCATGCGGATTCTGCACCATCTTCAGATAGCTCAGCAGGTCCTTGATCTCCGCTCGCTCATAAAACGAAAAACCGCCGACCATCGTGTAGGCGATCCCGTACCGCCGCATCGCCTCTTCCACCAGCCGCGACTGCGAATTGGTCCGATAGAGCACGGCGCACTTCGGCTCCGCCTGTTCCTCTTCGGCTTTGCGCAGAAACTTCTTGATCGTATCCGCGATAAACAGGGCTTCATTCTCTCCGTCCGGCGCCTCGTAGTAGCCGATCAGCGAACCGCCCTCCCGCGAGGTCCATAGCTTCTTGCCCTTGCGCTGCGCATTCCGCGCCACCACCGCCGACGCCGCTTCCAGAATGATCTGCGTCGATCGGTAGTTCTGCTCCAGCCGCACCGTCTTCGCGTTGGGAAAATCCTTCTCGAACTCCAGAATGTTGCGGATGTCCGCGCCGCGCCACGAATAAATGCTCTGGTCCTCGTCGCCCACCACGCAGACGTTCTGGTGCCCGCCGCCCAGCAGCTTCATCAACTCGTACTGCGGCCGGTTCGTGTCCTGGTACTCGTCGATCAGCAAATACCGATACCGGCGGTTGTACCGCTCCCGCGTCTCCGCGGAAACCTTCAGCACCCGCACCGCCTCCAGCAGCAGATCGTCGAAGTCCATCGCATTCGCCTTCCGCAGTTCCTTGCGATACCCCTCGAAAATGTGCGCCACCTTCTCGCTCATCGGATCCGACGACTGCAGGTAATACTCCTGCGGATCGATCATGTGGTTCTTCGCCCAGGAGATCTTCGACAGCACCACCCGCGGCGTCAGCTGCTTATCGTCCAGCCCCATCCGCCGCATCACCGCCTTCACCACAGACTGCTGGTCGGACTCGTCGTAAATGGCAAATGATTTCGTCAGCCCCTCATTGCCCACGCGCAGAGCCTCAATATCCCGCCGCAGCAGCCGTACGCAAAAGGAGTGAAACGTCGAGATCTGGGGTTTTGCCAGCGATCCGTGGCCGAGCAGCTTCTCCACGCGCTCGCCCATCTCGGCAGCCGCTTTGTTGGTGAAGGTCACTGCCAGGATCGAGTCGGGCGCCGCGCCGCGCTGCTCGATCAGGTACGCAATGCGGTGCGTGATGACGCGCGTCTTACCTGAGCCGGCTCCTGCCAGGATCAGCACCGGTCCATCGGCGGCTTCAACGGCTTCGCGCTGCTGAGGATTGAGTTTGTCCAGTAAAGGCTGCAAAGAGGGATCGCTCTCCTCTATTTTAATCGGTCGCGCGGACTGTTACCGTGGCTCTTATGCCGCTGCTCGTCGCCCACACTCTCACCAAGGTTTATGGCGCCCCCAATGCGCCTCCGGTCGTCGATCGGGTTTCTTTTTCCATCGAACGCGGCGAGAGCCTCGGCCTGGTCGGTGAATCCGGCTCCGGCAAAAGCACCATCGCACGGATCGTCCTCGGCCTGCTCGAACCCACGGCTGGCTCCGTCACCTTCGACGGCAACGCGGTCACCGGCGTCCCGCAAAGGCGGCTTCAACCGCTCCGGCGCCGCATTCAGCCCGTCTTTCAGGACCCCTACGCCGCGCTCAATCCCCGCATGCGCGTGGAGCAAATCGTCACCGAGCCCCTGGTGATCCATGAGGGCCCCGGCGAAGCCGCATGCCGCCGCCGCTGCCAGGAACTCCTCCGCCAGGTCGGCCTCGACGACTCCGCCCTCTCGCGCTACCCCCATGAATTCTCCGGAGGCCAGCGCCAGCGCATCAACATTGCCCGTGCCCTTGCCCTGCGCCCCGAAATGCTGGTCCTCGATGAGCCTGTTTCCGCCCTCGACGTCAGTGTCGGTGCGCAGATCGTCAACCTCCTCCGTGATCTCCAGCGCGACTTCGCCCTCACCTACCTCTTCATCTCCCACTCCATGCCGCTCGTGCGCTATCTCTCCACGAACATCGCCGTCCTCCATGCCGGCAAGCTCGTCGAATATGGCAGCCGGGACCGCGTCTGTGCCTTTCCGAGCGAGCCCTACACACGTGACCTCGTCGCCGCCACTCCTCAAATCCAGATCGGCTGAAGCGCCTCATATAATGCCCGCATGGATACACCTCAGGCCGGCATCTTTGCCCTCGGAACGTCCTCGCATGCATATCTTGAGTTCGACATTCTCGATGTGAAGAAGTGCCGGGAGTTCGCCGCGACGATTGCCTCGATCCGCGAGCCGCGAACCACCACGGGAGGGGTGAACTTCGTCATCGGCTTTCGCCCGGAACTGTGGCGCGATCTGGTTCCCGGCGATCTCCCTCCTGGCCTCGAAGGGTTCAACCAGCCAATCCGTGGCGTTGAGGGATTCGTCTTGCCGGCCACCCAGCATGACGCGCTCGTTTGGCTCGCCGGGAGCGCGTACGACGTGCTCTTCGATATGGCTCGCTCCGTGGTTCGCGATTGTGCGGGCCTGGCTTCCCTGGCAGACGAAACAGCAAGCTGGCCCTATCGGCACGATCGCGATCTGACCGGCTTCATCGACGGCTCTGAAAATCCTACCCTTCTCGAGGCTCCCGCCGTGGCGCTCATCCCGGCAGGAAGTCCAGGTGCCGCCGGCTCGGTGCTTCTGCTGCAGAAGTGGAAACATCAGGTCGCCGAGTGGGAGGCCCTTTCGACCGACCGGCAGGAGGGCGTCATGGGCCGCACGAAACTCGACAGCATCGAACTCACCAACAAGCCTCCCGATTCGCATGTCGCCATGACCGATCAGGATGAGTTTGGAAAAATCTTTCGCCGCAACATGCCCTACGGCGGCGTGCAGGATCATGGCACCGTTTTCGTCGGATTCAGCGCCGATCAGAAGCGCCTGGCGCGCATGCTGGAGAGCATGGCCGGTCTCATCACCGGCAACCGAGATGCTCTCACCCGCTTCTCGCAGCCTCTCACCGGCTCCTACTATTTCGTTCCCTCCGTCGAGGGCTTGCAGCGCCTCCAGTAAAAACCACTGCGGAAACTTGTAACCTGTAAACAGTGCACTCCACGGTCCTCCACTACCTGTTTCTAGCTTTTGCCGCGCTCCTCGGCGGACTCGTCAACTCCATCGCCGGTGGTGGCGGCTTTCTCGTTTTTCCCTCGCTGCTCAAGGCCGGCCTTCTCCCCATCGAGGCCAACGCCACCGGCACCGTCGCCCTCTGGCCGGGCCAGTTCACCTCCATATGGGGCTATCGCGAAGACCTCCGCAAAAACCACCGTCTCGTCATCCCGGTCACCATCGTCGCCGCTATCGGCGGACTCGCCGGCGCTCTTACCCTCCTCAGGAACAGCCAGGGCTCCTTTCTCCGCCTGGTTCCTTACCTTTTCCTGCTTGGATCAACCAGCTTCGCCGTCAGCGGACCGATCTCTCGCCGTGTCCGACGCCGCATCGACGAACATGCCACTCATCCCGAGCGGAGCACCCACGTTGCTCTCATCCCGCTGCTGCTCGCGTTGCTCGCCATTTGCTACTACATCGGGTATTTCGGCGCCGGAGCCGGGCTTCTCACCATGACGGCCCTGGCTCTCTGCGGCATCGAGAAAATTGCCGAGATCAACGCCCTCAAGACCGTCATCACGACGACTGCCAATCTGGTTGCTGTCATCACCTTCATGATCGGTGGCGCTGTCGAGTGGCGCTATTGCTGGCTCATGATGATCGCCTGCGCCATCGGCGGCTACACCGGCGCCCGCAACGCTCGGCGGATCAGTGATCGCATCCTTCGCCCCATCATCATCGTGCTGGGCTTCACCATCGCCATCTACTTCTTCACGCACCGCCAGGGCCTCTGATCCTCGACCCGGTTCGGCGTTTCACTGGCAGCGCAAAAAACTCCGCGCCTCCCGAAGGAGGCGCGGAGTTCCCGTTGCGGGCTTATTTGTGGCTGCAGCAGTCGCCGGGGCAGCATGACGACTGTCCCTGGCAGCAGCTCGCGCCGCAGCAGCTTCCCGGGCAACAGTTCGCCCCGGACTTGCAGCAGGCGGCACCCGTCACCGCCAGCGCGGAAAGAGAAAACAGGGAAGTGGCGACGATTGCAAGAATCCTGGCTTTCATGGAAGTTTCCTTTCAGTGTGAAGGGTTCGAAGGGCGCCGAAGCGCAGAGATCCACGTGCACACGGAGGTCTAGATCCGCAGATCGTCTTTCAATCGAAAAACCGCTGCTGAAGACATTCCAGCCTTCAGCTCCTGCCGTCTCGCTTTACGAAAGTGGTTAGTCCCTTCGCGTGGCAGCATGGCCGCGGCCGGGAGATCCGTGCCCGGATCTTTCGCTGAGCTCTGGCTCTCGGCCTTCTCGGGAGTCTGCTCGGCGCACTGTGCTGTCGAACAGCTCTGCACTCCTCCATCGGAACGCGGGCAACACGGCATATCACGACAATGCATGCCTGGGGTCAGCACCACATCGGCCGAAGCCGCCGCCGCCACCCACAACAGAGCCGTCGCCAGAGTTGCCCACTGGATGGTGCGGGAGTGCCGGAGGAACGTCACAGAATCATTTTCAGGCCCAGGCGCGATTGCCCCAGTGACGGCCGTCACTGTTTAACAGGCAGCAAATACATACCCCCGCCGTCCTCGCGGCGCATCGGCCGCACGACATGCGGGGTAATCACAATCGCCAGCTCCGCGACGTCCAGATTGCTGTTGTTGTTCGTCGCGTCCTGAAATCCCGGCAGATCATTCAGGCCCGGGATTCCGGTAATCGCATTCGATTCCTGACGCGATAACGCGCTCACCAGCACCGTTGTCTCGCCCACTCCAACCGTCGTGATGGCCTGATACTGCCGGTTGTTCATCAGCGGCAGCCCATTCAGCGCCGATCCTGCCAGCGAGGAAAGCTGGAGATCCATTTTCAGGGACACATGCTGGGCATCCTGCATGCGCGGCGTCACCTTGAGCGTCAGACCGATGTCCTGATACTGCACCTGCGGAATCGTCTGCTCCGCCGCCGACTGCAGCTGCGACACGTTGATACCCAGATTCTGCAGCGTGCTCGACAGGCCCGACGACGAGATGCCCGGAATTGATAACGGCGTCGATCCCAGGCTCGAGTAATTCGACGTCTCGATGGGATACTTCTCGCCGCTCCGGATCGTCGCTTCTTCTCCGTTCAGCACCCGCAGCTGCAACTGATCGAGCGCCCGCACGTCGGAGGAATTCAGCTGCATGTTGAGCGACCCGCCGCCGTAGATCACTCCCGTCAGGCTCAGGCCGCCGCCAAACACGCCGAACGGCTGGGTCAGAATGCTGTTGCTGATCTGTCCGGAGGCAATCAGAATCGCCAGAATCGCCTCCCAGTCTCCCGGCGCCGCCAGCCCGCTCGATACGATCTCCTGTACCAGGCTCGAATTGCTGTTCAGCAGATTGCGCGCCTCCGAATAGACATTGAACAAGGTCGTAGTATTCGGCAGAATCAGGCCCAGATTGACTGCCTTGGTCCGGTCGATTTCATACATGCGCACATCCAGCTGCACTTCGCCGCGCCCTTCCAGCAGCCGGTTCAGCGTCGCGTTCAGGGCTCCCAGGTTTTCCGCCGGGCCCCGAATTGTGATGGCCGCCTGGTTCGCATCCGACGTCGCTGTCTTCACCGCGAAGAGGTTCTTCGCTACGTTGATCATCTGCGCCAGTTCGTCCTGCGTCATGCCGGGCAGGTAGATCGTTTCTGCCGCCTCGCGCTCGTAGGTCTCGCGATTGGCGCGCGAGTCGGCGGCCACCAGCGCTCGCGCCGGATCGAGTGGCACGAAAAATGTGTTCGTGGCCAGCGCCAGCGCCTGCTCCGCGGTGGCGAAGTCTGCGTCGTCCATATCGAAGCGGATCGGCTTTGCGACGACAGTGCTGTCCAGCGTCGGCTGGATTCCATAAGCCGGCAGAACCTGCGAGATCACGTCCCGCTCGTTCGCATGAAGATGGAAACTCAGGCGTACCGGCTTCGGACGAAGCTGAATGGGAGGAGCCGGTTCTGCCTCGCCCACTGATTTTTGCGCCGGTTCAGCGGCCACCTTTGTCCGGGCCAGCTCGTTTACGTGCTGTGCGACTACCGCATCCCCCGGATCGATGCGGTCAGCCTCCGCGATGTTCGCTCGCGCTTCTTCAAAATGTCCGAGAATCCTGGCCTTCTCCGCGGCCTGCACCAGCTCGGTCACCCGATGCTGCCGGGCGATCTCTTCAGACATGCCGTATCGTGGATTGCCTGGGTCCAGAGCCGCCGCCTTCGCAAAAATGTCGATGGCTGCGTTCAGATCGTCCTGCTCCACATCCTTCGCGCCCTTCATAAAAAGCTGCTCTGCCCGGTCGCGATCCTGTTGGGAGGCAGGCTTTTTCTTTGCCGCATGCGCCGGCGCGTTCGAACCGGCCGCCGGCGTGTTTGGGTGCGGGGTGCTCGTCTGGCCGGGTGCCGGCGCCGTCAGCGCAAGCGCCAGAACGCACAATTGGTATCCGTTACGAAACATTCCCTGCAGCTTCCCTGGCAAGATCGGCGGCTGCCCCGGAGGTTGCCTCCAGCAGCGCCTCCAGCGTCGTCGTGCACGCGGCTGGCCCATGTTCCATCAACTCGTCGAAGGTATACCGCCCCGTCGCCACTGCGATGGTCGGCAATCCATTCAACCCTGCCGCCTCGATATCGAAAGGGGTATCGCCAACCACGCAAATCGTGGGTTCCTGAACTGCGTCGGTGCGTTCGCTTCGTAAAGTCGCGCGCGCCTGCTCGGCCGCATGGGCGATCATGTCCGCCCGTATCTCGAACTGGTCGGAAAATCCCCCAAAACTGAACCACGACCGCAGGCCGGCGTTTTCAATCTTCAGCCACCCAATCGCTTCGAGATTTCCGGTGGCCACGCCCAGCAGGGCGCCCTTCTTCTGCAGATGTTCGAGCGTGGCTTCCACTCCCGGCATAATCGTGGGCTGCAGATGCTGCCGGCGCTCCGCCACCTTCGCACACATGTCCTTCAGAACTGCCTCGCGATGCGGCCGCCAAACCTCATCCTCCACCTTCGCTATGCGAAAGGCGTCCCGCAGGATGCCGGGATCGGTGTTTCCCGCCAGAATCACCCCGTCCAGAATCAGGTCGCGCCCCATCACGCCGCGCACGCTGTCAAAGAATGCGTCGAAATGCACCCGGTCTTTATGCCGCAGCAGCGTCCCATCGATATCGATCAGGTAGGCATCCTGCTCATCCCATCGGAAGCCTTCCGAGAGGAAGACGCGCGGCTCGCCCGTAATGCTCATAGTTACAGGGTAAATGGCTGAGAAGAGCGCGTGCGCAGGCCTCGTGAAATGGCTGCCCCTCGCGCCGCCGCCGAAGGGCAGAGGATTCCCCGGGGTTGGTATTCCAGGACTGGTTTTAGTGAGTTTGCGTTGGTACGGCTGCCAGAATGCCGAATTTCAGCGCACGGCCTGCTTGACCGGAAATTCGGGACGCTCGCTGCGCGGTGGCCGCCGCAGCCCACTGCGCACCTGCGCCGGATCGATATCCAGTTCTGCCAGAATCCGGCTCAGCGTATTGCGATGGACACCCAGTTCCTTCGCCGCCTTGCACTGGTTGCCGCGGTGGCCGGCAAGCACTTCAAGGATGAACCGGCGCTTGAATTCCCGCACCGCTTCGTCGTAGGTAATGCCGCCCGCGTGCATCTGGGTTACAAGGTTGTCCAGCTCGCGTTTCACAGGAACCTCTTTCCCGATCCCGGTCCTTGCCGGGCCAACGTTCTTACTATGCGGCCGGCTTTAGCCAATCCGGCTCCGCCTTCCGCAGTACCACCACTCCACTCCGTATCCGATCTCCGAGGTCGGATGGAGCTGACTACCGCGGCCTGTCGCGCCATAGTCAGAAATCCAGGAGCAAAACGCGACTGCCGGAACCATGTTGCTTTCGGCCAGAACGCGGCAATTACCATTACCGCGATCGTGACCAGGGCACATCCCTTCACAAGCCCAAATGCCGCCCCTGCCAGACGATCGGCCCAACCCAGTCCAACCGATTTCACCGACCAACGCACAATCCGGCCAGCCACTGCCGCAACGAGCATCACGCCCAGCACGATCGCCACAAACGACAAAACCTCAACCAGACTTCGCGAGCGAATCCATGACCCAAACCAGGGCGTCAGCCTCTGGTAATCCCAGCTGGCCAGCAGAAGCCCCAGGATCAGCCCTGCCAGCGAAAACACTTCAACAATCAAACCCGTTTTGGCCGCCGACAGTACTGAAAGTACCAGAACAATCACAATCAGCCAGTCGACCATCGTCATCTCTTACCCCACTACACGGCCAGCGGCCGCCCTGTCAGCAACCGAAATGCCTCCAGGTATTTCTGCTGCGTCCGGTTCACCACATTCTCCGGCAGCGCCGGCGCCGGTGCCAGCTTATTCCAGTGGATGCTCTCCAGATAATCCCGAACATACTGCTTGTCGAACGACACCTGCGACCGTCCCGGCGAATACTGCTCGCGCAGCCAGAATCGCGATGAATCCGGCGTCAGCACCTCGTCTGCCAGCACGATACCCTGCGCCGTCTGTCCAAATTCGAACTTCGTGTCTGCCAGCACCAGACCCCGGTTCTCTGCATGCTCCGCGGCTCGGTTGTACAGCGCCAGGCTGATCTCCCGCAGCCGCTCGGCGGACTCGCCGCCGATCAGAGTCGCCATCTGATCAAAGGCAATGTTCTCGTCATGCGTGCCGCGGAAGCTCTTCGTTGCCGGCGTGAAAATCGGCCTGCTCAGACGATCGCCCTCCCGCAGCCCCGGCTCGATTTTGATCCCGCACACCATCCCCGTGGCCACGTAATCCTTCCACCCCGACCCCGACAGATACCCGCGCACCACGCACTCCACCGGATACATCTGCGCGCGCGTCACCAGCATGGAACGGTCCTTCAGCTCTTTGCGGTACTTCCACACTTCCTCGGGGAAATCCTTTACGTTCGACTCCACCAGGTGGTTCGGCACGATCTCCCGCAGCAGGTCGAACCAGAACAGCGACAGCTGCGTGAGAATTTTCCCTTGCCTGGAATCCCCGTCGCCAGCACGTGATCGAAGGCCGAGATGCGATCCGTCGCCACCATCAGCAGATAGTCGCCGACGGCGTAAATGTCGCGAACCTTGCCGCGAGCCACCAGTGTCAGATTGCGAAAGTCGGTTTCGAGCAGCGCTTTCAATGCGACGAGCCTTCCCGCGGCGGCGAAGCTGCCTGCGACCTGTTGCCCTCTCTCAGCACTTCACCCTCGAAATCAAAACCAGGAAGGAGCAGAAGAGTAGAACGTACCGTTCCGAAGCAGATCATGGTCTCAAGCTGAAATCCGATTGTGCGATTCATGCCGTGCTTTGTCAACGGCGCGTAAAGACTCGCTTTCATCGCAATTTTTCGCGGACTAACTCCGCTCGGCACGTGTGTCAAGGGAAAAGTTTTCCCGGCTGTTGCGTTTTGAAATTACGGGCCGCTTTCAACCCGTGACTGCATCGCAAATGGCCCGGTTGCGCCGCCGTCAATGGCTCCGCCGACAACAGAAATCCTGTTCGTTATTACGGCCGATACGCGCTCGGCTTTGCCGCGATGCGCACGCCCATCCCATTCAGACGGCTCCGCGCCTGCGCCGCTTCCGGAGTCTGCGGATACCGCCCGATCAGCGCGCGCAGATCCCGAATTCCGTTCTCTCTCTGATCGATCGCCAGCTCCGCTTCGCCCTTGCGCAGCTGCGCCGCGGGCGCCTTCACGTTGCCGGGGAACTGCGCCAGCACCTGCGCATACGCCTTGATCGCATCCAGATATTTTCCCTGCCGGTACGCGATCTCTCCCAGATAAAACTGCGCGTTCCCTGCCAGATCGTCCTGCGGATAGTTCTTCAGCACGTCCTGGAATTCTCCATCTGCCAGATCATTCCGCCCCGCGTTGTAGTCGCGCAGAGCTCCCTGGTAGAGATCGTTCACCGGCGGCGCCTGCGGCTGCTGCGGTGCCGTTGGCTGCTGCGTCTGCTGCGGACCGCCCATCGCTCCTGGCTGCCCTGGCTGCCCAACCACTCCTGGCTGCTGCGTACCCGCCGGCGCCGTGTTGACGTTCTGCAGCTGAGACTGCACGGCCTGCAAATCGGCAGTCATCTTGTCGATTCGCGACCGCAGCGCGTCGATCGAGTCGTTGATTCCCTGCATCTGTGTCGAGAGCTGGTCAATCTTGCCCCCGCCCGACTCGTTTTGCGTCTGCACCTGCTGCTGCAGCGTCGTCACCGTCGAATTCATCCGGTTCACGTTGTCGGCCATCTGCTGCATGATGTGGTTCAGTACGCTCAGCTGCTGGTCCTGCGTCTGCTGCAGGTGCTGCAAGAATCCTGCAGCTGCTGCACCTGGGTCTGCAGCTGGATGATCTCTTTGGAAACTGCGTGTGCCTGGGGGGCAGCTGCGAAAAGCAACAGGCCGCCTGCCACCGTGAGTGAAGCCAAAATCGTACGCATGGAACTTATCCCCGCTGGAGCGCAGGATGCGCTTCCATCATTATTACAGGGCACAAGCAGTCTCGCGAGCCGCACTTTCGTTCCGCGAACAAACCTCGGGTAACCTGCGGCCAAAAAGAGAAGAGCCCCGGGTCGCAGCCAATCGCCACGCCCCAGGGCCCTTCTGAACGCTGTACCCTTGTCCGCTGTCTTACTGATCCAGGGTGAACTGCGCGCGCCGGTTCTGCTGCCAGCAAGCTTCGTTCTGCTCACTGCAGAACTGCTTTTCCTTGCCGTAGCTCACCGTCCTAAGCCGGTCCGGACTCACGCCCGCCGTCACCAGCGCCTGCTTTGCTGCATTGGCGCGGTTTTCGCCCAGCGCGAGGTTGTATTCCGTCGAACCGCGATCGTCGCATAGCCGCCGACCACAACTTTCAGGTTCGGATGCTGGTTCAGAAATGCGGCATCCGCCTGGATCGTCGACTGCGCATCCGACCGCACGTCATAGCTGTCGTAGTCGTAGAAGATCGGCTTCACGTTCTGCTCGAACGCGTTCTCGTCGATATTCGACTCGCTCGGCCCCTGGGGCGCAGGCGCAGCCGTGTTCACCGTCACCGTCGCGGTGGCATCGGCCGATCCGCCGTCGCCCTGCGCTACAAGGTGGTAGCTGGTCGTCTGCGTCGGGCGCACCGACTGCGTGCCCGAAGAGGCCACCGTTCCCAACCCAACAATCGACACGTTCGTCGCATCCGTCGTCTGCCAGGTCAGCACCGACTCGTCGCCGGGATTGATGGTCGTCGGGTTCGCCGTGATCGTCGCCGTCGGCGTTGCAGCTGCCGGGGGCGGCGCGGGTGGAGGCGGAGGCGCCGGGTTCTTCTTGTGGCATCCCGCTACCGTCAGAATCGCCGCGAGACTTGCGGCCACAACCAGAGTTTTACGATTCGAATAGTGCACGTTCCTCCTCCTTAAGGGAGCATGATTACTTCGGCCAAGGCAACGCGAAACGGAATCCCGCCCCGCAACTACGTCAACTCGTCACTTCCAGCTCCAGTCCGGCTGCGTGTTGCTGCCGTCCCCATGCGTGAGCTGTTGCTGGTCGGTTCCATCGGCCAGCATCATCCAGATTTCCGTGTGTCCGCCCTGTTGCCGCTGGAACACAATATGCCGGCTGTCCGGCGACCATGACGGGAAATCGTTCGCACCCGAATCGTGCGTCAGCTGCGTCCAGCGCTTGCTGGCGATGTCCATGATGTAGACGTCTTCGCCGCCCGGCGCGCCCGGCCCGTAACTGCGGTTCCACGCAAAGGTCAGGAACTGCCCGTTCGGCGACCACGATGGCGATGTCGCATACCCGCCATCCGTCATCCGCGTGATATTCGCGCCGTCGGCATCCATGATGTAGATCTGGGGCAGCTTCGTCCGCCCGCTCACCCAGGCAATTTGCCCGTTCGTCTTGGGATTCCATACCGGCGAAACATCCGGCCCGCGAAACGCCGTCAGCCGCCGCGCACCCTGGCCCGACGGGTCCGATACGTAAATCTCCGGGTCCCCCGACCGTGCCGACGAAAACGCCAGATGGTTTCCGTCACTCGACCACGCCGGTGACAGAGTCGTATCGCCCCACGCCGGAAATGCCACCAGCCGGTTCAGGTCCAGTGAGAACATCCGGATCGACCACCCGTTTTTTCCCAGCGAACTGAATGCTACCTTTGAATTGTCCGGCGAAACCCGAGGCGACAGCGAGATGGTTCCCAGATGCGTCAGCTGGCGCGGGTTCATCCCGTCGTAGTCCATTGCCCAGATTTCTTTGCTGCCGGTCCGGTTCGAAACGAAGTAGATCTTCGTCTCCGCGATCCCCGGGATCCCACCCAGCGTCTGGATAATCTCATCGGCAAAGCGATGGGCAATCTGCCGCGCAGCTTCCACGGTCGCGGTATCGCCGTACTGTTTCCCCAGCACCTGCGGATTCGTTGTGCTGTGCGTGTCGAACAGGAAGCCCTGCACGTTCAGCCGCCCCCCGTTCACCCCCAGATTCCCAAACGCCACCATCGCCGCATTCGAAGGCTCCGCCGACCACTGCGCCACCTGCATCTCCTGCGGCGTGCCCGGCGTCGTGTTCGGAATCATGCTCTTCGATACAACGTCGAAAATGCCCGCGTAGCGAAGATCGTTATAAAGCGTCTGATCGAACGCCGATTTCATCCCCGACGTCTGCGGGTCCGCGGTCGTCCCCTTGAAGTCCGCCGCGGCGATCCGAATCTTCGACACGCCCAGATTGGTTCCCGTCCGCACCCAGTCCTGGGCCTGCGCGCTCGGTCCCGCTGCAACCGCAAAAGCAAAAAGAAGAAAGAGGCAAAGACAGACAGATTTCCGTGGCGAGCTCAAAGTCATTCTGGATCCGTTCCATGGGGAAAATGAATGAGGTTCTGCACGATTCAGCTTCGGCCGGAACGACCTGCCATCTTCGCCCTCCGGATAAGGAGGAAAGAGCCAGATTGGAAGAACGGTAAAGGGGCACGTCTGAGCCGAACGCCGTCCCGGTCAATTCAACTCATCGCGACGGCTGATCGTAGGTAAAAGTGTACTCCACTGAGACGCTCGAACCTGTGTACTGACTTGGTAACGGTCCAAAGCTTTGCACCCTCTGTACGGCATGGTGGCGGACCCATTCAGCGTGGGAGAAGAAGCCGGCTGTACGATCCGGATGTTACTGACGGAACCATCCCGCCCAATCGTGAACGTCACGCTCACCTGGCTTCCGTACGCCGTGTGCGAGTCGATCTCCTGCGTGTACCAGTTCTCGCTCACCTTCCTCGTGATCAGATCCACGTACCACGGGAACCGCGATGCGAAATCACCGCCCGTCACCGCCACTGGACTGTTCGTCCGACCAGGGTTGATCGCGTGCGCCAGCTGCGTCGGCGCCGCCTCGCCATAGTTGGCCACATTCCGCTGATTCGTCGGCTGCGCGTGCTGCGGTGACTCCTGATGCGGTTTTTCCGCCGGCTTCAACTTCGGCTTGCGCTCCGCCAGCGGGATCGCATCCGGTTGCTGCACAGGAATTGTCTCTTTGGTGGGCGGCGCCGGGGTCGGACTCGGCAGCTGCGTCGCCAGCACGTTCGGCGTCGGCGGCGTCACCTGCGGCAGCGGAATCGACGGTGCCGAGCTCACCAGGTTTGCCTGGATCGCTCCCGGAGGTGCATTGTTCCCCCACTCCGTCCCGTGGAAGCGCCCGTTCACCCACATCAGCAGCGCCATCAGGCCCACCAGGCCCACATGCAGCACCACTGACCCCGCTGCGGGCGGACCAAAGGGCTCCGGTTCGATATGAACAACAGGTCGACGCACTCGTTTCGAAAGTCTCTCTACCTAGTTTGACTCGGCCAGCGCCTTCGCACAACCCGCGGCGGTCCTTTGAACCCATCCCGCCGGCCCAGGGTTGCATGGATCGGCAACCATCAGGGGAGACGGGCTGGCGGGAAGCTGCCTGGCGCCTCGCCCTGGGCAAGACCATGGCTGGCGATGCCCGAACCTTCCGTAGTAGGTTGAAGGGCGTGCTGCCCGTTAATCCGCCTGGTGACCGCCTCGGCAGGGAGAACGCAGTTCTTTCCGGGCGCGGCACCCAATATTTCGTCCCGGACTTTGAGGGCTGCCTCTCTGTCAAAAGCGTCGTGAATGGCAATGCGGTTTGGGAGGCAGAGAATCGCCGCTTCAATTTGAACGAGGATTGCTGGCTGATCCTCAACGATCGTCAGCGCTACTCGATCACAATTGACTCGTTCACGCCCGTAACCACGTTCTGTCTGTTCTTCGAGCGCGGATTTGTTGAGGATATCGATCGCGCAACGATCACGTCGTGCGCCGGATTGCTCGATTCTCCGCACACCGGCTCGACCGGAAAAACTACCTTCTTCTCGCGCATCGAGCCCGGAGGCCCGCTCATCGACCTGTTGAGTCGCTTTCGGTCAGACCTCGCAACTGGAGCGATGTCCCGCATCGAGTGGGATCTGGCCTTTCAGCAGATCGGCGAATTTCTGGTCGTCGAGCGGAGCAATGCTCCGAGAGAAATGGCGCGCCTTCCCGCTGTGAGCCAGTCAACGCGCATCGAACTCTACCGTCGCGTGCTGCGCGGGCGTGATTTCCTGCTTTCCTCCCTCTCCGAACCAATCCAGCTCAAAGACATGGCAGGAGCGGCGTGTTTATCGCCATTTCATTTCCACCGCAGTTTTGCGCGGGCCTTCGGCGAAACGCCACACGGTTATCTGACCCGGCATCGACTCCAAAGGGCTGCCAAACTTCTGCGGGAAGCTGAATTGAGCGTTACCGATGTCTGTCTCTGCGCAGGCTTTGAAAGCGTTGCCTCATTCACGAACCTGTTCAGGCGCCACTACGGTGTACCGCCGGGCAAATTTAGCAAGATTCAATAAGCAACTTCGACGATCCCTGTCTAACCTGCAGACCATGACCCGCAAACTGTTGCTGATCTTCTGCTCATTGCTTGCAGTGAGCGCCGCCGCCGCGCAGCTCCCCGGACGCGGAACTGAAACCATCCACAGCGTCGCGCACGTAAAACCGGGGCACC
>CAVPCE010000104.1:0-28581 GCA_963702295.1 uncultured Acidobacteriaceae bacterium | reverse complement strand
TGGTCATCGTTCACCGGCCTTACCTCACTTCCTGAATTCAGTTGGCTTCCCGCAACAGTTGCAGACATGTTCACTCTCTCCTTGTCCAGACTCAGTCGGAGCTCTCTCCACTTGCTCGTGATCGCAGATCACGAGGTGTCGGAATGAAAGCAATTGCTCCCAGACGCTCTCATCAACTGCAATCACGCTGCCAAATGCGGAAAGATCTGGATGGACGCGCGGCATTATGCCGTCGTGAAGATTGAGTCGCAGCGGAAAGAACGCCTTTCGTTCTGGCTAAGCTACGCCGACATCGATCACGTGTATGCGAAATCGGGCGACTTGTGGTGTCGTCGCAGGAGCATCACATCACGCCCTATCCCGCCACTCGGCCCATGCGTTCTCGACGAACACGACGGCAGGTGACGTTCCTCCGACACTGCTAGGGAGTTGCACATCGGTAGGCTGCGACAGCACGGAGTCGATTCTTGTGGCCGATTGGGCGCTCTGCTGACAGAGATGGCATGTTTCAACTCGGTCCCAATCCTGCGAATGGCAGACAGATTGCTCCATGAACAGGCAGAACGCGCCTGGTGCATCTCCGACGTTAACGGTTGAGGACGCTGGGCCCAGGAGGAAATCATGAACACCGTCGCACATTTCGATGACCCCCACGCGTCTCCGAGCACTGTGATTCCGCCCGCCGCTGAGGTCGTTGAATCCTGGCTGGACAACTTCATGGAGTTGCACCTCCTGTCCTTTCTCCTTACAGCGGACAAGCGCCTGGCCGAGCAGTGTTTTTCTGACGCAATGGAGGATTCTGTCTGCACATCTCGTGCTGTGGCTGACTGGACAAACGGACCCGGGAGGGGTGCGGTGACCAGGCGTGCCATTGAGGCGATCCGACCTGTACCAAAGCGCGTGCAAAGCTGGTCCTTTGCATCGGGCGCGAGGCCGCTGCTTGCGGCGGCACATGAGCCCTTCTCGGTAATAACGTCGCTCGGAGCTTTTGAGAGATTCGTTTTCGTTTTAACTGTGCTTGAAGGGCAGTCTGAAGAAGAGTGTGCCGCTCTGCTGGAATGTGAACTGGAGGAAGTTGCAGAGAGCCGGGATCTTGCCAACAGCCTGATCGCGGCTGTAGAGCTTGAAGATGAGCTTCAGCGCAATTGCGACGGATTCCCCGTCACAACGATGCTGGTCTGCCCGCATCGCGGCCTTTGCTAGCCGCAATATTGCCTTAATTTGTGCTGGTTCAGCGCCTGTCGCCCTTCGATCAGCCTAAGTTGGTGCTTCGAAATCGCCGTTGAAATGGACCGACCCCATAGTGAGACACTATTCCTTCCAACACTTTGCGGGGAGGCAGCTGCAACTGGCGCAGAAAAGAGTCGGCAAATACCCTTTATCGTTCCGGCACATGGCCGTGGAGCGGATGAAGAATTGTCCAAGCGTGTCTGTTCTGGCGAAAGAGCTGGGAATCGACCGCAGCAATTTGTATGAGTGGCAGCGGCAGCTTGAGCATGGCAGCGAGACGAGCGCCAGGGTTAACCGTATCCTCGTCCCTCAGGATCTCCGAGAAGCTGTCCGGCGAGGTCAACACCGAACAATCAGAAGACCTGCAATTTGGCAACCCCGAAACTCGATCGAAGACGGGCGCAGTAGATCGTTACCAAGTCGAAATGGCCTAAATCCACCGCTGCCGGCACGGCATAAGACTGATCTCCCTGCATTGCCTTCAGTTGGCCCAAATCTATGACGTTCGTGGACGCCCCGGATACCTCCACGTGTTCGGGTACAGCTGCGGCGTCCATCAGAAGTACGCGCAACCCTGGCGCACTTGAGGTGCTGAATGCCGTCAGCTGGACGTAGCGAGTCCCGTCTGCGCTTTGGTATACGGTCGCCCGGCCGATTGCTCGACGCTGGTCCCCCTGAAATCGGCCGGTGAAAAGAGGCGTGGGCTGGTCCTTCGAAAGAGTTGGGGCCGCTTCATCCACTCTTTTGTTGATGAAAAGCTTCTCTGGGCGAAATGCATACCAGAGCCCCAACAACACAACGAGCGCAAATGCCAGCAGCAAGCCTCGCTTCACCGGGGAAGAACTTCCGGCACTCTTCATAACCACCTCCTTTGCCGTGATTGACAATTGGAAGACAGAATCATCCCCTACCTTCCAGTAGGGCTCTATCTCTCCAGTGGAGCAGTTCCAAAATTTGCGTCGAAGTGTTCGCAGAAGATGGATACCGCCTTGTATTTGGACAGGTCGGTGCCTGCAGGTATCGGGTAGTTCTGGTTTCCCTCGTTGCCCTTCAGAGGACCCAGATCAACACGTTCGATGTTCTTTGCCAGCGAAATTCTCATCGTCCTGGGCGTCGCTCGCTGCGATGAGGAGTACGTGAAGATTGGGTCCATTCGACGTCGTAAAACGCGTCAACCTCAATATCTGGCCATTTGGAGAGTCGTATATGGTTGCCCTGCCTGTGGTCTTGTGCACAACGCCGTGGAAAATTCCAGTTTCGACGACCGCACCGCTTTGAGCTGTTGCCAAACCCGATGGGGCAAGAACAATTATGGCCACCACTCGCCCGATTAAATTTGTGAACCTCATGCATTGCTCCTTTTCCCCACCGCACCAAATAGAACGGCGCGGCGCATGTTTGAATATTTTTGTCGTCAAGCATTGCTGCCATGCCTGCAATAGGAGAGCTCTCAGAGAGCGTACTGCTGAACACAGAACCATCGATCCATTTCGCAACTATGACAGCTCGCTGCGTCAGCACCAGCCTTTAATCCAACAGGCGGAGAGCTGCATTTTTCTTCAGGTCGCAGATCGCGATGAATGTGCGGGACCAAACGGACTTGCGAGAGGACCAAAGGGCCGGCTAAAACTTTCCGACTTTTTGCAGAAACGATCAAAGTCAACGCATTCTCAGATAGCCTATTCACGCAAGATCGCCGCAACTGAGCACGTCGGGCGCCGTCTCACCGAGGAAGGCGGGAGGTTGAACAGCGACGCAGAAACGTAAGCGCGGAAAACGTCTGCGGTTGTGAAGCAATGTAATCGATTGACAGAGAGCCGACGTAAGTGGCCTGACCTTTAGCGAGGAATTATTTCTGGCTGTGGCATGATTCTTGTGCGCTGCCGCTTTCGAGTGGTCCAATCGCACTCGTAATGCAGGCCGCCCGCGCGCTGGTAGTAATGGCGTACGCTTCGATCCAGATCGAGAATATCTGGACGCGCCTGAGGAGTTCCGGCAGGGGACTCAGATGTATTCTCCTGCCGAACGTCGAAGGGCATGACTCCGATGCCAACCTGCACAAAGTTATAGCTCGCTACCTGCTGGTGTGGGGTTGCCAAACAACCCCCAGCCGGCAATCCTTTTAGGCAGGCGAGTGGGAGAGATTTATTGTGCGGACCGGAGAAAGGCCGAGGTTGCTTTTGGATTCGCTCGTCCTTGGTTTCGTCGGTGGACTGACCGCGCAGCTATTCACCTGGATGTTACGGCTCTCTCAGAAAATATTCCTCGAGGTCGTTGCCGGCTATCACCCTCCAACTCTCCCGGAGGATGGCGGGGTCCTTCGGCAGGTGATCGGTCCCCATGGATTATGGCTTGTCCCCGTAGCGACGACCGTAGGGGGTCTGCTGTCTGGCGCTCTCGTCTATAGCCTCGCCCCTGAAACAGAGGGGCATGGGACGGACGCGGTGGTTAAAGCTCTTCATTGGACCGGAGGCAACATCAGGGGGCGTGTCCCTGCCGTGAAGATGCTTGCCTCGGCGATCACCCTCGGTTCGGGAGGGTCGGCTGGCCGCGAAGGTCCAACAGCCCTGATAGCCGCTGGTTTAGGTTCGGTCTATGCGAATCTGCTTCATCGGCCGGAACACGAGCGGCGTCTGCTGGTGCTCATGGGAATGGCTGCCGGACTTTCCGCTATCTTCCGATCTCCGATCGGCAGCGCCATCTTTGCGGTCGAAGTTCTTTATAGCGGCATCGAGTTCGAGGCAGAGGCGTTGCTCTACTGCATGCTCGCCGCAATTGTGGCTTATGCCTTCAATGGAGCCTTCGTGGGCTGGAAGTCGCTTTTTCAGGTTCCCGCGCATCTCTCCTCTGTCGGACTGGCGGATTATCCCTGGTACATCGGCTTAGGAATAGCCAGCGGAGTCGTTGCCACGATTTTGCCCGAAGCCTTCTACCGTATCCGGGATGCTTTTGGCGCCTCACGTATTCCGGTGTGGATCAAGCCGGGCCAGGCGGACTGATCGTAGGTTTGATGGCTCTGCGTTTGCCTCAGGTTCTGAGCGGGGGCTACGGCTGGATTCAGGAGGCGATCAATGGCCAGATGGTCTTCCATCTGCTCTTCATTCTTCTCGCCGCCAAAATGCTCGCCTTGTCCTTTACGATCGGCTCGGGTGGATCTGGCGGCGTCTTTGCCCCCAGTCTGTTCATCGGAGCTATGCTGGGCGGCATGACGGCGGGAATCTCGCACCAATCTCCGGCTGGCTTTGTTCTCGTCGGTATGGCGGCCGTTTTTGGGGGAGCCGCTCGCGTCCCCCTCGCAACTTTGCTTATGGTCGCTGAAATGACCGGCGGTTACCAGCTTCTGGTACCGGCCGGGCTGGCCGTGATGCTAAGTTTCCTCATCCAGATAAACCTCTCTTCTGTTTTCAAATATGGCAGCCTTTATGAGGCGCAGGTCGCAGGACGCGCAGATTCGCCAGCGCATCGCGCGGAAATCGTTCAAATTGCAGTGCGGCTTCTGGAGCAGGCCAATACGCAGCTGCCTGCGGAAGTCACCCACCTCCATCTCGCATCGCTCCTGCAGTCAGGTGCCGCGATGGACCTGCCAGATAGCTCGAAACTGCTTGTGGGCGCGCTTCAGCCTGAGAGTGCCTGGGTAGGGAAGTCCCTTCAGGATAGAAGTCCCACCGAGGCAGTCGAACACTCCAGACTCATCGCGGTGCTCCGCGGGAGGTCCGTCTCACTGGCCCGGCCGGAGACTATGCTTCAGCCAGGCGATCGTCTCCTATTTGTCGCTGAGCCTGAGGCGCAGCAGCAGTTGGCGCAACATCTCGCGTTCCCTTCCTTCTCCACTCGTGCAACGAGCGGATTCTGAGTAAGGGGCGCCGGGACGCGCGAGTTGAGGAGCGTTCTTCGGCGATTGCCCGTGACGCCGACGGATAAAAGGGCACACGCGGCGCACGTGCCGGCCCGCGCCCGACAGCCTCAGTCCTACCGACTGCCGCGGGTCTTGGATCAGGCGAGGTACGATATCGGGATTATTCCCGTGCAGGCCCCACAGCAATCGCCTCAATCGCTATCAGGAAATCCGCTCGCACCAAACCAGGAGCAATCGACGGCATAGATGCAGGGCGATTGGCGGCGGAAGTTGTCCGGGACCATTGGGATGTCCAGCTCCGCATCCACAGACTGGTCAATGCGATCGAGAAAGTGCAAGGAACTCTTGGTGGCGATGGCGCGGGCTGGCACTCGGCGATCACCATTTCCTGAAGCACCCGAGGCCAGCAAACAGGGTGTTGGTCCCATGGCGCTGATCGTCGTGTGTCTGCCGCTCGAGCAGGCCTGCCCCAAAGGAAGAATGGCTGGGTGCGATGCAGCGCCTGAATCAGGAAAGCCGCTGGATCTTGCCCAGGCGGAGATCGGCGTCTGGCGGTCCATACGAAGGTTTGGGGTTGCGGTTGCGCTGGCGGAGATAAATTCGGAGCGAGGCTGTTCGCGGAAGGGAAGTCAGCGAACTCCTGAAATCCCTGTAGTCGGATCGCATGGAATACCTTCGCTCTAAGGCGCGAAGGTTCCTTCGGGAGCCTACTTCTGAGAGCGGGATCGGCCTTAGGAAACGCGGCCGGGCCGACGATCCACCTTGACGCGTAGGCGCCTACTCGTACTTTGGCCGCGATCGTGACGTAGTACCCGGAGGTCTTGTCCCATGGCTAGAGTCGAGGTGGGTGCCTGTCGTCAACTCGACAATCGGATTTCGTGCTCGACGATCGCCATGAAAAAATGTGGGGAGTTCTGTGGGTATACTCGCTCAAAATGGTGGCAAATTGTGGGTAGTCCCCACATTTATTTCGAGGCAGCAGGATTCTGTAAGAGACTGAGGATAAGCAAGATTGGGCAATTATGGGCAGTTCTGAAAGATCCGATATTCTAGCTGTTAACCGAAGGGTTGTAGGTTCGAGTCCTACCTGAGGAGCCAATCCTTTCAAGCATTAGTGGCAACTCTTCCTTCAGTGCTTGGTCCAGGTGGGTTTCGACCTTGACGGTTCTCCTCTTTCGGAGCCGCACCATCGATCGCTGTCAATTTCCCATCCAGAATGGCCGGTTTTTCCTTGACCGCGACCCGCTGATGAAGGGGCGTATCAGGAAACTGGGCTCTCATATCTTGCCCGAAAGCCCAGGCAAAACAGCATTGAGCCGGTTGAGGCGATAGACAATTCGGTACCTGTCGCCGCGATAGGTTGACTTCACGAATTCGGCCGGCTTCCCCGATTCCAGAAACGATGTGCGGGTAAAGAGGAAAACGGGGCTTCGCGGGATGATCCGGAGGAGACGGGCTTCTTCGGCGGAAGCCTTCCCCACTTCCACCACTTCGCTTGCACTGGTGAGTTGGATTCCGTAATGCTCGGCCAGAGTGCGATACAGCGAGGCATCAGGATTAAAAGCCAGGCGCAAATCCGCACAGGAGAGCGCAGGAATCCAGCTGCACTCGACGCCCATGGGAACGCCGTCGGCAATCCGGACGCGGTGCAGGCGGTAGACCTTCTCGCCGGCTTTCAGTTCAAGGGTTTTGCGCAATTCTTTGCCCGGAACTATCAGCCGCAGGGACAGCACCCGTGAGCGAGAGACTGAGCCGCGGAGCTTCATCTCTTCGGTAAAGGAGAGCACCCGTCGCAAATCCTTTTCGACTTTTCCGTGAGAAATGAAGGTGCCTCGGCCTTGCTGGCTGTAAATCACACCCAGCTCGCAAAGCGAGCGCACCGCCTGGCGCGCCGTCATCAGACTGACCCCGTAACTAGCAGCCACCTCCTCGACCGACGGCAGGGGATCGCTCGGTTTGAAGACGCCAGAGCGAATGTGTTCCATCAGCCTGTTCTGGATCTGGCGGTAGAGAGCGACACCGCTCCCACGCTCCAGGGAAGCCGAGGTCAGGATGGGGCGCACGTTCATTTGCCCACAAGATAAACGCAGAAGAAATAAAACAGTCAAGCCGTTTCCTTGTTCGCCACTACTGCTGAGTTCTGTAGTCTTCTAGAAGACTAGAGCTATACGTTGACATTGCCGGCGCTCTGTGCTGTAATCGGCCCTCGTTACGATCTTCGGCGGCCGGTGAACGCAGAACGGCTGCTTGAAGACAGGCGAGCAGAAAGTGTCCGTTCAGAAATAGCCATTCTCAGGAAGAACCCGACTTCTCAGGGGCGGCCCCTGTCGTTGACGGGACCTTGCAGGATCCGATCCAGGCTCCAGTCCGGATGGCTGGAAGAGCGACTGCTTGCTGCGGCTGCTTTCGTGGATCTGGATTAGGGCGAAGTGCAGTTTTCCGCGTATTTATTACTGATGCCTGGTGTGCAAAAGAGATTTGACAGCTCACATGGTCAGAACGGTGAGCCTGCGATGTCGCTGGATTTATGGAGGCAGTGCAATGAAAGCTGGCAGGGTTTCCGCTCTTCGCCTTATCCCGGTATTGCTGATGCTGTGTGCTGCGGCATGGGGGCAGGCAACAACATCTCTGCATGGCACCGTTACTGATCCTTCAGGAGCGGCCATACCGGGCGCAAAAATCGTGCTGACTCAGACAGCCACGAGCGCCACCCGGGAGACGGTCACGAATTCCACGGGTGCGTATAGTTTCCCCTCGGTGCTCCCAGGCACATACGATCTGGCGGTTACTGCCAATGGATTTGATACCTACACCGAAAAGGGCCTGCAGTTGATGGTGAGCCTGCCGGCGACCGGTGATGTGCACATGAAGATCGGTTCAGTTGCGCAGACGGTCGAGGTTGGAGACCATGCTCCGCTCCTGAACACGACAGACGCCAGCCTGGGGCACACGATGGATTCGACTTCCATCGAGAACCTGCCAATGGTCGCCGAGAGCATGCCGCTGCTGCTCAGCTTCCAGCCAGGAGTTGTATTCAACGGCCAGAATCAACTGCAGAGCGACTTTGACACGCGGGCAGGATCGGTGAACGGCGAGCGCAGCGATCAGAACAACATCACGCTCGATGGCGTGAGCGACAACGACGAATTCGAGGGCTATGCGTTCAACGGCGTCCTGCCGACTACTCCGTTTTCCACGCAGGAATTTCGCGTCACCACGTCCAATTACGACGCCACCCAGGGCCGCTCCGCGGGGGCGCAGATGACCATGGTGACGAAGAGTGGAACGAACCTCTTCCACGGCAACCTCTACGAGTTCAATCGCAACACGATCGGTGAAGCGAATGACTGGTTCCTGAAGGCAGCGCAGATTGGCGGCGGCCAGGCGAACCGTCCGGAAAAGCTGGTTCGCAATATCTTTGGCGGCGATCTTGGCGGGCCGTTCATTCGCGACCGTCTCTTTTTCTTCTTCAATTACGAGGGCCATCGGCAGGCATCCTCGCAGAGTGCGGTACGCAATATTCCCAGTGCGACTCTGCGGGACGGGATCATTCAGTATGCCTGCGACGATACCAGCCAGTGCCCAGGCGGCAGCGTGACAGGAGCCAGCGGCAGCAGCTACCCGGTTGCGGCTGGGTTCTATGCGCTTACGCCGCAACAACTGGCCAGGATGGATCCGCTCGGCATCGGTCCCAGTCCAGTCGCCCTTCAGTACTTCCAGAGCTATCCAGATCCTAATGCTCCGGCGGTGCTCGATGCCCCCAATTTTGCCGGATACCGCTTTGCCTCGCCGATCACAAATAAAGACAACTGGTTCATCGGACGTCTCGATTACACGCTCAACAGGAACAATAACCTGTTCGTGCGAGGAACCGCAGTGCATGACCGTGACGTGGCGGCCGGGGCGTTTCTTCCCGGACGTCCGCCGCAATCCACGGACGTGGATTTCAGCAAAGGCCTGGTGGCCGGATATACGCGGGTGCTGGGGCCAACTCTGGTGAATAACTTCCGTTACGGTCTTACTCGGCAAAGCCTGGGAATCAATGGCGACTCCAGTCAGGCCTGGGTCGAAATGCGGGATCTGGATCAGGATATTAATCGGACGACGGCCGCGGTCACTCCGGTTCATAACTTCATCGAGACATTGAGCTGGCAACATGGGCCGCACAACTTTGAATTCGGCGCCAACATCCTGATGGTTCGACGCAACGATTACACCAATGCGAACTCGTTCAGCGATGCGCTCACCAACGCCGACTGGACCGCGGACAGCGGATTTGCCGGTACGGGAGACGCACTGGATCCGGCGGCTTCCGGATATCCGGCTGTCGGTTCTGCGCATGCGTATGACTTTCCCCTGGTGGCGATGATGGGAATGGCCACGGAAATTGATGCACGCTACAACTATGCTGTTTCCAGCCAGACGTCCGCGACGCCACTGGCGCAGGGAGCCCCGGTGGTGCGGCACTGGGCGACCGACACCTATGACCTTTATCTTCAGGATTCCTGGCAGATACGCCGCGACCTGACTCTCAGCTACGGTCTCAATTACCAGCTGATGACCCCCATCACCGAAATGAACGGGCAGCAGGTTGAACCGAATATCAATATTGGCGACTGGTTCAATCAGCGTGCTTCGGACATGACGAAGGGGATTCCCTCCAACGAAGACCCAGTCATAAGTTACGCGCCGGCCGGATCGCACTGGGGCCAAACGGGTATGTATGGCGTTCAGGCAAAGAATTTCGCGCCTCGGCTTGGAATCGCATGGTCGCCGCGTCCCGATTCAGGATGGCTCAGGAGCCTGACAGGCGAGGGCCGGACGGTGATCCGCAGCGGCTTCGGGATGTACTACAGCAACTTTGGTCCGGAACTGGCGATGAATTATGACGCTGGCGGTTCGTTCGGAATTTCGACGCTTCTGGAGAATCCTGCCAACAGTCTCACTCCGGCCAGTGCGCCTCGGATCACGGGGATGAATGTCATCCCGAGCACGGATAACAACGGGAATTCCGTCATGGAACCGGCGCCTCCCTCGATCTTCCCGGTGACCTATCCGCTGGGCTCTGAGGCCATCGCGACCGGGATCGACCAGTCCATCAAAACGCCGTATTCCTACGCGGTCGATCTTTCGATTCAGCGCGAGCTGCCGGGTCGATTGATGTTTGATATTGGATATGTGGGCCATTACGGACATCGCGAGCTGGCTCTGGATGACGTCGCCGCGCCTCTTGATTTGAAGGACCCGGCCACGGGTATCGACTACTTCGCGGCTGCGACCGCCTTCGCGAAGCTGTACCGGCAAGGCGTGCCCATGTCGCAGATCAACGCGCAGTCGGTTGGCCCAACCGCTGCCTACTGGACCGATATGTTCTCCCAATCCAGCTCGGCGTACTCTTCGTCGTGCACGCAGGGAGCTACGGATGTGCTGCAGGCAGCCTACGGCTGGATGTCGTGTAAGCAAAACAACGAAACTTCTGCCTTGTACGACATGGATGTGAACGGCGATGCGCCCGCGCCATCCACCGGATTGAACAGTTTCTACAACAGCCAGTTCTCGTCTCTCTGGGTATGGAGATCGATGGCGAATTCGAACTACCATGCGCTCCAGGTGAGCCTGCACAAGGATCTTTCGCAGGGTGTTCTGTTCGGCTTCAACTACACCTACTCTCACTCGCTGGACATTGCGTCCTTCGCTGAAAGAGCTGCGCACTTCCTTACAGATAGCATCATCAATCCATGGGATCCGCACCAGATGTATGGGCCCAGCGACTTCGATTTGCGGCACCAAATCAATGCGTACTGGGTCGCCCGCCTGCCCTTCGGCAAGGGAGAACCGCTGGGAGGAACCGCCCATGGCGTGGTGGATGGCCTGATTGGCGGCTGGCAGCTCGCCGGAACCACGCGCTGGACCTCAGGATTTCCCTTCAGCGTCTTCATGGGATATGTATGGCCCACAAACTGGGATGAGATGGGCTGGGCGAATCAGATCAAGGCTGCTCCAACGGGGACCACCATCGTGGACGGTTCGCCGAATGTCTTCAAAGACCCGACAGCTGCGATGGGATCCTTTGACTACGCTTATCCCGGCCAGAGCGGTCAGAGGAACAACATCCGCGGCGAGGGTTTCTTCGATACGGATATGAATCTCTCCAAGAGCTTCGCTATCCACGATAAGCAGTCGTTCCAGGTCCGCTGGCAGGTATTCAACACGTTCAATACTCACCGATTCGATGTGCAAGGCGTTCAGGATGAACAGGACGGTGGAGGATTTGGCAACTACACCAACCTGCTGACGGATCCGCGCACGATGGAGTTCAGCGGGGTCTATACCTTCTGACGGAATTACAGCCAAATTAGGTTTTTCCCTAACCCCTTACTGCAGCAATGGCCGGATCGTTGAGATCCGGCCATCGCTTTTGGGGTCGTTCGCGCGGTTAGGATTCATGGTGTTTCAGTGCGAGAAAAAGCTTTGCCTGGCCAGCAAGCCGCGCAACCGCCGGACTGAGGAGATGCCGTCGGAGTCGAACCGCTGCAGACTGTCGCCAAGCTCCCGGCCGGAGGATTTTGGGCCTGCGGGACGTCCGTATTCGGGGTGCGAGCGGCGCGACGTTATCGGTGAGCCAGCGCCAATCTCATTCTGTTGCCCTGCAGGAATTCCAGGCCAACGGCCCCAAAGGGCTGTTCACCTCTGGACAGCAGTCACCGACAATGGACACCGGCGCTTCGGTTTTGAACCAATAAGCTCAATGTATTGAATGCGGATGAACTGGTTTGTCGAATGCAGCGATCGAGGGGCCGCTCGACGCCAGAGGATCCCGCGATGGAAAAGCTTCTGCAGAATCTGCGTTTCAGCTTACGCATGCTGAGACGGAATCCCGGCCTCACCGCGACTGTGCTGCTGACGCTCGCGCTGGGAATTGGGGCAAACACGGCGATCTTCACCGTGGACTACGCGACGCTGCTGGCGCCCCTGCCGTATCCGAATCCAGACCAACTGGTAATGGTCTGGTCGAAGATCCAGACCTTCCACAATGGAGTTTCGGCAGGGGATTACACGGACTGGAAGAATCAGGCGACCGTCTTTCAGGACCTGTGCGCGTGGACCGGCACGAGCTTTAATGTGGCGACGAAGGATCAGCCGGAATACCTGCAGGCATCCCGGTGGTGGCCCAGCATGCTGCAGATGATCGGCCAGCCGCCGTTTCTCGGCCGATATTTCCTTCCGGAAGAGGGCATCGAGGGGAAGAACCACGTCACGGTGCTGACACACAAGCTGTGGGTCAAGCTGGGGTCAAACAAAAACATTGTGGGGACGACGATTCGTCTGGATGGACAGCCATACACCATCGTGGGCGTGCAACCGCCCGGAGTTTGGGACAAAGGCCAGTCCGAGCTGACGGTGCCACTGGTGTTCAAGCCGGAACAACTGAATCACGATTTCCACTGGCTGCTGGTGATGGGCCGGCTAAAGCCCGGGGTCACGATCAAGCAGGCACAGGAAAACATGGACGCGGTGACCAAGCACATCGCGGAAGTGTATCCGAGGAGCGACAAAGGGTGGGGCGCCTATGTGGAGCCGCTAAAGAACGACTTCATGCCGAAGGAGCGGATCCAGATGCTGTGGCTGCTGTTGGGCGCGGTCGGGTTCGTGCTGCTGATCGCGTGCGTGAACGTGGCTAACCTGCTGCTGGCACGCGGCATGACGCGGCACAAGGAGATGGCCGTGCGCAGCGCGCTGGGGGCGGGGCGAAAGACGATCTACGGTCAATTGCTGACCGAGAGCGTGTTGCTGGCGCTGGCCGGCGGTGTTCTGGGCGTGGGGGTTGGGTACGGGATGCTGCAGGGGCTGATCGCGGTGATGCCGCAGGACACGCTGCCCTATGAGGCTAATTTGCGGTTGAACCTGCCGATCCTCCTCTTTACGGTGCTGGCGACGACGGTGGCGGGCTTGATGGCAGGAGCGATGCCGGCCTGGTACGCGTCGAAGATCGATCCGGCGGAGTCGCTGAAGGAAGGCGGGCGGACCGGGACCAGCGCGGGAAAGCATCGGCTGCGGCGCGTTCTGGTGGTGGGGGAATTTACGCTGGCCCTGGTACTGCTGGCGGGAGCGGGCCTGGCGATTCACAGCTTCTGGAACCTGACGAAGGTGGATCTGGGGGTAAAGACGGATCACGTGCTGACGTTCTTCCTGCCGGTACCGGATCAGCGATCCAGGGAACCGGCGCAGATCGGCACCTATTACCGTGAGATTTTGTCGCGCATTGATGCGGTGCCGGGGGTACAGCATGCGTCCGTCGAGACGGGCGTGCCTCTCTATGGAGCGGGGTTCGGCATGCCGTTCACGATTTTGGGCGGGCCGACGTATGCCGATCCGTCACAACGGCCTGGGGCGGGATTCGGAATGGTGACGCCGGATTATTTCCCGACCTTTGGGATCCGGTTGGAGAAGGGACGGCTGCTGAACGAGCAGGACACGGGAAGCAGCGTGAAAGTGATGATGGTGAACGAGAGCTTCGTGAAGTCGTACCTCAAGGGGAGGGACCCGCTGCGATCGGTGATATCGGTGGAACAGATCATTCCTGGCCAGCAGAAGCTGGGGCCGTATCAGGAATGGCGGATCGTGGGGGTGTATCACGACGTTCACCGTGCGGACAGCCAGAACCACAACGAGGAAATGCTGATCCCGTTCTGGCAAATTCCATGGCCGCAGGCGGGGATTGGCGTGCGGACCGCCCAGGATCCGCTGGCGATGCAGAGGAGCATCGCGAATGCGGTGCACTCGGTGGATCCGGAGATTGCGCTGGCGCAGCCGGAGACACTGGATCAGATTCGCAGCGAGACGATGGCCAATGAGCGATTCACGCTGTTTCTGTTCGGGACGTTCGCGGCAGTGGCGCTGTTTCTCGCCGTGCTCGGAATCTACGGCGTGATGGCCTTCAGCGTGGCGCAGCGATCGCATGAACTGGCGCTGCGGATGGCGCTGGGCGCGACGAGGGCACGGGTGGTGGGAATGGTGGTGCGCGAAGGCGTCATCCTGGCAGCGGTGGGGCTGGTACTGGGCCTGGTGGGCGCATACTTTGTGGGTCGGGCGATGCAGACCATGCTATTCAACGTGCGTGCCCTGGATGCGACGGCCTTCAGTGCGGTGGGGCTGGTGCTGATGCTTGCGGCCGTGCTGGCCTGCTATCTGCCGGCTCGTCGCGCGGCTTCGATTCATCCCATGCAGGTGTTGCGGATGGAGTAAGCGGACGTCAGGCATTCGTGTATTGATCAGGCTAAGAATGCGGGTGGTGAACTGCGGTGCAAGCGCTCATCGCTCCGCTGACAGCAGAAGGAAGGGAGGCCGCCGCCGGTGACGGTCGAGATCCGGTTGCTGAGTCGAAGCTTGCACGATTGGCTCGGGCTCCCTCAGTTCCAGAAGGCGAAAGCCCGCGCTGAGGAGTTCGTTCACGTAGGTTTCGACAGTGCGGTGATATTTGATCACGTTATCGACGAACCACCGTGTGCTTCGCGGGCCCTCCGAACGATATCATCGACAGGCCAGAACATCGGATCGCCGGTATCGTTGCAGATCCACCGCTGTGCGGCCAGCGCTGTGCAAATGGGATGCTCAACGGAAAAGAGGAAGCGGCCGCCTTTCTTCACGATGCGCGCAATGCGCTGCATCATTGCCCGATAGTCATCCACATAGTGGAGAGCCAGAGAGGAGACTGCGACGTCGAAAACATTGCCCTCAATATCGAGTTCCTCGAGGTTCATACGGCGATACTGAATCGACGGATCGTCGGTAAGCGTCCGCGCTTTCGCCAGCATCTTTTCCGAACAGTCGATGCCGAGAACATAGCTCGCACCCGCCTGACGTATCTTGCGAGCGAATTCCCCGAACCCGCAACCGAGGTCAACGATGTGCAGCCCCGCCAAGGGGACTGAGCAACATGGACCAGAGCGCCGGCTGTTCGAGGACCTCGTTCAGCGCCGCGCCCGATGCTCTGAAATCTTCGTACGCGGCAAAAAATGCGGGATCGTCGTAGATGTTCTGTGGATACTCCATCAGCATGAACCTGACCCGACAGTTCGCGTCAGCAGGGATCGAATCGACTCCATCGTTCGTTCCGCGGCTTCGTTGCCCGCGGAGAAGGCTAGGTAGCCGTCAGGCCGCACCAGCCGAATACCCTCCGGCTGCGAAGACCTGACAATCAGGAGGTCGTCAGCTTCTGCCGCCAGGGACAGGGCTGCGTCTCGAAAGGAAGCAGATATATCTGATGGGAGAAGAAGTACAAACTTCGACGTGGGCATGCGGCCGCCCCGCATGAAATCCTCAAAGATCCGTTCGCCTCCGCCCTCGACAATCGGACTTCCGGCGTATGCAATACCCAGTCCGGACAGCCGGTTTACGAATGCATGCTGAACGGCGGAGATGTGTGAAACCACCGGAATCAGGGAATCTCGAAGAAACTGAGCCACACCATTCGACGTTCCCATCACTTTGGTCAGGCGGTCGGTTGTCTCAATCACATCGGTGATGACAGGCGGACGCTCTTCCGAATAACTGTCGAGCAGCTGTTGGCTGCCGTGGCCCCGCAGAACCACTTCGAGCTTCCAGGCCAGATTCCAGACATCGTGCAGTCCGGTATTCATTCCCTGTCCACCGAATGGGCTGTGGATGTGGGCCGCATCTCCGGCAAGGAAGACGCGGCCTTCGCGCAGGCGCGACGCGTGGCGGTGGTGAATCCGAAAATAGCTGCTCCAATGGAGAGAGAGCGCCTCGATTTCACGCGGCGCTCGCTCGGCCAGCACGCGCCGCACCAGGTCAAGACCAGGAACATCGCCTTCCGGATGTTCGATCGTGGCCACTATGCGCCGCCGTGTCGCGCTCATCGGGAAGATAGCTACTGGCCCTCCTGTACTCGGACAGAGCTGCATCTCGTTGCCGGGAAGCTCCTGATTGGTTTCGATGTCCGCGAGCATGAACGGCATCTCGTAGTCGCCGCCTTCCAGCTCGATGCCCAGCGATCGGCGCACGCCGCTGTGCGCGCCATCGCAGCCAACAACAAATCCAGCGCGGATGACCTCCTGCGCGCCGTCGCGCTCTATCCTGACTGCGACGCCATTCGCCAGTTGTTCCAGTGCCGTGAAGGAAGTGTTGTAGTCGATTGTCCCGCCTCGGCGCCTGAGATGCTCGGCCAGCAGGCCCTCAGTCACGTTTTGCGGCACCATAGCGACGAACGGGTAGGGAGTGTGTTCCGGTTCAAACTGGATGCGCGCCAAGGTCCGATCGTGCGACATCACTGCAACCGAAGTGACTCGGTTCGCGGCCTCGAGGAAGGCCGGAACAAGTCCGGCCATGTCGAAGATTTCCAGTGTTCTGGGAAAGATGGCCAGTGCCTTCGAATGCTCCGACTGACCCGAGTGCGATTCGATGATCCTCCATCGCAGGTCGCGGCGTGCACATTCGTTGGCAAGGAATAGTCCCACCGGCCCCGCGCCAACGATGAGAACATCAACCGAATTGGGAGAGGAATCAGTCATGTTACAAATCCCTGAAGGTTAAGATGCTAAGCCTTCCGCGCCAGCGGGCTGTTTTGCTGCCCACCGCGCAAGATCGAGCTAGAGGCGGACTGTCTTTGGATCGTACGATCCTGGCACGGTCCTGAATCCGACGCAAATGCGATTCCACCCGTTAATGACAACAATGGCCATTGTCAGGTTTGCCAGTTCCAGCTCGGAAAAACGCTGCCGAGTCTGCTCGTAAACATCGTCCGGCGCGCGTGTCTCGCTGATCAGGGTCACGGCTTCCGTCCACGCCAGCGCCGCTCGTTCGCGGTCGGTGAAGAACGGGGTTTCCTGCCACGCATTCAATGCATAGAGCCGCTGCTCGGTTTCGCCATCGGCGCGCGCTTCTCTTGCATGCATGTCGATGCAGAACGCGCAGCCATTGATCTGCGACGCGCGAAGCTTAACCAGCTTCAGCAGACCCGGCTCAAGTCCCGAATTCCTGACATAGCTTTCCATCGCGGCCATCGTTCGATAGGCTTGCGGCGCCGTTCTTTGAATATCCAGTCGAGATTGCATTCTGTTTTCTCCTTTCCTCTACGCTAGGCAATCTGTGGTTGCGCAAACAGACCATAATTGAAATATGGAGTAGACCACTATGGCCCGGAAGCAGACATTTCAGGACCTTCCGCTGCAACCGCAGAAAACCGACATGGAGAGGTGGCGCTGGCTGCGAGATGAACTCCGTCACGCCATTCTGAGCGGTCGGCTGAAGCGCGGCACACGGATGCCCTCAACCCGGGGCCTGGCGCAACAATATGAATGTGCGCGCGGAACAATCGTTATGGCCTTCCAGCACCTTCAGGATGAAGGCTATCTCGAGACACGCAAAGGCGCCGGAACGTTCGTCGCCCTTGCTCTTCCGGAGGACACAGCCCCAGGCGCGGGTTTACGGGTAAATCGTGTGAAGCGGGCGTCCCTTGCCGGATTGTCGAGGAGGGGCTCCGAGA
Organism: uncultured Acidobacteriaceae bacterium; assembly: GCA_963702295.1. Classification (GTDB taxonomy): domain Bacteria; phylum Acidobacteriota; class Terriglobia; order Terriglobales; family Acidobacteriaceae; genus Palsa-343. Next base: position 10,990 of record CAVPCE010000104.1, on the reverse strand, counting down.
TGGTGAAGCGGGTAGCGATTCTTCCTGCTTCTCGCTCCGTTGGCAAAGCCTTTCGCGGCTATGAGCCGGCCATTGATCTGTTTCCCATTGATTTATGGGCGCGCCTCAGCGCGCGAATCGGTCGTCGTGCGCCGCGCTCGTTTTACGGCCAGGGTGATGCGCGCGGTCACCTTCCTTTGCGGAAAGCCATTGCCGAATATGCCGGCAGCGCGCGCGGCGTTGGCTGTTCTCCGGACCAGGTCATCATCACCGCCGGCGCCCAGCAGGCGCTTGATCTTTGCGCTCGACTGCTTCTCGATCCAGGCGATGCTGTTTGCATGGAAGACCCTGGCTATCCCGGCGCAGCCTCAGCCTTCAGAGCCGCGGGCGCTCGCATTGTCGACATTCCCGTTGACGGTGAAGGCTTGCGGATCGATGCCCTTGTGGCGCATGCCGGCCGCATCCGAGCGGTCTATACCACCCCTTCGAATCAGTTTCCCCTGGGCGTCACAATGGCACTCAGCCGCCGGCTTCAACTTCTGCGCTGGGCCCATCAGAGCAGTGTCTGGATCATCGAAGATGAATTCGATGCAGAGTATCGCTATTTCGGACGTCCGGTGCCTGCCCTGAAAAGCCTGGATGACAGCGGAACCGTCATTTACATCGGCACATTCACCAAGATGCTGTTTACTTCACTGCGGCTGGGATTCGTGATTCTTCCTGCGCCTCTCGTCGATGCGTTTGCCGCGGCTCGCTATGTAGCGGACCGGCATTCGCCCACGCTGGAGCAAGCCGTTCTCGCCGAGTTCATTCTCGAAGGACATTTCGGCCATCACATCCGACATATGCGCCAGGTTTATGCGGAAAGGTGTCAGGTACTGGTCGACGCGGCAAAACGCACTCTTTCCGGCAAGCTTGAGGTCGCAATGGCGGCTTCCGGGATGCGCACCATCGGGTGGCTAAAAACGAAGGAAGAAGACGCACGGGTCGCTGAGCGTGCACGGGCCGCGGGACTGGAAGTAACCGCCCTGTCACAATTTACGCAACGGAATACTCAGCCCGGTGGCCTTGTTCTTGGATTCGGAGGATCCCCGCCGAGCGAACTGAGGCGTGGCATCAATGTCCTCGCATCCATCTTGTGAACAGAACATCCAACTCCGCAGTGTCGCTTCGTCTCATGCGTCTGCAAGGTTCTGCGACCTTATTTACAACTGCCGCAGTTCAGGCGGACAGTTGCAACCACGAAGAAGGTTCCAATGGCAGAAAAACATCCGGCCCCTCTCGGTCCTGCGGCTCTCATGCTGGAGTCTGAATTGTTTCCCGATGAGGAAATGAGAAATAAGTTTCGCTTCATCGTCGAGCTGGATAAGCTGAAAGCCGTTTTTCGCCGAACCCTGCTTCTCGATAAGTCGCGGACGGAGAATGATGCGGAACATAGCTGGGAAATGGCAACGATGGCTTTGGTTCTGCACCCCTATTCCGAGACTGGAACCGATCTTCTGCGGGTCCTGAAGATGCTCCTTATTCACGATCTCGTTGAGATCGATGCCGGCGACACCTACGTGTATGACGCTAGAGCGGTGTGCAGTCAATCGGAACGAGAGACTGCGGCCGCCTCCCGCATCTTTGGGCTTCTGAGCGGCTCGAAAAGCACCGAACTCCATGCGTTGTGGAGGGAGTTTGAAGACCGTCTCACAGAAGACAGGCTCGATTCGCCCGTGCCCTCGATCGTCTGCAGCCCCTGTTTCACAATTACTGCACCCAGGGCGAAGTGTGGCACAAAAACGCGATAAGGGCTTCGCAGGTTCGACAGGCGATGCAGGTCATCGGCGAAGCTTCCGCGGCCCTGGGAGCCTTTGCCGATCGCTTGATAACCGCGTCTGTCGAGGAGGGATATCTCGAATAGCCTTACCCCTTTCAGGAGGGACGAAATCTGGCACGACGCAAGGCAAGGCGTACTACGTTATCCAAATCCTTGTGCAGCGGGCAGACCGCCATCTCACCCATTGGTCTCTCTGCTGTCCTTGAAGCGCTTGGGCGACAGTCCCAAAATGCGTTTGATACCCTTGTCTCCTTCTCGGGAGTCGCGCGTGCTGGTTCTCCTTTTCCTGGCTCTGGCGCTGCAAATGTTTGTAGCACACACGCAGGGCCAGGCTGGCCATCGATCCAGAAGTGACCTGACAGTGCCCGTCTCGGCAGCGATACCGCCAGCGGCCGACGCAGTTCCTGGCAATTTCGTCGAGATGACAGCCCAGGACGGCGTTCACTTCCTTCACCAGGCCCCGCACACCGCAAAGAAGTATCTCCTCGAAACGATGGGCTCCGGAGTAGCCCTGTTCGATGCCGACAACGATGGCCGGCTCGATATCTTCTTGGTGAACGGTGCACCCTTCAGCGATCCCACTCCCAAAGGCACCATTCCCCAGAAGACGGGGCCCACATACTGGAACCGCCTCTACCATCAGAACCCCGACGGTACGTTCGCTGACGTTACGGAGAAAGCCGGCCTCAGGGGTGTGGGCTATGGCATGGGAGTCGCCGCTGGCGACTACGACAACGACGGGCACGAGGATCTCTATGTCACCGCCTACGGCGGCAACAACCTCTATCACAACAATGGCGACGGAACCTTCACAGACGTCACGAAGCAAGCCGGCGTCGGAGGCGGCGGCTGGTCCACCTCCGCCGCCTGGGTCGATCTCGACGGCGACGGGTATCTCGACCTCGTGGTCTTACGCTACGTGCAATGGAACTGGGACGACGTGTGGTGCGGCGAGCATCGCCCCGGCTATCGCGGCTACTGTCATCCCAACGTCTTCCCGCCCATTTCCATGCTCGTCTACCACAACAACGGCAACGGCACCTTCACTGAGGAAGCCCATAAGCTGGGCCTCGACAAGCCAGGGCGCGCCCTTGGCATTGCTATTGCCGACTACGATGGCGACGGCCATCCGGACATCTTCATTGCCAACGATTCCATGGAGGAGTTCCTCTTCCACAATAAGGGCAACGGAACCTTCGAAGAAATGGGGCCGGACGCGGGCGTCTCGCTCGATGCTGAAGGCCGCACCTACGCCGGCATGGGTACGGACTTCTCTGACTACAACAACGACGGCTTGCCCGACATCTTCGTGGACGATCTGGGCGAGCAGCGATACGCGCTCTACCGAAATAACGGCGACCGCACTTTTACCTACTCGAGCTACCAGACCGGTCTCGCTGGCATGACGCTCCTCCATTCCGGATGGGGAGCGCGCTTCATGGACTATGACAACGATGGCTGGAAGGACCTGCTCATCGCCCAGGGTCACGACATGGACAACATCGAACTGAGCGCTCCCCAGTTGCACTACCGCGAGCCCATGATGCTCGCCCGCAACATCGCCGGCAAGCAATTCGTAGACGTCTCCTCCACCTCCGGCGAGGTCTTTCAGAAACGCTGGGCCGCTCGGGGAATGGCGATCGGCGACATCAATAACGATGGCCTTCTCGATGCCATCGTCACCGAGAATAACGGCCCGGCGCATATCGTCATGAACGAAATCCGCACGGCGAATCACTGGATCGGATTCCGGCTCGTCGGCCATCGAAGCAATCGCGACGGCATCGGCGCGGTCATTCGCATCATCACTTCCACCGGCTCCCAGTGGGCTACAGTGACGACGGCATCGAGCTATCTATCCTCCAGCGATCCTCGCCTGCACTTCGGACTCGGGTCCGCTGCTGAAGCGGCCGTCGTCGAGGTCCATTGGCCCAGTGGCACCGTGCAGCGTCTCGAACATATCCACGGTGATCGCTACGTTCAGATCGACGAGCCGGTTGGCGGTCGCTACGGTCGTGCTCGCTGGTGAGGAAAGCGGTTGCTGCCCTCATCCAGCGCGAGGTTCAGCAGATCGTCCGCATTCTCCTCGGCAGTTGAAGAGCGTATCTACATCAGTTCCGCAAAGATCTGCCGCATCGTCATCGGTCCCGAAGCAGCCGCGCCCCGCGGCGCATTCGGACTGACAACAATGGCCTGACCGTGCGCCTCGCTCCACGCGAGGAACGAAGTCCCATCAGCTCCCGTTAGCCGCTGCTGGTCGATCCAGGTATACCAGGCGCCCATATCGGCGTCGATCAGCGAACCTTCGGGATCGGAAGCGTTGCGCCCGCCCGTCCCGGCCAGGAGCTCGTTCATCGGCAGCTGCCGCTGTCGCGGCTGAAAGCGCAGCAGCAGCGTAAGAGGTTGGGCGCGCCGCAGTACCTCGCGCGCCGTCCACTGCACAAACGTCGTGCTGAAGATCTGCGTCCCCGACCCCTCGGCCAGGATGCTCAGCCGGAACCGGTCCAGCACCTCATCATCCCCCCGCATTCCCACGTCGCGCGGCGTGGTTTCCGCCATCAGCGTGCGCAGTTCTTCCGGGCCGCCATGTCCGCTTTCCACCACTGAACGCATGCGTGCCAGCATGGCCGCGCGCACGCCATCCATCTCAGCCCAGACCATGCTCGCCATCGAAGCGGGTATCGCGTTCTCGCGATTGCCCCCGTCGATATACCAGTGCCCATACTCTTGGGGACTTCGCCTGACCCGCTCCGTAACCATCTCCACGATCGCCGGCCACGCGTTCGTCGCGTCGACCTGTGAAATCAAAACGCCGTGCGGATGCAGCTTCCGAAACAGGGGATAACCCGGCGGCGGAGGTCGCCGCCAAGCACCACGATCGCGAGCCTGGGCATCGCCGGTGCCGGTTCGGGGTAGGCCCGGCTCCAGCTTTCGTTGTACGCATTCGCGCTTTGCCGAAAGGCATCGATCTCATGCGTCGACCAAAGCTGCGCGGTCAGGGCGCTCAGAATTTCTTCCGGCCGATGCACCCAGTCCAGGCGGTCGATTCCCGTCGGCAGGAGCCACGATGGCAAATCCCTGCAGCGACCGATTGAATTCCTCCGGAGTCAGCGATTGCAGCCAGGTGAACTGGCTCTCAATCACGCGGCGCTCCGCGGGAAACAACCAGTCGTAGCCTCTCACCTCGCGCATCAGCAGTGCCGCCAAGGCCAAAGGCATCCGCCGGATCAGCTCCAGATGCTGAACTGCAAGCGTCCGCGCCTGCGGAGGATACTTCGCGAACGCGTCCGCGCTAAGCTGCGACGGCTGCATCACAGCACCTCCGTCAGCCGCTTTCCCGCGGCCAGCGGTGTGTCGAACCCCAGCAGCCCGCCCAGCGTCGGCGTCAGGTCCAGCGAATCCACCGGCCGGTTCACCACTGCCCCCTCGCGCACCCCCGGGCCCAGGACCATCATCCACGTGGTACGCGATAGCGGATCGCCGGTCCGGTGATGCTGGAATCCATTGCCTCCTGCATCGGTATCGGAGTCCCGGCCGAAATCGCGGAAGGATGAACAGGGTGGTGTTGTTCGCGTATTCCGGCTCCGACTGGATCGTGTTCCAGATCTGTGCGCACAGCCTGTCCGATCGGCGGATGCCTTCGATGTACAGCGAGTACGCGCCGGAATGGGCAATATCCACGTCGTGCAGCGTAATCCATAACAGGCTCGGCGCCAGCTGCCGCATCAGCCGCTGAGCAATGTAGACCGAAAGCTCATCCGGGCTGCTCAGCGTCAGCGCATGCTGGCGAAAGTCGTTTACCGAAAGATGCAGCAGTTCATCCAGTTGCTGGAGCTGCACTTCGTTGCCGGCCAGCTCCGGCGTATAGAACGGATCTTCGTAGTTGTCGCGCAGGAGGTGCCCGTAGTCCTCTCCGCCACTGCCCGGCATCACCGCGCGCAGCAGATGCTTGGGCAGGATGACGCCTGCTCCCAGATTCGCCCCATAGCCGCGCGCATCGCTCGCGCCGATGCGATTGAAGCCGTTGCTGGGCGCGATCACCCATGCGTCCGTCGCCGGCCGCGCCAGGCCGCGCCGGAAATATTCGAATACGGTAGGATCGCGCGGCGGCACAGCGGCAAAGTTGTCGAAGGTTTCGTAAATCCCGGTGGCCAGGCTGGCGGTGGCTACGTAGTGCCCAAGAATGCCGCGGTTGACCACCTGTGTGTAGAACGTGCAGCGCGGGATCAGATCCGAGAGCAGGTGTGGAATGTTTTCCTGGCCCTCTGGAGCGAACGTCTCCGAATCGCGGGCGCCTCCTCCGAAAGTGACCACGACGGCCTTCTTCCGGCGAGGCAACGCCGCGGCATGGAACGGCGAAAACCCATGCAGAGTGCTGCACGCTCCCGCGCCAACGGCCGAGCGCAGGAATTCCCGGCGATTCCAGCCCACTGCCGCAGCAATATCGCGCAGGCTTGCGCCGGGAGTGATCAGTGGGCGCGCTCTCATTGCATCGTCACCAGAAACGCAGTCACCTGCCGCAGCCGTGCGTCCACCATCGCGTGCTCCTGCTGGTTATATTTCTGTTCCAGACGAATCTCTGTTTGCGCTCGCTCGCGCTTGCCCACGTGCGAGAGTGCCAGCGCCAGACGATAATGCGCCGAAGCATACTGTGGCCGCAACCGGATCGCGGTCTCCAGCTCCGGAATGCTCTGGGGCCACTGCGATTGAGTCTGCAGCAGCAGGCCCATCCCGTAATGCGCCTCGGGCAGCCGCGGATCAGATCGCATCGCACTCTGCAGCAATTGCCGCGCCTGCTGCAGCCGGGTGTCGTCCGCCGGCTGGTGCAGGATCGCCGTCGCCGCGTAGGTCGCCAGAATCGCGTCTTTGGGATGATGCAGCGCATACTCGATCAGCCCCGCACAGCGCGGCTGTTCGCCTTCGGTCAGCACCGTGCAGGTACGCCCCAGCAGTTCCGCGTACATAGGATTCTCCGGATATTCCGCCAGCAGATCGGCAAACACCGGAATCGCCTGGTCGTATTTGCCGGCGCCGTAATACGCCACCCCTAACCCCATCCGCATCCGCTGGCTACGCGGAAAAACACGAACGCCCGCCTCGAATTCCGTTTGCGCCGCGTCGAAGGTCCAGTGCCGCAGAAACTCCGTTCCCAGCAGGTAGAGATCTGGTTCTGTCGGCGCCAGCTGCACCGCGCTTTGATAATGTTTTACTGCCTCCTGATAATGTTTCAGTCCTTCCTCGATATCTCCATAGAGTGACTGCGCCTCGGCCGACTGTCCGATTCCCGGCATGCGGGCCAGCAGCGGCTCCGCCTGCGCGGGCTCGCCGGCATCGAAGAGCGCCAGCGCTGCGTTGTACAGAAGCGTTGGGTTGATCCATCTCGTTGCAGCGCGCCCTCGAATGCCGTTGCGGCCTTCGCCGGCTGTTTCAGCAGCATCCATGCTTGCCCCAGCGCCTCCGCGGTTGCGGTATTCGCAGGATTCAGCCTCGCCGCGACTGACAATTCCCGAGCTGCGTCCTCCGTGTGGCCGCTCTTCAGCAGCGCCGTTCCCAGGTTCGCGTGCGCCACGTCTGAGCCGGAGTCTTCGCTCGCCGCCGCCCGCAAGAGGGGAGTTGCCGCCTTCAGGTCGCCGCTGCCCGCATACAGAAGTCCGAGGGACTCGTTGATCTCAAAGTTGTCGGGATGCCGCGCGTGGAGCGTCCGCAGCAGCGGCTCCGCAGTCGCGCTATCTCCCTGGTTCAGCGCCTGCATTGCCTGCTGAAAAGTTTGGTTATCGGCTGGAGTAATCGCCCTGTTCGTTGCGGACTGGCCATACATCGCCGGAGTCAACAGGCAGAGAAGCCATCCCGCAAGCAACCAGGTTTCGATCAGGCGCGCCAACCAGGAAAGGCGAGGCACTGCGTCGCATCCTCCCGCGGATCGGGCTGTCCCAATCCGCATTGGAGAAGTGTAGAACCGGATGCATTCCCGCTGCCAACGGCCAACCCGGTAAAGCCCGCCCAGCGGGCAGGTCTTAAAGGGATCGGCACGGCGGCCGCTTGTCAGGCCCGGGCTATCAGACCTGATACTTCAGCGCCAGCTGGATGAATCGTGCGTCCCGGCGATCGTTCTGCAGGGGAAACGGGGGCCGGGCGGATCTCGACCGCCGTTGGAGTTGATGAAGGGTTTGGTGGGCATCTCGGCTCGCCATAAGCCGGGGTGTTCAGGACGAGTTTGAAGGGTCTGCACTGGAACTGCAATATATTCCTCGTCTACGTGGAATAAGTTTTTGAACAGGATACATGTTCATTGGTTCGTAGCCGGAACCGCAGAACGCTGGCCTTTGCGCATGCCGGCCGAGCAGACTGCAGCACCGGATTGCCGGATGTCCGGTATACCGGCGACGGATTCGCGTGAGCCGGTCAGCGGCATATCGGTGAAAGAGCAACGGGATGGATAGCAGTTCTCCAGGGTTTGCGTCTTCGTCGCGCAAGTGATGCCAGGATCCGATGGAGGCGGAGTTCCGCCGGTTTGGACTGGATCCGCGATAGGAATGGCTCGCGCGCCTCCCCCCACAGCCGTAGTGATATTCGGGTAGACCGTAAACGGATTTCCGGTCTGCGCAATGAAGGTGAGGTTGATTGCCCGACCTCCCGCCACTTTGTTGGCCACGCCACCCCGGTTGAGCGACTTACGCCCCTTGCCGAACGGCAGATCGTAGTAGCCGTTGACTGTGACGCGATGCTGCGTATCCCACGGGCTGTTGCTGTAGTCGTAACGGATTGGCAGTAGGTTGGTATTGCGGTAGCCGCCGTCGCCGGTGCTGCCGAGCGGCGTCGGCGCGTCATCCAGCGAGTGCGCATAGGTGTACGTGACGAGGAAATTCATCCCGTTCGACATGCGCTTTTGCAGCTTGGCCTGCAGCGAGTTGTAGCTGCTCTCACCGGCATAGTTTGTATACGCCGTGCCCCCGAAGTCCGGGAACGGCCGATAGGGTTGCGAGCTGTCCGCGGAGTTCACCAGCGCCAAAGGATTGTTCGGGTCGGGGAAGACGGCGAGGTGTTGCGACGCATCGCCCACATAGCTCAGCGTCGCCGCCATGTTGTTGGTTATCTGGCGCTCCACGGAGAGATTCCAGTCCATGGTGTAGGGAGTCTTGGTGGTGTGATCGGAGCCGCGGAGTGCGGGTGTTGAGATGTAATTCGACAATCCCGCCGCCAGGGCAGTCGAGAATCCGTTCTCCAGAGAAACTCCGCCATAGGCCGGATCGCTGATACTGGGACAGTTGCCGGCGCTGCAATTAGGGGCGTTGAAGGTATCCGTGAACTGGAACGGATAATTCTCACCTAGGTTCGGGTAATATCCGGTGCTTTCCAGTCCGCCATAGAAGATACCGAATCCGGTACGGACCACCGTTTTCGGATCCATCGCATAGGAGGCCCCGAAACCGCTGAAGCGCAGTTGCGGCTGCGCGTCCACCAGCCCCGGATTGCTCACATACTGAAGAGCAATGTTGTCTTTGGCCAGGAGACTGGTGAAGGTGCTGGAAAGCGGGAAGCTCTTTTGCTCATTCGGGATCTGGTACTGGCCGAGCCGGTACCGGGGCCAAGCGGGCCGGTCACGTAATAGCTGGCCTGATAGCCGCCCACATCTTTGTAGGGCTGGGTAGAGTCGTAGCGGACGCCCAGGTTCAGCGTCAGCTTATTGTTTACGCGCCAGTCGTCCTCTACATAGGCCGCGCGATACCAGCGTGAGTCGCCATTCTTGAACTCATTGGAGATCTGGCGAAAGTTATTCTGACCGCGAGGAAATCGGCGACGCCGTAGCCGGTGTAGCTCGCTCCCGCGTTGCTGGTGTAGAGGCCGCTAAAGCTGTACGTGCCGCGTGGATAGGGGGGCTGGAGCGTGGAGAAGCGGAGGCTCTGGAAATCCACGCCGACCTTCAGGGAGTGATTTCCCACGATCTTGGTCACGTTATCCAGAATCTGGAAAACGTTTTCATGCTCGTCCGTGACAAAGAACGTTGTGCTTCCGAAGGACGTCAGGCCGCTGATGGCAACGTTCGGGAGGCCGCCGTTTTCCGGAAAGGCCGCAACCATCGGGGACCACCATACCGATGGTGGGCGCGATGTTGGTGTTGGCATTGGGCTAAGATAGCCATCGTGCAGGTAGTTTATAGCCAAACCGGAACTCGTTCGAAAGGGAGGCATTGAACTCATGCGTCTCGCTCAGAACGAAGTTCTCGCCCAGGTTGATAATGTTTCCGTCGTTGCCGAAGGTGCCACCATCGAGGATGTTGCCGAGCGGCGGCGGATCATAAGCCGGCTCGTGGTAGTAGCTGAAGCGGGCGAAGGTCTGATCGTGCCGGCTGGCAACCCAGTCCATCCGCGAGTCCCACTGGAATGTGTTATCCCAGTCGTTCGTGTTCACGACGTAGTTGTTGATAAGTCTTGCCGCCGTTGGCGTTGGGCATCGGATACAGATTCAGGATGTTCTGCGCGACGGTGTCGATCTGGGCAGGGCAGAAGACATTCTGCTGGCCGTTCACGCGAGCAGCGCGGTGCCGCCGGAGTTCGGCTGGTAGAGGATGGTCGGCTGCGCGTTGCCAGTCAGGCTGGTGTTCAGCAGCTCGCTGAAGTTGCCGCTGCGCATCAGAGCCGTGGGCACTGTCTCCGTCTGGGTGTTACCGAAGACCACCCGGTTCGCCTGCACATCGCCGAAGAAGAACAGGCGGTTGGTCATGATGGGGAATCCCAGCGTCGCCCCGAATTGGTTTTCGTGATACGCCGGCACCGTCTGGGCGTTGAGTTTAGCCATTTCGTAGGGAACTTCTCGATAAAAGTGAGGAATCCCAAATTGGCGCATTTCTAAATTTAGTTTATTTGGATAACTCCCACCCGCTATGGGCCAACACCAGTACCTAGTGGCAGATCTCTCGTTGAGTGCAGTAAGGCTTTGGCTAATGATGGTAATTTGCCCTTCTATAGCAGTGAAGCTCTTGTCTATTGGGTTGAGGCATTGGTTTAGGATGATTCAGTGGCCATCGGCAGTAGCTAAACTCAGCGGATGGCATTGAGTGGCCCATCCATAGTAGTAGAGCGCTCATTGGGAGTTTGTGTTGGGTCGTGACGTAACCGCGTGGTTGGTGGTGTCGTTCATTCGTTCATTAAGGGGGGTGGGGATAGCAATGATGGGTTAAGCGCTAACAAT
>CAVPCE010000103.1:0-33749 GCA_963702295.1 uncultured Acidobacteriaceae bacterium | reverse complement strand
GCGGCGAGAATGGCCGGATGGTCTCAGGCGGAATGCGGACGAAGCGGCCGTCGGCCGCAGCCGGGGCGTGAGCGCCGCGGTGAGGGAAATGAAACCAACCTGGGCATTGCCGGAATCCGCATCTGCGCGGCCTGGGCAATATTCTCGGCGATTCGAAGTTTGGGCCGAACCGCATCCATAAGGCGCCAATGCTGCAAGGTCGCCTGCGCAGCGCGGCCGTAGGGAGCGTGTTCCGGGCTGGCGATGGCTATGGATTGAACGGCATCGCTGCTTAGCGCGTCGGGCGTGAGAGTTGCCACTCCCGAATCGTTGCGCGTCCACAGTACCAGCGTTCCTGTTGCGTAGGGAATGGGCTGGGTTTCCTCGGTGCGTCCTGCGTCGATCACGCGCTGCGGGAAGGATGTATCGGCGGCGAGGAATAGATCGAAGGGCGCTCCATTGATGATTTGCGTGGCGAGGGTAGCCGATGACTGGAACGACGCATCGGTATGAATGCCAGTCTGCTTCTCGAATTCGCGGAGAATTGGCGGAAGAACCGGCTGCAGCAGCAGCGGCGGCTATGCGCAGTGGGGCGGACGCAGGGACAGTTGGCTGTGCCAGCAGAGATCCGCCGCAAAGCAGAAACAGCAGGCTGAGGAAGACTCGCCTCGGATCAGACACGCAGAACCATGACCTCGGTGGATTTGATCAGAGCTGCCACGGTTTCGCCTTTTGCAAGGCGCATCTCCCGCGCTGCATCGGCGGTGATGATTGACGTGATGATCTGGCCGCCGATGGACAGCCGGACCTGAGCGAGCAGGCCTTCGATTTTCAGGTCCACGATGCGGCCGACCAGCTGGTTGCGGCCGCTCACGGTACGCATGATCTGCCGCCTGGGCGTTTCGGGACGCTTCGCCTTGTACAGCAGGGCATCGAGTTCGGACTCCGGGATGCGGTAGTGACCGCCCGGTGTTTTGATGGCCTTGAGCTTGCCGCGATAGATCCACTGCTTGATGGCCGGATAGGAAATTCCGAGTCGAAGGGCGGCTTCCCGCGGTGTCAGAAGCGGCGGCATTGAACGATTTTATACGAAATTCACTGCTTCGCTGGATGAAAATAGGCGATCCGTCGATCAACGGCCGGATGGTAGCCTGAAGTCAATCAATGGCATGAATGGGACCCATCAGCTGCGTTGCGTTGGCTGCGGAAAATGCATCGATTCGGGGAATCTGAGTCGCGATTTCCGCTGCTCCGCCTGCGGCGAACTCTTCGAGGTCATTTATCCAGGCTGGAACGGGCCGCCGCACACACGTCCTAACCCGAGCGCTCTTCGCTGGCTGTGGAAGGAACGCCGCCTCTCTAATGAAGCCATCGATCGCAGTGGAGTGTGGCGCTTCCGAGAGATGCTGCCAGTACTTAAGGACCTGACGAACATCGTCACGCTCGGGGAAGGAAATACACCTCTCTACGAGTTGCCGCGGTCGGGGCACCGCGTGGGACTGAAGGGGCTGCGTGCCAAGCACCAGGGCATGAATCCGACCGGCTCGTTCAAGGACGCGGGCATGACTACCGCGCTGTCAGTGGCGCGGGAGCGAGGATTCACCTGGGTGGCCTGCGCCTCGACCGGCAATACCTCCGCCGCGATGGCGGCATATGCGGCGCGTGCCGGGATGCGCAGCCTGGTGCTTCTGCCTGAGGGCAAGATCGCCTGGGGTAAGCTCTCGCAGGCCATGGACTATGGCGCTCTAACCCTCCAGCTGCGCACGGATTTCGATGGTTGTGTTCAGGTGCTTGCGGAGGTTGTGCAGCGCTTGCCAATCTATCTCCTGAACTCCGTCAATCCCTACCGGCTGGAAGGACAGAAGACGCCGGCGTTGGAGATTGCGGAGCAACTGGAGTGGCAGGTTCCTGATCACCTCATCGTTCCCGGAGGCAATTTGGCGAACAGCTCGGCGCTGGGCAAGGCGTTTCTCGAAATGAGAGTTCTGGGGCTAACGACGAAAGTTCCACGCGTTTCCGTAATCCAGGCGGAGGGAGCGAACCCTCTGGTTCGTTCGATTCGGGAATTTGGCGGGGAGCGAATGGAGCCAGTCACGGCCTGCACCCGAGCCAGTGCTATTCGCATCGGCAATCCAGCTTCCTGGCGCAAGGCAGTGCTGGTGATTGAGGAGACCGGGGGATGGGTGGAGCAGGTTTCGGAAGCGGAGATTGCGCTTGCCAAAGCGGAGATCGGGGCGGAGGGGATCGGCTGTGAGCCGGCTTCGGCCGTGACCCTCGCGGGGCTGAAGAAGTTGGTGCAGCAGGAGAAAATCGCTGCCGATGCATCGGTCATCCTTCTGTTGACCGGGCACACCCTGAAGGATCCGGACTATACGATTGAGTACCACCGCGGGGATCTCCTCAGCGAGGAAGAACAATCCGGCCTCAAGGAGCAGATCGTTGCCACCTGCCGCAGGACTATTGAACTCGACGCTTCAGTGGACGCAGTCCTCCGGGAACTGGAGCCGGTGTCACAATGAGTGGCCTTCACCTTCGCCTGCCCGCGACCACAGCCAATCTGGGGCCGGGATTCGACGCTGTGGCTTTGGCGTTGCAATTGCATCTGGACGTGCGCGCAGAGACGGCGCCCTCATTTCGGATTGAAGCATCCGGCCGAGATCCGGAAATCTGCGGCGCGCTCGAGAACAACCTGCTGATCGAAACCTACCGAGACATCCTCAAAGAGCAGGATCGCCCGATCATCCCGCTGCACCTGCGGATGCACAATGAGATTCCGCTTGGGATGGGTTGCGGCTCCTCGGCAGCGGTGCGGCTGGCGGCGGCGACGTTGGCGTCCCATTTTGGGGAGTTGGGATGGGATCGGATCGGATCCTGGCAGAAGCCTGCCGATACGAGAACCATCCGGACAACGCAGCGGCCTGCTGGATGGGCGGATTCGTGGTGAGTGCCCTCGACCAGGGAGAGGTCACGGCGATCTCCATGGATCCCCCGGCTGCATGGTGCGCTCTGCTGGTTTTGCCTGCCTTACCCTGGCGACCACGGCCTCGCGCGGCTTGCTTCCGGAATCGTACCTGCGGTCGGAGGTGGTGGCGAATCTACAGCGCGTTGGCCTGCTGACGGCAGCGTTTGCCGCAGGGCGAGGGGACTTGCTTGCGGTAGCGATGCAGGACAGGGTGCATCAGCCCTATCGCAGCGAAGCCTGTCCTTTGCTGGGGCAACTGCTTCCGCTGGCGGGTCAGTCGGGGATTCTTGGGGTCGCGCTGAGCGGTGCCGGCCCCGCGGTGGTTCTGCTGGTGGCAAGCCGGGAAAAGGCCGTGGAGGCGGAGCGCGCTGTCGTACGGATTCTGGAGGAATTCGAACCCGTGGAGATTCTGCAATGCGGTTTGGAGGTCGGCTCGGCCATGTTTGAGACTGTGGACTTGCGGGCCTCCATGAATGGGTAACCGGAGAGGCGCAAAAATGCGTCATTGGTAATACGCTTTTGCCCCCTGTCGTAACTCATTGAGAGCATTACCAAAAATTACTCAAGATTGCTTGCCTTGGTGGTCTGAAGCCCTATTTTCGCATTCGTGGGCAGTTCTGGGGGAGGGCTGCTCCGGCGTCCGTGATTCTGCATAAGAATCCGGGCGCCTTAATTTTTGTGCCGTACATGTCCCGCCCCACTGTCCCCTGTGCGACTCTCCTGCTCCTTTCGCATCTATATAGATCAGGTAGACTGGAGCGTGCAGAATGCACGGGGGAGACAGACAAGACATGGCCGCAGTGGGAATTGCCGAGGAAGTGACGCCACCTTTGACCAGGAGGTGTTGCAGTCAGACCAACCGGTACTGGTGGATTTTTGGGCGACATGGTGCGGGCCCTGCCGCGCCCTGGCACCGATCGTCGATGAGGTGGCAACCGAATACAGCGGGCGGCTGAAGGTAGCCAAGATGGATGTGGACCGCAACCAGGCAACGCCGATGCGCTATGGAATCCGCGGAATTCCGGCGCTCCTTCCGTTCAAGGGCGGCAAGGTTGCCGACCAGATTGTAGGCTATGTTCCCAAGGAAACGATCGCGCGCAGCATCAGCCGAGTGATCTCCTAGCAGCAGGAAAAGATGCGAAAGCCCGGCGTGAGCCGGGCTTTTCCTTTGGCGCTGCATTAGTACTTTCGTAGCATGCCCAGCACCCTACCTTGGATTGCTACCTGCGAAGCGGGAACGAAGACGGGGTTCATCTCCGGGTTAGCTGGTTGCAGGCGAACAAGCGGCCCCTCCGGGAAGTAGCGCTTCAGCGTGGTCTCCGCGCCTCTCACGAGAGCAACGACGATTTCGCCGGCCCGGGCGGTGCTGGTTCGCTCGACAAGACATCGTCGCCATCCACGATGTGGTCGTCGCGCATCGACTCGCCGCGGACCTGCAGGGCGAAGACGTCGCGGTTGCCAATGATGTCTCCGAGGGAGATGCTCTCGGGAATTTCCGGCGCTTCGACCGGATACCCGGCGGCGATGCGGCCTGCGAGAGGCAGTCGATCCACACCGCGGGTCTTGTTTCGAGGCGGGAGCACATCGAGAGAGCGGCTGCGGTTGTGGGCGCGGGCGAGAAGGCCCTTGTTCTGCAGATTGGTGATGTGCTTGTGGACCGTGGCCAGAGAACGCAGATCCAGCCCCCGGGCTATCTCTTCATACGAAGGTGAATAGCCGTTTCGCTGGACGAATCCGGAGATGAAATCGAGCACTTCCTTTTGGCGCCGCGTAATGGCCATGTGCCGCATTATAGCGAATAAAAAGCGAATCGAGGCAAGAATTATTTTTGTTGTGTTCTCTTCTGGTACCGGTGTATCCGGGCGTTTCAGTTTGGACAGAACTCCTGGATTTTTCTCATTGGGAATCTGTTCATTTCGACCGGAACGCGAGAACGTGGGCACAGGAGAACGATCGTATGCGGATGCTGATTGCCGACGACGACCCTTCGCTGGGTAGTTTTCTGGTCCACGGACTGGAACAGGACGGACACGACGTGAGTTTGGCTACCGATGGAGAGATGGCCATAGCGGCTGCTCGCCGGGACCTTCCGGAGATGGCGGTGCTGGATCTGAACCTTCCCCGAAAAGATGGCGTGGAGGTGCTGGAGTTCCTGCGCTCGCTGACCGCCGATTTACCGATTCTCATTCTGACCGCCAGGAGAGAGCCGGAAGTGCGCCTGCATTGCCTCGAGATCGGCGCCGACGACTTCATGCTGAAGCCTTTTTCCTTCGCAGAATTGCGAGCGCGCTGTCGCGCCCTGCAGCGCCGGCGGTCCCCGGGCCTGGTTCTTCGCCATGCAGATCTGGAGGTGAACCGCATCGACCGCTCTGTAACCCGCGCCGGGCAGGCGATTGCTCTGACCAACAAGGAGTTTTCTCTGTTGGAGTTTCTTCTGCTGCACAAAGGCCGGGTAGTTCCGCGGATCACATTGCTGCGGGAGGTGTGGAACATCGACCGTGATTGCGGGACCAACGTCGTTGACGTGTATGTGAACTATCTCCGCCGGAAGCTGCGCGACCCATCTCCTCAGGCAGGGGCGGAAGCCGCCGCTCCCGGAGCTGCTGCACTGATCAGGACCGTCCGCGGCCAGGGTTACGCCATCGGAGTTGCCGCCTGAGCCGCGATTCATTCCACGAAGAGTATCAACAGCACAAGGATGTGGGCCATGAATACAACAACGCATTCCGTCTTCGCCAGGGCACCCCGAACTGTGATTCTGACCAGTGCCGACCTCTCCTTTCGCCAGCGCCTCCGGGATGCTCTCATTGATCTCCGGTGGCAGGTGGTTGAAGCAACGGGGGGAGCGGAGACACTGGCCTGCCTGGCCCGCGCGGCGGCCGAGACTGTAGTGCTCGATTCGTGGTTGCCGGACCTCGAGATTCAGGAGTTCATCGCGGAGTTCCGGCGCCTGCATCCGGACGTGGATCTGGTCCTGGCCGATGCCTCAGACGCACCGGGGCCCACGACTCGCGGACCGCGCCGCAACGAAGTTCTGCTGGCCCTGCGACGCGCGCAGAGCGATGGAGCCATCTGGAACTCAGCTCCCCATCTGATGGGAGAACGTTACGGACTCGCAACGCCGTCGCAGCGTTTCCCGCTGGATCAGGGGTCGCAGCAACTCTCCGGCACCGTCGATCGGGTGCCGGGCTGCGACAACAAAGTTCTGCGGGGGGGGCCCGTTGCCGGAATTTGTCGGGTCGCATCCTGCGATGCTCGAAGTCAGTCGCCGGGTCCGTCTGGCGGCGCCGCGGAAGACGACGGTGCTCATTGAAGGTCCCACCGGAAGCGGGAAGGAACTGGTCGCGCTCGCCCTGCACCGGCTCAGTCCGCGGGCGAAGAACAAACTGGTCGCTCTGAACTGCGCGGCCATTCCGGAAACATTGTTGGAGGCCGAGCTCTTCGGCCACGCTCGCGGGGCCTTCACGGGAGCGGTGCAGGGGCGCACAGGACGGATTGAGGCCGCGCACGGAGGGACTCTCTTCCTGGATGAAATCGGCGAGATGCCGCTGGCATTGCAGGCGAAACTGCTGCGGTTCCTTGAAACGGGGGAATTGCAAAGGGTGGGCGAAAACGAGCCGGTGCGGGTGGACGTGAGAATCGTCGCAGCCACGCACCGGCCGCTCGCTCGGCTGGCTGCCGAAGGGGCGTTTCGGGCCGACCTTTATTACCGCCTGGCGGTTTTTGCGATTCATACTCCCTCACTGGGTTCGCATATGGAGGATCTGGACGCCATGGCCGCATACTTCCTGCGCAAACTGGGCGCGGACAGTCCGGCTAAAAACCTGACCGAGCGGGCGTGGTGTCGGCTCCGGGAGCATTCCTGGCCGGGTAACGTGCGTGAACTGGAGCACGTGCTGGAGCGTGCATGGATCCTTGCCGAAGATCGGCCGCAAATCGACGCTGAAGAGATCGAACTGGATGCGTTGAAGTGAGAAATTTCTAATCCCTGTGACGTTTCTCCGGATGGCCGTCTGCTGTTAAGTCCGCCGGGGTCTCTGTCGGGAGGAAGCATGCAGATCACAACGCCGGTCGCCGATGCCGTAGGCCGATATCTCGACTTGTCATCGCTGGAACTGAAGCTCACCGCGCAGAACATGGCGAACGTCGACACACCCGGATATCGAACTGCGGGATTCGACTTTGCGAAAGAAATGAGTCGGTCTCTGCAGCAACAGGCTCAGGGAGACGATGGAGTTCCGGCGCCAAAGATCGGCGCGGTCGACGGGTTGCTGGAGCGGCCCGACGGCAACAACGTGTCAATGGACCGTGAAGGCCTGAAGATGGCCGAGGCCCAGCTCCAGTTTCGAACCGGGGTGGAGCTGTTGCGGCACGAATTCACCCGGGTACTGGACGCCATTCACGAAGACCAGAAGTGAGGGTGGGTGAGGGAGGCAGACGATGAATCTTCTGGGGGTCATGGAGGTGAGCGGTTCAGCCCTTCAGGCGGAGAGGATCCGCGCCGAGGTAGTGGCTGCCAATATGGCGAACGCGGAGACGACCCGGACCGCGGACGGCGGCCCTTATCGCCGTCAGGAAGTGGTCTTTTCCTCGGAGGCTCCATCCGAACCTTTCGCAAGCCGCCTGTCTTTGACTGGACAGACGGACCCTCCGATTGGAGGGGTGCGCGTCTCTGCGGTCGTAGCCGATCCGAGCAGTCCTCTGCAACGCTACGATCCGGGCAATCCCGACGCGGACAAGAACGGCTATGTCGCCTACCCGGATATCAATCCGCTGACCGAGATGGTGGATCTGATGGGAGCCACACGCGCCTACGGGCTGAACAGCTCGGCCGTGCAGGCGGAGAAGGGCATGATCTCTGCTTCACTGGACATTCTCAAATAGGAGGTTCGCGATGCAGGTTTCTCTTGGTCCGTCTGTTTCAGCTGTGAACAGCCTGGCGGCGGCAGCTACTGCCCAGACTTCTGCGCCTTTCGGCGACGCGCTCCGGAATGCTGTCGCCGGGATCGACGGCGTTGAGCAGAAGGCAACGACGGCGGTCCAGAGTTTGCTCCAGGGGACCGGCGTCGATGTCCACGAGGCGATGATCGCCACGCAAAAGGCCGACACGGCTTTCGAACTGGCGCTTGCCGTTCGCAATAAGGCCGTTGCGGCCTATCAGCAGGTCATGGGCATGCAGTTCTGACCTCGAAAAACGGGTTGATCGACAAAAGAGATGGCCGAATCCGCCGACAAATCGTCCCTGGCCCTCACCGCTCAGCAGCGCGCGGGACAGGTGGCCAGCGAAGCGTGGAGCCGCTGGCTCGCACTGGAACCGGAGGGGCGATTCCGCCTAGTCCTGTCCCTTCTGCTGGCACTGGGCTGTTTTGCAGGCCTGCTTTGGTATGCTTACCGCCCCGACTGGCGCACACTCTACGCCGGTCTCGACTCAGACGACGCTCGCCAGATGGCTCAGCAGCTGACGACCGCCGCCATTCCCTTCGATGTCTCACCCGATGGGTCGCTGCTGCGTGTATCGGCAGAGAACCTCGATAAAGCAAGGCTGGCGACCACCGCCAAAGGAGGGCCGCGCAGCGGACGGATGGGCTTCGAGCTCTTCGACCAGCCAAACTGGATGGGCTCGGAGTTCGATGAGAAGGTCAATTATCAGAGAGCTCTGGAGGGAGAGCTGGAGCACACCATCGCGACGATTGCCTCGGTTCAGGCAGCGCGGGTGCATCTGGTCCTTCCCCACGATTCGCTCTTTACCGCCGACGAGAGGGAGGCAAAGGCGTCGGTGGTACTGCGGCTGCGGCACAGGTCGATATCCGGCGACGAGGCCGAGGGCATTGCCAACCTCGTGGCCAGCGCGGTGGATGGTTTACGTCCGGAAAACGTCACGCTGGTGGATGCGGAAACCGGCGATCTGCTGGGCCGGCGGAGCGGCGATGCGACGATCGCCGAGCATCAGCAGGAGCTGGCTTCGCGCATTGTGGAGACGCTGGAGCCGGTGGCAGGTGCGGGGAATGTCCGGGCATCGGTTAATGTCGACTACGACCTGAATTCTGCCGATGAACTGGACGAAACCTACGATCCTGCCCAGACTGCAGCTCTCTCGATGCAGCGATCGGAACAGACGTCGGGGCTCGCCTCCTCCTCCGGCATTCCCGGCACGGCCAGTAATTCTCCCACCGCGAAGCCTCCTCTTTATCCCACCCAGAACCCATCCGCGCAGAGCATCCGCGAGGAGAGTGGAACCTATGCGGTCTCCAAAAAAGTTCGCCACACGGTGGAGGCGGCGGGCAGCGTGCGCCGTTTGACGGCCGCGGTTCTCATCAACTATCGGCGCACCGGCCAGGGCAGCAAGGCAACCTGGCAGGCGCGTAGCGCCGATGACATGAAACGGCTCGCCGGACTGGCGGAGGCGGCCATCGGTTTTGACGTTGCGCGCGGGGATCAGGTCACCGTCGAGGAACTCGCCTTCGACGAAAATGCAGCGCCTCCTGCCCCGACTCTGACTGCTCGGGTTCTCGACTGGACTTCGCAGTCCGGAATGCTGTTGCGGTACGGAACGATCCTGACCGGACTGCTGGCCTTCTTCCTGCTGGTCGCCCGTCCCGTGGTTCGATCGCTCGTGTCGGCGCCCTCGGTGGCTCGCATCCGAGTCGCCGCTCACGGAGCGAGCCAACTTCCTGCTTCCCCGAAGACGCTGGCAATGAGCGCGGAACAGCAGATAGAAGAGCAAAAGAAGCAGCGAGCTCAGACCCTTTTTGATCAGGTGACCGAGAGGGTAAAGAGCGATCCTGGACAGAGTACACGCCTGCTGGAGAGCTGGATCCGTTCGGAGTAGACCATGGCATCTTCGGTCCCGCAGTTATCGGAGTCCCACCACCAGCGCCTGAGCGGCGTACGCAAAGCAGCCATCTTCCTCGTAGCCGTCGGCGATGAGCTGGGCCGCAGGATCCTGCAGAATCTGACGGAGCCGGACGTGCGGAGGCTCACTGAACAGATAGCGGAGCTGCGATCGATCCCCCCGGAGGTCTCACTGGAAGTCGTCGAGGAGTTTCATGGAATGCTGGACACCCAGCAGTACATGATGCACGGAGGTCTTGACTACGCCACAAAGCTGCTGGTGGATACATTTGGCAAGCAGAGGGCAGAGGACCTGCTGGCTCTGGTGAAGCGGGCGCAGGAGGCCAACCACAGTGATCTGGCCATGCTGGAGAAGGTCGACGCGCAGCAGCTGGGAAAGTTCCTGGAGAGCGAACATCCGCAGACCATCGCCATCGTCCTCGCTCATCTGGACGGCCGCCGCGGATCGATTGTGATTGACAGCCTCAGCGAAGAACGGCGGGTGGAGGCAGTTCGGCGGCTGGCGGCCATGCGGCAGTTCTCTCCGGAGATGGCCCAGCGTGTGGCGATGGTCCTGCACCGCCGTCTGGAGAACATGGGGGAGACGGGGCGCAAGGCGTACTCGGGCTTCAAGGCCGTAGCCGATCTGCTCAACCGCATGGAATCCGAACAGACGACTCGGATGCTGCAGGAGATCGAGGCGGCCGATCCCGCCATGGCTCTCAGCATCCGCAACCTGATGTTCACCTTCGACGATCTGGTGACGATTCCCCCGGCCAGCATTCGCGAGATCGTCTCTGCCGCTGACAAGCGCCAGCTGGCACTGGCCCTGCGTGGGGCTCAGGACGAGCTGCGGGCGCATGTTTTCGCGGCTATGTCGTCGCGCGCGGCCGAGATGCTGAAGGAGGACATGGAAGTGATGGGGCCGGTGCGGGCGCGCGAAGTGGCCGGAGCGCAGCAGGAAATACTAGCCCTGGCTCGGACTCTCGAGGCAGATGGCAAAGTGATCCTCAAACTTGAGCAGGGCGATGACTTCATCGTGTGATCGGAAGGAAACTGTGCAGGTTGAGGCTGGATCCGCAGTCCGGCCGATGGAGTATCCGGTCCTGCCGGGAAAGGCCGGGCCTGCCGGAGCACTCTCGCCGGAACTGGCGCACGCCGGGGGACTCGAGGCGAAACTGGCTGCGCAGGATGAAGCGTTTGCCCGGCAACTGGAGGCGGTTCGATGTGAAGGAGTCGAGCAGGGAAGACGGCTGGCAACGGCCGAATTATCCGCGTGGCGTACGCAGCGCGCGGCGGAGCTCGCCGCGGCCACGGAAGCGTTCCGCGGCAGCCGGGACACCTATCTGGCCCAGGTCGAGAAGGAGGTTGTCCGGCTGGCCCTGGCCATCGCGGAAAAGATCCTGCATCGGGAATCGCAGGTGGACCCGCTGCTGCTGTCGGGCGCCATTCGTACGGCGCTGGGTCAGCTGGCCGAAGCGACAGAGGTGCGTCTGCGCGTGCCGGCGGAACAGCGGGAGCTTTGGACCGATGTGGTGCGGCTCATGCCTGGTCTTCCGCTCCGTCCGTTGGTGGTCGCCGATGCTGAACTGCCGGGCTGTGCGGTAGTTCTCGAGAGCAGCCTGGGAAAGGCGGATCTGAGCGTGCGCGCGCAGCTTGAGGAGATCGGACGGGGTTTCTTCGATCGGGCTGAGACGTCCGGCAAGGGTGATTTTGAACAGGAAACCATGGCCGCGGGCAGAAGCGAATGAACCACCTGGGAACCTATTTCTCGCGGCTGCAGCAACGTTCGCCGATCCGATGGCGGGGCCGCGTGGTGGAAGCTGCGGGTCAGACCATCGAATCGGAAGGGCCTCCGTGTTCGGTTGGGGAGTGCTGCGAGATACGCGATTCGGAGGCGCGATTCCATGCGGCGGAGGTGATCGGCTTTCGAGGCAGCCGCGTGCTTTCGATGCCCCTTGCTTCGGCCGATGGCATTCGCTTTGGGGATCCGGTCATGGCTCTGCGTCTGCGGCCCCAGATTGAAGTGGGCGAGAGCCTGATGGGACGGGTGCTCAATGCCACAGGACAGCCGCTCGACGGCGGGCGGAGACCGGTGCTGCACGCTGCCGCACCTCTGGAGCGACTGGCACCCGGTCCGCTGGAGCGAGAGCCGATTCGCGAGCCGCTGGGTACCGGCATCCGCGCCATCGACGGTCTGCTGAGCGTAGGCCGCGGCCAGCGCATTGGGATCTTCGGCGGATCGGGGGTGGGCAAGAGCACCCTGATCGGCATGATGACCCGCAACAGCGATGCGGATGTGATCGTCGTGGGGCTGGTGGGCGAACGCGGCCGCGAGGTCGGCGAGTTCCTCGAGGAGAGCCTGGGATCGGAAGGGCGAAAACGCTCGGTGGTCCTGGTTTCGACTTCCGATCAGTCCCCTCTGCTGCGAATGCGAGCCGCGCTCGGCGCCACCACTGTGGCGGAGCACTTTGCGAGCAGCGGGGCTCACGTACTGCTGGTGCTCGATTCGCTCACGCGATTCGCCATGGCAGCGCGGGAAGTGGGGCTGGCGGCGGGCGAACCCCCTACTACGCGTGGCTACACGCCGTCGGTATTCAATCGGCTGGCCCGGCTGGTGGAGCGGGCCGGGCGATTTCAAAAGGGCAGCGTGACCGCGTTTTATACCGTTCTGATGGAAGGCGACGATCTGCAGGATCCACTGGTGGATGCGGTGCGCTCCTATCTTGACGGTCATGTCGTTCTGTCGCGCGCGCTGGCGGCGGAGGGCTGGTATCCGCCGATCGACGTGCTGGAATCCATCAGCCGACTGATGCCCGCGATCGTCAGCGACGAGCACCGCGCCGCAGCCATGGTCGTGCGGCGCCTGCTGTCCACATGGTCCCGATCCGAAGACCTTGTGCGCATCGGCGCCTACAAGCCGGGGACCGATGCCGAATTGGATCGCGCGCTCCGCTTTCATCCTGCCATTCAGGGATTTATGGAACAGGGAGCCCGAGATGGAGGGAATTTCTTGGATGCCCGCCGAGAGTTGCTGCGACTGGTGGCTGCCATCGAGGATCAGACGGCGGGACGGAAACCGTGAAAAAGGGCCTTCTGCGAGTGCTGCATGTCCGGCGGCTTCTTGAAGAACTGGCGGGACTGGATCTGCAGACAAGGACGTCGGAATTGCGCCGACTGGAAGGACGAGCGGAGGAGCACGGCAAGATGGCCGTCGAGGCCCGGACGGATGCCCTGCAACGGCTGCTGGGCGAGGCGGTAACAGACGCCTGGCTTGGCATGGCGGATGCGGACATCTTTTCGTGGAAAAGGAAGCGGCTGGAGGCCGCCGCCCAAAAGGTCAGCGAAGAGGTCGCCGTTGTCCGCGAGCGCAGCACGAGCCGGCGAATCGAGAGACAGCAGGTGGAAACTCTGCTCGCGGAAGCCGCACAGTCGGAAGAGCAGGAGCGGAACCGCCGGGAACAACAGCGAGTGGACGACTGGTTTCAAAGCCTTCCTTCATCGGGATCGCGTCGCTCCGAATGAAGATTCTCCAATTTGCATCGCCGGAGACTGGCATGCGATCTGCTGTTATCCCGGAGAGAAGAGGATGATGGTTTGCGCTTCGCTCCTGGCAATCTCGCGCCGATGAAGACATTGGCCTCCCCCAGGGCTTTTCCTGTCGCCGAATCGGACGCCTCGAAGTCCCCGAGCATCCTGTTTCATGAGCTCTTTCTGAGCCAGCAGAATCCTTCGGAGTCACTAAAAACAGCCGTCTCCGAGCTCCGGCCGGAGGCGGAGGTGCCACTCGCATCGCCGGAGCCGGGATCTGCCGGTCGTTTAAAGAGCGCCCCGATCGCGGCACCAGAATCGATTCCATCTGTGGCGGCATCTCTACCCACTCATCCCGCCCTCACGCAGGCACGTCAGATTCTGCAGCCGGGCGTTGCGGTTGCGAAAGTGCCGATTGCCGATGTTTCGGACACGGAGGCAGGCACGGCTACGGAGCGGGCTGGCGGCACAAACTCCGGATCGCGCGCTGCTGCGGCGCAAATCGTGGCCGCCTCATCGGGGACACCTCCGCAAGCGGCGGGCTCTATACCGGTTCGACGGAAAGAGCAGATTAAGCCTACCGAAGACGCTTCCTCGCCGGAAAAGAGGAAGTCGGAGACCGGGAATGTGCATGCGATCAAGGTGGACCGTGCGCCATCCAGCTGGCCTAATACCGGCGCGTCTCCAGTAGTGCCGCTTGCCGCGATTGCCGAATTTCCGGCCGGCCAGAGTGAAATTGGGGAGCCTTGTCGTCGAGTCCTCTTGTTGAAACCGTTGCATCCCACGGAAGACCTTCGGCGCCGACTGCAGGCCTGAACACCCAGGCCTCTGGCAGCCAACTCTCGTCTCCGCTCCAGCCGCCGGGTCCGCTCGCCGAGCGGTCAGCAGCCGGGACGGCTCCGAGTCACTCTCATGAGACGCCTGGCGCAAAACAGCAGACTGATGCCAGTATGCGCACGGCGATGCACGACAGCCAAAGTCCGCCTGTTACCTCTGCTTCCGCCCAGCCGTTCGAAGCGCTCACTTCGGGGGTAGCCGCAACCATCAATGGGCAGCACACAGGCCCGGTCCTGGCGCCCATCGCGGGTGCGGTGCTACTCGCGCAATCACCGCAAGGCCCTGGTCTGGCGAACTCTCCGGTCCCAGCCCATCCGTCGGCGTCCTCAGATCCGCTCCTGGGGCCCGCTGCGGCATGGGAACGTATGGATGCCGCCACCCCACCCCGCATTCTGGAGAGTTCGCCGCATAACCTGGCGGTTGGGGTCCGCGACGCGGGACTTGGATGGATCGAGATTCGCACCCACGCCGTAGCGGGCCAGGTGGCTGCCACGCTGGCCAGCAATACCCACGAGGCGCATACAACCATCGCCGCGGCGTTGCCCGCGATTCGGGACACCCTTATGAACGAGCAGGTTGCGCTGCACAGCCTCAGCGCGGAACGATTCCCGGCTTCCTCCGGCGGCGACGGGTCCGCGTCCAACACTCCTGATTCAGGGAATCCGGCTCGCCACTCTTTTGTGAAGCCGAAAGGGAACACTTCTCCTGCGAACAACGACGCGGAAGGGGAAGATCTGTCCTACATCAGCGTCCGGGTCTGAGCTGTAGACGGTCCGGAGAAGGGAATAATATGCAGGCATCGATCGGTCAGGGCGCCGCATTCAGAGCGGAGGCGTTTGCCAGCGGGCGAGCGGATTCAGCGTCGACTCCGAACGCGTCGAATTCCAGCACTACCAACTCGGCCACAGTCTCCGCCAATGACTTTCTCGAGCTGTTGGTCACGGAGATGAAGAATCAGGATCCCACCGCCAACACGGATCCAAACGAATACATCAACCAGCTGGTTCAGGTAAACAGTCTGGAGCAGCTGATGCAGATCAATCAGGATCTCGGCGGCAGTTCTTCGACGAGCGGCAGCAGCGGCACCTCTGGTTCCGCCAGCAATACGCCGGCGGAAACATCGAGCGGCGCAGCGATTCCTTCCACCGGCCAGAATGCCCTTAGCAGCGACGTACAAAGCGGCAACCTGGCGCAACCTGACGTTTCCGGCGCTGCTGCCCGGGTCGCGCAAGCACTCCAGCGTTCCTCACCAGCGGCTTCAGCCGCCGATCTGCAGAATCTCATTCGCGCACCGAGGGCGCACGCCGGAGCGGCGCACCCAACCATCAGCTCGGCGCGCTGAGCGCGCTCTCACATCTCCTGGGAGGAGTTTATGTCATCGTTTTCCATACCACTCAGCGGGCTTAAAGCTTCATCGGAAGCGCTGAATACCATCGCGAACAATCTTTCCAACATGAATACGACGGCTTTCAAGAGCCAGAGCGTTAATTTCAGCGATTTGTTTTACCAGCAGATCGGGACCACCGGATCCGGCAATCCGCTCCAGGTTGGGGCGGGCACGCAGGTCGGATCGACCGAGACCGATTTCACTCAGGGAGGCGTTCAGGAGACCGGAAACAATTCCGACGTCTATCTGAACGGCAATGGCTTCTTCGTTGTTCAGAGCGGGGACCTCACGGAATACACCCGGGCCGGTAACTTCACTCAGAGCAATGATGGTCACCTGATCACCCAGGACGGGCAAAATGTCATGGGCTATCCCGTCGTCAATGGCGCGGTGGACACCAATGCGCCGCTCGTTCCCATCATCATTCCCGCCAATGCAGTCGAGCAGCCCCAGGCAACGACATCTCTTTCTCTCACCGCGAACCTGGATGTTTCGTCAGCGGTCGGAACCGTCGTTCCTGCGCAGGTCACCATCTATGACTCGCTGGGCGTCGCGCACGTCGCGACCATCAGCTTCACCAATCAGGGTAGTGGCAACTGGTCTTACAACGTAACGCTCCCGGACACGCTCGCGGCCAGTTCGACGACAAATTCAACCGTCACTCCTGCGGTGACGACCAATACCTACACCTTCGCCCAGAGCGGGAGCGACACGGGTACGGTCGATTCCTCCACCAGCCTTACCATTTCCGGTAAGACCGCCAGCGGCACGGCCAGCATTGTGGCTCCGACGGTCACCGCCGGAGAGTCTCTGACCACATATGCCGGCGCCCTGAACGCTGCTCTTACCGCGGCGGGGATTCTCAGCAGCAGTGCCTCTGTGAGCGTAGGTGCGGGCGGCAATACGCTGGCAATCAGCGGCGATAGCTTTTCCACCTCGGGCAATGTTGTTCAGGAGGCGGTATCGACCAACGCCTCCGGCACTCTGAGTTTCAATGGCAATGGCAATCTGATCTCTCCGGTGGGGAACCTCAGCGGCATCACGTTCACCGGGCTGTCCGACGGCGCGACAGCGCTCGATTTCTCCTGGAATCTCTACGGAGCGAACAATCAGCCCACCATCAGCCAGGTGGCCGAGGCTTCCGGCGTCTCCGGCACTTCGCAGAACGGCTATGCCGGAGGCGAATCGAATGGCTTCACGATCGATTCCAGCGGGGTCATCTCCGCCACGTTTACCAACGGCATGACCACGCCGGTTGGGCAACTGGCGCTGGCGAACATTACAAATCCGCAGGGCATCGAGCTGGTGGCCGGCAATAATTACCGGACCACGCTGGCTTCAGGATCGGCGAGTATCGGTGTTGCGGGGGCGGCCGGACTCGGCACGATTCAGGACGCGGCTTTAGAGGCCTCCAACGTGGACATCTCGACCCAATTCTCCAATCTGATCGTGGAGCAGCAGGCATTTGATGCGAGCTCCAAGGCGATCACCACTTTCGACACCATCTCACAGGACACGCTCAACATGATTCACTAGGCTTCGGTCGTCGGCCCACCGCCCAGAACTCGCTCGTAGAACCGCTCGTACAGCGGGAGGATCTTCGAAGCGCAATAGCGGCTCTGGGCGGTGCGGCGCGCCGCGTCTGCCATTGCGTTGTAGCGGTCGGAGTCGCTCAGCAACTCAACGGCGGCTTCAGCCATCGCCTCCACGTCGCCGACGGGGAACAACCGTCCGTTGACCCCGTCGTCAATCAGCTCCGGCACACCGCCCACGCGAGTCGCAATGGTGGGAACCCGGCAGGCCATGGCTTCCAGCGCCACGAGCCCGAACGACTCCTGTTCGCTGGGCATCAGCAGCAGATCGGCCAGCGGGAGAATCTCCGAAACATTGCTTTGCTTGCCCAGAAAGTGAACCCGGTCCTGAATGCCCTTGCGATGCGCAATCCACTCCGCCGCCGATCGGTCCGGGCCATCGCCGATCATCAGCAGGCGCGCAGGGATTTCGCGAGCAACACGGGAGAAGATCCGTACGACATCGGCGGTTCGCTTGACCGGGCGGAAATTGGAGAGGTGCATGAGAATCTTCTCGCCGGGTTCTGCATAGCGAGCTCTTCCTGCTTCGCGCTCCGGTCCGCTGACCGGAAGATAAACGTCACAGTTTACAAAGTTCGGAATGACTTCAATCGCTCTCTTCGGTTGAAACTCCTGCAGGGTCTTTTCCCTCAGATAACTGGATATGGCTGTAACGCCGTCGCTCTCATCAATGCCAAAACGTGTGATGGGCAGATACGAATGGTCCAAACCCACCAGCGTGATATCCGTTCCGTGCAGGGTGGTGATGAACGGCAGACGCCGACCCTGGCGAGCGAGCATCTCCCGCGCCAGATACGCGGAGATGGAGTGAGGGATCGCATAATGCACGTGCAGCAGGTCCAGCTCATAGTAGGCCGCTACTTCCGCCATGCGGGTCGCCAGCGCCAGGTCGTAAGGCGGATACTCAAACAGCGGGTAGTTGGAGACAGGCACCTCGTGGAACGCGATGTCCTGTTCGCGCCCGCGCAGCCGGAACGGCTGGGAGTAGGCGATAAAGTGCACCTGATGTCCGGCGGCGGCGAGTTCGATGCCGAGCTCCGTCGCGACGACGCCACTGCCGCCGTAGGTGGGATAGCAGGTGATTCCGATCTTCATGCCGTGCTCTGAGAGTACAGCGTAAGAGATGCTTGCCGTCAGGAAAAGACGCGAAGCCCCGAAACGTGGCGAGCCGTTGCCCCAACTCCGGATTCTGCGGCGCGGCTGCCTCCATCTATTTCGTCGCAGACTCGCTTGCCACATCCGGCAGGCGCAATCCGATCGCAATCACGGCAGCCAGCACGAAACCTCCCGAGGTGAGGCACAGCGCGGCAGCAAGTCCTGCCTGCTCTGACACCCGGCCGATCACCCATGGTGCTGCTGCACTCAGAATCCTCCCCAGGTTATAAGAGAATCCCATTGCCGATCCGCGCAGCGCAGTGGGGAACAACTCACTGGCAATCACCGCGAATCCGCTGAAATAGCCGGTGCCAAAGAATCCCACCAGGGGCCCCAGGATCAGCAGCGAATTGGTACTGCCGGCGAAGGCAAACAGGGGCACCAGCGCCGCGGCTACCGTCAGATATCCGATATATGTGTACTTGCGGCTGACGCGGTCGGCGATATAGCCGAAGCTGAGGTATCCCAGAAGTGTTCCGACCTGCATAACAATCGTCCACTCTGAGGTCATGACGATGTTCAGCCCTCGGCCGCCCTGTGCGCGCGGCAAAGACAAGAACCGCGGGACCCAGGTAAACAGTCCCCACCAGGCGAAGAGGGTTGCGGCATTCATCGTTGTGCAGATCAACGTGCTGCGCCCGAGCGGCTTTCGAAAGAGCTGCCCCACGGGGACTTTGGGCGTCTTCTCCTTCTTCCACGCCTCCGGTTCGTGCAGCTTCTGCTGAACCCAGAGGGCGATCAGCGCCGGTGCCACGCCCGCGAAGAAGACAGGCCTCCACCCGAAACGCGGCAGGATTACCGCCACCAACGCCGCGCCCAGCGCGTAGCCGACGGCCCAGCTGCTCTGGACCAGGGCGAGGGCTTTCGCCCGGTGTCGCGCCGGCCACGTTTCCGCCACCAGCGCCGCGCCCGAGGCCCACTCCCCACCCATGCCCAATCCCAGTACCAGGCGGCACAGCATCAACTCCATGGCCGTATGCGTCATTCCGCACAGCGCCGTTGCCACCGAATAGATCAGCACGCTGGTCGAGAGGGCGCGCACCCGGCCCGCGTGGTCGGCAAACCAGCCAAACCACAGTCCGCCGACAGCGGCGCTTACCAGCGTCACCGACATCATCGCGCCGCTTGCCCCTGCCGACAGATGCATCTCGTGCTGCACCGGCCCCAGCACCAGCGCGTACAGCATCACGTCCATGCTGTCGAGCATCCAGCCCAGAGCGGCAGCCAGCAGCGTGCGCTTCTGTTCGCGCGAGGCTTCGGTGAGCCACCCGTAGATTTCGTTCAAATCCGCTCCAGGTGTTTTACTGTTCAGGACTGTCATACCACGATACGAGAGAACCAGCTTTGCGCGCGGCTATCGATACCGGCGGTACCTTCAGCGATTGTGTTTACCTGGACCAGGGTGAACTGCGCGTCCTGAAATTGTTCTCAACGCCTGCCGACCCGGCGAAGGCCGTCCTGTCGGCTCTTCGCCAGATCGCTCCTGAAAATCGTATCGACCTTTGCCATGGCACTACGCTCGGCACCAATGCCATGCTGGAGCGACGCGGCGCTCGAGTTGCTTTTGTCACAACTGCCGGTTTCGAGGACACGATCGCCATCGGCCGCCAGGCGCGCGCCGCTCTTTACGACTGGTTCGCGCCGGCGCCGGAATGTCTGGTCCGGCCCGAACTCCGCTTTGGTGTCCCCGAACGCGTCAGCGCTGAAGGTGAGATTCTCCTCTCGCCCACCGACGCTGAACTCGCCGCCCTTATCGAAGCGGTCCGCGCCAGCCAGGCGGAGGCCGTCGCCGTCTCGCTCCTCTTCTCCTTCGCGAATCCTGCCACGGAGCGGCGCGTGGCCCAAGCGCTTACTCCTCTCGGTATTCCGATCTCGCTTTCCAGCCGCATCCTGCCGGAGTTTCGCGAATACGAGCGCGGTTCGACGACTGCCGTCAACGCCTACCTCGCGCCCCTCTTGCAGCGCTATCTTCTTCAGCTGGAGGAATGCGTTGCCGCGCAACACCGTGGCGGCCGCGTTGCCGTCATGCAGTCTTCAGGCGGCATCGTTTCGGCACGTTTGGCTGCGGAGGAGCCGGTCCGCACCGTGCTCTCCGGACCCGCCGGTGGTGTGATGGGCGCGATGCGGGTGGCGCAGGCGGCGGGATTCGAGCGCATCATCGGACTTGACATGGGCGGTACTTCGACCGATGTCTTTCTCTCCGACGCGGCCCAGGGCGGCGTTCGCCGCACCCGCGAATCGCTGGTCGCCGGGATCCCCGTCAGCGTACCCATGCTGCAGATCCACACCGCCGGCGCAGGCGGCGGCTCTGTTGCTCGCTTCGATCGCGGCGGCATGCTGCGCGTCGGCCCCGAATCCGCAGGAGCCGATCCTGGCCCCATCTGTTTCGGGCGCGGGACGTTGCCTACGGTGACCGACGCCAATCTGGTTCTCGGCCGTCTCGATCCCGCCGGCTTTCTTGGGGAACCGTTTCCGTCGACCGCGATCGAGCCACGGCCGGCTTGTGCGCGCACAAGGGGTCATTGGCCACGACTGAGGACTTCGCCGTCGGTATCATCCGCGTCGTCGAAACCGAAATGGACAAAGCGATCCGCGTGATCTCAGTCGAACAGGGTCATGATCCGCGCGACTTCACGCTGGTCGCCTTTGGCGGCGGTGGCCCGCTCCACGCCTGCTCGCTGGCCCGCGCTCTGCGCATCCCCAGGGTGCTGGTGCCCACGATGCCCGGCGCGCTCTCGGCCCTTGGCATTCTGCTCGCCGATGTCGTCCGCGACCATGCCAGCACGGTCATGCTCCCAGGCGACGCGATCCACAACCTTTCTGAAGAGTTCGGCGAACTCGAAGAGCAGGGGCGTCGGGAATTTGCCGACGAGGGCCTCAACGGCACAGCCACTCATTCCGTCGACCTTCGCTATCGTGGACAGGGATACGAGCTTAACGTCCCATGGGCCGCCGCTGATCCCCGCCGCCCATTGCAGCCTTTCACGACGGACATCGCCAGCGGTACGGCTTCTCTGATCCTGGCAAGCCCATTCAGATCGTCAGCCTCCGCCTTCGCATGACCGCTCCCGCCGAACCCTGGGAACCCAGACGCTGCGAACCTCGTCCTGGCGATGGCAGTGCCGCCCTATGCGACCAACGCGACATCTATTTCGATGGCCGGTTTCTGCAGTCGCCGGTTTATCGCCGCGACAAACTTGTTGCCGGCGATATTCTCGATGGTCCTGCGATGATCACGGAGTACACTTCCGCGACGCTTCTGCCTCCAGGCAGTCGGGCGACCGTGGATCCTCTTCTCAACCTCGTCATTGACGTGAGGTCTGCATGACTCAGGCCGCTCCCGATCCAATCGAACTGGCCATCTTTCGCAGCGCCGTCCACTCCATCGCAGAAGAGATGGGCGCCGCGCTGCGCCGCACAGCGCTTTCTCCCAATATCAAAGAGCGCCGCGATTACTCCTGCGCCGTCTTTGACAACGAGGCGCGCGTGATCGCCATGGGCGATCACATGCCTGTGCATCTCGGCTCGATGCCAATGTCGGTCGAAGCCGCGGTCCGTTCCCTTGCGCTCGGACCGGGTGACATCGCTGTGCTCAACGATCCCTATGCAGGGGGAACCCACCTGCCGGACATCACCATGGTTCTCCCTGTCTTTCTGCCTGGCGGCAGCAAGCCCGCGTTCTACGTCTCGAACCGCGCGCATCACGCCGACGTTGGCGGCTGCTTTGCCGGCTCCATGGGCCCCGCTCGCGAGATCTTTCAGGAGGGGCTGCGCATCCCGCCGGTTCGTATTGTGCGCGGCGGTGTGGTCGATCGCGAGATGATGGACCTTCTGCTGCCGAATGTGCGCACACCGCAGGAACGAGAGGGCGATCTGGCTGCGCAGATTGGTGCGTGCCGCGTCGGAGAACGCCGAGTCCTCGATCTGGTAGAGAAATATGGCGAGCCGCAGATGCTCGCTCTCATTGAAGGCCTCCTGGATTACTCCGAGCGCCTCGTCCGCGCGGAGCTGCGCCGGATGCCTGCTGGCTCTTTTGCCGCCGAAGACGCCCTCGACGATGATGGCGTCAGCGACATGCCGTGCCGCATCTGCGTCCAGCTCCGCATCGATCCCGAAGCCGGCTCTCTCCGCGCCGATTTCACGGGCTCGTCGCCCCAGGTCGAGGGCAGCATCAACGCGGTGCGGGCCATTACCCTCTCAGCCTGCTTCTACATACTGCGGTGCCTTCTCGAGCGCGATGCGCCTGCCACCGCAGGCATCCTGCGCCCGCTCACTCTCGTCACGCCTTTCGGCAGCCTTGTCGATGCGCGGCCGCCCGCGCCAGTGGCCGGGGGCAACGTCGAGACCTCGCAGCGAATCGTCGATACACTCATGCGCGCGCTTGCCCTGGCCGCGCGGGACCGGGTTCCTGCTGCCTCCGCGGGGACCATGAGCAATCTCACTATCGGCGGCATCGATCCGCGCACCGGAGAGTCCTTCACCTACTACGAGACGACGGCCGGCGGCATGGGCGCGCGGCCTACACTCGACGGCATTTCGGGCGTGCACACCCACATGACCAACTCGCTCAACACGCCGATCGAAGCGCTTGAATACGCCTACCCGTTCCGTGTTCGCCGTTACGGCTATCGCGCCAGATCCGGCGGTACTGGGCGCTTTCGTGGTGGCGACGGTCTTATTCGCGAAATCGAATTGCTCGCTCCTTCTCAGGTGACACTGCTGTCCGATCGACGCAAATTCCACCCGTGGGGTCTGGCTGGCGGCGGTGAAGGCGCGCCGGGCCGTGCGACCGTAACGGAACCCGACACTCGTAATTCGGTGGAACTGCCCGGCAAGTGCAGCCGCTATCTGCAGGCAGGCGACATCCTCCGCATTGAAACGCCTGGCGGAGGAGGATGGGGCCGCGCATAAGAGGGCGCGTGGCCAGCGTCAATAACGAAAGGGCAGGTCCGAGGACCTGCCCTTTTCTTACCGGATCGCGTCTTACCTGGCGGCGACCGCTTCCTTCTTCCCGGTGGCCTGTTCCTTCAGGGCCGCGGCCTTGTCAGTAGTTTCCCAGGTAAATTCGGGCTCGTTGACGCGACCAAAATGTCCGTACGCAGCCGTTCTGCGATAAATGGGACGCCGCAGGTTCAGGCTTTCGATGATGGCTTTCGGCGTCAGCGCGAAGTTTTTCCGCACCAGCGCAACGAGTGCGGCTTCGTCGAGCGTGCCGGTACCAAAGGTCTCCACCAGAACGCTCACCGGCTCGGCCACGCCGATCGCATAGGCAAGCTGCACCTCGCAGCGTTCGGCCAGTCCGGCGGCCACGATGTTCTTGGCAATGTAGCGCGCCATGTAGGCCGCCGAACGGTCCACCTTCGTCGGATCTTTGCCGCTGAAGGCGCCGCCGCCATGACGGCCCATGCCGCCATAAGTATCCACGATGATTTTGCGCCCGGTGAGTCCGGTATCGCCCATCGGTCCGCCAATTACAAAACGGCCGGTCGGATTGATGTGGTACTTCGTGTTCTCGTCGAGCAGATGCGGCGGGAGCACGGCCTGAATCACGTGCTTCAGGATGTCCGCGCGCAGCTCTTCGTTCGTGATGGTCTCGGCATGCTGGGTGGATATGACGACCGCGTCGATGCGCACCGGCTTGTGGTTTGCGTCGTACTCGACGGTGACCTGCGATTTGCCGTCCGGCCGGAGATACGGCAGCTTGCCGTTCTTGCGGACTTCCGATAACCGCCGCGTCAGCTTGTGCGCCAGCGAGATGGCGGTCGGCATCAGTTCCGGCGTCTCGTTGGTCGCATAGCCGAACATCATGCCCTGGTCGCCGGCGCCGCCGGTATCCACCCCCATGGCGATGTCGCCGGACTGCTTGTTGATCGACGAGATCACCGCGCAGGTGTTCGAGTCGAATCCGTAAGTGGCGTTGTCATAACCAATCGAGGCCACCACGCCGCGCACCAGCGACTGGAAGTCAACGTAGGCGCTGGTCGTGATTTCGCCGGCGATGACCACCAGCCCGGTCGCTGTCAGCGTCTCGCAAGCGACGCGGCTGTAGGGATCCTGCTCGAGACAGGCATCCAGGATAGCGTCGGAAACCTGATCGGCGATCTTGTCGGGATGACCTTCGGTCACGGATTCCGAGGTAAAGAGAAAACGTTCGGCTGCTGGCAAGGAAACTTCCTCCAGAGGATTGCGGATCGCCTCACGCGAACGGGGGCAGAATCCGGTGGGATTGCTCTTCTATGGTACCAGGGCGGCCCGGTCCCCGGGGAAAAGGTTGCAGCCAAAAGGGAAATGGCGCAGGGAACAGCAATTGGCCGCAGGGAACCGAGTCGTTGATCCGCCAGGCTCCAACCGCCAGATTTATTGGGGCTTCCCGGGAGCGGGGTTCGCTGACGGCGCAGGGGACTGTGGCGGCGTCTGGTTCGCTGGTCCCTTCTGCGGCGTGCTCGTGATGTCCTGTCCGCCATAAATCACGCGAATGCTGGTGTGGTACTGGCGGTAATTCGTGTATTTCAATGTCTCCCGCATGTGGACATCCTGGCTCAGATAACCGTGCCCAGCGGAGAAATGCAGTACGCCATCGCCATGCGTGTAGACCGGGAACCAGTACTTCCCGTCCACCATCTGCCGATAGGTCACGAAGGGCATCGACAAATCTTCGTGCCCGGGCCGCGTGTCATCCGGCACGTTTTTGCCGTTGGTTACCACGATCTGGTGTTCTTTCTGATCCACCCAGATGCGGCCCTGAAAATAGCGATGCTTCTTTTCGATGGTTTTGGGCTTGATGTCGAAGACCCAGGTTTCAATCTCGTCGATTTTCTGCTTCCCCACATAGGTAATGTCGTACTGCGGAGCGTCCTCGGTGGTAAGCACAAACGGCAGCCGCTCTTCGATATCGGAGAAATCGGCTGGCGACATCATCACCTTTGTCAGGCTCGACTCCGGGGCATCGAGCACGTGCTCGGTGCGGTGTCCCTGCGAGTCGAAGACTACGTCCACGACCTGGTAGTACTGGCCATCAGGCTTGTTGTCGTCATCCAGAGTCTCCACGAGCACGCTGCGCTGCCACGTATAGTTGTCGAGCGCCTGTCTGAATATCGACTCTTTAGCCGTGAACTCCTGGATGATCTGCGGGACAGGGATTGCCGGTGGAGTCGGATCCAGCGGGCCGAATCCCGAATCGAGCGGCATAGACGTGTACGAGACCTGGGCGGAGAGGGCCGGGGCAGCCAGGAGCGGAATCGCGGCAAAAAGGGCAGCGAGCGACAGACAGCGAAACGATGGGAAGAACACGACTCAACTCCTGTGCTGTAAGGATAGACGCAAAGGGGCAACCATGAGAGAGCGGGCCTCCGCCGCAACTGGACGAACCCCACAATCTTCCGCCGTTATCCCCTGTCGTGAGTTCTACATTTGCACGGGAGAATGAAACGATTAAACTTGCGGCGTCCCCTATGGTTGGCGATACCGAGCTCTATCGCATCCCGACGCTGATCCTGCTGGCTGCCCTGGTCGCAGTTTTTGGCGCGCTTTGGCTCGAGAGCGGTCACCAGCCGGAACCACGTCCGGGGTCCAAAGAGACTCCACCAGCGCGCCGCCGCCAGCTGCTGTGGCTGGTGGGCTGGATGTTTGCCGCGATTCAGATGGAGATGGAAGTCGTGGGCCATAGCGCGGCTGGTATTTGGCTGGCTGTGGCACGCAGCGCGATGCAGATGGCGCCGCTCATGTTCCTCGGCTCTCTGGCTCCGCAGTATTTCAGCCGCAGGCCGCGCATTCATTACGTCGTGGCCTTCGGGACGCCCCTGATCGTTTTCGCGAGTCTCGTTTCCCTCGATTCGAATCCAGGGCGCCCGGCTCAGATTGTTCTCATGGCCTGCGCCTTCTGGGCTGCGTTCGTCGCGGCGCGCTGGAGCCTCTATCGCAATCTGCTCCCGGAGTGGCTGAGCCTGGTGCTGGTGGCCGCCGTCAGCAGTGCCTGCCTCTGGCTCACATGGAACCACCAGTACGATGCGGTGCTGGCGCTGGTCCACAGCGGAGTCCTGCTGATGACGGCGTTCCTGTTCGCATCGGCCTTTCGCCGGGTGACCGCAGGAGCGGTTTTTGCCGCCGGCGGCCTGGCGCTCTGGTCATTGCCGGTGCTTCTCGCTCCCTTGGTGGCAGGCGCGCACGCGACGATCATCCTTCTACGCATCATCAATCTGACCAAGGTGATTAGCGCGGTCGGCATGATCGTGCTGGTCCTCGAGGACGAGATCGCCTCCAATCGGGCTGCGCAGGAGCGCGACCGCCGCGCGCGCCAGGAGATGGAGAAGTACACCGAGGTGTACCTGGAGGACATTCCCTTCGAGGAAGAGCCCGGCCAGTACGACGGGCTCTGCGCCACGATCGCCTCGGTCAGCCGCTTTCGTCAGGCCGTCATCTTTGTTCGCACCCCTGACGGGCGGTTCCGGCTCGCCGGACGCGCCGGCATCGGCGGCGCGCTGGATGGCGCACTCGATGCGCTGGCCCGCAGAACGACCGAGGAACAGGTGCAGGAGGTGGCGGCTGGCCAGAATTTCCCCCAGCGGATCGGACATCTGGTGCTGATGGACCTGCGCCCGCTGATGGAGCCCGGAGACGAACTGCTCCAAATGAACTTCCGTCAGGGCCATGTCATGGGCATTCGCACCCGCGAGGGACGACTGCTCGGCGCGCTGATGTTGGCAGGACTCAATAACCCTGAAGAGCCTCTGCTCACTGAGGATGTGCTTCCCCTGGAGCTTCTCGTCGCACGCATCGGCGCCGCACGCGAGCACCAGGCTCTCCTGCGCCAGTTGCTGCAGGCGGAGCGCCTGGCCGGTCTGGGCCAGCTCGCCGGCGGAGTGGCTCATGAACTAAACAACCCCCTGACCGTCGTGACCGGCTATGCCGAGCTGATGGCCGAAGATGAGAGTTCCACTTCCCGGGATCAGGCACTAGTGATCCTGAACGAAGCCCGGCGCATGAAGCAGATCATCGAGAGCCTCATGCGTTTTCGCAAAGCTTCCACGGCCGGCAAAGTGCCGCTTGCCATCGAGCTGCTGTTCCATGACATCGAGAAGCTGGCGCGCCACGAGCTGGAATCGGCCTATGTGGAGCTGGAACTACGGATTCCCCGCGAGGTTCCGCGAGTGAAAGGCGACGGCGAGCAGCTGCGGCAGGTTTTCCTCCAGATCATCAAGAATGCGATCGCCTCGCTCCAGGAAGTTCCGACGGACACGCATCGGCGCCTTCGGGTGGAAATCGCGTCCATCGGAGACCGAGTGCAGATTACCTTCGCCGACAATGGGCCCGGTTTCGTCGAGCCGGCGCGCGTCTTCGACCCTTTTTTCACCACCCGGCACCAGGGCGAGGGCATTGGCCTTGGCCTGAGCGTCTGCTATTCCATCGTGCGAGAGCACAATGGAACCATTACGGCCGAGAACCTGCGGCCTCACGGTGCGGCGGTTGTCATCCTGCTGCCATCAGACACCTCCGGACTCCCCGTGGAATCTGTCCCGGGCGCAGTCGGCGCGGTTTAGGATAAGGCTGCAATCCAGAGGGCCAATGCAATGACCGGGTTCAGGGGAAGCGTATGTTTGGCAGCGTCGCTGCTTTTGTCGGGAATCGGCGCGCCTTCGTTCGCGCAAGGTCAGACTGCGCAGAATGAGTCGGCGCAGTCCGCGGGTGCCAGGCGACCGATGACCTTCCAGGACCTGATGCAGATGCGACGGCTCGGCGATATCGACGTCTCGCGCGATGGAAAGTCGGTGCTCTTCTCTGCGACCGACGTTGATCTGGCAAAGAACACCAGGACCTCGCATCTGTGGATCGTGCCGGTGAGTGGAGGTGAGGAGAAGCCCCTCACTGATTCGGCGGCGGGCGAGAGCCGAGGGCGGTTTTCGCCGGATGGGAAACAGATCCTGTTCGAAACTTCACGCCGAGACGGCCAGCAGATTTGGCTGGCGGACTTTGACGGCGCAGCCGGGACGATGAGCGAACCGCACCAGCTCACTCACATCTCAAGCGAAGCCGATAACGCGACCTGGTCGCCCGACGGCAAGTCCATCCTGTTTAGCTCCGATGTCTATCCGGAATGCAGCGTTGGAGCCGACGGGGCGCCGGTTTCCGGCGTTGCTGAAGATGCCTGCGACAAGCAGAAGGATGAGGAGCAGGCGCAGAGCAAGGTAAGAGCAAAGATCTTCACGCATCTGCTTTATCGGCACTGGAACCACGTTACGGATGACAAGCGCAGCCAT
Organism: uncultured Acidobacteriaceae bacterium; assembly: GCA_963702295.1. Taxonomy (GTDB): domain Bacteria; phylum Acidobacteriota; class Terriglobia; order Terriglobales; family Acidobacteriaceae; genus Palsa-343. The sequence goes on along the minus strand of CAVPCE010000103.1, from coordinate 5,222 downwards.
CTTTTTCTGATGTCGGTCGACAATGGCGTCTATCGCGATCTGAATCCGGGCGATGATCACGACGTGCCGCCGTTTTCGCTGGGCGAGCCGGATGGGTGGGACTTTTCTCCAGATGGCCGCGAGATCGCCTTCGAGGAGAAGAGGGTCGATGATCCGGCGCTGAGCACGAATGTCGATATCTTTACGCTGAAGCTCTTCAACGACGAAGGCAAAACCGAGTGGAGCGCGAAGCCGCACAAGATCTCGAACAGCCTGGGCGGCGACTTCACGCCGCGCTACTCGCCGGATGGGAAATGGATCGCGTGGCGGATGCAGAAGCGGGCTGGGTACGAGAGCGATCGGTTTCGGCTCGTGGTCTACAACCGGGAGACGCATGAGATTCGCGAGGTGCTGCCGAACTTCGACCGGTGGGTGGATGAAGAAGCATGGGGGCCGGATTCAAAGACGATCTATTTTGCCGCTGGAGACAAGGGCGAAGAGCCGTTGTACCGAACTTCCCTGGATAGTTCGAAAGCCGATGTTCTGACTTCCGACGGCGAGTCCGGCGATCTGCATTTGACCGGCGATGGAAATCTGCTGATCGCCAGTCGGATGACGGTTGCGCAGCCGAGTGAAGTAACGGTGCTCCACCTCGATCAAGACCAGCTTCAGCAACCGATCACCCATCTGAACACCGCCTTGCTCGCGCAGCTCGAAATGCCGAAGATGGAGTCGTTCTGGTTTCCATCGATTGGCGGTGTGCGCGTGCAGGGCTTCCTGATCAAGCCGCCCGATTTCGATCCTCACAAAAAGTATCCGGTGAAGTTCCTCATCCATGGCGGACCGCAAGGCGCGTGGGGCGATTCCTGGTCGTATCGGTGGAACGCGGAACTGTTTGCGGCGAATGGCTATGTCGTCGTGATGATCAATCCGGGCGGGTCGACGGGCTATGGGCAGGCGTTCGTCGATCGGGTGAATGGCGACTGGGGCGGAAGGCCGTTCATCGACCTGATGCGCGGGCTCGACTATGCCGAGCTGCATTATCCTTTCATCGACAAGACGCGCGAATGCGCGCTGGGCGCGAGCTACGGCGGCTACATGGCCGACTGGATTCTCGGGCATACTGACCGCTTTAAGTGCATCGTGAGCCACGATGGGATGTTCGATCCGGAGTCGGCGTACGGGACGACGGATGAGCTGTGGTTCAACGAGTGGGAGTTCAAAGGCACGCCGTGGACGAATCGCGAGCTGTATCGCCGCTGGTCGCCGATGCTGGCGGAAACGCATTTCAAAACGCCGACGCTGGTGGTCCACAGCCAGCTGGACTACCGGCTGGATGTTTCCGAGGGCTATCAGCTGTTCGACACGCTGCAGCGGATGAAGGTGCCGTCGAAGATGCTGTATTTCCCGGACGAAGGACACTGGATTCTGAAGCCGCAGAACTCGCAACTCTGGTACAAGACGGTGAACGACTGGGTGGATCAGTGGACGAAAAGTAGGGTTTATCGGGAAATGCAGGTCCATTCGACTCGCGGTTGAATTGAGTGTCGCGCCAGAGAGCGGGGCGCGACGGATTTTGAAGGCTCGCTCAGGATGACAGGATTTCATGATTGCTGCATTTGCGGGGAAAGCTGTTCGCGAAGAGTCCGGGGCAGGCGATTGTCGAGGCCGGCGGCGTCGGCTACGACGTGACGATCAGCGTGCCGACGTTCACGGCGCTGCCGGCGGAAGGCGGCGAGGTTTCGCTTTACATTTACACGCAGGTGCGGGAGGACACGCTGGCGCTGTATGGGTTCATGGAGCGGAACGAGAAGCGGCTTTTCGAGCGGCTGATCACGGTTTCCGGCGTGGGGCCGAAGCTGGCAGTGACGATTCTGAGCGGGCTGAATCCCGAGCGGACGGTCGCGGCCATTCGGGCGCAGGATCATGCGACGCTGACGCGAATTCCCGGAGTGGGAAAGAAGCTGGCCGAGCGGCTGGTCGTGGAGCTGAAGGAGAAGCTCGAAGATCTGGCGGTTGCGCCGGCGGCTCCGTCGGTGGCGGGAGCGGCGACCGAAGATGTCCTTTCGGCGCTGGTGAATCTCGGCTATCAGCGGGCGGCGGCGGAGAAGGCGATCGAGACGGCGGTTGCGAAGGACAAGGCAGCGGCGGATGACTTCGACGAGCTGTTCCGGAGTGCGCTGAAGGTGATTCGGCTGAAGGAACCTGTAGCCGGTGGCGCCGTACCGGTCGCAGAAAAAATTCTTACGAATTGTTATGTGTGTCAAAACGAGGTAGTTACGGCGGCTGTTTGCGCATGTATGTCAAAACAGAGTACTTAATAAGACCCTCACATCGCATGTGTGACAAACAAAGGACTTAGCTCAGCGTTCGTTGGCGCGAGGTCTGAAACTGCGGGGACCGAAGTCCCTGGTCCGGGGCTGGTGAGCGGTTGAGAAAGATCTTGCCGCGTTTTGGGCGGCCGCCCGTGGAGGCGTGCCTGCGAGGAATCCACCACAGAGAACACAGCCGAGAGGACGATCGCACTCTGATCCGCCGTTTCTGCGAGTTTGAAAAACTGCAGAGAAGGAGAAGGATCTCGCGCCGCCAGTCCTTCGGGATTCCTGGTTCAGGCTTCGGGATCAGTATGAGTGGCCTGCAAAGTGAGAGCAAGAGGAATCGGAGCCTGAATGTCACGGAGGTCACGTGACCATTGGTTGGGGATGACGATGTCATTCTGTTGGTCCGTCGCATGGATCGCGATGCAGACATCGGTCTTGTCCACTGCGCCTGTTAATCTCACTGGATTTGTCCGACATGTCTTATTCCACCAGAGCGACCTTCGCCCGTTTACCGACGCGGAGCGTGAGGCGGGCTGGGAGCTTTTGAATCGGCAGGATGGGCTCGGAGATGGTTTGCGCCGTCGAGGCGGACGGCGTTTTCGGCTAACTTGCGGGTGGCTTCGGTGGCTGAGGCGGCGAGGCCCGCGCGGACGAGGAGTTTTGGGACGCGGATCTGGTGGCCGTCGGCGCCGGAGGCGGCGATTTCGGCGTAGGGAATGCTGACCTCTTCAAGGCCTTCGACGTCGTCGCTCTTCTGCTGGAACCGTTTGGCCCAGTTTTCGTCGGCCTGCTGCGCGGCTTCGGCACCCCGAAATCCAGTGACGATGGTGCGGGCGAGGTTTTTCTTCGCCTGCATGGGATGGAGCGCGCCCGAGGCGATATCGGCGTTCATTTTGTCGATCTCGCTCTGCCGCAGATCGGTCAGGAGAGTCCAGTAGCGGCCCATGATCTCGTCCGAGATGGACATGAGCTTGCCGTACATCTCCTGAGGCGGCTCATGAATGCCGATGGCGTTGTTCAGAGACTTGGACATCTTCTGGACGCCGTCGAGGCCTTCGATGATCGGGGTCATGAGGACGATCTGGGCGGCTGGCCGAAGTCGCGCTGGAGCTCGCGGCCGGCGATGAGGTTGAACTTCTGGTCGGTGCCGCCGAGCTCGACGTCGGCTTTGAGGGCGACCGAGTCGTATCCCTGGGCCAGGGGGTAGAGGAGTTCGTGGAGAGAGATGGGCTGCTCGTTCTGAAGCGGGCGTGGAATTCGGCGCGCTCGAGCATCTGGGAGACCGTGAATTTGGCGGCGAGGCGGATGATGTCCTCGAAGGTGAGCTTGCCGAGCCACTCGGAGTTGAAGCGGACTTCGGTTTTGTCGCGGTCGAGGATGCGGAAGACCTGGTCGGTGTAGGTCTTCGCGTTGGCATCGATCTGCTCGCGGGTGAGAGGCTTGCGGGTGACGTTGCGTCCGGTGGGATCGCCGATGAGGGAGGTGTAGTCGCCGACGAGAAAGATGACCTGGTGGCCGAGGTCCTGAAAGTGCTTGAGCTTGCGCATCAGGACCGTGTGGCCGAGGTGGAGGTCGGGGGCGGTGGGATCGAATCCAGCCTTGACGCGGAGGGGAATGCCGGTCTGGCGGGATGATTCGAGGCGCGCGCGCAGCTCCTCGAGGCGAATGATTTCGGCGGCGCCTTTCTGGAGCAGGTCGAGCTGCTGGTTGACGGGAAGGAAGGTGGGCATGGGTGAATTCAGTATAGAAGCGGGCAGCGATGAAGCGGTCAGCGGTCGTCGAGCGACTGGCTAAGGGTCGGCTGTTCAGCGGGGGGCTTCGGCCCAGTCGAAGGCGTTCGGGGAAGTGCTCGAAGCCGGCGGGCTTGTCCTTCTCGAAGTAGATAGAGAGGATGTCGAAGCGGCTGGTCATGGGTGCGGCGTCCGGCGGGGCGCGGGGGAAGCTGGTGGAGATAATGGCGGGCGAGGCGGCGGAGGACGCGGCGCTTGCGATCGTCGACGGAAAAGTGGGCGGGGGCGACGAGGCGGGTGGTACGGGTTTTGACTTCGATGAAGCAGAGGGTGTCCTGGTGTGGAGTGTGCTGCCAGGCGATGAGGTCGAGGTCGCCGGGGGCGCGGGCGGAGCGCCAAGAGCGGGCGACGACGGTGTATCCACGACGCCGGAGCCAGAAGAAGGCGGCGCGCTCGCCGCGCTGGCCGGTAGAGAGGTGTGCGGGGAGGCCAGCTTGCCGCTCGGCGGTGCAGACGAGGGCGTTGACAGCGGACTCCATGAGATTGAGGCGAAACTTCAGCAGCACGGAAACAGTGTGGCGGGCAGGAGCGTCAGGCTCAAGGAACGAAGGTCACGACGAGGTTACGGGGGACATCTGAGAGGGTGCAGGGTGCGGCTAGCGGAGGAGGAGGAGCCAGGCGCCGGTTCCGATGCCGATGAGGGCCAGCAGCACAGCCAGGATGACGGCATTGGTGGCGATGCGGCCCGGGATCCAGGAGCCGGTGCGGAGCTCCTTCACGGTGCGGATGTGGTGGGAGACGGCAGCCAGATTGACGAGGACGCCAAGGGCCACGAGGGCTACTCCTGAATCAACGGTGGCCCCGGTGTGCCGGAGGAGAGCGTGTTGGTTCGCCTGAAACTCGCGCAGGAAGAGGCCGAAGCGGGCGAGCGCGAAGCCGACGCCCATAAGGCCGAGGCCGGTGCGAATCCAGGCAAGGAAGGTGCGTTCGGCGGCAAAGTAAGTGCGGGGATCGTCGAGTTCAGCAGGCATGCGGTTAGGATGCGGATGGAAAACGGTGACTAATGACAAAGGGCAAGCCCGGAAGCTCGCCCTTTGCAGTGATTTCTTTTAACTGGTTGCGTCTTTAGAGAGGCTGTACGTCCGCTGCCTGCCAGCCCTTCGGCCCCTTCACGACGTTGAACTGCACGGCC
>CAVPCE010000102.1:0-6138 GCA_963702295.1 uncultured Acidobacteriaceae bacterium | reverse complement strand
GAAGTGCCTCTTTCGGAACAACCTCCTTCACTACAAGAATTATCTCCTTCAATAAAAGAATAATAATCCGCCCGATTCAAGAATACCATCCGATCGCATCAATAACAAATATCCCTCCCCGCTCATGAATAATATCGGCCCGCTCACGAATCCTATCAGTGCGTCTTCAGATATAAATATCCGTCACGATAAGAATAATAACCTGGTCTCTTCACTAACAGAATTATCTCCTTCACTACAAAAAACTCCGGCGCGGAAGATCGCTCGCCGCTGACGTCGTTTCAGTACCTGGCCGGCATATGGGGTGAGGGATGACATTTCTCTCAGGGGTGAAAGGTCTGGTTGGTCTGCAACACGGAAGTTTCGAGTTGCTTTGCGTCGGGATGGACCGGAGAACGCATCGGACCTCATCCGAGGAAAGCAGGTCCCTCGCTCCGCCTACCCCATCTGCGATGGGGCCCCAAAGCGCTCTGCTCGGGATGACAACTTAGAGTTGTGGGTACACCGGTCGGCATCTCGGCGCTTTCGCGCGACGGAGGCGAAAGACAAAAGCAGGTCCCACGCTCCGCCTACCTCATCTGCGATGGGGTCCCACAGCGCTCCGCTCGGGATGACAACTCTGATCTGTGGGTAATGGGTGGATGGTCGGCAACAGAAATATTTCGACGCCGACTTCAGTACCTCCTTCTACAATTGCGTGACTACGCACGAACATGAAGGCCGGGGGATCCGAAGATGGCGAACAAGACATTCGTGGAAATAGCTGCGGAGAAGGTTGGGTACGGCCTTGCGATGGCGGAGGATGTCGCAGGAACAGTTAAAACGGCCATCGGTTCGGTGGCAGGGGCTTTGAAGAAATCACCTGCCAGGAAGAATACGAAGAAGGCGGTGAAGAAAGCCGCTGCGAAGAAACCCGCAAAGAAGGCTGCAAAAAGTCTGCGGCTAAGAAGGCTCCGGCGCAGAAGTCCGCTGAGAAGGCGGCGCGATCACGCCGATAGAGGGCGGCGGTCCTTCGGCTCCGCGGGCCGCCCGGCGTTTTAGAAAAGCAGGTCCCTCGGCTCCGCTTACCCCATCGCGCTGGCGCGACGGGGCCCCTAAAGCGCTCCGCTCGGGATGACAACTCAAAGGGTGCGGGTGATGTGGACTTCGCGCCTTCCGGAAGTTTCGAGCGGTCGGCGGATTCCGAAAAACAAACGCAGATCCTTCGTCGCGCTGCTCCTCAGGATGACAGCCTCGCGCTGGGCGGTGTTCCTGCCGTACGTTCGGCGGCACGGAAGTTTCGAGCCGCTTTGTATCGCGATAGACCGGAGAAGGCATCGGGCCTCATCTGAGGAAAGCAGGGTCCCCGCTCCGCCTACCCCATCTGCGATGGGGCCCCCAAGGCGCTGCGCTCGGGATGACAGATCTAAGTTGCGTGGAAAAGCAGGTCCCTCGGCTCCGCTCGGGATGACATCTTGTTCTCAGAAGGGGCCGGAGAGACGGGCTCCTGTGGGGTGGTCGGTGTCGGGGGCGTGGATGGGGACGGCGAGGGTGATGCGGGTTCCGCGGCCGGGGCGCGAGTGGACGTCGAAGAGGGCGGCGTCGCCGTAGAGAACCTGCAGGCGTTCACGCACATTTTTCATGCCGATGCCGGTGCCCTGGAGCACGCCGCTGGTATGGGCGCGGCCGGGAGCGATGCCGACGCCGTCGTCCTCAACTTCGATGATGAGGCGGTCGCGCTCGAGGCGGCTGCGCAGGGTGACGGTGCCACCGGCGATGCGCGGCTCCAGTCCATGCTTGATGCTGTTTTCGACCAAAGGCTGGAGGAGCATGCTCGGCACGGGGATTTCGAGAGTGCGGGGATCGATGTCCCGGGTCGACCTTGAGCTTGTCCGCTCCGAAGCGGACGACCTCGATGCTGAGGTAGTCCTCGGTGGTGGCAAGCTCGTCGCGAAAGGGGATGATGACGTCGTGGTCGCGCAGGCGATTGCGCAGTATATTGGCGAGTTTCACGATGAGCTCGCGCGCCTGCTCGGGGCGGAAGCGGACCAGAGAGGCGATGGAGTTGAGGGTATTGAAGAGGAAGTGAGGATTGATCTGGCGCTGGAGTGCGTCGAAGCGGGCTTCGAGGAGCAGACGCTTCTGCTCTTCGAGGGATTGCTCGATGCGGATGGCGTTCCAGATCTTGAGGGGAATGCCGACGACCATGGCGGCGCAGGCCCAGACGGCGAGGCGGATGAGCCAGCTGTCGGTATCGAGGGCGAAGAGGCGGGCGGGATAGATGCGATGAATCCACTCGCGGAGAGCCTCCATGGCAACGATGAGGAGGAGGAGCAGAATCTGGCGATCGATGCGGGGACGGAGCAGGTTGCGGCGGACCCAGCGGTAGAGGCTCAGATCCACGAAGGGGGAGAAGGACCAGACCTCCTCTTTTTCGACGAAGCGGCCGTAGATGCCCGCGACGATGGCGACGGAGACAAGGAAGGGCAGAGGAGAAATTCGCGGTGGAGGATGGCGGGCAGGGAAAGGACAGAAGCGCCGATGAGGGCGGCGCCGGGTCCAACGAGGATGCCGAGGAGGATGGTGGTTTCAAAGGAGATGTCGGCGGCGTAGAAGTTGGGGACGGTGAAGCGCACCCAGACGCCGAGACCTGAGAGGAATGCAGATGAAGGCGAGCAGGCCGAGGGTCTGGGCGAGGGTGCGATCGTCGCGAAAGAGGAGGCGCTGGAAGACGCGGGAGCGCGCGAGAGCCTGGCGAGACAGCCGCCGCCACACCCAGCTTGATCAGCAGGGTGATGAGGATAATGCTGCGGTTCGAGCACGAGACTACGTATAGCGGACAGGGGACAGCGTATAGCGGACAGCTGAGAGGCCGTCAGCTGAAATGCGATCAGCGGGTTGGGTGAGTCCGGGGGTGGGGCGGGTGCATCCTTATAATCGAGTTATGGCTATCGCCTCGGTCAGGAAGGTTGCAGATGCGGATTTCCCCACGCGGTGGGGACATTTCCGCATTTTGGGCTTCGAAGGTGTGTATGCCGAACCGCAGGGCGGGCCGTGCGGCCGAGTCCGCGGAGAAGGAAGAGGCTGTCGCTCTGGTGATGGGCGATCTCCAGGCTGGGCCGCCGCTGGTGCGGATTCACTCGCAGTGTCTGACCGGCGATGTGTTTCGGCTCGTTGCGCTGCGACTGCCGGCTGCAACTGGAGCTGGCGCTGCGCAAGATTGCCGAAGCGGGAGCCGGCATCCTGGTTTATGAGCAGCAGGAGGGGCGGGGCATCGGGCTGATGGCCAAGCTGCGCGCGTACGAGCTGCAGGACCAGGGACTGGATACCGTTGAGGCGAATCTGCAGCTGGGGTTCCGGCGCGGACTGCCGGGAGTTCGAGCTGCCGGCGGAGATTCTGAGGCAGCTGAGAGTGCGGGCGGTGCGGCTGATGACCAATAATCCCGACAAGGTGGCGGCGCTGGAATCGGCGGGGGTCATTGGCGGAGCGAGTGTCAGCGGAAGTGCCGGCGCAGGACAGCTTCGAGCATTATCTGCGCGTGAAGCAGGAGAAGATGGGGCACCTGTTCGAAGAGCTGAGCTGACAAAGGGAAACAATCTGGGGGAGGTCCGAGCTCGGAGCCGAAGGGCATTACGAGCCGAAGGGCGTTACGACCCGAAGGTTGTGGGGTGTGCCTTGGCAGCGGCTTCAATGGCGGTGCCTGCTGAGCCTCCCAGGTCCTGGGGGGTCATGGCGGGTTTGATAGTGAGAGTCGCGTTGAAGGCGAGGAACCAGGGCTCGGCGATCTTCGGTATCTCGGAGCTGTCTTTCATGTCGAAGAAGATGTAGCCGCCGCGATTGCCATTGGTTTCGGTAAAGAACGCGGCTTCCGGTTTCAGGTCGCTGAGGATCTTCTGGATAGTGGGACCGAGTTTGCCTTCGCGGACGGCCGCGTTGCCGGTCTTCACGGGTATGACAACATGGAGCATCATGCGCATCGTGCAACCCCTCCCTGGGGCGTGGCGGGATTTTACGCCCCGGATGGCCGATGGGTCGCCGATGACTTTGCATACACTGGAGAGGAATGATGAACCCACGGTGTTGCATTCTTCTATTGGCTGCGGCGGTTGTGGCGGGATGGCCCGCGGCTGCTCAACTGGCTCCCAAAACTCCACCACCACCCACGCACCATGCGGTGGCGCATGTGTTCCACTGCGCTGTACCGCAGGCGGAACTTTCGCCGAAGATCCCTCCGGCTCCGGCGGACCTCGGCTGTCCGAAGGTGGAGTACGCGCTGACCTACCTGGATCTCAGGGTCGGACGGGGGCACCGGTGGAGACACGCAAGTGGACGATGGTTCAATACACCGGCTATCTGACCGACGGGACGAAGTTCGACTCGTCCTACGATCACGGCCAGCCGTTCACGTTTCCCTACGGCGCGCATCGGGTGATTCCGGGATGGGATACGGGCTTCGAGGGAATGCGGATCGGGGGCAAGCGCCGGCTGTTCATTCCTTATCAACTGGCCTATGGCGAGACGGGGCGACCGCCGGCGATTCCTCCGAAGGCGGAGCTGATTTTCGACGTCGAGGTTCTGAGTCAGAGCGATTCGCCTCCGGAGGGGCCGGTGGCGCCGGGGATCCGGCCGCAGCCGCCGGCTGCCGGGGTACATCCACCGCCCGGGGTCAACCCGGGAACGGCGCCGGCGGCAAATCCAGGATCGCAGCCGCAGACGCCGCCGACTAATCCGCAGTCGCAACCACAACCACAGACACAACCACAGACACAACCACAGACACAGCCGCAGACACAGCCGCAGACACAGCCGCAGACGAATCCGCGGTGATTGAAAACCGCTGAAGGGCGGGGTTCAGCGCCAGTCGTCGATGACGTACGCGTCTTCGCGATTGAAGCCGGGGATGTTGGGCCGGTGCATGGCGATGCCCTGGGTCATGGGGCGGTAGCCGTGCGCGCGCATGCGGCGGAAAGCATCTTCGCGAGCCAGGTTGCAGCCGGCTTCGAGGGTGAGGCCGCGGGTCTGGGCGAAGGCATCGCAGGCGGCGAGGAGACGGCCGAAGCGCTGGCCGGCTCCGGGACCCGGTCGAGCGGCGGCGAATTTCAGGTAGCCGGTCTTTTCTCCGCCTTCCGAGCCCGGGCCGGTGGCACAGAGGGCGAAGGCGTCGAGGCGGCTGCGGTCCTGCACGAGGATGACGTCGCCGGCACGCTGACGGAGGAGCGATTCGATCTCGCCGGTGAGGTCGAGTCCGCGATCGATCACGTTGGTGAGGCGGCGGCAGGCGGCGATGGCTTTCTGGCGTTCGGCTCGGGGCCGGGCTGAGAGCAGCGTGAGCGGGACGGGAGAGGCTTCAGCGGCTCCTTCGAATTTGCGCGACATAAGCGCGGTGAGATTGCGTGGCCAGTAGCCCGCCTTCATATAGAGGCCGACGTGTTTGGCGCTGTGGGCGAAGGTAAGAGGGCCGGAGTGGCGGACGCCCCATCGGTCGAAGGTGCGAGTGGTGACTTCGAGGAGGCGCTGGGCGATGCCCTTGTCCCAGAACTCCGGAAGGGTCAGGAGACGAAGCCAAAGAAGCCGAAGGAACCCCAGCGGGTGAGAACGTTGAGTCCGATGAGGCGGCCGTTGTGGCGGGCAGCGATGCACTTTGTGTTGCTGGCTCGGCAGCGAGGCAGGATGAAGTGGCGGTCGCCCAGGAACGTCATCGGATCGGGCAAGCCGAGGAAGGTGCCGAAGGCGAGCTTCATGATGCGGTGAGCTTCTTCGACTTCAGTTTTCCTGAGGGAACCGATCTGCAGGCGCCAGGGCGTCGGGCATGGAGGCGATCTCCTGGCGGAACAAGATCAGGGGACGCGGGACAGTGTAGCGGATTGAAGGGGGTTCGGGGCGGGGAACAACCGAGGGGGTGAGCTGCAGGTTGGCATCCGAATCGCAGCCGCGGCGATCTCCAACGCGATTCGGCGGGGACGCTGAGCTAGAGGTTACCGGCCATGCCCTTGCTGACTCTGGCGGCGGGCGTCAAGCTCTTCTCTGCTGGTCGCTTGGCATCGGTGCAGACGTGCCGGGTTTCCCATTCGGCGAGACTACCGTCCGCAGCCGAGACGATTTGGGAGTTACCACAGTACACGCAGATCGACTGCAAAAGCAGGCGCCCCTCGACCCGG
>CAVPCE010000101.1:0-3810 GCA_963702295.1 uncultured Acidobacteriaceae bacterium | reverse complement strand
GCCGTCGACCTCATAGGCCCAGATGGCGCCCTCGGGTGTGGAAGCGGTGGCGTGCCGGCGGAGGGCGCCTTCGACTTCGTCGGCGAGGGAGGCCGCATCCTGTGCGAGGGTTGTGTCGTGGAGGATGGCGGTCGCCGTTTGCGAAAGCTGACGCAGAGAAGTGACGGCGAAAAGGTTGGAGGGAACCAGAAACGGAAAGATGCAGGCATCGTCGGATGGGCGAAAGCCGGAGCCAATCAGGCCGACGGGGTTGACGGGATTGCCGAATCCTTTTTCGCCGAGGGTCTCAGTGGGAGTAAGAGCGAGGCGCTGGAAATGATATGGGCCGGGGCCGGTTTTGCGCTGTTGCTCGCGCATGGTGCGGACGGCGAGACGCATGGCGGCCTGCCACTGCGGATCGAAGGGCTGGGTACCACGGTTCGCGTCCAGTAGCCGTGGGCGAGGCGGATGGGATAGCGAGGAATCCAGCTCATACTTGCGCTCGCCGACTCCCTGCTTCATCTCGGTTTGATCGTGGCGGCTCCACTCGAGCGGCGGCGCGCTGAGGTCGGCCATGAAGGCGTTGGCGTAGGGATGATGAGGAGGTTGCGGGTCTGGCGGCGGATGACGCCTTCGAGCAGCGAGCGGAGGCGGTCATCGCTGCGGGCGAGATCGAGATAGGGCCAGACCTGGGCAGAGGAATCGCGCTGCCACATGGCGGCAATGTCACCGGTGATGACGACAGTGTCGGGCTTGCCTTCAAACGAGCCGGGCTCGACAGTGGTATCGAGAATATTGGGGAAGCAGTTGGCGAAGAGGCGCGATAACTCCGGATCGGCGATCTGAGTGCGGGTAGATGTGATGTACTGCTCGACGGCTGCAGAGCGGAAGCGGCGGTCGGCAGGCTGAGGGCGCTCTCCATCCTGCTGCTGCGCCAGGAGGCCTTGCGGGAACGTGGGCAGCGCTGAGGCGAGCAAGGCGGCTCCTCCGCTTTGCAGCATTTCTCTGCGAGAAAACTTTGGCTCAGCCTCGTCAATGGTGACGCCGGGGGAATCGTTCAACCTGCGCGTGGATTCTGGGTGCGCCTTCATCGATTGTCGCAGGTGCGGTTCCGGAAAGAGATAGCGCCCGCGAGAGGGCATGCAATAAGATGTATCCTCTTACGAGAGGCGCTTTGGAGCGCATGTGAAAAGAGAGAGGGACCCGGATAGCATGACGACACGCAGGTGGTGCTCAGCAGGATTTGTTGATGGCTCTGGCTTCTGGAATTGGACTGCACGCGCAGTTTGGGAGAACGCAGCCACCGAAGCGCCATCCGTGGTCGGACGCGAGCCTTTCGCCGGATGTGCGCGCAGGATATGGTCGTAAAGGAAATGACGCTCGACGAGAAGATCGCGATGGTGCACGGGCCGGGATGGGAGGCGATGCTCACGCCGCCGGAGCCGGGCGCAACAAGAAATTCGCGAACACTATTACGGCGGTGTCGCGGCTGGGGATGCCACCGTTGATGATGACGGGTTCGGTGGAGGCGTTTCCGGGATCGGCAGCACGGGGCGCTATGCCGCGCCGCTTCCTCGGCGGAGGCGATGGCGGCTGCGTGGGATCCGACGCTTTCGTATGAAATCGGAACGATGCTGGGCACGAATTCGGGCGCTGGGGTTCAACATCTCGCTGGGCTCGGGCATCAACATGATTCGCGAGCCACGCGATGGGCGAACGTTCGAATACAAGGGCGAAGATCCGCTGCTGGCGGGAACGCTGGCCGGACAGGAGCTGAAGGCGGAGAAGGCGCTGCACATTGTTACGGATGTGAAGCACTACGCGGTGAACGATCAGGACGCAGGGGCAGGCCACGGTGAACTCCATCATCGGCAGGCGCGCCATGCGGGAGAGCGATCTGCTGGCGTTCCCAGATTGCGCTGAAGGATTCCGGCGCGGGCGCAGTGATGTGCTCGTATAACCGCGTGAATGGCACGTATTCCTGCCAGAACCAATACCTGCTGAACGATGTGCTGAAGAAGGATTTCGGGTTCAAGGGGTTTGTGGTTTCGGACTGGGGCGCGACGGAGAGCACGGTGCCGGCGGCGCTGGCGGGTCTCGACATGGAAATGCCGGGAAAAGAGTCGTTCGGTGAGCCGCTGAAGCAGGCGGTGCAGAGCGGCGCGGTGCCGATGTCGCGGCTGAATGACATGGTGCACCGGATTCTGCGAACCGAGTTCGATGCGGGGATCGTGAATGATCCGCCGCAGATGGAGTCGCCCAACGTGATGCGCGGTTTTGCCGTGGCGCAGAAGACCGAGGAGCGGGGAGCGGTGCTGCTGAAGAACGAGCACGAGCAGCTGCCCCTGGATGCCGGATCGATCGAGTCGATTGCGGTGATTGGCGGGCATGCGGATGCGGGAGTGATGTCGGGCGCGGGGTCATCGCAGGTGTCGCCTCCGGGAGGGAACCCGGTGCCACCGTCAACGGATCTGGCCGGGAATCCGATGGCGATCTTTTTGGCGGCGGTCTATCAGCCTTCGCCACCGCTGACGGGGATTCGCGCCATGGCGCCGCATGCCGAGGTGAAGTACGATCCGGGGACGGATCCGGTTGCAGCTGCTGCGCTGGCGAAGTCGTCGCAGGTGGCGATTGTGTTTGCGGTGCAGCATTCGTCGGAGGGGCTGGACCTGCCGAACCTTTCGCTGCCCGAGCAACAGGACGCGCTGATCGAGGCGGTGGCGTCGGCCAATCCACACACGATTGTCGTGCTGGAGACGAGCGGGCCGGTGCTGATGCCGTGGATCGGCCGGGTGAGCGCGGTGCTGGAAGCGTGGTATTCGGGAATTCGCGGCTCGCAGGCGATTGCGAATCTTTTGTTCGGGCAGGTTGATCCATCGGGACGGCTGCCGCTGACGTTCCGCGGAGCGAGGCGGATCTGCCGCATCCGCACCACCTGGATCCGCCGAAGGCAGACGCCAATCATCCGGTCCCGAAGCTGCCAGGGTTTCCGGGTTTGGTGGCGATGTTCATGGTGATGGGCCCGGACTTTGATGTGCACTATGACGAGGGTCTGAAGGTTGGCTACAAGTGGTACGACGCGGAAAAGAACCCGGTGCTGTTTCCGTTCGGCTACGGGCTCTCGTATACGAGCTATGCCTTCTCCGGACTCTCAGTGACGCCGGGCGATTCGACGGCGGTGACATTTACGGTGAAGAACACCGGGAAGCGTAGCGGGATTGAGACGGCGGAGGTGTACGCCTCGCTGCCTGCAGCGGCGGAGGAGCCGCCGCAGCGTCTGGTGGGTTGGACGCAGGTAGATCTGAGAGCGGGGGAATCGAAGGAGGTCACGGTGCCGGTGAGCCGCGATCTGCTGACGATCTATGACGAGGCTTCGGACTCGTGGAAGCTGGTTCCGGGACAGTACGTGATCCATGTGGGCGGCTCGTCGCGGAACTTGCCGCTGGAGCAGACCGTCTCGATGCAGTGAGCGCGGAGGAGCGGGATTCAGCCGCCGACTTTTTCCGTTCAGCTCGACCCAGCGCTCGTAGATGGCATGATGGTCGGCTTTGGCGGCTTCGAGTTCGGCGAGAGCTTGGGTGAGCGCGCGGGGGTCGGTGACGACTTCGGGGGCTTCGAGACGCTGTTGGGCGGCGACGAGGCGGGCGTCAGCTTCCTTGATGCGGGCTTCGATGCTGTCGTACTCGCGCTGTTCGATGTAGGAGAGCTTTTTACGGGGAGCGGGTGCGGTGGGCTGGCCGGAGTGGTGCAGGAGACTCGCCGGCACGCACGAGGCTCTCGGGCTTTGCTGAATCAGCGCCGGTGCTCGACGCGCGGGTCTGTTCGTCGCGC
>CAVPCE010000100.1:0-7976 GCA_963702295.1 uncultured Acidobacteriaceae bacterium | reverse complement strand
TTCTTTTGTCCCTAATTTCTATTCTGCCAGGCTCGGCCAGAGTGCAGGTTCAGTAACCTGCACCCTGTACTCCTGTACCCTGTACCCTGCCTTTAGAAGTTCTCTGTCTCGGGCTGAATCGGCAAATCCGAATCCAAGCCCTCTTCCTCTTCGTCGTCGAAGCGGCCGTAGCTGGCGGCGAGCGTCGCGGCCGGCAGAACGCGAGGTCGGTCCCGGGACCGGGTTGCCCTCTCGTCGATCTTCATGCCCAGCGAGAGTCCCATCTGAGCAAGGATTTCCTTGATCTCGTTCAGCCTCTTGCGGCCGAAGTTCTTGGTCTTCAGCATCTCGGCTTCTGTCTTCTGGATCAGCTCGCCGATGGTCGCGATGTTGGCGTTCTTCAGGCAGTTGTAGCTGCGCACGGAAAGCTCGAGCTCTTCGACCGAACGGTTCAGGTTCTCGTTGCGATCAGCTGGCGCGGCCATCTTCGGCAGGCCACCGGCTTCGATCTCTTCCTCGAAGTTGATGAAGATGTTCATGTGGTCCTTGAGCAGCTTGGCCGAGAGGCCGAGCGCGTCCGCCGGGAGCACAGTGCCGTTGGTCCAGATCTCCAGGGTGAGCTTGTCGTAGTCGGTGATCTGGCCGAGACGCGCCGCCTCGACCAGGTAGTTCACCTTGCGCACGGGCGAGTGGACGCGAGTCGACCGGGATGAAGCCGATGCCGAGATCGCTGTCGAAGTTCTTGTCGGCGGAGACGTAACCGCGGCCGCGCTTGAGGCGCATCTCCATGTCGAGCTTGCCGCCTTCGCTGATGGTGCAGATGTAGACGTCCTTGTCGAGAATCTCGACGTCGGAGTCAGCCTCGATCATGCCGGAGGTGACGACGCCCGGCTGGTCCGCATGCAGGTAGAGCGCCTTCGGGCCGTCGCCGTTGAGCTTGAACGGAATCTGCTTCAGGTTGAGGATGATGTCGGTCGCATCCTCGACGACGCCGGTGATCGACTGGAACTCGTGCAGCACGCCCTCGATCTTGACGGCGGTGACGGCCGCGCCCTCGATGGACGAGAGCAGCGTGCGGCGCAGCGCGTTGCCGATCGTGGTGCCGAAGCCGCGCTCAAACGGCTGCGCGGAGAACTTGCCGTACTTGTTGGTCAGTGTTTCGGTGTCGACGGCGAGACGCTTGGGTTTCTGAAAACCTCTCCAAAGCATGTGTGAGTCCTCTCTTCCCTGCCACGCCGCGAAGCATTCTGCGGCGGCTGTGCCGGTTGCTCCGTTAGGTTGAGATTCGCTTCGGCAGTGAACGCCAGTTGCGTAGCGTCCCCGGTGCGCTCGAAAAACCGGCACAGTGAACTAAAAATTACTTGGAGTACAGCTCGACGATCAGCTGCTCGTTGACCGGCAGATTGATGTCCTCGCGCTTGGGCAGCGCGATGACCTTGCCGCTGACAGGTTGTCGGTGCTGCTCGAGCCAGCTGACGGCGCCGGCTGTGGCCGGCAAATTCCTCGCGACTCTCGAGCACGCCGCAGCTTCTTCGCTGCTTAGCGGATCTCAATTTCATCGCCGACGCTTGCACCTGGAACGATGGGATGTTGACCTTGCGGCCGTTCACCTGGACGTGCCGTGGCGAACCAGCTGCCGCGCCTGGCGCCGCGAGATGGCAAACCGAGGCGGATAGCACACGTTGTCCAGACGCGTCTCCAGCTGCTGCAGCAGCAGTTCGCCGGTGACGCCGGGGTTGTTGCGCGGCCTTCTCGTAGTAGGCGCGGAACTGCGTCTCCAGGGCGAAGTAGATGCGCTTGGCCTTCTGCTTCTCGCGCAGCTGCAGACCGTAGCCTACGATCTTCGCCTTGCGGTCACGGCCGTGCTGGCCCGGGGGAAAATTGCGCTTCTCAATGGCGCACTTGTCGGTGAAACACTTCGCGCCCTTGAGGAACAGCTTCTGCCTTCTCGGCGGCACAGCCGGCAGACGGCTCCCGTATAACGTGCCATTGCTTCTCCTTAATTCAGTTGCCGACCGGTTTACGCCAGGGAGGCACTTCGTCCCGATCCATTTGTTAGTTTACTAGAGTTTGGCAGTTTAGCAGTTGAACCAGCCCGCTAATCCAGGATTGAGCCCCAGATGGAGAGCTCGGCAAACTCTACACTCTAATCCCCTAAACTCTGTCGCTTAGACTCTGCGTCTCTTCGGCGGCCGGCAGCCGTTGTGCGGCATCGGCGTGACGTCACGGATGGAGCGAACCTCGATGCCCGCCGCCGCGAGAGCGCGCACCGCGGACTCGCGGCCGGAACCCGGACCCGCGACCCGCACATCGACCGACGCACACCGTGATCGCGCGCCATATTGGCCGCGTTCATCGCCGCCTGCTGTGCCGCGAACGGAGTGCCCTTGCGCGACCCGCGGAAGCCGAGCGAGCCGGAGCTCTTCCAGGACAGTGTGTTGCCCTGCTGGTCGGTGATGGTGACGATGGTGTTGTTGAAGCTCGCCTGGATGTAGACGAGCGCCGAACGGAACATTCTTGCGCTCGCGCTTCTTGAATTTCTTGTTCCTGCCGGCCTTGGCGCCGGCTGCTTTTGTTCTGGTTTGTCGCCATGGGTCTTCGTCGCTTTCTTCTTGCCGGCCACGGTTCCCTTGCGGGGGCCCTTGCGGGTGCGAGCGTTGGTGTGGGTGCGCTGGCCGCGGACCGGAAGGCCGCGGCGATGGCGCAGCCCACGATAGGACTGGATCTCGATCAGGCGCTTGATGTTCAGGCGCGATGTCCTTGCGGAGGTCGCCTTCCATCTCGCCCTGCTCTTCGATGACCTGACGGATCCGGTTGACCTCGTCTTCGTCCAGATCCTGGACCTTCTTGAAGGGATCGACGGTCGCGGCTGTCAGAATCTTCAGCGCGCGGGGATTGCCGATGCCGTAGATGTACGTCAGCGCGATTCTCGCCTGCTTGTTGCGGGGAAGGTCGACGCCTGCAATACGTGCCATCGGTGTCCTTTGTTGTGCCCGGCTTTACTGCCCGGAGCGGTTGTTCCGGCCGAATCTTCGTACCGGAGTTCTGAGAGCCTGATGCGTTGCTCGGGGTTCATCGCAAGCCTTACTTGCTAACTCGCCCCAGCTGCCTTGGTCGCGGCAGCTCAGCTCTCTTTTCAGCCAGTACTTGTAGCCAGCCGGTTTTCGCTACCGGCTCGGGCTAAAGGCTGCCTTTATCCCTGGCGCTGCTTATGCTTGGGGTTCTCACAGATCACCCGCACCACACCGCGGCGATGGATGACCTTGCACTTGTCACAAATCTTCTTTACTGATGCCCGAACCTTCATTACTTCTTACCTTTCACGCATCCGCTTCCAGCTCGCGCGTCCGATTTTCTGAACGCTGAACGCTGTACGCTGAACGCTATTTGTATCGATACACAATTCGTCCACGATTCAGATCGTACGGGCTCAGCTCCACCGCTACGCGATCGCCGGGAAGGATGCGGATGAAGTTCTTCCGCATGCGCCCTGAGACGTGAGCCAGCACCTCGTGGCCACCGCTGTCTCGAGCTCTACCTTGAACATGGCATTGGGCAACGTCTCGAGAACCGTTGCCATAACCTCAATCGCGTCTTCCTTCGACAATCGCTGATCCTTATCTGTCTCTGTTTCAGCCTACTGCGTCAAAACCAGAGCTCCGTCCTTCGTCACCGCCACCGTGTGCTCGAAGTGCGCGCTCCAGCTGCCATCCTGAGTTACCGCCGTCCAGCCGTCCTTCAGAACCTGAACACCCGGACGTCCCGCATTCACCATCGGCTCAATCGCCAGAACCATCCCAGCTTTGAGCGCCACACCCTGCCCACGCTGCCCGAAGTTCGGAACCTGCGGGTCTTCGTGCAGCTTCGTGCCAATCCCGTGCCCTACAAAATCCCGGACGACGCTGAAGCCTTCCGCCTCGACCGTCTCCTGCACCGCCGCGCCCACGTCGCCCAGCGTCGCTCCCGGCTTTACCGCCCGGATCGCGCTTTCCAGCGAGGCTGCCGTCACATCCAGCAGCTTTTGCGCCTTCGCGCCAATCTTGTTGCCCACGGCACCGTGATCGCGGAATCGCCGTAATACCCGTCCAGCACGACGCCCGCATCGATCGAAACCAGATCCCCGTCGCTGAGCTTCCGCTCCCCCGACGGGATCCCGTGCACCACCTCATTGTTTATCGAGGTGCACAGCACACAGGGATACCCGTGGTATCCCTTAAACGCCGGAGTCGCCCCCAGCTCCCGATCTTTTCCGCGGCCGCCTGCTCCAGATCCAGCGTCGACGCCCCCGGTTTCACTGCCTTGCGGACATGCTCCAGGACTTCCCGCACTACCTGTCCGCTGCGCCGCATCTTGTCGATCTCCTGCGGCGTTCTGATCGTGATGGCCACCAGCTCAGCTCCTCAGCCGCGCCACCGCGGCCTCGACTCCGGCCGCCACTGCCATTCACCGGCTGCTCGCCATCCACTTCCTCGAACCGCCCCAGACCGCGATAATGCTCCACCACAGGAGCTGTTTGCGTCTCGTACGTCCGCATCCGTTCCTGAAAAACTTCCTCAGTATCGTCGGAACGCCGCGTCAGAGGACTACCGTCCACGATCGCACGCTCATCGACCTTCGGCGGCTGCAGGTAGATGTTGTAGATCGTTCCGCAGACAGGACAGCTGCGCCGTCCGGTAATCCGGCGCAAAACTGAGTATAACTGACCCGGATACTGACCGCAATCGACCGGCAGGGCTTTGGGATCGGCGCTAACATGCTGGTCGAGCCACTTTGCCTGACACAGGGTTCGCGGAAAACCATCCAGGATATAGCCGTTCGCGGTGTCCGGCTGCTTCAGCCGCTCGGCGACCATCTGGTTCACCAGCTCATCGGGAACCAGCTTGCCCTCAGCCATGACGGCTCTTGGCTTTCAGCCCCAGCGGCGTCCGATGGTCCCGGTCATAGCGCAGCAGGTCGCCGGTGGAGATTTGCGGAATCCCCCACTTCGCCATCAGCTCTTTGGCCTGGGTTCCCTTGCCCACGCCCGGGCGCCCAGCAGCAAAATCGGCCCCGGTGATATCTTTACCGTTGCTTCCGAGTTCCACATGCGATCCGCCACAACCGACCCCATTTACCAGGCCCGCCTTCCTCGAATCCTCCCGCTCTTGGGCGAGAAGCCTTCATAGTGGCGCATGATGAGCTGCGCTTCCATCTGATTCACCGTATCCATGGCCACGCCGACCACGATCAGCAGCGACGTCCCGCCAAAGTAGAAGTTGACGCCAAGTCCGTTGGTGACCCAGGTCGGCAGCTTTCGAACCAGCCTCCGATCAGCCACAGGTGGTTCAGATGATGCCGCTGATCAGGAACTGGGGGATGACGCCACCACAATCAAGTAAATCGCGCCCACCAGCGTGATGCGGGTCAGAATCTCGTTCACGAAATCGGAGGTGCGCCGCCCCGGACGGATGCCGGGAATAAACCCGCCGTACTTGCGCATGTTATCGGCGATGTCGTCGGGACGGAAACGATTGAGATATAGAAGTAGGCGAAGAATACGATCGCAATCATTAGATCAGCTCGTACGACGGCTCACCCGGACGCAGCGCATCAAAGGTCCGCGACAGCCGACGCGGCTGTTCTGCACAAAGGCCGCCATTGCCCGAAGAGCATGGGCGCGGACAGAATCGAGGCGGCGAAAATGATCGGCATCACGCCGCCGGAATTCACCTTCAGAGGCAGGTGCGTGGACTGGCCGCCCATCAGGCGCCTCCCCACAATCCGCTTGGCATACTGGACGGGAATCCGGCGCTCGCTGCGTTCCACATACACGATGAACGCCACGACCGCCACCATCATGATGACCAGCAGCACCAGCACCGGTACGGTGAAGGCGCCCCATCGCTGGTTTTCGACCGTGGTGACCAGATCGGCGATGCCTCGCGGCAAACCCACCACGATGCCGGCGAAGATCAGCAGGCTCATGCCGTTGCCGATGCCGCGCTCGGTGATCTGCTCGCCCAGCCACATGATGAACGTCGTGCCCGCGGTCAGCGTGATCACGGTCATCAGCGATGAAGCCGAAGCCCGGATGCGAGACCATGTTGCCGGAGCTGCGCAGCGCGATGGCGATGCCGCCGACTGGACAATGCGCCAGGCCCACGTGACGTAACGCGTCCACTGCGTGATTTTGCGCCGGCCCATCTCGCCTTCCTTCTGCAGCTTGGCCAGCGGCTCATAGACCACTGTCAGCAGCTGGAAGATGATCGAGGCGGTGATGTACGGCATGATGCCCAGGGCGAACACCGTCAGCTGACGCAGGTTACCGCCGCTGAACAGGTCGACCAGGCCCAGCGACGAGCCCGCCTGTCTGTCGAAGAACTCTCCAGCGCCGCCACGTTGACGCCCGGCGTGGGGATATGCGCGCCCAGACGGTAGACCGCCAGGATGCCCAGGGTGAACAGGACACGCTTGCGCAGGTCGGGGACTCGGAAGATATTCAGGAACTTCTCAAACATGGATGGATAGCTCTCATCATACCCTGCCGCTGACCGGCTTTCACGCCCGGTTTTTGCTTGCTCGCGACCAGCTTGGAGCGAACCGGCGCCTTGCCAGACGCATCGGTCGCTTCCCCCGCCAACCAGAACCGCTTTGCCGCCGGCCTTCTCGATCTTTTCCTGCGCCGACTTCGAGAACTTGTGCGCGTGTACGGTCAGGGCGCCCTTCAGCTCGCCGCTGCCCAGGATCTTGACCAGCCCATTGCGCTTGTTGAGGAGGCCTAGCGCGACGAACTTTTCCAGCGTCAGCTCCTTCTCGCCCTAGCTCTCCCAGCCGGTCCAGATTCACGACCGTGTACTCGGTGCGGAAGATGTTGGTGAAGCCGCGCTTCGGCAAACGGCGGTGCAGCGGCATCTGGCCGCCTTCAAAGCCGCGCATCAGGCTCGACCCCGAGCGCGATCCCTGACCTTTGTGGCCGCGCCCGGAGGTTTTCCCCATGCCCGATCCCATGCCGCGCCCAATGCGCTTTTTGTTCCGATTCGCCTTCTTCGGCGCCCGCAGATTTGAAAGATTCATGCCATCGTTTCCTCGCTCAACGCCCTCCGGACTTTCACCGGACGACTCGCATGTTTTTAGAGTTTAGGGATTGGAGTCTAACCTGTAGTTCAAACTCTAATTTCCAAACTCCAAACTCTTCCCTCGCCGCTACTCCACAATCCGCACCAGGTGCGGCACCGTCTTCACCATTCCCCGGATGAGGCGTATCTCCCGCTCCACGATCTGGTTGAGCCGCGTGAAGCCGAGGCCCTGATCACCGGCTTGTGTTTTTCGAGGCGCTCTTGATCATCGACCGGTAGTACTGAATCTGAATCGTAGCTTTCACCGCGGCCTTCGCCGCGCTCTGCTTCTTCGTCTGCGCCATGGTTAGATCTCCTGCGCCTGCTTGCCGCGCATCGCCGCGACTTCGTTGCGGTCGCGCAGCTGAGTCAGCGCGTCGAACGTCGCCTTGATCACGTTGTGCGGATTGGCCGTGCCCAGGCTCTTGGTAAGCACGTTCTGCACGCCTGCCGAAGTCATGACCGCGCGCACCGCGCCGCCGGCAATCACGCCCGTACCTTCAGGAGCCGGTTTCAGCAGCACCTGTCCTGACCCGAAGCGCCCCAGCACCTGATGGGGAATGGTGGTCGACGCCAGGTTGACGTGCACGAGATTCTTTTTGGCCGCCTCAATCCCCTTGCGGATCGCCTGGGGGACTTCGCGCGCCTTGCCCGAGCCGTATCCGACCACGCCCGCGCCGGGATCGCCGACCACCACCAGCGCCGCGAAGGACATGTTCTTGCCGCCCTTCACCACCTTGGTCACGCGGTTGATCGCCACTACCTGATCCTTCAGGTTGTACTGCCCGGAATCCAGCTTCTTTTTCAGTATCGCCATGTGCTTTCTGATTTCCCTCTGCGCTCTACTGCGCTAGAACTCTAGTCCCGCCTCGCGCGCCGCATCCGCCAGCGCCTTGATGCGCA
>CAVPCE010000099.1:0-7904 GCA_963702295.1 uncultured Acidobacteriaceae bacterium | reverse complement strand
TTTACGTCTGGGTGCGGCGCGCGCTGGGTCCCTTCTGGGGCTACCAGGAAGCGTGGCTTTCGCTGAGCGCGAGCATCTTCGACATGGCGATTTATCCCACGCTGTTTGTGCTTTATCTGGAACGCCTTTTTCCGGCGTGGACGGCGGGGTGGCACGGGGCAGCGTGGGAGCTGGGTCTGATTGCGGTCTGCTGCCTGTGGAATTTGCTGGGCGCGCCTGCCGTTGGCGACGGCTCAATGGCGCTCTTTGTCCTGCTGCTGTCCCCTTTTATTGTGCTGGTGGTGGTCGCGACCTGGCATGGATTCCATTCTGTCGGGCCGACAGTATGGCGGCAGAGCACGGGGGGCGGCAGCCTGAGTACGGCGCTGCTGGTGGCGATGTGGAACTACATGGGATGGGACAATGCCTCGACCATCGCACGCGAGGTGGAGAACCCGCGACGCAATTATCCTCGCGCCATGCTGGCCAGTACGGGTCTTGTCATGGTGACCTATGCCGTACCGCTGGCGGCAATGGCGTGGGCGGGGGTGCCGGCGGGACGCTTCAGCACCGGCTCGTGGGCAGACGTGGCCCGCTCGATGGCAGGGCCATGGCTGGGGCTGGCCATCGTCGTCGGGGGGACGCTGACCTCGGTGGGGATGTTCAACGCGCTGACTATGTCCTATGCCCGGCTCCCGATGGTGATGGCCGAGGATGGCATGCTGCCCGCGGGCCTGGCCTGGAAGAATCGGAGGAGTGTGCCCTGGGTGGCGGTGCTGGCGTGCGCGGTGGCCTGGGCGCTGGCGCTCCGGTTCAGTTTCGAGCGGCTGATTTCTCTTGACCTCATTCTGTACGGAGGCAGCCTGATTCTGGAGTTCGTGGCGCTGATTGCGCTCCGGATTCGGGAGCCGCAGCTGGAGCGGCCCTTCTATGCGGGCCGCTTCTGGCTGGTTTGTCTTATGGGAGCCGTGCCGACGGCGCTGATTGCGTATGCCTGCGTTGTCTCGCGCCACGAACGCATGGCGCATATGCCGGCGTTGTTGCTCGGGGCTCTGATCGCCGGCGCGGGTCCTGCGTTGTTCCTGCTTTCGTGGGCGTTGCGGAAGCGCACGAATCCAGTACTTGTTGGCGGGGACTGACGCGGACTGCTACTTTCGGCTCCCCGCCTCCACCAGCTTCTTCTCGTGCGCGTCGACGAAATTCCTTGCCGCATACATCACGTGATCCCGGGCATAAGCCGCATCGTGCCATCCCTTGATCTCGACGCGCTTGCCTTCGAGATCTTTGTAAATGGAGAAGAAGTGGGTGATCTCCTTGAGCATGTGCGGGATAAATCTCAGAGTAGTTCCACACGTCTGTGTAGCGGGGATTGTTTTTGCCGACCGCCAGGACCTTTTCGTCGAGAACGCCCTGGTCGAGCATCTGCAACAGGCCGATGGGACGCACCTGCATCACGCAGCCCGGAAAGCTGGGGCTTGGCACCAGCACCAGCACGTCGAGAGGATCGCCATCGTCGCTCAGCGTCGAGGGGATGAAGCCATAATCGCCGGGATAATGCACCGGCGAATACAGGTTTCGGTCGAGCCTGAAGACTGAAGCTCTTTGTCGTATTCGTATTTGTTGATGCCCTCGGCCGGAATCTCAATCACGACGTTGAACATTTCCGGCGCTTTGTCGCCGACGGGGAGTTCGAGATAATTCACCATATCTGCAACCAGTATCGCCTATCTCTTTGGATGATGGGGAGGGCCGGAAAACGGTGCGCGGATGGACCTGGATTTATAATCGAGCACAATGAAGGCCCATGTCTACGTCACGCTGAAGAAGACGGTTCTGGACCCGCAGGGACAGGCGATCCACAACGCGCTGCGCAAGATGCGGTACGCAGGGGTGGCGGATGTGCGCCAGGGAAAGCACTTCGAACTGACGCTGGAGGATGGCCTGCCGGAAGACGCGGCACGCGCCGAGGTGGAGCGCATCGCGCGGGAAGTGCTGACCAACCCCGTCATCGAAGAGTATTCATTCCGGCTGGAATAACTCTTGTTCCAGCTGCAGCCACCCTGCCGGGGGGCATGCCCCTACAACTTTCGTCCCTGCTCCGCGGTTCCACGCTTGCGGTAGCCTAAGGAAAATCTATGTGCGGCATCGTCGGATACGTCGGCAACAGCAGGGAAGTGGTCCCCATCATCATCGAGGGACTGCGCAGGCTCGAGTATCGCGGCTACGACTCAGCGGGCATTGCGGTGGGCGGCAATGGCGATGGGCTGCAGTTGCGGCGGGCGCCGGGCAAGCTGCGTAACCTCGAGGAAGTGCTTCGCGAGCGGCCGCTGGAGGGGACCTTCGGCATTGGCCACACCCGCTGGGCAACGCACGGCCGGCCGACGGAAGAAAACGCCCATCCGCATCGGGATTGCACCGGTCGTCTGGTGGTGGTCCACAACGGCATCGTGGAGAATTACCTGGACCTGAAGCACGAACTGATCGGCCAGGGCCACAAATTTGTTACCGAAACCGACACAGAAGTCATCGCGCACCTGATCGAGCAGGAACTGGCGACTGCCGCGAAGGCAGGCAAGCCTCTGCCGCTGGAAGAGGCGGTGCGCATGGCTGTGAAGCGGCTGACCGGAGCATTCGCCATCGGCGTGCTCTCCGCCGACGAGCCGAACAAAATTGTCGCTGCGCGCATCGGGGCCGCCGGTGGTTATCGGGGTAGGCGAGGGCGAATATTTCGTCGCGTCCGATGTGCCGGGAATTCTGCACCACACGCGGGACCTCTATTTTCTGGCCGATGGCGATATGGCCATGCTGACGCCGGACGGGGTGAAGCTGACGGATTTCGATGGGAAGCCGATCGAGCGGCCGCTTCAGCGCATTCTGTGGGATCCGATCCAGGCGGAAAAGGGCGGCTACAAGCATTTCATGCTCAAGGAAATCTTTGAGCAGCCGCGCGCCGATCCGCGACACGACGCTGGGGCGCATTTCGCTGGACACCGGTAAGGTGTTTCTGGGGGAGATGAAGATCACAGACGAGAGTTTCGCAGAGCGCGAGCATCAATATCGCGGCGTGTGGAACCAGCTGGCACGCGGCGATGGCCGGCAAATTCATGATCGAGCGGCTGGCGCGCATGCCGGTCGATGTGGATTATGCCAGCGAATTCCGCTATCGCGATCCGATCGCGACCGCAACGCTGTCGGCATGCTGATCACGCAGTCTGGCGAAACGGCCGATACGCTGGCTGCGCAGCGGGAGATGATCGCAGAAGGGCTCGCAGACGGTGGCGATCTGCAATGTTGTCGGCGCGATGGTGACGCGCGAGGCGCACGGCACGATCTACACGCATGCGGGACCGGAGATCGGCGTCGCCTCCACGAAGGCTTTTACGGCGCAGCTGGTAGCGCTGTTTCTGTTGGCGCTGTCATCTGGCGCAGGTGCGCGGCACGATCGGCGAAGAAGAGAGCCGGTCGCTGATGGAAGATCTGAATCACATGCCGGGCAAGTGGAGAAGATTCTGCGACGGCGACGGATGCATGCGAGCCGCTGGCACGGTTGTTTTCCACTGCGCGGGACTTTCTGTTTCTGGGGCGCGGAATCCATTTCCCGATTGCGCTGGAAGGCGCGCTGAAGCTGAAGGAGATTTCCTATATCCACGCTGAAGGTTATCCGGCGGGCGAGATGAAGCATGGGCCGAATGCGTTGATCGATGAGACGCTGCCGGTGGTGGTGCTGGCGACGCAAGGATGAGAGCAACCCGACTCCGTTCTGCGCTACGAAAAGACGCTCTCGAACATTCAGGAAGTGACCGCGCGGTCCGGGCAGGTGATTGCCGTGGCCACTCGGGGCGATGACCATATCGGGCAGCTGGTGGATCATGTTTTGTTTGTTCCCAGCGCGCCGGAGCTGCTGCTGCCAATACTCGACGTGATTCCACTGCAGCTGCTGGCGTATCACATTGCCGTGCGCCGCGGGTGCGACGTGGATCAGCCGCGCAACCTGGCAAAATCTGTCACGGTCGAATAGCTATTTGTAGAGCAGCGCCTGGCTGCGCTCCTGCTCGAATTGATCGAGGGCGGGGAGCCAGCCTTCGGCGATCCGGTGAGGGTCGTCGCCACTGGCGATAGCGTTAAGGGTTTTCGTGTTGGCGAGCAGACGGTTCATCTTGTCCAATGCAAATTGATCCGGATAGAGGTGGTGCAGCGCGGAAGCCATCTCGATGCCCAGCTCCGGCGTATCGACGACGTTGCGATCGGTGAGAAGGATCTGCACCCCATGGCAGATCTCGCCGGCATACGGATACGGTTTCTCGGGTGTGAACTCGGTGGGGACGAAGCTAAGGCCAGGCAACTCGCGGTGGTTCAGGTAGTGCGCCAGGGCGCGGGAGTCGATCCATGGCGCGCCGACGAGTTCGAAAGGTGTGTCGGTGCCGCGGCCGACAGACACGTTGGTCGTCTCGATGAGGCCGATGGCCGGGTAGAGCATCTCCTCTTCCAGGCTGCGGAGGTTCGGGGAAGGGTCGACCCAGGGAAGGCTGGTGGAATCAAACCAGTCTCCCCGCTGCCATCCCTCCAGAGCAACAACCGTGAGCGGCGCTTGCAGGTGAAGCTGCTCGTTGTCGAAGCGGGCAAGTTCGCCCAGGGTCATGCCGTGGCGAACGGGAATTTCCATCGAGTTAACGTAGCTTTCGGTGCCCGGATCGGAGATCGGTCCCTGGACGAACGAGCCGTTGATGGGATCGGGGCGGTCAAGCACGACGATATCGGTGCCCGTTTTTGCCGCCGCTTCCAGGAAGTAGCGCACCACGGATTCGTAGGTATAGAAGCGCACGCCGGCATCCTGCAGGTCGATGACGACGGCGTCGAGTTTATGCAGCGCTTCTGGTGAAGGACGGCGGTCGCTGTCTTTCGCTCCGTATAGGCTAATCACCGGAAGCCCCGTCGCGGCATCCGTCGAATTGGGAATGCCGGGCTGGTCCATCGCACCGCGAATGCCATGCTCGGGACTGAACAGCGTGGTCAGCGCGAGGCCGGGGACAGCCTGCGGCGCGTCGTGGAAGAGAATGTCGATGGTGCGATGGCCGTCGGAGTCGACGCCCGTCTGATTGGTGAGGAGTCCCAGGCGCAGGTGTCCGCCGTGACGGCGAGCGAGTTCCGCGAGTTCCTGAAAGTGGTCACCTTCGAGGGCATCGATGCCGGTTTTTACGTCGCCATTACGGATGGGCCACCGGCGCATACCGCTGAGCGACTCGTTGTAGCCCGTAATGTTTGCCGCGAGCGCGCCGCCGTCGGGATGAATGCCGATCGCAATGGCGGCCGCGTCGGCGATCTTTCCACGCATCGCGGTAATGCTCTTCGGGCCGTCCGGATGAACGGAGTTGGCGAGGACGATCACGTACGTGTCGCTCACCGGATCCATCCAGAGCGAGGTGCCGGTGAAGCCGGTATGGCCGAAGGAACCCACCGGAAAGAGCGTGCCGCGATTGCTCGAGTAGGGAGAATCGACATCCCACCCGAAGGCGCGGAGGGCAGTGCCGGTGGCGGGCTGTTCCGGCACGACCATCTTCTGCAGAACGATCTGTGAAAGCGGGAACTTACTGGGCCGGCCTGCCAGCCGGTCGAGCAGATTTTGCGCGAAGATCGAGACGTCATCGGCAGTACTGAAGAGGCCAGCGTGTCCGGCCACTCCACCCATGCGGCGCGAGGTGGGGTCATGAACAACGCCGCGCAGCATCACATCGCCAGGAAAGGTGTGCGACTCCGGATTTCCGAAAGCCGAGGCGCCGTGCTCCCACTGCGTCGGCGCGATCAGCGGGATCCAGGATTGCGGCGGCAGGAAGCGGGTGTGGGTCATGCCCAGTGGCGTATAGATGTGCTGCAGAGCGTACTGGTCGAGGGTCATGCCGGAAAGCTTTTCGACGAGTGCACCCAGCACGACAAAGTTGATGTCGCTGTAGACGAAGCGCTCCCCGGCCGGATGCATCGGAGTCACTGCGAAGGCGCGCCGGTAGCCCTCCTCCTTGCCCTGCCATGGTTGGAGCAGGTCGAGATCAGGTGGCAGCCCGGAGTAGTGGGTGAGCAACTCGCGAATGGTGATGTCCTGCTTGCCGTTCGCGGCGAAGTCAGGCAGGTATTTTGCAACCGGATCGTTGAGACCGATCTTTCCTTCCTGGTAGAGCTGCATCACGGCGGTGGCGGTGGCAAGGCACTTGGTCAGCGACGCCATGTCGAAGATGGTGTCGGTGGTCATGGATTCCCGGGTGGGCTCCAGCGAGCGCATGCCGAAAGCCTTGCGGTAGACCACGTGTCCGTCGTGTCCCACGATGACCACCGCGCCCGGAAGCTGATGTTCTTCGAGAGCATGATCGACGATGCGGCCAATGGAAGAGAAGTCGTCCTGAGCCTGGACGGCTCCCGCGCAGACAACGAGCGCGAGAGTGAATGCGAGAGCGCGTGTGCCACGAATCATGCTTCGTTCAGCTCCTCTTGCAAAGGTGTGTGCTCCGGGAAGAGCCAGCCGGCTGTGTAGCCGATGCCGAAGGTGATCAGCGAGCCGATGAGAACCCACCACGTCCATGCGACCTTCGGCAGGACGAGCATGTGCCCGGCAACGGTGAAAGTCAGGGCGTGCGGCTGGATCCACAGCAGGAGATTGACGACGACAGCGACGGCCATCCCGAAGAGGGTACCGCGTTCGCCGGCACGGCGGCTCAGCGTCCCCAGAAGAAAGACGCCCAGCATTGCGCCCCACAGGACGGAGGCGATCGACAAACCGATCTCCACCACATGCCCACCGCCGCGCGAGAACATGGCCAGCGCGAAGAGAATTGCGGCCCACACGACCGTCATCAGGCGGGAGAGGCGCGTGCGATCATGCTCCGAGATTTCCGGATAGCGGGGAAGGTAGAAATCCACTACCGAAGTGGAGGCCAGCGAGTTAAGAGCAGCGCTGAGATTCGACATCGCGGCCGCCAGAATGGCGGCGATCATGAGGCCGGCAACGCCGGGCGGCATCTGTTCGACGATAAAAACCGGGAAAAGACGGTCGGCGCTCACTCCGACGGGTGCGCCGGTTTGCCGATAGACGAGAAACAGGCCCGCGCCGATGAAGAGAAACAACGCGAACTGAAAGAAAACAACGACCCCGCTGGTCAGCAGAGCGAGGCGCGATTCGTTGAGGCTTTTTGCCGCCAGCAGGCGCTGCACCATGAGCTGATCGGTTCCATGGCTGGCCATGGTGAGGAAGCATCCGCCAATGAGACCGGCCTGGAAGGTATAGGTCTCCGCGATGGACCAGGAGAAGTGCAGCATAGTGAGCTTGTGCGCCGCGGACGCCCCGGCGAGCAGACCGCTCCAGCCGCCGGGAATGTGGTGGCAGACCATCGCCAGCGCAAGGAGCGAGCCGCCGATATACAGCGCCATCTGCACCACGTCGGTCCAGATGACGGCTGCCATGCCGCCCTCGAAGGTGTAGATCAGCGTTAGCACGGAGAGAATGGCGATGGAGGCGATGTCGCCAGTCCCATGGCGACGCCGACCACGATGGCCACCGCAAAGACGCGCACGCCCTCAGCGGCGGCGCGCATCACGAGAAAGAGGGTGGCGGTGAAGCGATGGACAGCCGCCGTCCCGCGGAGCGGGGCGAGGCGATCAGCCTGATCTCGCCCCACACATCCTCCCTGGTGGAGAGCAGGTCGAGCATGACGGTGCCGACCGCGCCCGTCGCGCCGACGACAGCCAGGGTTCGCCGGCGCGCGGTGCTGGCCAGAACCAGGTCCGGCAGAAGCAGAGGCAGCACTCATCGCCCACTCCCCCCGTACACGACGGCCTCGACCTCATCGGCCTCCAGGCCGAACGCCCGGTGCGTCGCGTTCACCGCGGCGTCGACATCGTTCTGGCTGACCACGACCGAGATCCGGATCTCCGACGTCGTG
>CAVPCE010000098.1:0-56815 GCA_963702295.1 uncultured Acidobacteriaceae bacterium | reverse complement strand
CAGGATCTCCATGTGCGCGCCCGTGAAACGCCCGTCCTCCGCGTCATAGGCATTGGAGACTACGTGCATGCTGTCGATGGAGTCTTCGCTGGGCGTGATGACCGTCGTGCCGCCCCAAACCGCGCTCACCGTGCTGATGCCGTCCACGCTGATGCTGTTGGTCTCATACTGCCCGCCCTGCGGCTGAACCTGCGGGCCGTTCTCCGTCTGAAAAATTCCTCCCGAGCTGTCGCTGCTGCCTCCAGGCCCCTGGTTGCCAGGCAGGTTGTAGCTGCCTCCGCCGCCGGCCTGAGCACCGTTGCCAAAAACGCCCGGCGTCAATTGCGCCAGTTGAAAAACGTCCCGATTGAATGAGGGCATGTGCTGCACAGCATCGCTGCTAATGGTCGAGCTCAGCGTCGCATCGTCCGTTGGAAGCGCCTGGCTGGCCGCATTCACCGTAACCGTTTCCTGCGCTCCCCCGACGTCCAGTTGAACGTTCAGTGCGTTCTGCTGCTCGGGGGATGATCTGCACATCCGAAAGAACCTTTTTCTTGAAGCCCGGATGTTCGATGGTCAGGGAATAATGCGCTGCCGCGAGGGCATTGAATGTGTAAACGCCGGCGGTATCTGTGGTGGAGGTGGCGCTGCCGTTGGTACTCACGTTGAGCAGTGTGAGTGTTGCGCCCGGAACCACGGCGCCCTGGGGATCGGTGATCACCCCGCGGAGCGAGGCGTTGTATTGGGCCTGCGCCAAGGGCGCCAGCAGGCAAATCAGGAGTGCCGGCAGCAGCAGAGTCCAGCGCCCGATTTTGAAACCGCTCGATTGTGAAGGAAGATTCTGAAGTCCAGGGGATGGCGTGCAGGGAATTCCACACGTACGGTCTTTCATACTGACGCTCCTTAAAAAACCAGGTCTTTCTGGTCGCGCCCCCGGTTCTCATGCCGGCGGCTATGGAAGGCTTTGGACTACGAATCTCCCGCCTCCCTTTGTGGTACAAACGATTGTTCTCGTTTGCGCAATCGTTTGTGCTGCGTCAATTAGGAAACACCTTTAAGGTGACCCCTGTCAATGGCCGCGCTTTGCGGCGCACCATAAGGAAAGCATCGTTCCGGCCCGCTCCCAGGAGCCGGCCGGCGCAAGGAGGAAGTTTTCACCGCGCGATCGATTGGTCCGGAGCGTGGAGTGGACCGCGCTCATCCTCGCTGGAGCTCTCGCCGCCGCACTGCCGGCCCACGCCGACCAGAACTACTCCCAGCAGGTCTTCTTCGAGAACAGCCTCTCTCCCGGTAACTACTTCTACTCCAGCGGCAGCATCAGCGCTCCCAGCACTCTGCGCCTCGTCGACAAGAAGCTTCCCATTGAAACCAGCACCTTCATCAGCGGTCCCAATGCCGTAGTTCTTGACTGGCAATCCATGCCCGACGGTGGCTGGACCGCGGAGATGAGCCTCTACGCCTGGCGCGATCGCACCATCGAATTCCCCGGCGCGAATCTCTGGATCTGGGCGTACTCGCCCGACCCGCTGCCCGCCGCCGATCTTCCCCATCTGGCCATTCGCGACGTCGGCGGCAATTTCTCCTGGCCTCTCGAGCTCGGCTCCTTCGCGCACGATCTGCCCGCCCATCAGTGGACCCGCCTGCGTATCCCCCTCACCGCCTTCCGCACCGCCTCCGTGCATCCGCTCCACCCGCACGAACTCGAGCGCCTCGTCTTCGTCCAGGGCGCACCCGACTCTGCCCCCCACACCCTCTACCTCGACGACATCCGCATCGATGATCCGCCTGCCCACCAGGCCGCCCCACCCATGCCGCAGCACATTCAGGCCAAAGGTTATGAGCGCCATTTGACATCACCTGGAGCCCGGTCACCGACCCGCACTCGCGCAGTACGTATCTACCGCTCGGAACACGAGGCCCGTTTCAGCCCATCGGTGTCCAGCGGGCTGGGGTCAACGCTTCTCGGACTACACTGGGCGATCCGCACATCGACCGCCTAGTTATCGCCGTCTCTGCGCGTACTTCATCTCTGCGGAGTCTCCGCCCTCGGCGCCGTCACCGCTTCCACGCGCCCGATGACCGACGGAGAGCTGCTCACCATGGTGGAGGAGGCTTCCTTCCGCTATTACTGGGAGGCCCGGTGCCGAGCTCCGGTATGACCCGCGAAAGCGACGCCCGGTAGCGACGACATCCTTGCCATGGGAGCGAGCGGCTTCGGCGTCATGGCCATCACTGTCGGCGTGCCGACCGCGGATTCATTACCCATCAGCAGGGATAGATCGGCTCCTCAGGATCACCAGCTTTTTCGCCCGGCGGACCGCTTCACGGGGCGTGGCCGCACTTCCTGAGTGGCAGCACCGGCCATACGCCGCCCGTCTTCGGCATGTTTGACAATGGCGCGGACCTGGTCGAGACTTCGTTCACTGATGGAGGGTCTGCTGGCCGCCCGCCATACTTCAAAAATGAGGCCCGCTCCGGGGAGGAGCTCTACGACCGCATTACCGTTCTGGAAAGGCGTGGACTGGGACTGGTTTCGCGCTACCCCGCAGCGCGACGCCCTCTACTGGCACTGGTCGCCGGAATATTCCTTCACATCGCGAACCGACTGACCGGCTGGAACGAAGTGATGATCACCTATCTCGAGGCTATCGCGTCACCCACGCATCCGGTTCCCGGGAGCGACTTCTACAGCGGGTGGGAGGGCGAGGGCATCGCCACCCCTATGCCAACGGCAAGAGCTACTACGGTATTACGCTGCCCGTGGGCGAGGGCACTGGGGGGCCGCTCTTCTTCACCGACTATTCCTTCATGGGATTTGACCCCAAGGCATCCGCGACCGGTTCGCTGACTACTACGACCAGAATCGCGACCAGGCGCTGATCAATCAGGCGTACTGCATCCAGACCCAAGCGCTGGAAAGGCTATGGCGCCGACGACTGGGGTCTCACCGCCGTCGATGGGCCCGAAGGCTATGTTCCCTACGAGCCCACCGCCGATCTTGACGACGGCACCCTCGCCCCCACCGGTGCCATCAGCGCCATGCCCTACACGCCCGAAGCCTCCATGGCCGCCCTCCACTTCGATCGTGACCTCGGCGCCCAGGTCTGGGACATCTACGGATTCCGTGATTCCTTCAACCTGCAGCGCAACTGGTACTCCGGCATTACTATGGGACTGAACTCAGGCCCCCCAGGCCGTGATGATCGAAAACAGCCGCACCGGGCTCATCTGGAAAAACTTCATGGCGAACCCCGAGATCCAGCCCATGCTGGAAAAAATCGGCTTTCGCCCCGACCAACCGTAGCCGCGCCGCGCACGCCGCTTCAAGGGGAGTTCACAAATCCGACCCGGCAGCACAACGCGAACGAAGTCCGCCAGCGGCGCTGTCGCCAATGGCCGCAGCAACGTGCGCCTCAAAGAGCTTGCCGCGCACCTCGGCCTGTCGCTAACCACCGTCTCGCGCGTCCTCAACCAGGCCGGGGCCGAATATCGAATCGCCCCCGCCACCCAGCAGCGCGTGCGGGAGGCCGCCGCCGCGCTCAACTACCATCCCAATGCCTTCGCCCGCGGCCTGCGCAAAAAGCGCAGCTTCACCGTCGGCGTCATGGTCCCGGAGATCAGCGAAGGTTACTCCGCCGCCGTGCTCAGCGGCATTGAAGATGCGCTGCTCGAGGAGAAATTCTTTTACTTCGTCGTCAGCCATCGCCACCGCGCCGATCTCCTCGCGGAGTATCCCCGTCTCCTCGAAGCCCGCGGTGTTGAAGGCATCATTGCCGTCGATACCCCGCTTCCCGAAACCCCCGCTATCCCCGCCGTCGCCGTTTCCGGTCATCGCGGGCAAGAACGGCATCCTGACCATCGAGATCGATCATCTCGCCGCAGCCCGCTACGCCCTCACCCATCTCGCCGAGCTCGGCACATCGCCGCATCGCCTTCATCAAGGGTCAGAAGTTCAGCTCCGACACCAAAGCTCGCTGGGAAGCCATTCGCAAAATCTGCGATGCCCTTCGCCTCACCATCGATCCTGAATTGGTTGTTCAGCTCGAAGGCGTTGCCTCCGGCAGCGAGCCCGGCCACGTCGCCACCCGCGAGCTTCTCGCCCGCGGCCGCCGTTTCTCCGCCGTCTTCTGCTTCAACGACGCCTCAGCCATCGGCGCCATCGACGCGCTCCACGAGGCCGGCCTCCATGTCCCCCGCGACGTCTCCATCGTCGGTTTTGACGATATCCCCGGCGCCGCGACCATCCGCCCCGCCCTCACCACCGTCCGTCAGCCGCTTGTCGAAATGGGCCACATCGCCGCCATCACCCTGCTTCGCCTCATCCGCGAAGATGTCCGCGACCTGCCCCAGCGCTCCATCCTCGTCTCGCCCAGCTTTATCCGCCGCCACTCCACCGATCGCGTCGCGGCGCACTAATCCCTAAGCCCTAATCCCTGTTCCCTAATCTTCCCGCACCTCGCTCCGCCCCGCCTTCACTGCCACCGCGATCCGCTTGCCGCCCTCCACAAGCCGTCCCCGCGCCGCCCTCCCGTTCACCAGCACATGCTGCATGCCCGCTTTCACCGGAAACAGCACCGTCGCCGTCACCCCGTCCGGCACATCCACTGTCGCCGTCATCCCGTGTTCCTTCGTCAAACTCACCCTCAGCAATCCATGCGGCGTCGGCTCTCCGCCCTTCGCCCAATCCAGATCCAGTAAATCAGGACGAATCGTCACCGTAGCAAACCCTGGCCCTGTCGGCTGGATCCCCAGCACCTGCTCCATCAGCCAATACGTCGGTCCGCTGGACCACCCGTGCGCCAGGCTGATCCGATATCCGGACGTATCGTCCGCCTGCAAATCCACATGCGGATTATCCTTCGGCCAGGCCGGATCGTACGCCTCCCAAAAGCTTGTCGCGCCCTCCTGGATCATTCCTCCCCAGTACTCCCGAATCCAGTCCAGCGCCGCCTGCCGATGCCCGATTTCCGCCATCGCATCCAGCACGTACGCGCCGTAATACGGTGAGATCACGGACGGCCGATACGTCTTCTCGCCCACATGCGACAGCACGTTTTGCCAGATCGCCCCATACTGCTCCGGCTTCGCCACTCCGGAAAGCACCGCCATCGCATTCGTCTGCCACCGCGGCCCAAATGAGCCGGAGTTCGTACTTTCTGCAGTCGTCCAGTCCCGCTGCTGGCTGGTCTGTGTCAGCGCATCCGCCCGCTGCTCCCAGTGCTCCGCGTTCTCCCTATCGCCCAGCTCGCGCAGCAGCCACGCCCCCGCGTGATACGCGCGTACGTACTCGAGCGTCGTCGCCTTTTGCGTCTCCGGGCTGATTCCGTTCAGCCCCGGCGACCAGTCCACATACAGCCATTCGTGCGTGTGATTGATGAAGTGATTGTCCGTGTCGAAGTCCAGGTCCATAAACTGCAGCAGAGCCACAATCCTGTCGTGCACCTGCTCCAGGTAGTCCTTGTCGCCGGTGTGCTTGTAGAAATCCGTCAGCTCCGTGAACCAGTACGACGAGTACCCAGGAATCCCATTCACCGCGTCGTGCAGCGGCAGCGGCCCCACCAGTCGCGTCAACGTGTCCTTCAGGAGGAACCGGTCAGCGAACACCGCATCGCTCACTCGCCCGCTGATATCCGTATCGCCCATCCACCGGCCGCGATCCCGCTTCGGAGCGTCCCAGATATCGTTCTGCATGCACAGGTGCGTCGTGTACGCCCCCGTCTCCCAGATCTCGTTCAGCAGCTTGTCAGAAGATTCGAAGCTCCCCTGGTACTGCACTGGATAGAAGATGTCCTCCACCCGAATGGCTCGAAACTTCACCTCCGGCGCGCCTGAAAGAAAACGGATCTGCGCATACCGGAACGACGACTTCGGCCCCAGCCCCGTTCCATGTGGCGTCACGTGCAGCACATCCACGCCCAGATACGGCTCGTCATGCGCCTCGTCAATCGATTCCCCGTACGCAATCGACACCGTCAGCGGCGTGTCCGAGTCCGACACCACCTGCACCCGCCCCGCGATCTCGCGCCCAAAGTCCAGCGTCAGTGTTGGAACATACTCGTTGGGCGCGTGCGCCGGCCCCTGGTGAACGATAAACTCCTGCGCCGGATCCCCGTTTCCCGACGTCAGCGCGTCCACATTCTCAAAGCTTCCCAGCCCCGCATACACATCGCTCACTTTTTCCGCCGGCAAAAACGTGTGGGCCAAAAATGGCGACTCGCCCTGGTATCCAGGCCACATATACATCCCGGCATCCTGATTCCACTGAAAGAAGTCGATGTTGCTCTCGATCCCTCCCTCGGCGTCCACGGCCGGCCATCCGCTGTCGTCGAAGCTCGCGCCCATCCAGCCGTCGGCCTTCTCCTTCGTCGCCTTCCACTCCGGTCCGCTGATCAGAATTGCCGGCGCAATCACTCCCGGCGGCGCCGGCAGAATCTTCGCCACCAAACGGTCTCCGTGATTCACGGCAATGGCCATCACGTTATCGCCCGTCCGCAGCAGCCGCGTCACATCGATCGCGAAAACCTTCGGCGAAATCCGTGACAGCGGATCGGCCGCCACCCGCTCCGCCTCGCTCCCATTCACAAACACATCGGCGTTTCCGGGCCCCGCGAGATACAGCTCCGCCGCCGCCGGCGCGCTGTCCAGATGAAAATTCACACGGAAATACCGCGGCGCCTGCTGCTGAGCGTCACTCTGGTGCGCAGGATCGTGGGTCCAGATGTACTGCTCCGGCAGCGGCTGATGGAACGAGGAGAACAATGTCGGGTGCTGAATCTCCCGCGTCGGATCCAGCTGCCCATCCGCCGGCCGAGTCGGCACAACAGGAGCCTCCTGGCCCACGGCGGTTAACGCGGCCAACAGCAGCACAGCAAACCAGCAGGTCAGAGAAAGCCAGGGAAATCGGCGCAACATTCCGGGACTCCTTCGATAAGGAAGTTTTGCAAGTGCCGAAACTATGCGCCTCCGTGCGCTATGTCGAAACCCAGGATTGGACCCTCTATCAAAGTGCTGACATGAACCCCTGCACCAGCGCTGCAATGAACCCTCACCACCGCGTCGTTATGGAACCTCACCACCCCTGGAATGAACCCTTCCTTCAAAACGCGCCGTCATCCTGACGATTCGCGCAGCGGAGTCGAAAGATCTGCGGTTGCCGTTTCCACGTTCCGCCGCGAAACTTCCGTGTTCCGACCCTCCAGACCTTCGGCCACCAAAACGGATGTCATCCTGACCGAAGCGCCGCCGGGATCCCTCCAACGGTGCACGATGCTTCCCGGCGCGAAGCGGAGGGACCCCCGTAGCAAAACGAGTAGTCCACGTCATAAAAGCACCTGGCGCGGAGGGATCGGTGGCGCAGCCGCCGAAAAATCTAAGGCGTGGCTCGCCTTGGCTATCTCCCTGACTAACCACTTCCTTGGGATGGCAGGCTCGAAGGGGAAGTATTGCCGACCCTCCAGCCACCGCACCCAACTTGAAGTTGTCCTGGGGCAGGCGGATCGAGGGACCGGCTTTCACCCGACGTAGCCCGAATATCCGTATTGCCGACCAACCAGATCTTCGGCCACCAAAAAACAGATGTCATTCCGACCGGAGCGCCGCCGGGATCTGTCCAGCGTTGCACGATTCTTCCCGGCGCGAAGTGGAGGGACCCCCGTAGCAAAACGAGTTGTCCACATCATAAAAGCACCTGGCGCGGAGGGATCGGTGGCGCAGCCGCCGAAAAATCTCAGGCGTGGCTCGCCTTGGCTCTCTCCCCGACTAACCACTTCCCTGGGACGGCAGCCTCGAAAGGGAAGTATTGCCGACCCTCCAGCCCCACCCCCAACTTCGCAAGTTCAAAGTGCCTGAAACAGCGCCGAAGTCACGCGCTAATCTCACCCACGAGGAGCGGCAACACAAGATCAAAATCGCTGAGCGAATCTTTTACGCGAACGCAGCAGTTTGCTTCGCTGGAGCCGCGTTGCTTACATGGTTGTGAAGATGAACCGGGCAGAACACCGGCTATACGGAAGTTTCGGCTTGCCTGCCCAGCTGGGCACGAAATGTCCGGATTGCCGACTCCACAGACAGAAACTGCAGACAAGGCGGTTGAGGCGGTTAAGCACTAATTTTGCTTAGAGCGAAATAGTCCTCTTCTGCGTCTGACGGTTTGGAGGGATTGATATGCTCAGGCCCATCCTGCTGTTGTCCCTTGTCCTGCCGTTGTCCGGGTATTGCCAAACCTATAACTCACCCTTCTATCAGCCAGTCTCCGGGATTCCATCCACGGCGCATTCAGAGGGCTATAAGGGCATCCGTGCGAACGGCATTGTCATCGATCTCTCGGAATGGGTTCCCGCGTCGTCTCCTGACTTTGCCCGAATCGCCGGGTGGTCGGTTGCAGCGGACGTGGATGGAAGCAAGGGTGGCCAGGTCTTCCACTACTACACGCAGTACGATCACATGAGTCCGGTCGTCGTGTTTGGTTACGACTTGGTGGTTGAACCGGTTGAGGGGACGGATCAGATTCGATGCACTTTTAGCCCGCTGACCGATCCAGCGTGGGGCTGGCACCGCAACAAAGAGGTCGCCCCGGTATCTCTCCCGCGTGACCTCACTCCCGTCGTCATCCACTCGGGCGACGGACTTGCCATTAAGACCCTCCCCCTTGGTCCAGGCAAGATCGCACCCGTCCATTACCTTCGTCTCACCCGAACCGACCAAACTACCGACTCGACTCGATAAGGTGCGTTACTTGCAACAGTCGGATGGATGACCGGCATTCCGGAAGTTACACCGCAAAAAATTAACAGCACCCCCCGCCCCCCAACTCCATCCAACCCTTGCACCCCTCCCCAGCCTGCGCTACGTTGGGTCTCCCCCTCAGGCCCCCCAGGAAAGGAACCCCATGATCCTCGGCATGAGCCTCTCCGCCTTCACTCAGCTCCACGTTGCCATCAGCCTCATCGGTATCGCCGCCGGCTTCATCGTCATCTTCGGCATGCTCGCCTCCCGAACCCTGCCCCTCGTGACTGCCCTCTTCCTTATCACCACCGCCCTCACCAGCCTCACCGGCTTCCTCTTCCCCTTCCACGGAGTCACGCCCGGCATCATCATCGGCGTCCTCTCCTGCGTGGTGTTGATCTTTGCCCTCGTCGCGCGCTACCCCGGACACATGGTCGGAGGCTGGCGATCCACCTGGATCGTCACCGCCATCCTTGCCCAGTACTTCAACTTCTTCGTCCTCATCGTGCAGTCGTTCGAAAAGGTTCCTGCCCTGCACGCCCTCGCCCCCACGCAAAAGGAAGCCCCGTTCAAGATCGTCCAGCTGGTGGCTCTGATCCTCTTCATCGTCCTTGCCGTCCTGGCCGTGCGCAAATTCCGCCCCGCATCGGCTCTTTAGTCCGGGCGTTCGTCGGCGGCGATGCGGCAGAAATTCTGTCCCACACATGACCGTGTCCATTCGCCAGGAGTGCGTGAAGGATTTCGGGAGAGGGGATCCGTGACCTTCGTACTGTCCTGATTGACGATTCTTCTTGCAGCCGTCCTGCGAAAGGACCAGACTTACAACTGGAAAGCTCTGTCCGATCCGGTTTCCGAACCGAACGAACAGAGCTTTCGCCTTTGCTGGACAAAGATCCCGGCCCAGGCCGGAAGGCTCAGCGCATCGCGCTCTTTGAAATCTGCCGAAGCTGGGAATCGCGGAAACCAGCACCAATTGAGTAGTCGGGGCGATGGGGCCTCTCCGACTGCCTTTCATTCAGTCATGGGACGCAATGAGGCTCATGACCCGAAGATGCAGGTCATTGCTACTCATGGCTTTAGGGCCAAATCGGGATGCCCGGAAAATCGCGCTTTATCCTGCGATGTTACTCCCGCTAATCCTGCAGGAATTCCGGTGACACCGGGTTTTCGTAGACGGAGTAGTCGCGGGTGACGACGGTGAGGCCGCTCGGAGGACGAAGTAGTTTTTCTTGTCCTCGTTGGGGTCGTAGCCGATGACGGTGCCGTCGGGAATGTGGACGTCGCGGTCGATGATGGCGTGGCGGATGCGGCAGTGGCGGCCGATGTTGACGTGGGAGAAGATGATGCTGGAGTCGACGTCGGCGTAGGAGTTGACGCGCACGTCCTGGGAGAGCACGGAGTTGCGCACCACCGAGCCGGAGACGATGGACCCGGCGCAGACGATGGAGTTGATGGCCATGCCGGTACGGCCGGGCTCGCCGAAGACGAACTTGGCGGGCGGGTACTGGTAGGGGCGGGTGCGCATGGGCCAGGTCTTGTCGTAGAGGTTGAAGATCGGGGCGACGCCGAAGCGACGTCCATGTTGGCTTCGAAGTAGGCTTCGAGGGTGCCGACATCGCGCCAGTAGAGGGCGCGCTGCTTGTTCTCGTCGACGAAGTTGTAGGCGTGCATTTTGAAGCGGCCGAGGAGCTTCGGCAGGATGTCGTGGCCGAAGTCGTGTCGGAGTCGGGGTCTTCGGCGTCCCTGATCAGTTCGGGGAGCAGCATGTCGGTGTTGAAGAGATAGATGCCCATCGAGGCGTCGACCATGTTCGGGTTGAAGGGCGAGCGCAGGTCGGTCGACTTGGGCTTTTCGACGAAGCCGGTGACCTCGCCGTTGCGGGCGACCTCGACCACGCCGAAGCGGGAGACTTCCTCGGGGTTGATCGGGCAGCGTGGCAAGGGTGACGTCGGCGCCGGAGTCCTTGTGCTGCTGGAGCATGAGGCCGTAGTTCATCTTGTAGATGTGGTCGCCGGAGAGGATGAGGACGTGCGCGGCTCCTCGGCGCCGATGGAGTAGATGTTCTGGTAGACGGCGTCGGCGGTGCCCTGGTACCAGGACTTGGAGACGCGCTGCATGGGCGGCAGAATCTCGATGAACTCGCCGAGTTCGTTGGCGACGACCGGCCCCAGCCTTCGCGGATGTGGCGGTTGAGCGACAGCGCTTTGTACTGGGTGAGGATGTAGACGTGGCGCAGATCGGAGTTGATGCAGTTGGAGAGGGTGATGTCGATGATGCGGTACTGACCGGCGAAAGGTACCGCCGGTTTGGCGCGGTCGCGGGTGAGGGGAAAAAGCCGTTTCCCCCGACCCCGGAACCGCCGGTCCTTCATCGGCATGTTCGCCTCTCACCGCTTCTGATTGGCTCCCTCGCGCGATCTTCCTGCGGCCGGAATCCCCGACGCTCCCGTCCTTCTCGTACCGGGCGGGGAGCGAAGGCCAGATATATCACAAGTTTGCCGAATTGTGCGCCCGGCAGTGAGGCTCAGGAATCTTCGGGCCCTCCGGAATCGCCGGTAACCGCGATTCGCAGGGATTTGAGGAAATGCAGGTCCTGGGCGGTAAAGGTCCCGTCTTTCTCCGACTCGGGCTCCTGACGACTCTGGCCGGGCTCCAGGGCGCCGGCCGGCTGTTCCTCCACCTCGTTCAGCCCGATCGTGGCTTCCAGCATGAGCAGAACTTCAAAGCCCTGTCTGCGAATATCGGCCACCACGCCGGCGATTTGCGGGGACTCGGACACACTCTCGTGAATGGCCTCGCCCAGTTGCTGAACCAGTTTGCGGAGTTTTTGATTCAAGTGAGGACCTCGATTTTCCCGGTATGCGGCGTGGGCCCGCAACATCCGATTCTCTTACCTTATCTTCTGATGTTCCCGGGCGGCAATGCGCCGCCGCAACCGGGACTTTAGCCCACTGCTAGACTTTTTTTATGCAGCCGAATCGCCTTGGCCGGATTCTGGGAATCGGTACGCGGGTTGCCGCCGGCAAGCTGCGGGACGGCACTGCAGGGGCCGTCGCTGCGGCGCAGCGGTCCGCTGCCAGCCCGGCCGCGGCGCCCTCGACCTCGGCCTCCTCCAGCGCCCCTCAGTCGGGCGCCGCCCGCTTCGCCGACTATGCCGGGAGCAGCCGGCGTGCGGCCCGGGGAGCCGGGCGCTTCGGATCGGCCCTGGTACGCCCCTTCGCGCATGCCACCGGCGTGCTGACGCTGCAGATCACCGGGGTCTTCTTCGCAATCTTCACGCTCTTCTTCACGGTCCATGCCTGGCAAGCTTTCAAGGTGACCGGAGCGCACGACCGGCGTGTGCTGGTCTACGCGGCTTTTGCGCTGCTCTTTGCCTGGTTCACTGTCACGTCGTTTTGGCGTGCACGCGTGAAGCAGAAACGCAGCTAAGGCGCGCCCTGACCGTTGTGGCTTACAATGGCCGGTTCCCATGCCCGTTCCAAACCCTGCAAATGCGCTCTATACCGTCGAGAATCTGGCGGAGCTCGACGTGGAGCGCGACCTCGGCTTTCCGGGGCAGTTTCCTTACACGCGCGGCATTCAGCCCACCATGTACCGTGGCCGCCCCTGGACCATGCGCCAGTACGCGGGAATGGGCGATGCGGAGGAAAGCAATCGGCGCTACCGGTTTCTGCTGGAGCAGGGAACGGCCGGCCTCTCGGTCGCTTTCGATCTGCCCACCCAAATTGGCTACGACTCCGATTCGCCCATGGCGCTGGGTGAGGTGGGCAAGGTCGGCGTCGCCATTGATTCGATTGAGGACATGGAGCGGCTCTTTGCCGGCATCCCTCTGGACCGCATTTCGACGTCGATGACGATCAACGCTACGGCCAGATTCTTCTGGCGCTGTATGTGGCCGTGGCTCGGCGCACCGGAGCGGACGTAAAGAAGCTCTCCGGCACGATCCAGAACGACATTTTGAAGGAATACATCGCGCGGGGGACCTATATCTATCCGGTGCGGCACGCGATGCGCGTGGTTACCGATGTGTTTGCCTGGGCGGGGGAGAACGTGCCGGAGTGGAACACGATCTCGATCTCCGGATATCACATGCGAGAGGCCGGATCGACGGCTGCGCAGGAAGTTGCCTTCACCCTGGCCAACGGCATGACTTATGTGCAGGCGGC
This sequence comes from uncultured Acidobacteriaceae bacterium, assembly GCA_963702295.1. GTDB lineage: Bacteria > Acidobacteriota > Terriglobia > Terriglobales > Acidobacteriaceae > Palsa-343. Next base: position 43,947 of record CAVPCE010000098.1, on the reverse strand, counting down.
CATCGACGCGGGACTGGAAGTGGATCACTTTGCGCCCCGGCTCTCCTTCTTCTTCAATGCGCACAATGACTTCCTGGAGGAGATCGCCAAGTTCCGTGCGGCGCGGCGGATCTGGGCGGGCATTATGCGGGATCATTTCAGCGCGAAGAGTCCTCGCTCGTGGATGCTGCGTTTCCATACCCAGACCGCAGGATCGACACTGACAGCGCAACAGCCGGAAAACAACATTGTCCGCACTGCGATTCAGGCGCTGGCTGCGGTTCTGGGCGGGACGCAATCGTTGCACACGAACGGCTATGACGAGGCACTGGCGCTGCCCACAGAGGAGGCTGCCCGGATCGGCCTGCGCACACAACAGATCATCGCTTTGGAATCCGGTGTGGCCAATACCATCGATCCGTTTGCGGGGTCGTATGCCATCGAGTCGCTGACGAACGGCATTGAGCGCCAGGTAAAGACCTACTTCGATCGCATCGAGACGATGGGCGGCATGCTGGCTGCCATCGAGAGGGGCTGGGTGCAGCAGGAGATCCAAAATGCCGCCTACGATCACCAGCGCGCCGTCGATGCGCAGGAAGCGATCGTCGTCGGAGTGAACCGCTTCGCGCGGGACGATGAACGGCCCATTCCCACGCTGCACATGGATGAAGAATTGGAACGGAAGCAGGTGGAGCGGGTGCGTGCGTTGCGATCGCGGCGGGATCCGAACCGGTGGCAGGCCGCCTTGAAACTGGTGCGAGACCATGCCCGTTCCGGCGAGAACCTGATGCCGGCAATTCTCGAAGCAGTGGAAGCCAGCGGGACCGTCGGCGAAATCGCCTCAGCGCTGCGCGACATCTTTGGCGAGTATCGCGAAAGCGTGACGGTGTAAGCTGCGTTCTCAGGAGATGAATCCTGCAATTGCTCCGGAGGATTATGAAGCGTCTGTTCCTTCTGGCCATGGTGTTCATTAGTCCCGCTGTTTTCGCCGCCTCCCATCCGGTGGCGTTGTTCTACATGACGAACGATCCCACGTCGATCCGGGATTTCTTTGCTCACTCCTCGCAGATCGATATCCTCGTCCCGGCCTGGTATGAGGTGGACGAAAACGGACTGGTGACGGGCGCCCCGGAGCCGGCGGTCCTGCGGCAGGCGCAGAGCGAGAAGCTGCCGGTGATGCCAATCGTGGGGATGTTCAACAAGCCGAAGTTTCACCTGCTGGCGACGAATCCCGCGGCCCAGGCACAAATGAATGAGTCTCTCATTCGCGAGTGCAAGCAGCATGGATACGTCGGGTTCCAGTTCGATCTGGAGAATGTATCGTGGACGGATCGCGATGGATTGTCCGCATTGGTGAAAGCGACGGCGGACGCGCTGCATGGCGCGGGGCTGCAGATCAGCATCGCCACGGTGCCGAATGCACCGGGATATCCGGGCAGCGGCGAGTTTGCGAAGTGGATCTACACGGATTGGCGTGGCGCCTACGACCTTGCGGCTCTGGCCAAGTCGGTGGATTTGATCTGCCTGATGACCTACGACCAGAACACGCGCTGGACGATGCCCGGCCCGGTTGCGGGCTGGCAGTGGACTTTGGACAACATGAAATATGCCCTGCAGTTTGTCCCGAAGGAAAAGCTGTCGCTGGGCATTCCGGTTTACGGGTACCACTGGTATGCTGCTGCTCCGACGATCGAGCCGCCTGCAAGGCCAGGCGAACCGCCCATCGAGAAGCCAAATCCGACTGCTGACTACATCGGTGCACCCGATGCCGAACTGCTGGCTCGTGACTGGGGCGGCAAGATTCAATGGGATGCAGACGATCACACCGCGTGGTTCTACATCAATCGCGACCAGATGCGAGAGTGGGTCTTCTTCACCGACCTGCGCACTTTCCAGGATCGCTACACGCTAGCGCAACAGAACGGACTGGAGGGTTTCTGTTCCTGGGTTCTTGGCCAGGAAGATCCGCAGATCTGGACAGTCCTGCCTCAGCGGGAGTCCGGTGCGGGCGCGAGCAGGGCACGATGACGGTCGGAAAGACGCTGGCCCGATGGTGCCTGGTCGTCGGCATGGTGCTGGCGTGCGGAGCGACGCTCGCACAAGCGCAGCAAAATTTTGTGGATGCGAAGCCGTCTCCGCAGCAGGTGGCCTGGCAGGATCTGGAATTCGGTGTGATCATCCATTTCTCCACCAACACTTATCTGGATCGCGAGTGGGGCGATGGAACGGCGAGCCCCGCTGTTTTCAATCCCACGGCGTTCAATCCCGACCAGTGGATGCAGGCGATTCGGCGGCGGGAGCGAAGTACGTCGTCCTGGTGGCCAAGCATCATGACGGCTTCTGCCTCTGGCCGACGGCGGAGACCGATTACAGCGTAAAGAACAGCCCCTGGGAAGGCGGACATGGCGACGTAGTAGGCGATGTGGCGAAGGCGGCTCGAAAATACGGACTGAAGTTTGGCGTTTATCTCTCTCCCTGGGATCGTCACGATCCTCGCTACAAGGATGACGCCGCCTACGATCGGTATTACGAATCGGAGATGTCGGAGCTGGCGACGAACTACGGCGACTTGGTGGAATGGTGGCTCGACGGAGCGGGCAGTGCAGGGCACGTGTACGACTTTAAAAAAATCTCGAGACCCTCCGCACCTATCAGCCCAACACGGTTGTTTTCGCTGACACGGGACTTTTTGAATACGGCGATGCGCGCTGGGTGGGCAACGAAGACGGCCGCGTTCCTTACGAGGACTGGGACGCCATTGATCGGCATGGATATGTGCGCTGGAGGCCGGTGGAGGCGGATACGCCGCTGCACAAGGGCCATTGGTTCTGGCATCCCAACGACGAAGCCAGCCTAAAGACGGTGCCTGAGCTGCTGACGACCTGGGATGAAACCGTGGGGCGCGGCGCGCAGCTGATGCTTGGCCTGGCGCCGGATCGGCGCGGCCTTCTGCCCGATGGGGATGTGGCTCGCCTGGAGGCGTTTGGCAAGGCGCTGCGCGATCGCTATGCCCACAACCTGGCGCTCGACCATCAGGCGATGGCACCGGAAGAGACGGTGGCTGTCGACGGAGATTCGGAGACGTTCTGGTCGGCGCCGAGCGGGTCTCACCACGCTGTGCTGGAGCTCCGCTTTCCAAAACCGATCGCTTTCAACCGAGCCCTCACCATGGAGTGGCTGAATGACGGCCAGCGCGTGGAAAAGTATTCGATCGATGTCTGGACGGGATCAGGATGGAAGAGTGTGGCCCAGGCACAGGCGATTGGGCACGAGAAGATCGATGTCTTCCCTGATGTGACGGCGAGCCGGGTACGGCTCCATATCCTCTCGAGCACGGATGCGGCGGAGATTCGCGAGTTCCAGTTATACGATGTGCCGGCGGGAGCAGAATCCCCGGCTGCAGAGAACCAGTAAAGGATCCGAGCGCAGGTCAGGCCTTTTGTGTAGGCGGCCGCCATCCCATCCTGTCGAGGAGCCAGCGCCACGTATTCTGCATGGATGGATTTTCGGGCGGCTGCGGCAGGCTGTCAGTGGGGAATCGCACGGATTTGCCGCGGTAGCTGGTGGCCAGCTCGCGAAACATACGCCCCTGGTCCTTCACGCGTCCGTCGTTGGTCAGTAGCCCAAGGGTGTATTCGACCGAATTGAATTCGTAGCGGCGGTCGACATCGTGACTGTCCCAGTAAGTGAACCAGCTCACGCCTTCGTCCATGGCTGCGAGAACGGCTCGTCGCAGCCATTCCGCCTGCTGTTTCTCGGTCAGCGCCTCGATACAGGTGTTGAACTCGCCGGCCCAGACGGGTTTCTGCGGTGAACTCCCATACGAACGGATGAGCGCCGCCATGCCTGCGAGAAGCCGTACGCTCGGCGGATCCATCGGGCCGCCATACTTCAGGGATCCGGTCCACCAGGGATAGCAGTGCATCACCGCCATGTGCTGGTCGCCGACCAGAGCCTGCGGCGAGAACGTCGTGGTCTCAAACCATGGCTTGTGATCGACGCCGTTCACATTGAGATGACCGGGCATGATCGAATCGAGCAGAGAAAAGGTCTTGGCCATCCACGCGTCGCCCGCCTGCGTCGGGCCAGCCCAACAGGTGTTGATCTCGTTGCCCAGATCGAACCCGATCACATTGTTGTGATTCTTCACGACGGTCGCCAGCTCGCGAAGAAATACTCCTGGGCCGCTCTCATTCCAGAGTCGGTAAAGAAATCCTCGCCAGCGCGGTTGAATGGGGGAAGGAAGAACCAGCCACTTAACTGCCCGGTGAATACGGTAATCAGGGCATCGAGGTTGCGCTGTGACATCAGGGCCAGCAACTGGTCCAGCCGCTGCAGGTGCAGTGGGCTGACCCAGCTGGGGTTCGGCTGAAAATACGGCCAGATGAGCAGCAGGCGCAGGTGATCGGCGGCCAGAGAGGCGATTGCATCGAGGTCGCGCTGGATGGAATCCGCGTCCCAGTCATTCCAGCAGAACCACCACCGGCGCGACGGCGTGTAGTTGACACCGAAGCGATGGCGATCGAAATCAAGGCTAGTGAGCGACACGGGTCGAGCGCCGGATATGTCAACGGGGAGCCCGAGCGGACCTGCGGATGCGGAAAGACCGGCGGCCGCACTGCCATAGAGGAATCTGCGCCGATTTATTTTCATGGTGTGGTTGTGCGACGAGCGCCGGCAACAGGGAGAAGAATATTACAAAGGCGACGCCGATGAGTGATTCGGACAGCGCAGAGAGTATCCTGGAAAAATCCGGATGCTCCGGTCGTGGAGTTTGCGTGAAGCTCAGAATGGCTGCAGTGGTTCTTGTCGGATTCTTGTGTCTGCCCCTCCTTGCCGCACCTCAGGCAACGCCACTGTGGCGCGTCGGCCGCATCGACGGCTCTTCAGCCGAATTCAACCAGGACCAGCCACAGGCTGCTGTGGTCTTCGACGCTGCCGGGGGTCAGGTTGCGCAGGGCTGGTATGCATTTGCCCCATCCGCTTATCCTGGAAGACCGATCATGCCGGAAACCGCACCTCGCACCATTGCATTTTCCCTCGCCGGAAAGCCGCAGACTGCGTACCGTCTCACCGTCTCCGTCATCATCGAACACTCCAGCGTTCCCGATCTTGCCGTCACGATCAACGGCCGCAAGGGGCGTTTCGTCCTGCATCCGAAGCTTGACGACTCCATGGGCGATACGATGGACGCCTTCTTCCCGGCTTACTCGCGTGCAGAGGTCGTCTGCGACATTCCGGGTTCATGGCTGCACGAGGGCAGAAACGAGATTGCCCTGCAGCCGGTATCCGCCGGGAGCCAGGGAGTTCCCGACGCCGGGTTGAACTATGACGGCGTCGAGCTGGAGCCGCTGGCTCAGCTCCCGGCGGTCACCGCTCAGGCCGATCCCACGATCTTCTATCAAAAGCACGACGGCGCCCTCGAAGAACGCGTGGATGTCTTCGTCCACTATGCGCAGCACGTTCGCTCAGGTCAGGTGGCCCTGCATCTCGCCGGGCATACCTTTGACGGGCGTCTTGATCCGGACGACGATTTCGGAGAGCAGCGTGTGCGCTTTCTCGTCCCGGATTTTTCTGGGGAGACTTCCGCGCAGATCGTGGTTGACCTGGACGGCCATAAACATCCATTCACCGAGACCCTGCAACCTCGAAAGAAGTGGACGCTCTATCTCGTGCCGCACGTCCACCTTGACGTTGGCTACACCGACTATCAGGCGAAGGTGGCCGCGATCCATGCCCGAATCCTTGACGAGGCAATGAATCTGGCGGACAAGCATCCCGGTTTCCGGTTCAGCACTGACGGCGAATGGAACCTGGAGCAATTTCTGCATTCGCGGACGGCCGAGGAGCAGCAGCGTATCGTCCAGGCAATCCGCGACCGGAAGATCTACATTCCGGCGCAGTCCAGCAACCTGCTCACCGGCTTCCCTACAGCGGAGACGCTGATTCGCTCCCTTTATCCGAGCGCCGACTTCAGCCGCCAGTACGGCACGCCTTATAACTACGCGAACATTACCGACGTCCCTTCGTATTCGTGGTCCTACGCTTCGATCCTGGCAGCCGCCGGCATTCCATACTTCGCGGCGGGCAGCAATAACGACCGCGCCCCGGTCCTGCTGCTGGGTCATTTGAACCAGGATTCACCCTTCTGGTGGGAAGGGCCAGACGGTGGCAAGGTGCTGCTTTGGTATTCGCGACACTATGAGCAAATGGAATTCCTCTTTGGGCTGCCACCGCTCACGGAAACCGGCGAGGAGATTCTGCCGTTATTCCTGCAGATGTACCAGCATCCCGGATACCGGGCCAGCGCGGCCATCATCTTCGGCACTCAGGTGGAAAACACCGATCTGTTCCCGCAGCAGGCGGAGCTGGCCGATCAGTGGAACGCTCTTTACGCGTATCCGCACATCGAGTACTCCGGATTCCACGACGCGATGGAAGCGATCGCCGGGCAGTTCGGCGAGAACCTGCCGACCATCCGCGGCGATGGTGGTCCGTATTGGGAGGACGGCATTGGCTCCGACGCGCGCTTTGCCGCGATCGAGCGCCAGAACGAGAGTCGCGCTCCTACGGCGGAGAAACTGGCGACGATCAGCACGCTGGTTAACCCGCACCTGGCCGTCAATCGAGACGAGTTGAACTCCATGTGGGCGAATATGGTCCTGATGGACGAGCACACCTGGACGTCGTGGAACAGTGTCTCAGACCCCGCCAGCGACGAAGCCGTTCAGCAGCTCCGGGTGAAGGACTCACGGGCCACCACGGCCTCAGCTTTACGCGACAGCATTCTGCGCAGCAGCATGGCCAGTCTGGCCGACAATATCAATGCCGGTGTCCACAGCATCATCGTCTTCAATGCTCTGAACTGGAAGCGCGACGGCGAGGTGACCATCGACCTTGATCGCGGCTGGGAGATTGCCGATCCTGCCACCGGCCACGCCATTCCTTACGTCGCTCTCGGCGAAGGCCCCAATTATCGCAAAGTCGAGTTCCGTGCCAACGGGGTTCCTGCGGTGGGCTACAAGGTCTATGTCGCGCGGCCGGCAACGACGCCCGCGCCCGCTCCGCAGACGACGAGCACCACCACACTCGAGACTCCGTTCTATCGAGTCGAACTCGATCCATCCACGGGGAGCATTCGCAGCCTTTATGATAAGCAACTGAACCGCGAGCTGGTGAACGCCGCCAGCCCGTGGCGCTTTGGCCAGTACCTCTACGTCAGCGGCGGCGATCAGGAGCCCAACAGCATCCTGCAGTATCGTGCTGTATCGCCGAAGCCGGAGTTGCAGGTGCATCCCGCTGATCATGGCCGCCTCGTCTCCGAGGAACGAACGCCATGGGGCTGGCGCGTCCTCATGGAATCTTCAGCGGACAACACTCCATCCGTTCGGACCGAACTTCGACTCTTCAATGACGAAAAGAAGGTCGAGTTTATCGAGGACGTCAACAAAAAGCCGGAGCTGCAAAAGGAAGCCGTCTACTTCGCTTTTCCTTTTGCCATGAGCCATCCTCAGTTCCAGTACGAGATTCAGAACGGCGTTGTCGATCCGGTAAAGGACATGTACCCGGGGGCGGGCCGGGAGTGGTTCTCCGTCCAGCACTGGGTGTCTGTGCAGCAGGATGGTGTCTCGGCAACCGTCATGCCATTGGACGCGGCGCTGGTGACCCTCGGCGACATCAATCGCGGCGAGTGGCCTGACAGCTTCGGACAGCGGCCCGGCAACATCTTCTCCTACGTAATGAACAATTATTGGCACACCAACTATCGCGCGGAGCAGGGAGGCACTTTCCGGTTCCGCTACGTCATCACCAGCGCTGCCGCGACCGACGCGCCCGGTCTTAGCCGCCTGGGCTGGGAAGAGATGACGCCACTGGAAGAGGATGAGATCCGCTCCCAGGACAAAGCCCTCGATTTACCTGAACCACTCCCCGCCAACGAGTCCAGCTTTCTTTCAGTCGACGACCCCGATGTTCTGGTCGATACCTGGAAGCCAGCCGAGGATGGGAAGGGAACGATTCTGCGACTCATCGATCTGGGGGGTGCACCACGAAGCCTGACCATCCACACGCCACTTCTGGCGCTTAGCAAGGTCGTTCGGACCGATGCGGTCGAACGCGATGGAGCGACCATCGATCCTGAAAATCCACACGCTTTTCAAATCCAGATTCGCCCGCATCAGATTGTGACGCTGCGGCTGCTGGGCCCGCCCTCGAAAGTGACTTGGCGTTATCCGGGCTCTGTCGTGCCTCGCTTCTACGGTTGCACACCCTGCGTGGCCTTCATCACCTCGGCCGCACGCGCAGCTACGGCGCCGCTGGCACTGGCCTGCAGTTTGGCGTAGGTTTCCATCTCCGTTTTCGCACGGCTGGAATCTCCCAGCGATTTCCAGGCGCGGGCCAGGAAGAAATGAGGCATGGGATCGCCGGGGTTTTCCCGCTCGGCTGTCTCGAGATCCTGTATCGCTTCTCGGTTGCGCCCCAGTTTCACGAGTGCGTCTCCACGATCCACATGGGCCTGAGCGAGGTTCGGGCACAGCTCCAGCGCCTTATTCAGATCAGCCAGTCCCTGTTCGGGCTGCGCCTTCTGATCGACCAGGATATTTCCTGTTTGCGCCCACGCCTGGCAATTCCATGGATCGTTTTTCAACGTGGTGCTGAGTTGCTGTAATGCATCGTCCCACTGCGATAGCTTCCAGTAGAGATTTCCCAGGTGGTAATGCGCACCCGCATCGTCCGGAGCTGCCGCGGCCGCCTTCTTGTATTCGACCAGAGCTCCCTGGTAATTCTTCATATCCTCCATCATTTCGCCCGACACTTCGTGAGCCAGCATCGAATCCGGATCGATCGCGCTCATCCGGGAGAGGGCCTGCTCAGAGAGTTGCATGTACGCCTGGCCCAGCAGGTACCACACCTCCTGGTTCTTCGGCTGGCGCTGGGCCAGCGAACGCAGAGCGGCGGCAGCCGCACTCATATTCTTCAACTGCACCAGATCCCTGGCCAGAAAGAGCTGTGCGTTGTCGTCGTTAGGATTTGCCAGCAGCGCGGCCTGCAGAGCCTCACGCGACTCCCCATAGCGGCCCATTTCAAAGAGCGCGATGCCGAGGAGTGCCGACGCGGAGGTCATCTTCGGATCGAGCGAGAGCCCCTTCTTCAGCACTTCCGCGGCCTTCGGGTACTGCCGCTCGTCGAGGTAGAGCATACCCAGGTTGTTGTAGGCCGGCGCGACGTCGGGCGCGATGCGGATCAGTTCTTCGTACTTGCTGATCGCTCCGGTGCGGTCTCCCTGGCTCTGGGCCGCTTTCGCTGCTGCGTATAACTGCTCCACACGGGCATCGTTTGCGTCGCCTGACTGCGCGTGGGCAGCTTCAGAGCACAAAGCCGCCAGCAGCACGGCCAGCAGGATAAATCCGCACAGCGCCAGGCCGCCTTGTCGAGTCCGGATCCCAAAGAGCGCGCTCATCGGCATCAGTCTACATCCCGCTTGCACGGGTTCGTACCCTGGACGGCGCATGGTTCATGGCCGGCCGCTCCGCCAGAAAAGAAAACGGGGCTGGCAAGGAATGCCAGCCCCGCGGGAGGCAACGATTATCCGTCACCAATTCAGTTTGAATGTCGCCTGGCCCTGGCGAGGCGAGTTTCCCTGGCAGGCACCGCCCAGCGAATCGTAGCCGAAATTGCCGTCGCTCACGTTGGTATCCGTGGAACCACTGCCGCACACCTGCATCCGGTTCATCACGTTGTAGTACTCCATCCGCAGTTCTCCGGAGAAGCGCTCGGTGAAGAACAGGTGCTTGGCCAAAGCGATGTTCTCATTGTCGCTCCACGGATTGCGCAATGTTGACAGGTTGCGCGGCGAATCGCCGACGCCCCACAATCCCGGATCGGAGAACGCCGCCGTATTGATGACCGGCTGCGACTTGTAGTAGTTGTTCCAGTTCAGGTTCAGGGGCTGGTTTGGCACCAGGTTCGACCGGTTGCAGATGTAGTTATAGCTCTGCAGCGGGCACCCGTTGGCGCCAATGCCGTATGGGCTTCCGCTGTCGTAGCTGAAAATGCCGCTCAGTTGCCATCCGCCCGCCACCAGCCGGTTGACCGCGTTGTTGCTGCCGAGAATCGCGTGGTGCGGACCAATGGGCAGTTCATAGACGCCGCTGACTGTGACCAGGTGGGTTTGATCGTTGGAGGCGATCTGGTACTCCGCCTTTTGATCGTAGGTATTCAGAGCTCCGCCATTGAAGGATCCGAACCCCGAATCGGTGTTCGACATCGTCCGCGACAACGTGTAAGACACAAGGTAGGTCAGCCCGTTCGTGAAACGCTTCTGTAACTGGGCTTGCATCGCGTTGTACGTCGCCACTCCTGCGTTCTCGAAGTCGTTGTAGATCGAGCCGTACTGAGGATAGGGCCGCAGCGCCTGCCCGAGCTCCTGACCGGTGCCATAGTCATTCGCGAAGTTGGCATAGGGCGTGAAATATCCGCCCGCTTGTCCGTAGCCCATGGACTGCAGCACCGCCTGCGCCGCCGGTGACGTCCACGCCTGGCCCAGCACGCAGTTCGGCGCGTTGTTCGGGCACAGCGTGTTCAGGACCGACGGATTCAGCTGATCGGGGTTATTCAGCAGCGAGGGTATGTGCAGCACACGATTGCCGACATAATTGACCGACAGCAGCATGTTGTTCGCCAGTTCGCGCTGAATGCCGACGTTGTAGTTCATCACGTAGGGGAGGCCGCCCGCGTTTTTGTTCAATTCATAAAGGATCCCGAACCCGTTGGCCAGCCCCGAAGTAAATGGAGTCGGCGGAGGTAGCGGCATGGTCGTGGTATCCCAGTTTCCAAACGCCGGGACGTTGGTTCCGCTCGACGGAACGTTGTAGGTGCCCGTGAGCAGGTTGCCGTAGTTCACGGCCACCTTGTTGTTCCCGTACTCGAAGGCTCCTCCGTCCAGGTGGTTGAGGGCGGCGCCGCCCAGGATCACCATCTTATTGTTGATCTGGTAAGCAAATCCCACGCGGGGACTGAACTCCTTCCAGTGGATCGACGCCCGGTCATACCCGACGCACACCGAGCAGGTCCCCAGCAGGCTCGCGCCGCCATTCAGCGGCTGTCCCGTTGCCGGATCGATCGCCTCCGCATCCGGCGCAGCGGGGTTGAAGAACACGATATTGTTTTTGGTCGCATCCGTGAACGGCCGCGCGATATCCCAGCGGACTCCGGCATTGACCGTCAGCTTCGGCGTCAGCTTAATGTCATCCTGGAAATACGGAGCGAAATACTGGTTCCGCAGCTTGTTCTCGCTCGCGAACTGCCGGCTAGCGTTGTCCACGGTTCCCAGCAGGAAGCTGGCGAACGGGCTGCCGGTATTGTTCTCATTCAGCGCATCGCCGGTGTTCGTGTCCCCGTTGCTGGTCGTGATGGCGTCGAAAGAGAACTGGCCGCCGCACTGCTGGCACTCGTCGTCGTCCTGGTAGGAACGCCGCACTTCGAAGCCGATATTCATCGTGTGCCGGCCGTGATTGTAGAGCCAGTTGTTTGCAAAGCTGAGGCCGAGTTTGCGATTGGTCGAATTGGTTTCGCCGCCGGAGTTCACGCCCCATGTCGTCGGCGCATCGAAGCCGTTGAAGTTAATCGTGGGCAGAATCGTGCTCGACGCCACCGCCGGAAAACTTACTCCCAGATGCGCGTTCAGCTCGTTGTTGATCTCGCCCATCCATCCCGCGCCCGCCGTCATGACCAGATGCGGGGACAGAGTATTGGCATAGGTGAGGAAAATGCCTGTGCCCAGCCGGGGCTCGGTTTTCAGGGCAGAGAGCTCATTGTTGAAGTATCCCGGATGATCGAACGCCGGGGTGTTGTAGCTGTCGCGCCAGAAACTGAAGTGCAGTGTCTGCCGCGTGCTGAGATTCTCGTCAATGTTGAAGCCCCATGACGTCTGGCGGGTCTGTGCCGCATTGATCTGCGATTTCAGGTTGTTGGTGAAACCGCCGGCACCGGGATCGGGAATCAGCGAGATCAGGGACGCCGAGGTGCTGCTGATACAGTCGCCCGGGATGATATTGCCCGGGAACTGCTGTCCGGGCGCTGCGCCCGGAGTACAACCAGCCGGCAGCGGTCCGGCCGGCACATAGATGGGCTGAGGGAATGCGCTGAAGTCGCCGCTCTTCATGGCCGCCGTGGGCACCGTCATGTTTCCGGTGACCGCCTGGTTCAGCCGGTACCACTCGGAGCTCACGAAGAAGAAGGTTCGGTTGCGGCCGTCGTAAATCTTCGGCAGGAATACCGGACCTCCGACGGAAAACCCGAAGTTATCCTCTTTGTCGATCGGCGTCATGGGCGCGTTCGTTACCGGGTTCAACGGAGGATTGGCGCCCTTCGCGTCGAAGTAGTCGTTGCGCATGATTTCGAACCCGTCTGCGTGCAGTGAGTCCGTGCCCGAGGCGAACTGATATTGCGCGACTCCCTGCGCCAGTCCGTACTGCGCCGAAAAGACATTTTGCAGAACCTTGAACTGGTCCACCATCTCAAAGGGCGGGTTGATATTGGACTGGAAGCCCTGCGTTTCCGACTGCACCGCCGGGATTCCGTTGAAAACCACTTCGTTCTGGAAGTCGACACCGCCATCGATGCGGTGGCTGAAGGCCCCTCCCTGCACGCCCGGCGCAAGGAACAGGAACGCGTCAATCTGCCGACCGCGCGGCCCGACCCCGCCCTGGTTGCCCAGCTCTTCCGGCAGTTCCTGGACCATCTCGTGAGGAATCGTCGTGCCCAGGTCCGGCTCCGTTGTCTGCAGCGCAATCGCCGGTGAGTTGACCTGGACGACCTCAGTCGCGGAACCCGCTTTCAGTGTTGCGTTTGCGGTTTCCACGGTACCCACATCAATGTGCAGGCCGGTCAGGACGAAATCCTCAAATCCTGAGCTTTCCACCTTCACCGTGTAGCTGCCCGGCACCAGATCGGTGATCCGGTAGGATCCAGCGGAGGTCGTCACCGCGTTCGTGGTCACTTTTGTGGCATCGTTAGTGACGCTCACTTTCGCGTTGGGGACGACGGCACCACTTGTGTCGGTGACGGTACCGCTGATGCCGCTCAGCGCCTGGCCATGGGCAGGCGCCAGGCTGGCGAACGGCACAGCCAGACTGAGGGCAATCAGAAGGATTCTGTAGACAAATCGACGGGACGCCGCGCAAAGGTCACTGGTCATGAGGGAGCTCCGAAAGAAAATTGGGCCTTGAGCTGCGGATCATACCGATGTGCGGCTACGCGGACGCCGGAAGAAATAAGCCGGTTCAACTGCTGGGGACCGGGTTGTTCTTCGCGATCGCCCCCAAAGCGCAACCGCTATGCAACTGGGGATGGTAACGATTCCACAGCGAAAGTATTAACCCATAGTCCAACTGCAGTTGTCAAATCTTCTCTACCCTCCGGCCTGGATCTGCTCTCGACCAGGGACCCACCCCGCGATGGATCCTCGTCCTCCTCCGGAACCGGGTTCCGCCAACCATCCTGGCGGAAATGTGTATCCTGCTCCCATTCCGTGTCGTCCGTGCACGCCACGCGCTGCCTCAATGGCAAAGCTCGCTCCAACGCTCCGTTATCCGCTGGTGTTCCTCGGCGCGTTCTTCGTGTTTCTCGCCGCCCGATCGCCGCGACTGGCCGTTCATTCGCAGGAATCCGCGGGTTCTTTCGTCGACCTGCAGGTCATCGTGGCGCCCTCTGCAGAGCAGGCAGGTAAGACGCTGACACGCCTGCGACACGGGGAGGACTTCTCGGCTGTCGCACGCGAAGTCTCTGTCGACCCGAATGCCTCCACCGGCGGCTTCGTGCGCAATGCCGATCCCCAGACCCTCCGCCCGGAACTGCGGATCGCGCTCGCCTCGATGAAGCCCGGTGACCTCAGCGGCATTATTCCGGCCTCCGGAGCCTTCGTCATCCTCAAGCTGTTGAGCGTCCGCGGAACTGTGAACACGAGCCGGGGCGACGCGTCTTCCCTGGGGATGGGACCCAACCGCCGCGCTACCGGCCGCTCCGGCATTCAATATCCAGCCGACGTTGCGGGACAGGTTCTCGCCGACCTGCTCTTTGAGAAATATCCCAAGCCAGTCGACTGGCAGCAGGATTTGCGCGAGGTCTGCCGGATTCGTAGGGAATCCCTCTCCGCCGGTCTGAATAATCTACGGCAGTCTCTCACCGCGCCACGGTCCTCCGCCGCTTCGTCCGAATCGCAGATCCAGACTCATTACGCCATCGCGCAACTGGAGGCCTATCAGGGCCAAATGGACGCTGCCATCCGCGAATGGGAAAGCGCCTACCACCTCGCCACCGCCAGCGTTCCTGCTGGTGTTCCCCAACTCACAGAAGTCCTCGGCGTTGCTTACCTGCACAAATCGGAGATGGAGAATGGCATCTATAGCCGTCCTGGCGATCGCTGCATATTTCCTTCTCGCGGGTCCTTTTGCTTTGTTCATGCCGACGATTCGAAGCAGGCGATTGCGTACTTCAATCGCTATCTTGCCCTGAAGCCGGCACGCCCGGACATCGTCCAGGTTCGCTGGCTCCTTAACCTTGCATATCTCACCCTCGGCGAATATCCCGATGGCGTGCCTGCTGCCGAGAGAATTCCGCCTTCTGTCTTTGCCTCCGAAGAACCCACAGGCCGTTTTACGGATGTCGCTCCCGCTGCGGGTCTGGATTTCGTCTCCATGGCTGGTGGGGTCGCCGTCGACGACTTCGAGAACAACGGTCTGCTCGACATCGTCGTTTCCAGCTACGACGTTTGCCAGCCTCTGCGCTATTTCCACAACAATGGCGATGGAACCTTCACCGACCGCACCGTCCAGGCGGGGCTCGGCGATCAGTTAGGCGGCCTGAACATCGTTCAGGCCGACTACAACAACGACGGGTGCATGGATCTTCTCGTCCTGCGCGGCGCCTGGGAATTCCCCGAGCGCAAATCCCTGCTGCGCAACAACTGCAACGGCACCTTTACCGATGTGACCCAGGCGGCAGGCCTTGCCGAGCCTGCGACGCGCACCCAAACCGCGGTCTGGGCCGACATTAACAACGATGGCCTTCTCGACCTGTTTGTTGGGAACGAGAACAGCCCCAGCCAGCTCTTTCTGAACAATGGCGACGGCACCTTCAAGGACATCTCTCATGCTGCCGGCGTGAATCGTGTCGCTTTCACCAAAGGTGTTACCGCGGCGGACTATGACCACGACGGCTATGTCGATTTCTATATCTCGAATCTTTACGATGGAAACTTTCTTTATCACAACAACCACAACAACACGTTCACCGATGTCGCCGCGCAGGCCGACGTTCACCAGGCCGGTGCCCAAAGCTTTGCGACCTGGTTCTTCGATTACGATAACGACGGCTGGCCCGACCTTTTCGTCACCGGCTATGACTTCTCCACCGATCAGACGATCCGCAGTTATCTGCACTTGCCCACCAGCGCGGGAACGATGAAGCTCTATCGCAATCTGGGCAACGGCACTTTCCAGGACGTAACCGCAGCGACCCACCTCGATCGGATTAACACGCCAATGGGAGCCAACTTCGGCGACATCGACAACGATGGCTATCTGGATATTTATCTCGACACCGGCGGACCAGAATACGGCGCACTTTCACCCAAGATGCTGTTGCGCAATCATGACGGCCGGTACTTTGCCGATGTCACCGCTGCGTCCGGTACGGGCGACCTCCACAAAGGACACGGCGTCTCCTTTGCCGATCTCGGCAATGGAGGGCAGGAAGATCTGCTTCTTTCGATTGGCGGAGCCACTCCTGGCGATGCTCACCCGTTTCGCCTCTTCCGCAACCCGGGCAACGGGAACGACTGGATTACCGTGAAGCTCATCGGGGTCCGCTCTAACCGGTCCGCCGTTGGCGCGCGCATTCGGGTCACGGTGAAGAACGGCAGAGGCAGTCCACGATCCATCGACCGGACTGTCAACAGTGGTGGATCCTTCGGCGCTAATCCTCTCGAACAGCACATCGGACTGGGGCAACACGCAGCGATACTCCAGATCGAGGTCTGGTGGCCGGCTACCAACACCCATCAGATCTTCCGGGACGTTCATCCGGATCAGTTCATTGGGATTCGTGAATTTGCCACCCGTTATGAGCGACTGCACCGCCGCTCATTTCCTCTCGGATCATCGAGCTCAGCGCGCTCCGAGTAAGTTGTGTTTGCGCCGCGCACTCCTATTTAGCCACAGGGAGCGGCTCGCCAGGGCGTTGTGAAGTTCAGGAGGATGTTGTCTCCGGCAATCGCGGAGAGCATCCGCAGGAACTGCGCGGTACCAGCCGCGTCTCGAGAGTGATTTGTCCGGATCGAGAGTTCCTTTTAGCAGGCCCGCCTCCGCGTGGGCCCAGAAGCTGATCGAAAAGCGCCTCCGCTGCCAGCCGCGCAATTTCCTCAATCGGCTGCTCCACTACGCTGATCGACGGCCGCACGGTCGAGGCCAGCTCGAAATCGTCATAGCCCAGCAGCGCTACTGACCCCGGAATTGAAACCTTGAATTTCTGCAAAGCCTCGAAGGCAAAGATGGTCGTGCTGTTCTTGAGCGTCAGGATGGCGTCCGGAGGATTCGCTGCGGAGAGGAAACTCTCGATCGCATATTCCGCAGAACGGTAATCCTTCACTGAGGTGTCCAGCAGAGGTTCCAGACCCATCGCTTCCATGGTTTGGCAATAACCCTGGATCCGCTCCCGAATGGTGTAAAGCGTGCTTTCGCCAGTCAGGCAAAGAATTTTCCTGTAGCCGTGACCGATCAGATGCTCGGTCGCGATGGTTGCGCCGCGAAAGTTGTTGGCCACTACCGCTGGGACTGAGGACTGCGCGATCGGTCGATCGATCGCCACCACCGGTACCGCCAGCGTGCCCACGATCTGGCGCAACATCTGGCTGTTGGAGTTTGCGGGAGCAATGATGAGACCGTCGGCCCGGTGCTCCATCAGCACATTGATGTTGTCGATCTCCGCCCGCGGATCGTTATTTGTGGTCGTCACGATCAGGAGCGAGTCGTTCGCCCGCGCGACTGCCTGGATGGCCTCTGCGCACTCGGAAAAGAAGGGATCCGCGATGCTGGGGATGATGAGCCCCACAGTTCGCGTCCGATAGCCCTTCAGGATGCGTGCGGCCTGGTTTGGAACGTAGCCGAGCGCCTCAATGGCGCTCTGCACCCGCTGCAGTGTCTCGGGGCTCACCCGGTGGCCGCCGTTGATCACGCGCGAAACCGTTGTCGTTCCCACGCCCGCCCGCCGGGCAACTTCGCTCAGCGTCGGCGGCGTGCTCTTCCTGCGCGTCATCGCCGCCAGACTATCAGAAGGGTCCATGGTCATCTCGAGGATGGTGGTGTTGCGGTCGACATGATCACCGAACGGGTCCGACACCGGCCGGCAAGACTCCGCTGCCCGATGCTGGTCCTGCGGGTTCCTCGTCTTGACATCGCGAACCGGAACCGCTTCAGATTGGCGGCAGTCATGGAAACGATACCACTCTCTGGCTGAGCGCGCTTCCCACGACGCCAGCCTCCACACTCCATGGCTCCGGCGGCTTGCCGGTGTTTTCCCCCAATCTACAAATTCACCGGGAGCATCCTCATGTCACAAAAGTTTGCGGGTCTGGTTGCCACTACTCTTCTGCTTGGTTCCGGCCTCTGCGCCGCGCAAGCGCCCGCCCCTCCCAAGCCTGATCTGGATCGCCAGCCCACGCTCTACGTCGTCGGCTACGCACATCTCGATACCGAGTGGCGCTGGGAGTACCCGCAGGTAATCGACGAGTATCTCCCCAACACCATGCACCAGAATTTCGACCTCTTTCAGAAGTACCCGCACTACATTTTCAATTTCAGCGGAGCCAATCGTTACCGCCTCATGAAGGAGTACTACCCCGCCGATTTCGCCCGGCTGAAGCAATATGTAGCCGAGGGCCGATGGTTCCCGGCCGGCTCCTCGATGGAAGAAGGCGACGTCAACGCGCCCAGTGCCGAGTCGATCATCCGCCAGATCCTCTACGGCAACGACTGGTTTCGCAAAGAGCTCGGTCGCTCCAGCGCCGAATACATGCTGCCGGACTGCTTCGGTTTTCCCGCCGACTTGCCTACGATTCTTGCCCACTCCGGCGTGAAGGGATTCTCGACCCAGAAGCTCACCTGGGGCTCCTCGGCGCCCGGCGGCGGTCCGGATTCGCTGGAGAAGACCCCCGAGGGCACGCCCTTTAACGTCGGCGTTTGGGTCGGCACCGATGGCGAAAGCGTTCTGGCCGCGCTCAACCCGGGAGCATACTCCGGTGGCATTTACAGCGATCTCAGCAAGCCGCTCCCGCCCATGCAACCCGACGCTGCTCTCACCTCTGTGCAGGATCAACTCCACCAGCTACGGAGCAAACTGGAAGGTGAGCAGTCCAGCGGCAAGCAATTTCAGCCCGACGAGATCCAGCGCTACATGGCGCTCCGCAACGAGATCGAGGGACTGGAGAAAGCCCATCAAGATGAGGAGCTGAATCGCTACCAACACGACTGGGCCACGCGCGTCCAGAACAACGGCAAGGTCACTGGCGTTCTTACCGACTACCACTATTACGGCACCGGCGACATCGGCGGATCCCCCGACGAAGCCTCCGTGAAACGCCTCGAAGCTATCGTCACGCACGGCCAGGCCAGCCTGCCACCGCCGGATTACGTGGGGTTCCCTGATGAAGCTCACTCCAACTGGCCAGAGCAGCCCGTCGGCGATGGTCCGGTTCATGTCATTTCCGCCACCGCCGATCAGATGTTCCTGAATATCACTCCGGCCGAGCGGGATCGCCTCCCTGAATACACGGGAGAAATGGAGCTCACCAACCACTCTGCCGGATCGCTCACCTCGCAGGCTTACCAAAAGCGCTGGCTCCGCAAAGAAGAACTCCTCGCTGATGACGCAGAGAAGGCTTCCGTCGCGGCTTCCTGGCTTGGCGGCCGCACATATCCAATTGATCGGCTGAACAACGCGTGGACTCTGGTTATGGGTGGGCAGTTTCACGATCTTGCGGCGGGCACTGCCACGCCCAAGGCCTATGAGTTCGCCTGGAACGACGACGTCATTGCGATGAACCAGTTTGCCGGCGTCCTGCGCAGCGCGACCCAGGCGGTCTCCGACGCGCTCGACACTGCAACCTCGGGGATCCCCGTCCTTGTCTACAACCCGCTCAACATCGAGCGCCAGGGTATCGTCACCGCCGACGTGAATTTCCCGAGCGGCACGCCGACAGAAGTCTCCGTAACCGGACCGGACGGTAAGCCGGTCCCTGCGCAAATATCCGACGGTAAGGTCGTCTTTCTCGCCAAAGTCCCCTCCGTCGGCTATGCCGTTTACAGCGTTCAGCCCGGACACGCGAACACCGAAGCCTCCGGTCTCCATGTCACGGAAAACTCCCTTGAGAACCGCTACTACCGCGTCCGCATCGACAGCAACGGCGACATTGCCAGCATCTTCGACAAGCGGATCGGCAAAGAACTCCTGGCCGCTCCCCTGCGACTCGCTATCTCCTACGACAATCCATCGCAGTGGCCGGCATGGAACATGGACTGGGATCAGGAGCAGACTCCGCCAAAGGAGTATGTGAGCGGACCGGCGAAAATCCGCGTCGTCGAGAACGGCCCAGCCCGCGTCGCTGTTGAGATCACCCGCGAAACCGCCGGCTCTAAATTCGTCCAGACCGTCCGTCTCTCCGCCGGTGACGCCGGCAAGCGGGTCGAGGTTGGCAACGCCATCGACTGGAACACCCGCGAGTCCAACCTCAAGGCGGTCTTCTCACTAACCGCTCACAACGAGAAAGCCACGTACAACCTCGGCATCGGAACCGTTCAGCGTCCGAGTGCTCGTCCGCGCAAATTTGAAGTGCTCGGCCACCAGTGGGTCGATCTCACCGACGCCACAGGCGCATTCGGGACCACCATCCTCACCGACTGCAAGAATGGCTCCGACAAACTCAACGACAATACCATTCGCCTCACTCTCATTCGCACACCCGGAGTTCAGGGTGGGTATCCTGACCAGGGCACGCAGGACCTGGGCCATCATGAGTTCGTCTACGGCATCGCCGGCCACGCCGATGACTGGCGCCAGGGTCAGACCGACTGGCAGGGGCAGGAACTCAACGATCCGCTCGTCGCTTTCACCACCGCAAAACATCCTGGCAAACTCGGCCGCGACTTTTCACTCATCCATATCAGCAGCCCGCGGGTCCGAATCATGGCGCTCAAGAAGGCCGAGAACAGCAACGATTTCGTGCTCCGGCTCGTGGAGCTCGACGGCAAGCCGCAGCCCGATGTGCGCATCTCTTTCGCTGCGCCAATTCGTTCTGCCCGAGAAGTGAACGGACAGGAGCAGCCCGTTGGTCCCGCTACCGTGAAGGATGGCGCCCTCGTTACCTCCTTCACTGCATATCAGCCGCGCACCTTCGCCCTTTCGCTTGAATCTCCTTCAACGCGCGTCGCTGAGATCCGCTCCGTGCCCGTCAGCCTCTCCTACGACCTTGCAGCAGCCAGCAACACAGGCGATGCCGTCTCCGGTGGCTTCGACGGCCATGGCAATGCGCTGCCCGCTGAAATGCTGCCGTCCACCATTGACTACCACGGCGTCGACTTCCATCTTGCCGCCGCCCACACCGGCACTCCCGATGCCGTCGTAGCGAAGGGCCAGACCCTCCCGCTCCCTGCGGGCGATTACAATCGCGCCTTCATCCTCGCGGCTGCCATCGATGGCGATCAGGAAGCTGCCTTCCATGTCGGCGACCAGGCAACCACACTGAAAGTTGAAGATTGGGGCGGATTCATCGGCCAGTGGGACGATCGCGTATGGCAGGCCGGAGACGTCACGACTCCCGCGCGTCCGGGTCGTCCCGCTGAAACCGAGCACGACGACTATGCGAAGCTTCTCGGTATCCGTCCGGGTTACGTTAAGCGTGCACAGCTCGCCTGGTATTGCTCCACCATCACGATGCTGCCGGCAAGAACGTCGCCTACTCCTATTCCTACCTCTTTGCCTATCCCATCGATCTTCCTGCTGGAGCTCGCAGCATCACTCTCCCCAATAACGATAAGGTCCGCATCCTTGCTATCTCCGTCGCTCATGAGAATCCGGCCGTTGATTCGGTGCAGCCTCTATACGACACGCTCGGGCGCTCCGAGCCGGGGACGATGATGCAGCCGTAGGTCGGTTGCACTACGATGGACGACGGACCCTGTCCCCTGGCACTTGCCATCAGAGCAGCCGGGGGCCCAGGGAGCTGATCATGGAACGCGGGATCATCACAGCGGCGCGGTCTGCTCCTGGTATGCGCGGCTCTCTGTGGCCCGGCGGGCAGTCAGGCGCCGAGTCAGCGCACTTCTTCTGCGATGCAAACATCTTCTGGCCAGCGACGCTCAACCGGGCTTCCCTGCCCAGCGATCCGGTTTTGCAGCAATGCCTCTTGCTGATTCGGAATCGCGACTACGGAAGCGCGTCGAGAAGATCGGCGCCTTCCTTGAGCACCCGATCCCGACTCTGCTGAGGGCCATTTCCTCCTCGGCTACGTTCTCTATCGTCAGCAAAAGCCCCGTGAATCCCTCGCCGAATACACCGAGGGCGCGCGCTTCCGCAAGCCGCAGGCCAACGATCTCGCCACCGTCGCCATGGACTACATCCTTCTTCACGATTATGCTGACGCCGACACGTGGCTCACTCGGCAACCACATGGGATCCACAGAACGCGCTCTACTGGTATTACCTCGGGCGCACGAAATACGCGGAGAATCACTTCGAAGAAGCGATCGCGGCCTTCCGCCAGTGCCTGACCCTCCACCCGCGCGACGTGCGCACCGAATACAACCTGGGCCTCGCCTATGCAGGACTGGGTCACAACGCTGACGCCATCGCCGCCTATCGCACCGCGATCGAGTGGCAGCAGAACACCGCCCGCCCCGACCCACAGCCCTGGCTTGACCTCGGCATTCTCTTCCTGGATCAGAACCAGCCCCAGCCAAGCCCGGCCCTGGCTCCAAAAGGCCGCCGCGCTTGCCCCTTATAATCCCCGCGCCCACGAAGAGCTGGGACAGGCATACGAGCAGCTGCACAATCTTCCAGAGGCCCGCCGCGAGTTGGAGACAGCCGTCGTGCTAGCCCGAACATCCCTCTCTCCACTTCGACTGGGCCGCATCGACCAGCGCATGGATTGGCGGCGAAAGCCAAAGAGGAGTTTGCCCGCTGCGCTGCCCTCAACGCCACCCACTCCACCGACGCCGCCGAGACTCCCAATCCACCACCGCAATGAAGGATCTCCCGCAATGGTTGCGATCGGGAAGAGCGACGTCGAGAATAAAGGGCGGAGTTTTCGCTTTTTCCCAGTGATGCTGCGCCTGATTCTCGCTGCCGCTTTTATCCTTCCTCTCTCCGTGTGCGGACAGGTGCAACCGGCGGGGACAATGGAACAGGGTATGGCCCTGATGCAACAGGGGAAGCCGGAAGAGGCGCGGTCCATTTTTGAGTCGATTCTGCGGGGGGATTCTTCGGATGCCGCGGCTCAGGCGGCCGAGGTGGAGGCGAGCGAGCGTCTGGCTCTGGAGAAGCGGGCGAACGGCCGCGAGGTAGATGCGCTGAGCGATCTGCTGCGGGCACAGAAGCTGGTTCCGGCAAATGCACGGCTGGAGTACGACCTGGGAATTCTTGAGGATGAGATGCATTTATATCCCGAGGCGGAGAAGGCGCTGCAGTCGGCACAGGATTTGCACCTGGAGAATCCCAGGCTGCTGTATGCAATGGCGCGGGAGGAGATGGATGCGGGACACCTGGGTCCGGCGGCGGGGAAGATGCAGGAGTACCTGAAAGCGCAGCCCAACGACGCCAGCGCGCACTACGGGCTGGGACGGATTTACGAGATCGGACTGCAGTTCGACAAAGCACGGGCGGAGTTCGACGAGTCGATCCAGCTGCAGCCGGAGCAGACCGAAGCGTATTACCAGCTCGGGGATATAGACCTGAAGCAGAACCAGTACACGGCGGCGCTGGACGAGTTCCAGAAGACCCTTGCGCGGGATCCAAAACATGGCGGCGCGCTCGCGGATGCGGGCGAGGCCTGCTACAAGGAGAAGCACTACGACGAGGCTCTTGCGTATCTGCAGAAGTCGATTACGGTGGCGCCGGATTATCAGCCGGGACACTACTATCTGGGCCTAACCCTGGCGCGACTGGGGCGCAAGGAAGATTCAGAGAAGGAACTGGCGGCGGCGGCGAAACTGGCGGACGAGGATAACCGCAAGGGGAGCTTGCGGTATCAGTTTGTGGTTCCGGGGAGCCAGCCACAATGAGGCGGCCTGTGATGCGCGGGGTGGCGGTGCTGGGCATCCTGGGGCTGGTGACGCTCACGGGCGCAACGAGTTCGGCACAAAGCAGCACGGCGTACCAGCGCGGACAGGCGGCGTTCGAGGCGCATCAGTATGCCGAGGCGGCGCCGTTGTTTGCGCAGGCGGCGAAGGAGCAGCCGCAGTCGGACGCGCTGCTGTTCGAAGGGAAGTCGCTGGCGAATATCGATCACTATGTGGATGCAGATGCGGTACTGCACGCATATGCTGCGCAACACCCGGATTCGTCGGATGCGCTGTACATGCTGGGCTTTGTGCTGAACCGGGAAGACAAGCCGGCGGATTCGCTGAAGACGTACACGCGGGCGGCGCAACTGAGCACTCCGAAGTCAGACGATCTGAAGGTAGTGGCGCTGGATTACGTGCTGCTGAACGATTATCCGGATGCAATCCGATGGATGCGGCGGGCGGTGGTGTTCGATCCCAGAAATGAGCAGGCGTGGTACGGGCTGGGGCGGTGCTACTACACGCAGAGCGAGTTTAAAGAAGCGCAGGAGGCGCTTGAAAAAGCACTGGCAATCGACCCCAGAGATGTGCAGGCGGAGCAAAATCTGGGGCTGGCGTATGAGATGGGCAATCGGCCGCAGGACGCCGAGCGCGCGTACAAAGCGGCGATCGCGCTGTCCGATGGGGCTGCGAAGACGGACCAGTGGCCGTATCTGGACTACGGATCGTTTTTGCTGGAGCACGATCGTCCGGCGGAAGCGGTGCCTGTGCTGGAGCGCGCGGTGAAGGCCGCTCCACAGTGTGCGGAGTGCCACGGTAAGCTGGGGCGGGCGCTGGCGCTGACTGGACACGCGAGCGAGGGCGTTGACGAGCTGCGGACCGCGGTGGATCTGGCGCCGAAGGATCCTCGGCTGCACTACGACCTGGGCCGGGCGTACCGCGCGGCGGGAAAGATGAACGAGGCTCGTGCGGAGCTGGCAGTGAGCGCAAAGCTCTACGGATCGAAGGACGCGGCGCAATAGCTTCCGCGTCGGTTGTGTATATTCACGAATAACCTGCGGCGTGCGAGCAGAAGCTCGGAGGCGCCGGCTGGATCAAACGCAAGAGCTAAAGAGAGAAGTGGTGCGAAATCAGACGGAGCCCCGAGGGGGCGATCCACGGCGCGCGGGTCTGCGGGTGCTCGGCCCAGCCTGCTGGTGGTTGTGTCTGCTGATGTGCGCCGGCTGCTGGGATGGGCTGGCGGCGCAGCAGATGGGACAGGCGTCGGGCACGGCGCAGCAGGCGCAGTTTGATACGGAGCATCGGCCGATCACGGCCGGTGGATTCGTGAAGAGCGGACCAGTGGTCTTCGAGAACATCGCGAGGCGGGCCGGGCTGACAAGCTGGCACAACACGACAGGAACGCCGGAGAAAAAGGTCATCATCGAGGCTAAAGGATCGGGCGTTTGTCTGCTCGACTACGACCGCGATGGCTGGCTTGATATTTACCTGGTGAATGGATCGACCTTTGACGCGCGAAGCGGCAAAGCGGAGCCACCGCATGCGGCGTTGTTCCGGAACAATCACGACGGAACGTTTACGGATGTGACCGCGAAAGCGGGTGTGGCGAACGACCGCTGGGGACTGGGCTGCGCAGTAGGGGATTACGACAACGACGGCTGGCCGGATCTTTACGTGACCAATGTGGGGAGCAATCGGCTGTATCACAACAATCACGACGGTACATTTGCGGACATGGCGGAGAAAGCAGGCGTGACGCTGGGGAACGGGTCGCCGGACGTGGCGGTGGATCATACGGGGGCGACGTTCGGCGATTATGACGGCGATGGGCGGCTCGATCTGTTTGTAGCGGGATATGTGCACTATGACTTCGACCATCCACCCGTATCAGGATCGAAGGAGGCAGGCGGCTCGCTCTGCCAGTATCGCGGAGTGAACGTGATGTGCGGGCCGCGCGGGCTCGAAGGGGCAGGGGATCACCT
Organism: uncultured Acidobacteriaceae bacterium; assembly: GCA_963702295.1. GTDB lineage: Bacteria > Acidobacteriota > Terriglobia > Terriglobales > Acidobacteriaceae > Palsa-343. The sequence goes on along the minus strand of CAVPCE010000098.1, from coordinate 18,656 downwards.
GTTCCACAACAACGGGGATGGCACGTTTACCGACGTGACCGCGAAGGCGGGTGTGAGTGATCCCAACGGGTACTACGGGCTGGGCACGCTGTTTGTGGATGTGAACAACGACGGCAAGCCGGACCTGGTGGTGGCCAACGATTCGACGCCAAATTACCTGTACATCAACAAGGGTGACGGGACCTTCGACGACCAGAGCTACATGAGCGGCTTTGCGCTGAACCAGGACGGGCGGGAAGCGGCCAACATGGGCATCGCGGTGGGCGACTACGAGAACAATGGGCACGAGGACCTGGTAACGACGACGTTCTCTGATGACTACGACATCGTGTTTCACAACGACGGGACGGGGAACTTCCAGGACCTGAGCTACCGTTCGGGCATCGCGGCGCCAACCATTCCGTTCGTGGGATTCGGTGATGGATTTCTGGATTACGACAACGACGGCTGGAAAGACCTGCTGATTGTGAACGGCAATGTGTATCCGCAGGCCGACCAGCATCCGGATTGGGGGATGAGTTATCCGCAGCGGCCGTTGCTGTTTCACAACATGCATAACGGGACGTTTGCGCTGGTCCCGGCAGTGGAAGGCAGTGGGTTGGCTGAGGTGAGCGTAGGGCGCGGCGCGGCGTTCGGGGACTTATTCAACGACGGCAAGATCGACGTAGTCATCAACAGTCTGGACGGCGTGCCGGTGCTGCTGCGCAACGTGAATGACGATCGCAACCACTGGGTAGAACTGCAACTGGTGGGAGGGTCGGGAAGTCCACGGGACGCGACGGGCGCAACGGTGTATCTGACAGCGGGTGGCGTGCGGCAGCGCGGAGATGTGCTGAGCGGCGGAAGCTATCTGTCGTCAAATGATCCGCGGGTGCACTTTGGGCTGGGGGCGGCGACGAAGGTGGATGCCGTGGAGGTTCACTGGCCCGGCGGGAAGGTGGAGAAGGTGACTCTGCCAGGAGTCGATCAAATCTTCAGTATCGTAGAGGGCCACGGTGCAAGTGCAGAGACAGTCCCCCAAGGCATCGAGAACAAGAAGGCCGCGGCGAAGAAGGCGGGGAAGCAGTAGATGCGGGCGTTTGCATGGATGACGATCGGAGCGGGACTGCTGGCTATGCTGATGAGCGGTGTGGCTGAGACCGGGCATCCTGTGGGGACGGCTTTGGTTCCGGGGGATTTCGAGGATATGACAGCAAAGCTAGGCGTTGACTTCGTGCACCAGGCGCCGCACAGTCCACGTAAGTATCTGCTGGAGACGATGGGGTCAGGGGTTGCCCTCTTCGATTACGACAACGACGGACGGTTGGATTTGTATCTGGTGAATGGGGCGCCGTTCGGCGATTTGGTGCCGAAGGGGACGATTCCGCAGAAGACGGAGCCGAAGTATTGGAACCGCCTGTATCGCCAGAAGGCCGACGGCACGTTTGAGGATGTGACGGAGAAAGCCGGTCTCGCAGGCGTCGGCTATGGAATGGGCGTGGCGGTCGGCGATTATGACAACGACGGCTACGAGGATCTTTTCGTTACGTCGCTGGGCGGAAATCACCTGTATCACAACAACGGTAATGGGACATTTACGGATGTAACCGCGAAGGCGGGCGTGGGCGGCAACGGATGGTCGACGTCGGCGGCGTGGGTGGATCTGGATGGAGATGGGTATCTGGATCTGGTGGTGCTGCGCTACATTCAGTGGGACTGGGACGACGTGTGGTGCGGTCCGCGGGATAACCGCGGCTACTGTCATCCAGATGTGTTTCCGCCAATCACGATGCTCGTGTACCACAACAACGGCAACGGGACGTTCACGGAAGAGGCACACAAAGCAGGCCTGGATAAGCCGGCAAAGGCGCTGGGGATCTCGATTGCCGATTACGACGGCGACGGGCACCCGGACCTCTTTGTAGCGAACGATTCGATGGTGGAGTATCTCTTCCACAACAAGGGGAACGGCACTTTCGAGGAGACCGGGCTGGAGGCAGGGGTGGCGGTTGACGGCGACGGACGCACCTTCGCCGGGATGGGAACCGACTTTGCGGATTACGACAATGATGGGCGGCCGGATCTATTCGTGGACGACCTAGCGAATCAGAAATATGCGCTCTTCCACAATGACGGGGATGGGACATTCAGCTATGACAGCTACGCCAGTGGCGTGGCGGGCCAGACACTGCTGCACTCGGGCTGGGGCGCGCGCTTTGTGGATTACGACAACGATGGCTGGAAGGATCTGCTGATCGCGCAGGGACACGATCTCGACACGATCGAGAAAAGTTATCCGGACCTGCACTATCGCGAGCCTCCCATGCTTCTGCGCAACATGGGAGGAAGCGCGGGCGGAAAGAAGTTCGTGGATGTGAGCGGGAATTCGAAGGCCGTCTTCCACGAGCGTTGGGTAGGCCGCGGACTGGCGCTGGGCGACATCGATAATGATGGGCGAATGGACGCCGTAATCACGGAGAACGGCGGCCCGGCGCACATCCTGATGAACCATACTCAAACGGCGAATCACTGGATCGGGTTTAAGCTGATTGGCCACAAATCGAACCGGGACGGCATCGGCGCGGTGATCCGGATCGACGGCACGAGAGGTTCGCAATGGGCGACGGTTACAACTTCGTCGAGCTATTTGTCGGCGAGCGATGTACGGGCGCATTTCGGGCTGGGATCGGAGACAACGGTGAAGGCGGTGGAGATTCGGTGGCCCAGCGGGATTCGGCAAACGCTGAAGGATGTGGCCGGGGACCGTTACGTGCGGGTTGACGAGCCGGCGGCTTCGGGTGGGAAGCAGCCGTGAGGCGGCGCGAAGGGCGGTGGCTGGCGATCTGCGCCTCGTTGACCTTGATTGCGGGAACAGGGTGCCATCGGCAGCCGGCGACGATTGAAGTGATCATGCCGACAGGCGGCATGCACTACTGGGAGGTCTTCTCGAACGAGATCCGGAAGGATGCGACCGCCGCTGGGATTCGAGTGGAAACCGCGGCGCCGCAGGCTGTCACGGATTACACCGAGCAGGCGCAACTGGTAGAGAACGCGATCGCTCAGCATGTGCAGGGGATCATCGTTTCGCCGTCGCACCAGATGGTGCTGGCGTCGGTGCTGCGCAAGGCGGAACTAGCCCACATTCCGGTAGTCGTGGTGGGAACGCCAATTGCCTTGCCGGCGAGTGATTACGCTGCGTTCATTGGATGGGATGAAGAAGAGGCCGGACGGCTGGCGGCGCGTCGATTCCTAACACTCCTGGGCGGGCATGGCGAGGTGGGCGTGATCGGTGTGAGCCCCACAGTGGAGGGCAGTTCGCGCATCGAAGAAGGATTCGCCGACGAGATCGCCCGCACTCCCCAACTGAAGCTGGTGGGCGTGAAGTACGGATTGTCGGACTGGGCGCGCTCGCGGCAGGCGACGCTTGATCTGCTGGCCGAACATCCAAAGATCAACGGCATCTTTACGACGGCGGAGTTCTCCACGCATGCTGCGGCAGCGGCGTTTGAGTTGGGAAGGCAGAAGCGGCCGGCGCTGATCGGCGTGTCGGAAGAAACCGATGAGCTGCGCGCGCTGCACGACGGGGAGATCGACGCGCTCGTGATCAGCGATCCGCGAGAGTTGGGGCGGCGGGCCATGCAGGCGATGCGAGTGGCTCTCTCCGGAGGTTCGGCGAGCGGGTATTCCGCGCAGTTGCCGGTGCAGATTATCAGCCGGGAGACGATGGTGCGGAATCCCATTGTCTCAGTGCTGATGCAGGGAGAGGCGCCGCTAACAGCGTCAGCTTCGCCTCAGCATCAATAACGGTCCACCCGAACGTCGCGCCAGGAGGCATCGGCATAAAAGGAGCGCAGGCCCCCGACGCCCGCTGCGAGGCAATGCGAATCGGTGTAGCGAATCGTAGTGGTCTGCTGGTCGTCAACCGGCCGGGCATCCACTTCGAGATTGCAGCCGTGCGCTGTCAGCTCCAGGTGATACCAGGCGCCGGCAGCCACAGGGGCAGCGAGTTTCGTTTCCTGCAGGAGGTGCCAGTCGTAAGAGGCGCGGCCGAGGACGAGTGTCTGGTTGTCGGGGCGCAGGCCGGCGTAGTAGCCCTTGTAGGAGTCGACGCCGGGCTGGGGATCAGTGGCACGAAGGATGAGGCCGGCGTCTCCGTAGTGCGTCTCTTCGAAGAGCAGATCGAAACGAACATCAGCGGAGATGCGGGAGTCGGCGCCTTCGGGATGCTCGATGATCAGCATGTCGCCGCGGCCGTAATGGGCGTTGGAGATGACGTTGTCGTGCAGGGTCCAGTTGCCGCTGATGGGCTTCCATCCCTTGTGCTGAAGCGGGTCGCCACTGGTATGGACGGCGAGGAGACGGTAAAGGGCAAAGCCGGCGAGCAGCAGGACGGCGAGGGCCGGAAGGCCGTAGCGGCGGAGATTGGCCATGTTTCGCCCGCCAAGTATAAAGTGTTGGCTCCGGGGTATGCACTGAGGATGGAACGAGGTCGACAAGCGGGGACGCGGCCGGGGTGGCGGAATTGCATGGCCGCCGGTTTGGGCGCGGCAATCCTGCTGCTCGGCGGTTTGTCGGCTGCAGGCCAGGACGAGGCCGCGCCCAATCTGCAGTCGATTGAAGCGGCGATCCAAAAAGCCCGCTCCACCAAAGCTCCGGTGCCGGTCGTGGTGCGAGGGATCGTTGTTCTGAATCACGACGGGTTGGTGATCGAAGACCGAACCGGGGCAACCCAGGTTCTGCCGGCCGCACCCACGCCGACCACACTGGGCGATGAAGTAGAAGTGACCGGTGAGATGACGCTGGCGCAGCATCCGCGGATTGAGAAAAGCCAGCTCAGCAGGCTCTGGAATGGATCGATGCCTCTGCCCCTCGCGATTACCCCGGACGAGGCCGCGGAGGGAGAGAACGAGCTGTTTCTGGTCCAGACAGACGCGAAGCTGCTGAGCGCCGAACCGGCAGGCTTGACGGGTGTGCGTCTGCACCTAACGGGCGGTCACCAGAACTTCTCGGCTGTGTTGCCCGGCGATGGAGCCACAGAGGATTTACCGCCGAAGCTCATGCAGGCAGGCTCGACGATCCGAGTGACCGGGGTCTTGTTCGTGAGCAACGGGCTGACCGGCGAATTTGGCGACTCGTTTACGCTGCGATTGCGCACTCCCGAGGATATCGAGCTGGTCGAAGGTCCCTCGTGGTGGACCCGGGAACACCTGCTGTTGCTGGGCGGCCTTGCCGCTATTTTGGCGCTGATCGGTTTTCAGATCTATGCTCGCAGCCGGCACGCCCGCTACCGGGCAGTGGCGGAGGAGCGAGCCAATATCTCGCGAGACATACACGACACACTGGCGCAGGGTTTTGCCGGGATCACGCTGCAACTGCAGGCCGCGGAGCAGATGCTGGAGCGTGATCCGCCGCGGGCGCATGCGTATTTGCAGGAGGCGCTGCATCTGGTCCGGCACAGCCGCAATGAATCCCATCTGTCGATTGAGATTCTGCGGTCGTCCGCGCGCAACGACCGGCTGGAGGCTCTGATCGCGCGATGCATTGCTCAGATGAAGCCGGCCACCGGGCCGGTGATCGAGCAGCAGATCGACGGAGAGCCGGTGCCGCTTTCGTCCAATCTGCTGAACCAATGCTTCCGCATCGTGCAGGAAGCGCTGGCGAACGCAGTGCGGCATGCCCAGGCAAGCCGAATCCGGGTACGGGTGACCTACCGGCCGCGGCTCCTGCGCCTCGAGGTGGAGGACAACGGCAAGGGCTTCGATCCGGACCGGATTCCCGGGCCAGATCAAGGGAGCTTTGGGCTGACAGGAATGAGAGAGAGGGCGGCGTCGATTCATTCGCGGTTCCATCTGGAGTCAAGCGCGCAAGGAACTCTGATTCGAGTTATGGTGACCTTATGAGCGAATCCCCGGTCGCTTTCCCTCGAGTGTCTTTTCCCATGAGTGCGCCCGCTGCGGAACGGTTGCGCATCCTGGTGGCTGACGATCATCTGGTCTATCGCATCGGCATTCGCAGCCTGCTCGAGGCGGAAATGGGCTTGCAGGTGGTGGGAGAAGCCGCGAACAGCACCGAGACGATTGAGATGTATCGCAAACTGCGCCCGGACGTGCTGCTGCTGGATCTGCGCATGCCGCATAAGGGAGGCATCGAGGCGATGCGGGCGATTCGCGGTGAGTTCCCTGACGCGCGTGTTCTGGTGGTGACCAGCTATCAGACCGAGGAGGAGGTTCTCCAGGTACTGCAAGCCGGTGCGCTGGGGTACATCCTGAAGGATCTGGACGGAAGCATGCTGATGCAGGCGATTCAGGCGGTTTGTGCGGGGAAGCGGTGGATTTCACCGGCGCTGGAGCGGCAACTGGCTGAAGGGGTGGGGCACCAGCCGCTGACGGCCCGCGAATTAGAAGTGCTGCGTCTGCTGGCTCGGGGGCTGACCAATCGAGAGATCGCCAGCGTCTTTCACATTTCCGAGAGCACCGTGAAGAACCATGTCAATCACCTGCTGGGAAAGCTCGAGGTGGCGGACCGCACGGAAGCGGTAAGCTTCTGCCTTGCGCGCGGGATCGTGCGCGTCGAAGATCTGTAGTTCTAAGGACTTGTTCCCGCAGGGTTCGGATGCCCGCGCGAGAATCCCAGCGAGCTACATCGCAGAGCATCAGCAGTTTGCTCGATGGGCACCATCATTGTCAATGGGTAAATATGCCCAGGTCCGAGTCGTTGAAAAGTTGTAGCCTTCACTGCGACTCGCAATCTTTGTTGATCTGCAGTTAAAGCTCTGGCCAATGTTTCCCCAGGGGGCAGGAGTGAGACGCTGTTGCAGTCCTTGCACCAATCGTACTGGTACCGGTTACATTTCGGATGCTCGGCACAAATCCCCGGCCAACCTGCGCTGCCGCGCTTCTCATCCATCACCCCAACTAACTCGCTTTATTTCTTCATGACCGAGAGGAACGGCCTTGTGGCAGCGGGAATCAGTAAACAAACGGTCAATGATCGATCTTTGACGGAGGCATCATGAAGTCGATTTCCAGGGCGGCCCTGTACGTTTTCTCCACTCTGCTTGCTGGGTTCTGGCTGTTGCCGGGCTCAACGGTATCCGCGCAGACCGTCTACGGCAGTATGGCCGGCACGGTCAGTGACACGACGGGTGCCGTCATTGCCGGGGCCAAAGTCCAGGCAAAGAACGACCAGACCGGCTCGATCCAGGAGACGCAGTCCACCTCGGCCGGGAGCTATCGATTTCCAGAGTTGCCGATCGGGCGGTACGACGTGACCGTTAACGCCGCAGGCTTTCAGGCGAAGACGATGACCGGAGTCAGCGTGAATCTCCAGATCACAACGGCACTGGATGTGACGCTCCCGGTGGGGTCGGCAACGCAGAGTGTGACTGTGAACGCCAGCGCGCCCTCACTGCAGACCGAAAGCTCGGACATTACCGGATCGGTTTCGGATGAGCAGTATCTTGACCTCCCGCTGGCGCTGGGCGGCGTCGGTGCGCTGCGGTCGCCGGAGGCGTTCATCTTCCTGCTGCCGGGCAATACCGGTCCGGGCACGGCGAACAGCCCGAACGGGATCTTCTTCAGCAAGATCGCGGGCGGACAGGACTACGGCTCGGAAGTGCTGATTGATGGCCTGAGCCAGCAGCGCAGTGAAAACGGCTCGTCCTTCGACGAGGAAGCGCCTTCTGTCGATGCACTGCAGCAATTGACGGTTACCGAAGCGGTGCCTCCGGCTGAATACAACCGAACGACAGGCGGCTTTGAGAATTTCGCCACCAAGAGCGGAGGCAACAGCTTCCATGGTCTGGCGTACGACCTGTTTAAGAACACGGCGCTCGATGCGAACCTCTGGTTCAACGGCGGCAACGAGGCGACGGCCTGCTCGGGAACCAACAACACGGCCGCCTGTCGCGCTACCTTTGCAACGCCAGTCGATCGCAAGAATGATTACGGTGGAACCCTGGGCGGCCCGGTTTGGATTCCAAAGCTCTACGATGGCCGGAACAGACTGCTGTTTTTCTTCGGTTGGGAGCAGATCAACTACAATCGCGGCGCCACGACAACTGCGACGGTTCCGACAGCACAGGAGCTGGCCGGAGATTTCTCGAATCCGGCGATCTTCAACAAGAACAATGTGCTGGGGACGAACCCCTGCGATGGCACGCCGATCTATCAGGGGCAGATTTTCGATCCTTCGACCACAAGGGTAGTAAACGGGACCGAGTGCCGGACTGCGTTCCCAGGGAACATCATTCCGCAGGGATCAATGTCGGCGGCAGCGACAAAGCTGCTGTCTTATTTCCCAGCGCCCACGAACGGCGCGGTTTTTAATAACTATCAACTGAACAGCAGTTCGCCGCTGACGAATACCACCTACACGGTCCGCATTGACGCGAACATTACGGCAAAGCACAAGATCTGGAGTTCGTACAGCACCCGCGACAATAACCTGATCACCGGAACGCCGCAGATTCTGCCCTATCCTATCGACCCGAATACGTGGAAGCAGGACTTCGACACGCACTTTTGGCGCCTGGGATGGGATTATTCGATTACCCCGACGCTGCTCAACCACCTGATCGTGGGATCGAACCGCAGCAACAGCAAGAATTATGCGGTGCCGATCCTGCAGAACACCAACTGGTTTTCGACACTCGGCATTGGGAATGCCGTCTCGGGGAACTTCCCGGTGATCACGAACGGATTCACGACCCAGGAAGGCATGCCCAACAACGGAGACAACGTCGACAGCGGCCTGCGCGTGGTCGAGAGCATCTCCTGGCAGAAGGGGCGGCACAGTCTGACGATCGGGACGGATGATCGCTACCAGCAGTACTCGCCGCTGTCTGGGAACTCTCCTACGATCAATTTCTGCGGTTCGCAGACGGCGGTGGATCCAAACCAGCCGCAGACCGGCAATGGCCTGGCCAGCGAAATGCTGGGTGACGCCTGCAATGGAAACCAGAGCGTTGTCGCACACCAGTCGCGGTGGATCTCCTGGTACTACTCAGGCTATGTGCAGGACGACTGGAAGGCGAGCAAGAATTTGACGCTGAATCTGGGCGTCAACTATAGCCTGGATATCCCCCGCCATGAGGCGGACAACTACACGTCCGACTTCAGTCCCACGGCGATCGACCCCGAAGTTGGGGTTCCGGGAGCCCTCGTCTTTGGAACGACCTGCGGTGGCTGCAACACGAAGTGGGCCGATACCTATTACAAAGACATTGCCCCCCGCATTGGCTTTGCGTATTCCCCGCCGTGGCTGAACAACAAGACGGTGCTGCGTGGCGGCGCGGGCATCCTGTATGGACCGCTGCAGTACGACGACTTTGGCGGATCGATGAATACCGGATACAGATCGGCCCCGGTGTTCCCATCCAAGAACGGGTTCGATCCGTCCTTCCAGATCGACAGCGGTTTCCCGGCCTTCAATCCGCCGCCGAACCTCGATCCCGGCGTCTACAACGGCACCTATGTACCAGGCTCTTACATCGAGAAGATAGCCGGGCGTCCCGCTGCAATCTATGACTTCGATCTGCAGGTGCAACAGCAATTGGCAAGCGATCTGATCATGTCGATTGGATTTGTCGGCAGCGAGGGCCAGAACCTGCAGGCGAACAATCAGAACATTAACAATATGCCGTTGAAGGATATTGCTCTGGGCGATGAGCTGAGCGCTGGACTGCTCAACAATACCTACGGCGTGGCGGTTCCCTTCCCGACTTACTTCAATGTTTGGGGCAATGGAGTCACGATCCAGCAGGCTCTGCGCCCGTTCCCCCAGTATGACTTCATCGATTCCGGATGCTGTTTGCAGGCAACCGGGCACTCGAGCTACGACGCTCTGCTCGTCAGCCTGACACGCCAGTACAAGAATGGGCTTAACCTGCAGGCTTCCTATACATGGCAGAAGAATGAGAACGACACCGACAGCGCTCTGCCAAACACCAACCCCGGTCAGCCGCAGGTTCAGAACCCTGCCAATCTCCATCAGGAAAAAGCGATCAGCGTCCAGGATGTCCCACAGACGCTGGTCCTTAGCTATCTGTACGACCTGCCTTTCGGGAAGGGAAAAGCCTGGGTCAATCATGGCCCCCTCAGTTATGCAATAGGCGGATGGAAGATCGGCGGTGTCCAGCGTTACCAATCCGGACAGCCGCTGCCCTTCTGCTGTTCGAGCGGCATTCCCGGGTGGCAGCAGGCGATTCGCTACAACGAAACCGGAGCACCGATCAAGAGCGCGGTGTATCGCAGTGGATGGAAGCATCTGAATCCGTTTAATACGGCTCAGGGCACCGATCCGAGCAGCAACAGCCTCTTCGACGGAGCGGTGGACAACGGAGCGCCGGCCTACAGTACCGGAGGCGCACCGGCAGCGTTCGTCGACCAGAATCTGGAGAAATACCGCAACGGAGGCCCATTCATGCTGGGCGACACGCCGCGGGTCACGAACATCCGGATGCCCGCCTGGATAAACGAGGACTTCAGCGTGCTCAAGGAAGTGCCGATTCACGAGAGCCTGAGCTTCGAAATGAAGTTTGAGTTCCTGAACGCCTTCAACCGCCATCTGTTCGGTTCACCGGATACGAACCCGGGGGATTACACTTTCGGCATTCCGACATATACAGCGAACTCACCCCGCAATATCCAGGTGACCGGGAGGATCGTGTTCTGAGGTTGCAGGCGCGATAATCCTGGCGGCGCGATGTTTGTTGACCGCCTTGCTGTCCATCCCGCATGCCCGGGTCCAGGCCCGGGCATCCTGTTTCTTCGTATCGCGACTTCTCTGACCTGCACTACAGATCCCGGCGGCAGACGCAATCTGCATGGAAGTGAAGAGGCTTCCATCGATATCGGACGACTGCAACAGGGCCGGGGCCCTATCGGCGCGCTAGATTGGATGTGAGGCTGCCGTATGCATCGACTCACACGAAATGAGTTTTTGGTGACCGCCGTCCTGCTGTCCTTGTCCGCTGCAACCCTGGGACAATCTGCTCCTCCGCAGGAGGTGGGCTCGCTGCTGCGTCAGGGTGCCGAGGCGATGCGGACGGGCAACGCCGCCGAAGCAGAGACGAGCTACAAGCAAGCTACCGCGGTGGCTCCCAGCTTTGCGCCGGCATGGCTCGATCTGGGGCTGGCGCAACTGAAAGAAGGCAAGCTGGTGGACGCCACGGGATCGATCCGGCGCGCGCTCACGCTGGATCCATCGGTGCACGGGGCGCGTCTGTTTCTGGGCATTGCGGAATATCAGACGCAGCATGTTGACGCCGCGGTGACGGACCTGGAGCAGGCGCAGCATGAGGATCCCGACAACGTGCAGGTGCTGATGTGGCTGGGCATTGTGGAGATGGAGTCAGGCCATCCGGAGAAGGCGACGGGGCCCCTCGACCGCGCTGCAGAGCTAGCGCCGAACGATGTGGGCATTCTTGATTATCGAGTGCAGGCGCACATGGCTGTAGCGCGCCAGAGCTACACGCGGCTGTACGAACTGGATCCAGGCTCATGGCGGCTTCATCGCCTGAACGCACAGATTGACGCCCAGGCTCGCCAGCACACAGAGGCGATCCAGGAGTATCAGGCGGCGATCAAAATCGCTCCGAAGCAGGCTGATCTGTACGAGGGGCTCGGCTGGGAGTACCGCCAAACCGGGCAGCTGGACCTGGCAGCAAAGGCATTTGACCAGCAGTTGGAGCTGACACCTGGAAATCCGATTGCTATGTATAACCTCGCGAGTACGCGCGTGGATGCCGGGCAGTCGGCTTCAGCAGTGGGACTGCTGGAGCAGGTGGTGAAGCTGAATGGAGTACCCACGGTCGCGGATTACTATCTGGGCCGAGCCTATGCAGCGGAGGGAAAGCCGGAGCCGGCCGCCGCCGAGTATCAGAAGGCGACCACGCTCGGCGGAGAGACGGCGCGCCAGTCCTGGTACGGGCTAAGCCAGGTTTACAAGGAGCTGGGTAAGACGGTCGAGGCGCGTGCCGCCGTCGAGAAATTTCAGCAACTGCATCAGCAGGCCGTGCAGGCGCGCGCGAAAGACATCCAGGACTGGCGGAAGCTGAATGCCGGAGCGGACAGCAAGCTGGCGACGGTTCCAGCTGCGCAGTGAAATCGCGAATCGGGAAAGGTTGGGAGAGAGACGAATGCCAGCAAAGGGGATGACAGAACCGGCTCGCGGAGTCATACGTATGGGAGCGGGTTGGAATTTGCGCCTTGCAGCGGTCGCAGCAGCGGGATTGGTGGCAAATTTGCTGCCACTGCAGGCGCAGATCACGGTGAACCAGCCGATTCCTTCGGTGGCAACGGTCCATGTGGATGCATCGCGGTCGGCCGGCGCGGAAATTCCGCGGACAATCTTCGGCACGTTCCTCGAACCCATCGGCAACTCCACCTACAACGGATTGTGGGCGGAGATTTTGCAGAATCCGAGCCTCGAAATGGGACTGTGGGATACGCGGCATATAGCGGCGATGGTGCAGGAGGACCCGGCGCTCACGCGGGCGTCGGAGCTGGATCTGCCGTTGCCCTGGGAGCCGCTGAACTACGGTCAGGGCAATCGCTATGCGCTGCGCTACGGCGACGCGGCGAACTCCTGGATGTCGCTGCGAATCTTTGGGCTCCCGAACGAACCAACCGGCATTCGGCAGGAGGTGTACCTGCCGGTACAGCGGACGCTCGAGTACGACGGCAGCCTGGATGCACGGCACCTAAGTGGTCCGACTGATCTGGAGGTATCGCTGCGGCTGCGGAACAATCCGGAGGTGCTGGCGAGCGCGCACGTCGACGCGACTTCGGGCGACTGGACCAAGTACAGATTTCATCTGACGGTCCCGGCGGACAAGCTGCATCGGCTGGATCCGGCCGATTTTGTGGTTCAGGTGCAAGGTGAAGAGGTCGTCGATGTCGACGAGTTCTCGCTGATGCCGGCCGATGCGCTGGACGGTCTGGATCCAGATGCGGTTGCGATGGCGAAAGCGCTGGATACGCCACTAGTGCGCTATGGCGGAAATTTCACGTCGGGCTATGCATGGCGTAACGGCATTGGGCCGCGGGACAAGCGCGTGAGCGTACGGAATCTCGCCTGGGGCATTCCGGAGTACAACACCTTTGGAACGGATGAATTCCTGCACTTCTGTCAGTTGATTGGCGCAGAGCCGCAGGTGGCCCTTAACCTGGGGACCGGATCTCCACAGGAAGCTGCGGACTGGGTTCGCTACATCGACGAGCACTGGTCGCAGCACAGCGGCCTGCTGTGGGAGCTGGGGAACGAGCTGTGGGGCAGCTGGAACATGGCCTATCCGACGCTGAACCAGCTGGCCGCGCGAACGCTGGCCTTCAGCAACGCGGTGCGCGCTGTCGATCCAACCGCGCGCCTGATCGCAACGGGTCGGGATCCGGATGGATTTGCCCAGTGGAACGCCACCCAGCTGGGAAATCCCGCGGGGACGTTCAACTATTTATCGACTCACTTCGTCGTTACGAATACGGAGACACAGATGCCGCATGCGTCGACGGACTTTATCGACGCAGCCGCATTTGCCCTGCCGGTGGAACTGGGCCGGAAGCTGGAACAGGAGCAGCAGCAGATCAACACGTTTCCGGCGTTCGCGAATAGGGCGCATGTCGCGTTTACGGAGTGGCTTTTCATCGGGCGGCGTCCAGGGACGCCGAACTTTACCAACATGGGCGGCGCAGTCGATGCAGCAGGATTCCTGAATATGCTGATGCGCCATGCGGACATCGTGCCTGTCTCCGACATGACAGGAATCATGGAGTTCGGAGGCATCTGGAAGATGCATGGGCAGGTGTATGCGGCGCCGGCCTATTATGCGCTGCGCATGTATTCGACGGCGCACGCGTCGCGCCCGGTGGAGGTGGAGACCGAAAGCGGCAGTTATTCGGTACAACACGGGGTGAGCCGCCTGCCGGAAATCGCTGACGTGCCTTATCTGGATGTAGTCGCGGCGCTGAGCAATTCTGGCGACACGTTAACGCTGTTCTGCGTGAATCGCAGCCTCAACACGGATATTCCGGCGAACATTGAGGTCAGCGGATTTTCCGCAAGCGGCGAGGCACATGTGCAGACCCTGCGCGCGGGAAATCTGGATGAAGGAAACGATGAGGATGAGCCCGACCGTGTGATTCCGCTGCCGACGCAGGAGGCGGCCAGGAATGGCGGACTGCGGCATGTATTCCCACACGAGAGCGTGACGGTCATCACGCTGCACAAGTAGAGCAAATCGGCAAAGCGCCTTCGGGCGGATTCCGGCAATGAGGACGAATATGCAGAGCAGACATGGAGTGGAAGCGGATCAGCGTCAGCAACCGGATGGGGCGCAAGGATCGTGGCAGCGGGCGGTGCGATGCGCGGCGATAGCGGCCGGGGCGCTGGCTGTTATGCCTTTCGCCGCGGGGCAGAATCCGGTAATCGTACGGACACCGGCTACGCCGCTGGTGGTGCATGATCCCTACTTCAGCGTCTGGTCCTTCGACGACACTCTGGACGGCGGCCCCACACGCCACTGGACCGGTACTGAGCAGGAACTGAACGGGGTGGTTCTGATCGATGGGCACCCATTCCAATTCATGGGCAAATGGCGGGATATTCCCCAGCTTCCTCAGGTGTCACGGGCGATCTGGCCGACGCGGACCATTTATGACTTCGAGGGACAGGGGATTCATCTGACGGCGACGTTCTTTACGCCGGCACTGCCGCAGGATCTGGACGTGCTGTCGCGCCCGCTGACGTATCTGATGTGGACGGTGAAGTCGATCGATGGGCAGTCGCACAACGTACGGCTCTCGGTAAGCGCCAGCGCTCAACTTGCAGTCAACGATGAGCAGGAAAGTGTCGTCTGGGGCACGAACCGCGTCGGCGACATGACCGTGATGCAGATCGGCGACAATCAGCAGCCCATGTTGCAGAAGGCTGGCGACAACCTTCGCATCGACTGGGGCTGGGCGGATCTGGCGGTGCCGGCGCAGGGTGAGATGACGACGGAGATTGTTGGCGGCAGAACATTCCATCGTGATCTGGTTGGCGGCGTTTCGTCGCCAAAGGGCGACGATCTGGACATGCCCAGAGCCCCGCGTGTGGACCTGCCCATGATGGCGGTCAGTTTCGATCTCGGTGAGGTGTCATCCTCGCCGGTATCAAGGCGAGCGATGCTGGCCTACGATGATCGGGAGGCGGTGGAATATCTCCACCGCCAGTTACCCGACTACTGGCGGCGCGACGGGCAGACATTTGCTGGAATGCTGCAGGCGGCGGAGCGGGAACAAGATGGCCTGTTAACAAAGGCCGAGGCCTTCGACCGGGCACTGGTGGAAGACCTGACCAATGTGGGCGGGGAGCATTACGCTCAACTGGCGACACTCGCCTACCGTCAGACGTTCGGAGCGCACAAGCTGGTGGTGGGCATCGATGGCCAGCCTAAGCTGTTCTCGAAGGAGAACTCAAGCAACGGCTGTACGGATACGGTGGATGTCACGTATCCGGCCTCCCCGTTCTTCCTGTTGTTGAACCCGAAGCTGCTGGAGGCGGAGCTGCGTCCGGTGATGGATTACGCGCGTCTGCCCCGCTGGCAGTGGCCTTTTGCGCCGCACGACATCGGAACTTATCCGCTGGCGAACGGGCAGGTGTACGGTGGCGGCGAGAAGACTGAAGACGATCAGATGCCGGTGGAGGAGAGCGGCAACATCCTCATCATGTTCGACGCTCTGGCTAAGGCGGAAGGCAACGCAGATTTTGCCGCACAATATTGGCCGCTGTTGTCGAAGTGGGCGGCCTATCTGCTGAAGTTCGGGATGGACCCGGAAATCAGCTGAGCACGGACGACTTCACCGGTCACCTCGCGCACAATTCGAACCTCTCCATCAAGGCCATCCTGGCGCTGGGCAGCTATGCGCAGCTCGCGGATATGCTGCATAAGACGGATGAGGCTGCGAAGTTCCGGGCAAACGCGCAACAGATGGCGAAACAGTGGGCGAAGATGGCGGCCGATGGCGACCATACGCGCCTGGCCTTCAACCTTCCCGGCACGTGGAGTCAGAAGTACAACCTGGTGTGGGATCGCATCCTCGGCCTCAACCTCTTTCCGCCGGCAGTCACGCAGGAGGAGATCGCGTATTACCTGAAGCACCAGAACGCCTTCGGCCTCCCCCTGGACAATCGCCACACCTATACCAAGCTCGACTGGAGCGTCTGGACGGCGACCATGGCGCCGAATCAGGAAGACTTCCAGGCGTTGATGGATCCGCTCTATAAGTTCATGACAGAGAGCCCGACGCGGGTGCCGCTGAGTGACTGGTTCGACACGGTGAGCGGTGCGCAGGCAGGCTTCCAGGCGCGCTCAGTCGTGGGCGGCGTCTATATCATAATGTTAAGCGACCCCGCGATGTGGAAGAAGTGGGCATCCGCGACGCATGAGTGAGGTCGCGCAAATTTCCGCAATTGCCGATTGATAGCAGCCAAAGAAACCGAGAAGCCAGTAAGCTGTTGATTCTAAATAGCTGGTGCCGAAGAAGGGACTCGAACCCCCACACCCTTGCGGGTACATGGACCTGAACCATGCGCGTCTGCCAATTCCGCCACTTCGGCAAGTGAAGTCCGCGCAGAACTGCGCTGGACGGGCAGCAACTCCTAGTGTTACAAAGGCATCCACTCGTGTCAAACTCGCCTGCCAGGAGCTCCGGACGCGTTATTCTGGCCTTGGCGATCCCCTCTCCATGACCCCCCATCCCCCATCCCGCCCCATTCCCGAGACCCAGGCAAAAGAAATCCGCCGCCTCGCTCACGATCTCAGCAATGCCCTTGAAATCGTCCTTCAGACCAGCTTCTTGCTCGGCACCGTCCCCCTCGACGAGGATGCGAAGAAGTGGCGAACCATGCTCGACAACGGCGTCCAGCAGGCAGCCGAGATCAACCGCCAGCTGCGCGAATATATCCGCGGCAATAGCTGATTCCTCTCACATCCGCAACAGCCTCCCGAAGGTGCCTGGTACTCGAGTTGTGGAATCCAAAGGTGAGATAATAAGAACAGCCATCAGGAGATACTGTTCCTGACCGGCGTCGCCAGGGGGCGTCACGGTTTCGACGGGATCGCTTGCGGCATAGAGGCATGCCGGGGTCTGGGCACCCGTAATCGCCTGGAAAACCATAATTGCCAACACCAATCAGCTGGCATTACGCAGCCTAATCAGTTAGGTTGCCGTTCTCCGCGGCTTCGCTCTCTGGGTCGCGAAAGGACGTCGCACAGGGGGCTGGTCGTTGACCCTCGGTCGTGGGCCGTCGATTAGATCATCGGACTAGTTCTCTGCGTTTCTTGTCGGTTCTAAGCGCAGGGAGCGAAACTTCCGAATCCGACTGAGCATGGAGTCTCTCTGTTGACAACGATTTCGGACGCGGGTTCGACTCCCGCCGCCTCCACCATTCTATCTTTTTCATTGCAAAAGGATTAGCGGTTCGAGCATAATGGCGTACTCGTAGCGTACACGAGGACGCCATGCTCACGATCTATCGCCGCCATCGTGCCGGGTGCAAGTTGAAGGGCCGCCGCGCGAAATGCTTCTGCCCCATCTGGGCTCAAGGCGTATTGCGCGGCGAGAAGATTGGCAATCGCTCGATCTCACGAATTGGGAAGCGGGGAACAAGCCAGTCCCGCGATTGGGAAATCCACGGAAAAGGGAATTCCCTTCGCTCCTCGACGCGTGCGATCGCTTCATCGCGCAGGGCGAACGAACGGCCTCTCCATTGACACGATCAAGAAGCGCAAGCTCCTGGAGGCCGAATTCAAGGTGTTTTTCGGCGATATTCAGCTCCGCGCGATCACGCTTGATGATGTGGCGCGGTTTCGGGAATCGTGGAAGATGTCCGCGATCACCGCGCGGAAGAAGATCGAGCGGCTACGGTCATTTTTCAAATTCTGCGTCGATCGGGACTGGATCGAGAAGAACCCGGCCGCCGGGCTGAAGCTCCCGAAGGAAACGGTTGTGAGAGTGAGCCGTACGAGCCGGGCGGAGCTCGAAAAGATCGAATCGGGCGATTCCCCTTCCCTGCCAAGGGAATTTACGGTGAAAGGAATCGCGACCGGGATTACGGCGTTCGTCGCGGGTGCTGCGGTGGACCGGGCGTCTGCAGCCGGGACATCCGTGCAATTAAAGTGGTCGCGGATGGACGCGGAATTCATCGTCCCAGAACACCAAAAGAACGGGAAGCCGGTGAAATTGCCGCTTCACAAGGACATCATCTCGTCGCTCGAAAAGATCCCGCAGACGGGGAATATGCTCTTCTGGTCCGGAGAGGGAAACGCGAAAAGCGCGGTCGGTGATTGGGCAAATAGAACGGCTCCGCCGGCTTGGTGATGTTGCCGGCGTCCACATCACGCGCAACCGCTGGCGCCACACCCTCGCAGCCGATTTACTTTTGAAAGGAACGCCGGTCTGCAGGTGGCGGACATCCTGGAACTCGCCGAGGATTGTCGAAAAGCATTACAGCCAGTGGATTTCGAGCCGGCAGGATGCGCTGAACGAGGCGGTGCGATCAGCATGGAATTAAGTTGCAGACTCGGGCTCCTGGTTCATAACATTTCGACATGAAATTCACGTCCGTTGTTGTGCTGCTCTGCTGTCTCGGTGCACTTTCTGAGAAGCAGTACGTACTAGTCGAGCAGATGTTAACAT